>NZ_FUXE01000001.1:0-55444 GCF_900167105.1 Porphyromonas circumdentaria | reverse complement strand
GAGCAACTAGCCTCTGAAACCCCGAAGGTCTATCTGCCCGACTTGGCGAGTAGCCTCAATAACCTAGGAGTTAACTACAACGATCAGAAGGATTATGGCAAGGCTCTAGAGGCTGGCTGTCGAGCTTTAGCCATATATGAGAAGCTGAGCGTAGAGAATCCTAAGACCTATCGGTCTAAAGTTGTATCAGTGCTATTCGATCTGGGATTCAGAGCTAACAAGCTCAAAGAGTACACCCAGTCCTCAGAGTACTACCAACAAGCAGCAAACATCTATGAACAGCTCTCGTCTGAGAATCCGAAGGCTTATCTGTCCGACTTAGCAAGCAGCCTTAATAACTTGGGGGCTAACTACAGTGAGCAAAGGGATTACGCCAAGGCGGTGGAGTACTACAGCCGTGCGCTCGCTATACGTGAGCAGCTCGCCAAGGGAAATCCCTCCTCGGTCTATCAGTTTGCTTTGATAAGGAGTCTTAATAGGCTAGGGGGTAGTTACAATGCCCAAGGGAACTATGCCAAGGCGGCGGAGTACCACAGGCAGGCATTAGCTATCTGCGAGCAGCTGGCCGAGCAGGATCCTGAGCGCTATCTAGGTTACTTGTCTATTGCGTTACAGAGTCTTGCGAGTAATTATAAGGAACTCAAGGATTATGGGGAGGCAGAAAGCCTATTGCTTAGATCCCTTGAGGTAAACAAACGCTTGGCACAGGATAAAAACGAGAGCAACACCATCTCGCTCCAGCACTACTCCTACAGGGTAAGTACCCAGAGGCTTGGGAGCTGTACAAGGCACTAGTACGCCTGCCTAACCCGTCAGCCGAAGGCAAAACCTTTGGGCACGGCTGTCTGAGTGATCTGGAGCGTCTTACGCAAGAGGGTCTAATCCCAGGTGAACACCTGGCAGAGGTCGCTCGGGTTGTAGAATGGCTTCGAGAGCGTTTGCCGTCGGATGAGAAATAAACTTTCAGCCCAAATTAAACCCTACAAACCAATGAACCATTTAAGGGCTTACAATATACCACAGTGTCAATTGGGATAAATTTCTTACCTGTTGGTTTCTTTTGTTTCTAGAAAAGCACAAGAACAATCGTTATTAAGAAGTAAAGATATTACACCTGGATTAAGTGACAGAATAGCGGATCCGCCTTAATCCGCCTGATTTCTGTATCCACAAGGCTTAGCACCTCTTGCTTTACTCGCTTATAGTTGGCTTCGATGGTCTCGTTGAGATTATCGGAGCCATCTTTGTTTGTGAACTCGGCAATGACGGGGATCGGCTCGTAGGCTTTGGTCTCGGCTGATACCTTAGCAACATCGACAACAATCTCTGCGTGGAAGATTTTCTGCTCGATGCGTTCGTCAAAGTTATCGGAGACCGCGCCGACAAACATACCCTGTGTGAGGTTGGAAATTTTGCTGGCAGGAATAAGGCTATCCATCTGTGTGGAGATAGAGGTAGACTTGTCGTTGCGGTTAATGGTCATCGATTGTCGTTGCTGTAGTACCTTACCGAAACGTTCGCTGAGAGTCTTGGCTGTTTCGCCCACGACCTGACCAGAGAAGACATTACCCACAGTATTCTGAATCACCTTGCTCTCCTTGTCACCGTAGTCACGAGTGAGCTGAGAGAAGTCCTGAAAACCGAGACATACGGCTACCTTGTTGCTTCGAGCCGTGGCAATGAGGTTGTCCAGCCCACGAAAGTAGATGGTGGGTAGCTCGTCAATAATGACGGAGGACTTGAGCTGCTTCTTCTTATTGATGAGTTTGACGATACGGCTGTTGTACAATCCGAGTGCCGCGGAATAGATATTCTGTCGGTCGGGGTTATTACCTACGACCAAGACCTTCGGCTCTTTGGGATTATTGATGTCGAGCGAGAAGTCATTTCCTGTCATGACCCAGTAGAGGGCAGGTGAAATCATACGAGAGAGTGGGATTTTAGCTGAAGCAATCTGCCCCTGTAATTGATCTTGTGCCCCGCCCTCCCAAGCATCCATAAAGGGCGAGAGGTAGTTGGCGAGTTCATCGTAGGCTGTGAGGATAGGAAAGATTTGAGCATAGGGGCGGTTAAGAAACTCAATAGCGTGCGGAAAGGTGCAATACTTGCCACCGTCGTAAATCTTGAGATACCAGATAATCGCAGCTAAGAGAATGATAGGCGACTCCACAAAGAAATCCCCCTGCTTCTGTATCCATGTGCGGTTAAGGTTCAGCATAATAGTATAGGCTGACTCGTAGGCGTCTGAGATGTCGGTCATAAAGGCTGGGTTGATGGGATTACAGCGATGGCTCTTGCGTGGGTCATCAAAGTTGATGACATAGAATCGGGGCTTCACTTCATACGCATCGAGATGATGACGCAGGTGGTTGTAAGCTATCTCCGAAAGGTCGGGGAACTTATAGTCGTAGATGTACATGGCAAAGCCCTTTTCAATCTGCTGCTTGATATAGTTGTTCACAATGGCGAAGGACTTACCCGAGCCAGGCGTACCGAGTACCATCGAGGCACGAAAGGGATTGACGATGTTAATCCAGCCCTTGTTCCATCGCTTTTTGTAGTAAAAGCGTGTCGGCAGATTGACCGAGTATTCGTTGGTCATTAGCCGTGTCTCCTGCATAAAGCTCTCGTTCTCGACATTGAAAACATCGTCCATGAGGTTGTTTTTGAGCAGGCGACTCATCCATACTCCAGCCATGAGGAGACAGATATAGCCCACTGAGAGGGTAAAGATGTAGAGCGAAGCTGCTCCGATCTTGCCGATGGGCAAAGCTAGTAGCCACCAGTTGAGGAAAAAGAAGACAAAGCCCACAGCGAGGACTACCCAAATCTTTGGCCAAGTGATTTTCTCCTCCTTGACACCCTTAGTGCCGAGACAAGAGAGGGCGAGGAAGACCACACAAAAGAGCTTTGTCCAAAGGATAGAGGAGAATAATCCTGTCGTTCGTTGAAAGTTCATCAGGATTTTGTCTGCAATGCCCAGCGTAAAGCCCCACTCATGAAAGGCTTCATAGCAGAACCAATAACAGTTGATGAGGAGGAATATCACGGATAATCCTCTCATAAAGTCCATAATTTTACCAAGGGCTCTCAAATCATCTTCTTGTGCCATAGTTTTAATATCATTTGAATGGTGTTCGAATCGTGTTATAATGCTGTTCATTTAGCCTTTTCTTCGCTTTAGTCTGATTTTGTTTTGCCTGCGGAGTTTGCGTTGCCAAGCCACCTCTTTCCAATCATCATTGCCTATTGGTAGAGATGTGTCACCTACCAGCTCTTCAAGGACTTCATCAATGAGATTATCGCCCGCTTTTTCTTGTACTAGCAGGCTCTGTGTAAGTTGCTTGTTGACTTGTTCTGAGGCTGCTATTTGGCCATAAAGCTCTTCGTTTAAGAAGTGGTTGTGCGTCAAGTCAGAGAAATAGGCTTCAAATTGATTGGCTCCATAGCCCTTTCCTAATCGAGAGCCATTGAGAGCCGCACCTGACTTATCGTCAATGAAAGTGATGCCGTAGATACGACCATTGTTATTCTTCCTGATGACTGCTCGTAGACCTTCATTCTCTAGTCTACGATGTAGCTCCTCCTCCGTTCGGGGAGAAGTTCTCATCACCTGTAAGACCCTTTGTCGTATGTTCGCCATAAGCGGTTTAATGTTCTGTTTGGATTGCTGTATCTTGTGTTGAACAGCAGAATAGCCTACCCCTCGTCCAATTTCTGAGGCATGGATAGGTGTACCTATCTTACTCCCCTTACCATCTATTGGGACATAGACCAGTCCGTTGTATCTCTTTCCTCGATACTCCGTTTTCACTTCCTCTACGGTAAGCTTATACTTAGTAAGAATTGCATTGAATTCCCCCAAAGAGCAGAAATGGTAGTGAGAAATGACGGAGCGGGCAACAGAGGCGATCTGTTCCCTTATATTGACTTTTCCCTGTTCCACACCTTGAATCGTTTCTATCTGATCTTTTCTTTGAGTTGTACTTGGAAGCAAGCCATACTTGCGTTCCAAGGTATCGGCTATCTTCTTACTTCGTCTCTTCTCAAATTGGTCATTCAGCTTGCACCCCTTTCCATCTATGCGTAGTGATACGATATGAATATGTTCGCGTGCAATGTCGTTATGCTTAAAGATGATATAGGGCTGCTTGCCATAGCCGAGTGCCTGCATGTACTCTTGGGCTATCCGAGCAAGAATATCGTCCGATAGTTTCTCATCGGGATGTGGATTGAGAGAGCAGTGAAAGACCACATTCTTCGTCCTGCATTTTTGGGGGATAAGTGCTTGCATATCGGCAAGAATTTCATTCATTGTGTACTTGCCACTAGTATTCTGATACAACCCCTGAGCCAAGAGTATTGTCGCCTCCTTAGCCTCCACTTTTTTGAAGTTGTAGCCGAGTGCTCCTCCGAGGTTTGCTGTGCCGGAAATCTTCGCAATCATCGCTTGCGGTAGTCTATAGTAAGGGCTATTGCCTGCTCTTGTAGGGCAATAATCTGTGAAGCATATTGCTCCAACTTTTGTAGCAAAAGTTGAGCTGTTTTCACCGAGTGGTAGCTGTTGATTGCCTTCACAACTTGATTGTAGAGGATGCCGATTTTATGAACTTGTGCCGTGAGTTCGGAGAGTTTACGATAGTATTCCACGGCTGATTTGTCTACGGTAATGACCTTAAAACTCTCTCCCAAAAGACGGGCACGCACGAAGTCTGACTTTGTTTCTGCTCCCGATTTGTGGAAGAGAGCAATGACCTTTTGTTGGTCTTTGGGATTGGGTAGGCGAGTATCCCACCTATCCCAACGTTCTATCTTTTCATTCATGGCTGTATTGTTGGTTAATGACGACTTTGGAGTCATTTTCTCCTCGCACCGAGGCAAGGGGGCTTTGTCGGCAGAAACGGAGTTTGTCGGACAAAGACACACCTTGCCGGTATCAAGAGATGATGCTGATGAAGCATCCACCCTCTTCGGGGGCTACTTCGATGGATATAGTTCTCCATTTTCTATTCCTCTGCAAAGTTAGAGGCTTGTTGTAACAGTCTCATCATAAGGGATATTCCGAGAATATCCTGCTATTTCCCGATGCTTCCCGAGGGGTTGAAAGCGACTGATTTACCAACTTATTTTGCAGCGGATTTAGGTCAGAACCGACTGACCGACCTAACTCAGAATAGACCAACCGACCTCCGTTTGTAAGTCGGTTCAAAAGTAGGAAAGTCACGATGTAGAGCAGTTATTGAATCCGTCAGTTAATCAAGATTTCAGTCGCTTAGTTTAGACTGAGTTATCTATTCACTAACGAATCAACCTCAGAGCATCGGTCGGTCACTAAATCCAAGAATCAGTTATTTCCGTAAACAGTTATCTGACATGAAAACACTCCCTATGCAAGCTCCCATTTATTTGGGCTTCGCCTCACAAAAAGGCGGTGTCGGCAAGAGCTCTCTTGCCGAAATCCTTGCCTCCATACTTTACTATGAGAAGCATCTCCCTCTCGTAGTGGTCGATTGTGACGGTACGCAGGAATCGTTCTATAAACTTCGAGAGCGGGAACGCAATCTCATTCAAGCTTCCAAGGAGCTGAGCGAACAGCTCAAAGTCTATTTTACCAAGTTTGGGCATCTGGCTTATCCCATTTTACGCTCCACCCCTGATGCGGCCTTGAAAGATGTCCAAAAGTATCTGGAAAGCTCGGAACGAAAGGAACGGTTGGTCATCTTTGACTTTCCGGGGCATGCCGGTACAGAAGCCCTTTTACAGCTCTCCATAGAGATGGATTATATCATCTCCCCCATAGAAGCCGATCCTCAGTCTCTGGTATCCGGTTTTGCCTATGCTCAAACCGTTCGGGACTTGGGTCTCAGTTTTGAAGACGCACGCATTCGAGACCTCCTGCTTCTTTGGAATAAAATCAATCGCAGTGCCAGTCCTGTGGTTGTCGACCACTATACAAAATATGCCCAAGAGGAGGAGATCAACCTGTTTGATACCCGTATCTACCATTCGGTGAAGTTTTCTCGAGAATTAGGTCAGGGAGGCGTCAAAGGCGTTTTCCGCAGTTCTTATTTACCACCCGTACCTGCCCTTCGTCTATCCACAGGGGTAGATGAATGGGTAGAGGAGGTTCTCCAACGTTTTCACCTTATCCTTGAATAAATCATGCCTTCCATCCAAGAAAAACGACAAAAAATATTGAGTGCCAAACTCCAAGAGATGGGCGATATCGGGGTTACGAAGCGTAGTGCAGAGGAGTCCCCCTTTTTCGACCACCCCGTTGAGTTAGAGCTACAAGAGGCTCCGATACCGACAGAGGAGACATCGGAGGATGCTATACCTACGATGACAAGATCTAAGGGCAACAAGGAGAGCGGATGCTCTTTTCAAGAGTACCAAAAACGCTTCTTTGCCCCCTCTCGTGATGGTATCGGGAAATCTGGCTTCACCATCCATGGGGAGATTCTGCAAACACTCCGAGATGTCCTTCGTGACGTCCGCTCCAAAGCGACACTTACAGCTTATATAGAGAACATCCTCTTGGAGCATCTCAAAGAACATCAGGCGATGCTTAATAAAACAGCGGCACAGTACAAACGCAATCCAACCATCAATTTAGACTTGTAATGATGCAAACGATACTATTGAATGTCCTGCTTCTCTTGGTTATCATTTGGGTGCTACTCCTCATTCTCTATACTTACTGCTCCAAATTCTCTCGAATGGGTAAGCAGGAGCAAGGGCAAGCAGCTCCTAAGGAGGAGCAGAACAGAGAGGAGAAACTACATGTTTTGGTGGGGAAAAGCAAGGGGCTTAGTCCCTCGGATTTCCCTAAAGTTCCCAAGACTTCCTCCTCCAAAAAAGCGCTTGAAAATGCCAATAACTTTGCGGAGTCCGAGGTGTCGGAGCAGCAAGAGAAAACCGAAGAAGTACCCACGATTAGTGAGGCAGAGAACGAACTCCATGTCGCTTATACCATGGACACCGTTGATGAGGATGAGGTCTTGAGAGAGGAACTGATGTTCACTCCCGATCCGACTCCGGAGGTTTCTCCATCGGCAATTCTTGCCCGTGACCTTGTGCGCATGGGACGCTGGAGCAAACATGACGACACTCTCGATGAAGAGGATGAAGCAGAAGTTCAGGCAACCCTCGGTAAAGTGCAAGGCACTGACTTGATTGAGAAGTACAAGGAAAATCTCAAGGCACAAGAATCGAAGCATACCAAGTTCTTGGAAGCCATGCGTCGTGCAGAAGAAGCTCAAATACAAAGCGATATGGTAAAAACGGAACACCTCCCAAGACAAGAACCTCAAGGAGACAACGAAAGAACCTTAGACTATTACCTCTAAAACACAAGCGGAGTAATGGATGGGGTAGCACATGAAGGCTACACGCAAGTAGTACCATGAAAACGAGCTACAGGGGTGCTCCCCATCCAGACCTCCCTACACAACAGAGAACAAACTATTCATAATCAATAACAATAAATCCAATAACATGAACAGAAAGAAAATCGCATTGATGTTGCTCCTTATCGCCACTGCGACGGCAGGAGCTTATGCACAGGGCAACGGTATGGCCGGTATCAACGAAGCCACCAAAATGGTGACGAGCTATTTCGATCCCGGTACCAAATTGATTTATGCCGTTGGAGCCGTGGTCGGCTTGATTGGGGGAATCAAGGTGTACAATAAGTTCGTGCGACGTGAAGTTGCGTAAGTGATTGTGTAACATCCTGATTACACCTCCAGTTCCGTCTGGAGTAGCCTACGGACACGTGCATGGGGAGTAATTCCTTTGTACGAAGCTGTCCCGACAAGGTAGCCTTTCCGAAAGGAGGAGACTGAACCGCGAGGGGAAGTCAACGGCTGATAATACCATTCAGCACGAGGAGCTTGGCTTAGCGGTATGGTCAACGAAAGTGAACTGTCCGATAAACATCGTAAAGTATAGCGAGCCAAAGGTATTGACAGGCTCGAACCAAAAAGGTAAGCAGTCGGCTGTTCCCTTGAATTTTGGGGACACACGGACATGAAGCACTGCCGGTGGAATAGACAGGACCTAACCTGCTTATTTGTCACTTATGTAAAACACGGTAAGCCCGTATCTCTCCCATCTTAATGGGTAAGCAAACCGTAAGGTGAGCCTACATGGGGTGCGGGTATAGGAAAGCGGAAAAAGCGAATGCCGTTCTGTAATGGAACGGATACGGATTGAGCCTCGGTCACGTGTGGCAAGGGCGACATCATCCGACACGAAAGTGGGCAGACTTCCGTATGGTAACACTTTACAAAATAGTTTACAGAACTTTTAAAGCAAGGAATGCAAATGAACAAGACGAAAGAATTGTGTGCGCCTGAAAACAGAAACCTCCACACACTCTGGTCGGAAATCGACTGGACACGGGCGGAGATGTATGTTCAAAAGCTGCAAGCACGTATTGTAAAGGCTCAGAGGGAAGGCAGACATAACAAGGTGAGAGCCTTGCAATGGACGCTTACCCACTCGTTCTACGCCAAGGCATTGGCTGTAAAGCGAGTTACTACCAACAAAGGCAAAGATACCGCAGGCGTTGACAAGGCTGTATGGTCATCACCGCTCGCGAAAGCCAAAGCCATCGGTTCACTCAAACGCCGTGGTTACCAACCGCAACCACTGCGCAGGGTGAACATCGAGAAGAAAAACGGCAAACTACGCCCCTTGGGCATACCGACAATGAAAGACAGGGCTATGCAGGCTCTCTATCTCATGGCACTCGACCCGATTGCAGAGACCACGGGTGACACCCACTCATACGGTTTCCGCAAGCACAGATGCACTCATGATGCCATAGAGCAATGCTTCATCCTGCTCTCTCGGACGTGTGCGCCCGAATGGATACTCGAGGGAGACATCAAAGGCTGCTTCGACCACATCAGCCACGAGTGGCTTCTCAACAATGTCCCAACGGACAAGGAGATACTACGAAAATGGCTCAAATGCGGGTTCATATTCAACGGCGAACTTTTCCCCACGGAAGAAGGTACGCCACAAGGAGGTATCATTTCGCCGACCCTCGCAAACATGGCTCTTGACGGTTTACAATCGCTTTTGGAAAACTGCATCGGAAAGTATAAGAAGAATTATAAAACTATTGTTCCCAAAATACATCTGGTACGCTATGCAGACGACTTCATCGTAACGGCAAAGGACAGAGAGACCATTGAAACAGTCATCCTGCCACTCGTGCGCAATTTCATGGCGGAGCGTGGATTGACACTGTCGGAAGAAAAGACGAAAATCACACATATCAGTGAGGGTTTTGACTTCCTCGGTTTCAATATCCGCAAGTTCCCCAACAACACACTGCTCACACAGCCGTCAGGCGATGCCAAGAAACGTTTCTGCGACAAAATCCGCAAGGTGATAGAAAGCAACAAGACTGCCAAACAGCATTCACTCATCAAAATGTTGAACCCGATTATAACGGGCTGGGGCAACTATTATAAATATGGTACGTCCGCAGAGACATTTCATCGGGTGGATTGGGAAATTCATCGAAAACTATGGCAATGGGCAAGACGCAGACATTCAAACAAGAGTAAGGGTTGGATTAAGGATAAGTATTTCAAGACCGTAAACGGACGGAAATGGCGTTTTGTGGCAGATATGGAGGAACGCTCGAAGATGCGTCAAATCACATTAGCATATCTTCCTGACATTCATCATGAAAAGTTCGCCAAGGTCAGACACTACGCAAATCCCTATGACCCTGCCGACAAGTCCTACTACGAATGGCGTGAGACCTATCGTATGAAGCAAACGCTCAAGGGCAGGGAAAGCCTCGTGAGGATTTGGAAAAGGCAGAACAGAACATGCCCTTTCTGTGGTGAACGTATAGACAGGGAGAGACCTTGGAGTATAACCGAAAGTATCATCGGGGGCAAAAAGGATTACAAACTTGTCCATACATCTTGCAAAACAAAAATGTCGAAACTTAAAATTGGTAGAAAATGAGACACTTGAATGAATATCAACATCATTTACGTGTGTTGCTTGAGCCGTATGATGCGAAAGTATCACGTACGGTTCTTAGAGGGGAAAGCCCCAGCAATGGGGCTGACCTACTCGACAGCTCGGGAGACCCTGACACAAGTAAGACGGCTGCTTCTTGGTTTGGGGCATGTATCTTCCTTATCGTGGCTGCCACCATCCTTAGAAGCTTCTTCCTCTAATGGGATCTTGGGAAATCAATAAAGGTGTAGGACACACAGTGGAGTTCAAGGGCTTGAAAGCTCAATACCTCTTTCTCTTTGCAGGAGGGCTTCTGGGGACTTTCATTGTCGTGGTCGTGCTGTATCTCTTGGGCATTAGTCAGCTCGTTTGCCTTGGCATAGGCGTATTGGGTGCCACGCTGGTGGTGTGGCAAACATTCGCTATGAACCGCAAGTATGGTGAACATGGGCTGATGAAGCTCGGAGCAGTACGCTCCCTCCCTCGTTACCTTTTGAACCGACGTACCGTTTGCCACCTCTTTCGTAACCTCAAATCACAAACGACAAGATGAGAAACAGCAGTAAGATGAGCACTCTGGAAGCGAAGTTTCCCCTACTATCGATTGAGCAGGGGTGCATCGTGAGCAAGGAAGCCGACATCACCGTTGCTTTTCGGGTGGAACTGCCCGAACTCTTCACGGTGACTTCGGCCGAATATGAAGCGATGCACTCGGCTTGGCATAAGGCGGTTAAGGTGCTGCCCAACTACAGCATCGTGCATAAGCAGGATTGGTTCATCACGGAAGAATACCAAGGTAAGCTCGCAGAGAGTGGGTTGAGCTTCCTTGCTCGCTCTTCGGAGCGACACTTTAATGAGCGTCCTTATCTGCACCACTCGGTCTATCTCTTCCTTACCAAAAGCAATAAGAAGCGTATGGCACAGCAGAGCAATTTCTCTACTCTCTGCCGTGGGTATCTTGTCCCCAAAGATATTGAGGATAAAGACTCTGTCTTCAAGTTTATGGAAGCCGTTGATCAATTTGAGCGCATCATCAACGACACAATGCTCATTCGTTTAGAGCGTATGACGGAAGAGGAGCTTGTGGGGACAAAGGAGAAAAGCGGTTTACTTGACCGTTATTTCTCTCTTTCCGATGAGCATCATGCTTCGCTGGAGGACATCCGATTGGGTGCCGACCTTGTACGTGTGGGCGACAATAGGCTTTGCTTGCACACTCTCAGCGACACGGACGACCTGCCAACGACTGTCAGCACGGATAGCCGTTACGAACGACTATCCACCGACCGCAGTGACTGCTGCCTCTCCTTTGCTTCGCCCGTAGGGCTGATGCTTCCATGTAATCACATCTACAACCAATACCTCTTCATTGAGGATAGCGATGCCAACCTGCAACGCTTCGAGAAGCAGGCAAGGAATATGCACTCCTTGGCTCGCTACAGCCGTAGCAACCAGATTAACGAGGAGTGGCTGCAAGAGTACCTCAATGTCGCCCATTCTCAGGGTCTCTGCTCCATCCGTGCCCACTTCAATGTACTGGCATGGAGTAGTGACAGCGAGGAACTGCGACAGATCAAGAACGATGTGGGGGGTGCCTTGGCTCTTATGGAGTGCAAGCCCCGACACAACACCATTGATGTGGCTACGCTCTACTGGGCAGGCATCCCCGGCAATGCTGCCGACTTCCCCTCGGAAGAGAGTTTCTATACTTTCATCGAGCCTGCGCTCTGCTTCTTCACAGCCGAGACAAACTACAAGAACTCACTTTCTCCCTTTGGCATCAAGATGGCAGACCGCCTGTCGGGTAAGCCCATACACTTGGACATCTCTGATCTGCCGATGAAAAAAGGTATCATCACCAACCGCAATAAGTTCATTCTTGGTCCGTCGGGGAGTGGCAAAAGTTTCTTTACAAATCACATGGTACGCCAGTACTACGAGCAGGGAGCACACGTCCTGCTTGTCGATACGGGTAACTCCTATCAAGGCTTGTGTGAACTCATCCATGGTAAGACGAAGGGCGAGGATGGTGTATACTTCACCTACACAGATGAGAATCCCATCTCTTTCAACCCCTTCTATACGGATGATTATCTCTTTGACGTGGAGAAACGAGAGAGTATCTGCACCCTGCTTTTGACTCTTTGGAAGAGTGCGGAGGAACAGATTACCAAGACCGAGGCGGGGGAGCTTGGTTCGGCTGTCAATGCCTATATCGAACTCATTCGTTCGGATAGAAGCATTACTCCCTGCTTCAATACCTTCTACGAGTATCTGCGTGATGTGTACCGAGAGGATATGGGTAAGCGAGAGATTGAGGTTACCCTCTCCGACTTCAACATCAACAACCTCTTAACGACCCTCAAGCAGTACTACCGAGGCGGTCGCTACGACTTTTTGCTGAACTCGGATAAGAACATCGACCTGCTCAGCAAACGCTTCATCGTCTTTGAGATTGATGCGGTGAAGGATAATAAAGACCTCTTCCCCGTGGTGACGATCATCATCATGGAAGCCTTCATCAATAAGATGCGTCGCCTCAAAGGCATCCGCAAGATGATACTCATCGAGGAGGCATGGAAGGCGATTGCTTCGGCCAATATGGCGGACTACATCAAGTATTTGTATAAGACCGTCCGAAAGTTCTTTGGTGAGGCAATTGTCGTCACGCAGGAGGTGGACGACATCATTCAGTCACCCATCGTCAAGGAGAGTATCATCAACAATTCCGATTGCAAGATCCTGCTCGACCAGCGTAAGTATATGACCAAGTTCGACGGCATACAGGCTATGTTAGGGCTTTCTGAAAAGGAGAAGAGCCAAATCCTCTCCATCAATCAGAACAACGATCCCAACCGTCTTTACAAGGAAGTTTGGATAGGCTTGGGTGGTATGCAGAGTGCGGTTTATGCGACAGAGGTATCGCTTGAAGAGTACCTCACCTACACGACCGAAGAGACCGAAAAGCTCGAAGTGATGCGCCTCTCGGAAGAATTAGGAGGAGACATCGAAATGGCTATCCGTCGTTTGGTCATGGAGAAACGACAGAAGTAAAACCCTTAAACAACAGTAACCTATGAAAAAGTACATCCTTATGGCTCTCCTTGGATTGAGCCTCTTTACTACACAAGCCCATGCTCAGTGGGTCGTAAGTGACCCTATGAACTTTGCGGGAAATATTGCCAATACGGTCAAAGAGATTGCCACAGCCTCCAAGACGGTCAAGAACACCTTGAACGGTTTCAAGGAGGTGGAGAAACTCTACAATGACACCAAGAAATATTACGATGCTCTCAAAAAGGTGAATAACCTCATCGGCGATGCCTACAAAGTGAAGGAGACCATCCTGATGGTGGGTGATATTTCAGAGATTTATGTCTCCTCCTATAAAAAGATGCTCAGTGATACGAATTTCCGTCCTACTGAGCTGGCTGCCATGGCTTCAGGCTACAGCAAACTTCTGGAACTGAGCGGAGAGAGTCTGAAGGAGTTGAAATCCGTTGCTAAGAGCAATGTCTTCTCTATGAACGACAGCGAGCGGATGCAAATGATAGACCGCATCTATAATACCGTTCGAGAGTATCGCTCTTTGGTGTCGTACTACACTCGAAAGAATATCTCCGTGAGCTATGTGAGAGCACGACAAAAGGGAGAGCTTGAGCAGGTACGATCCCTATATGGAAGTTCAGACATACGTTACTGGTAAGCCATGGATTTTTCAAGTTTACACGAACTGCTTCGTTCCACCTATCAGGAGATGATGCCCTTGGCCTCGGAGATGACAGGTATTGCCAAGGGGATAGCGGGCTTGGGAGCTCTGTTTTACATTGCCATACGTGTTTGGTCGTCACTGGCAAGAGCCGAGCCGATAGATGTCTATCCTTTGCTTCGCCCCTTTGTTTTGGGCTTCTGTATCATGTTTTTCCCTACGGTGGTACTTGGTACGATGAATGCAGTTCTCTCTCCCGTGGTGAAAGGCACAGAACAGATGGTACACAAGCAGGAGGGAACACTTGACAAACTGACTGCAGAACGTAACAAACTGCAGGAGGAGGCCTACCTGCGTAATCCCGAAACCGCTTATCTCGTCTCGAATGAGAAGTTTGACCAAAAGATAGAAGAGATGGGTATTATCGGTCCCGAAGATGCCGTAACCATTGCAGGGATGTATGCCGAACGTGCTGCCTACCAAACCAAGCGATGGTTCATGAAAAAGGTGCAAGACCTTTTGGAGCTTATCTTTCATGCTGCCGGTCTTGTCATCGACACACTCCGCACTTTCATCTTGATTGTTCTCTCCATCCTCGGTCCGGTTGTTTTCGGCATTGCCGTGTGGGATGGTCTTTCGGGGTCACTGACTGCATGGTTTTCACGCTACATCTCAGTCTATCTCTGGCTACCTGTCAGCTCCATCTTGACAGCCCTTCTGACAAAGATTCAAATCTTGATGATTCAGAAAGACATCGCCCTGTTAAGTGACCCCAACTACATCCCTGAAGTGGGCAGTTGGTACTATATGGTCTTTTTCCTTATCGGTATCATCGGCTACTTCTCTGTTCCGACCGTTTCGGGATGGATTATCGAAGCAGGAGGAGGTATCGGTTCTTATGGACGTAATGTGAATCAGACGGCTCAACGAGGAGCTCAGGGAGCTTATCTCGGAGGAAAAGCCGCTGCTGCAGGGGCAGGTGCTTCTATCGGTAACATCGGAGGTCGTATCAAAGGAGCTCTACTGAGAGGAAAAGGAAACTAATAAAGAAGAACAAACAGCATTTTTATGGAATTCAAATCACTCACCAATATCGAAACCTCATTCAAGCAGATACGGCTTTATGCCCTGCTTTTTGTACTGCTCTGCGTAGCAGTCTGCGGTTATGCGCTCCATGCCTCCTACTCTTTTGCCTCTCAACAGAGGGAGAAGATCTATGTTTTGGATGAAGGCAAGTCGCTCATCCTGGCACTCAGTCAGGATGCCGCAATGAATCGCCCCGTTGAGGCACGTGAGCACGTCAGACGCTTTCACGAACTCTTCTTTACGATTGCACCCGACAAGGCCGCTATCGAAGGGAATATGGAGCGAGCCTTTCAGCTCTGCGACAAGTCGGCTTTCAACTACTACAAAGACTTGGCAGAAAAAGGCTACTACAACCGAGCCATATCGGGCAATGTCAATCAGCGGATAGAGATCGACTCGATACATTGCAACTTTGAGAGCTACCCCTATGAGGTAACGACCTACGCTCGACAGTTCATCCTGCGTCAGAGTAACGTTACGGAGCGTAGTCTCATTACAACTTGCACGCTTCAGAACTCCGTCCGATCGGATAACAATCCACAGGGCTTCTTAATGGAGCATTTTCTTGTGCGTGAAAACCGAGATCTACAAACCTATAAACGTTGATGCCATGAGACAGACATTTACACGAGCTTATCTCCGTCTCCATCTTTGGTTGCGCCGGCGATGTGACAGAATGAGCCCTCGCAGACGAAAGATTTTTGTCTACACGCTGAGTCTGCTCTACCTCATTATCTCTTGTGTCATGATAGCCAACCTGTTTTTACCCAAGGCGGAGAAATCGTCCGCTAACATCATCGTGGAAGAGGTTGTCGATAGCCCTATCCCACGAGATAGCGTACGCCTCGATATGATTATGTACCAATTAGCTTGTAACAATGGAAAAGAAACAGAAAGAACAACTTAAGAAGATACTCATCTATAGTGGTATCGGCTTACTCTTTACGCTCTCTATGTGGTTTATCTTTCGTCCCTCTGAAAAGAGCGGAACAGAGGAAGAAAGGGGGCTGAATAAAGAGTTGCCTCAAGCCTCCGTGGAGCAGCTCCCCGAGAATAAACTCAAGGTCTATGAAATGGGAGAGCATTTGGAACAAGAGGAGATCTCCCGCAGTGAAATGGGCCAACTCTCCGATTACTTCGAGCGACAAGGAGAAGAGACGAACGACTCCGAACATACCTCCTCGGTCTCCAAAGTTGCCTCTTCGATGGAACGCTACGAGGAAAACAGTCGCCTTCTTTCCTCTTTTTATGATTATGACCCAAGAGATGAAGAGCGAGAAGCGATGCAGGCCGAGATAGAAGAACTCCGAGCTCGATTAGAGGTGCAAGAGAGCGAGCAGGATGAAGAGGAGAAACAGCTTGCCTTGATGGAAAGAAGTTACCAAATGGCATCCAAGTACATGACTCAAGCAACTCCTCCAAGTAATTCCCCTTCAGCTACCAATGCAAAGGAGGAAACTTCGGTTACCTCAGCTTCAACGACCCTACCCGAAGTGGAGTTGATGCCCGAACGGGAGCATTTGGTCTCTTCCCTTGAGCAACCGATGACAGACTCTGCCTTCATTGCCGAATATGCGGGAAGAGAACGTAACCTTGGGTTTCATTCGCTCTCGGCACAACGCCCCGCCCCCCTTCGTAACACTCTTCGATGCGTGGTGGATAGAACAACGACACTCCAAGAGGGAGACATTATTGTCCTTCGTCTGACGGAGGGAGCTCGGCTCCATACTCTCTCTCTGCCTCGCTACAGCCGTATCGTGGCTCAAGCTAAAATTGAGGGCAATCGTATGCGACTGCTTGTTCAAAGCATCGAGGTCGGAGGTTACATCTCCTCCGTCAAGCTCTCAGCCTACGACACAGACGGACAAGAGGGCATCTACATCCCCGGCTCTGAGAATCTATCTGCCCTCAAAGAAATGGGGGCGAACATCGGAGGCACTGTCGGTACCTCCTTCACCTTTGCATCTTCCGCTAAGGATCAAATCATCTCCGATGCCGCACGCGGTGTGATGCAGGGAGCTTCACAGCTTTTGCAAAAGAAACTGCGTACCGTTAAAGTGACACTTAAAGGGGGCTATCGCCTCTTTCTGCTACCAACTCAATAACAACCAAATCAGATATTATAAAGACAATGAAAAAACGGATTTTATCAGCCCTGATGCTCTGCTCATTCGGGCTAACGGCTTTTGCTCAAAAAGAATGTAGAGAAACAACACCTGCTCATTTACTCTCTTCAGGAGATCTCTTTCAAGGAATGAGCAGGGCGATTCCTGACGGGAGAGTCGTACTACCTTATGGCTTGGAAGTTACCTTCGACAAAACGGTGCACCTTATCTTTCCATCGGCCATTCGATATGTGGACTTGGGAAGCAATAACCTGATTGCAGGCAAGGCGGAGGATGCCGAGAATGTACTACGTGTCAAGGCTGCCGTTCGAGACTTAAAGACCGAAACAAATATGAGTGTCATCTGTGAGGATGGTTCTTTTTACTCATACAACGTAAAATATGCCGAAGAGCCCGAGAAGCTCAACGTTGAGATGAAAGACTTTCTCTCTCCGACAGACGGACGCCTACCCTCTAATCGTGCAGACATCTATTTCAAAGAGTTGGGCAACGAATCTCCCATACTTGTAAAACTGATGATGGAGAGTATCTACAAAAGTAACAAGCGTACCATTAAGCATATCGGGATACGACAGTTCGGAATGAGGTTTCTACTTCGTGGGCTTTATGCGCACAATGGGTTGCTCTATTTTCACACACGCATAGACAATGATACCAATATGCCCTACTCAGTGGATTTCATCACCTTTAAGGTCGTAGACAAGAAGGTTGCTAAGCGTACTGCGATTCAAGAGCATGTTCTGCAACCCTTGCGTGCCTATCATCAGATAATGTGGGTGAAAGGACAGAGTAGCGACCGAAGCATCTTTGCCTTAGAACAGTTTACACTTTCAGAAGATAAACAACTCGAAGTAACGCTCTATGAACGAAACGGAGGTCGCACGCTCTCTTTCTATGTGCAGAATGAGGATCTTCTGTTGGCTCGACGTATCGATAACCTTAAACTGAAGTGGTGATGAAAAGAATACTGTTTTTACTACTCATCGCAGGAGCTATGATATTTCCCTCATACGCTCAGCGTCTCATCCCTAAACAGCAAGGAGTGGAAATAGTGGGGAGTATTCTCCTTATTCGAGGAGAGAAACTCTTTCAACCTGAGAGGTTCGGAGTGGGAGTCGCCTTCACTCGCTATCTCAAGCAAGCGAACTATCTATTCCTTTCAACCGAATATGAACAGCAGACGCTACCTTATAGAACCTACGATGTCTTGATGCAGGATGCCCTACTGCAAGTAGGATATATGCATCCCATGCTCTCCGATAGGGGGAAGAATATCTTTACCTATTGCGGCATATCGGCTTTGGGTGGTTATGAAGAACTGAATAAGGGCAAAGAGCTACTACCCGATGGGGCAATGCTCCTTGACCGCTCTCGCTTTGTTTATGGCGGGGCGGTGCATAGCTCCATAGAGTATTTCCTCTCGGATAGGCTGCTCCTTGTTCTCAAGGCACAGGGGCGACTGCTTATCGGTTCAGATGTGCATCGTTTTCGTCCTGCAATATCGGCAGGTATTAAGTTTAACCTTTAAGCAACAAGAGAACAATGAAAAAGAAAATATTCAATACGCTGTGGGTCGTGGGGGTACTCACTTTCGCTGGGTTTTGTCTACCTGCTTGTAATCGGGAGCTGGATGTGCAGCAGTCTTACGACTTCGCTTTACAAACGATGCCCGTTCAAAAGGACATCAAGAAAGGCGAAACAGTCGAAATCCGTTGCTCGCTCAAAAGAGCAGGCAACTTTGCCGACACAAGGTACACCCTCCGTTACTTCCAACCCGAGGGCAAGGGCATCCTAAGAATGGACGATGGCTTCGTCTTCAAGCCTAATGACCGCTATCTCTTGACAAGGGAGGAGTTTCGCTTGTACTACACTTCGCAGTCGGCAGACCGCCAAACGATAGATGTGTATATCGAAGACAACTTCGGCAAAGTACAACAACAGACCTTTGCCTTCAATAATAAGAAGGCAGAGGAGGATAAAAAGCAAGATGGTTAAATGGATATTTGCATTCTGCCTGCTGTGCCTGTGGGCTTTGCCCTCTATGGCACAGAGGCGAGTGCGTTGGATAGACTTACCGTCTTTTGAGCGAGCTGTGCTTTGCGTCAAATACTTTGAGGGCTGGCACGGCAAGGAGCATTATCCCTATGTCGGCTATGGTCACCAACTCAAAAAGGGCGAGAAACTTACGGCAGGGATGACGGAGCGACAAGCCGATTCACTCTTGCGTGCCGACCTTTGGAAACGCTTTGAGATGTTTAAGGGCTATGGCAAAGATGCCTTGCTCTTGACGCTGCACTCCTACAATGTCGGTGTCGGTCGCTTGCTTGGCTACGGAAAACAAGGCAAAAGCAAGCTGCTTCGCAAGATTGAGCAAGGGGATAGGGAGTACTATAAGGAGTATCTATCCTTTTGCCATTACAAAGGCTAGGATTTGCGTGGACTACTTAGATACAGGAAGTCGGAGCTTGCCCTATTCTATATCCAATAAATCAAAAGATTTCTTTTTGTTAGGGCTATAATAAGTTATATTTGTATGGTATTTTGGTTAGCATTTAGTCAATACACAAAAAGGCATCTTATGGATGAAATTCTACGTACTTTATATCTGCGTTTAGATACTACGACCAACTACTTGGCAAAAAATGATGAGGCTCAATTGCTTGTGAAGATAATTTATCAAAAAACTAATGCGACTTTCAATGAAATCCTTGAAAGCTATCAAAGAATAGTACAAAATGCAAGCGAGCAACGATTGAAGGAATTAGTAGACGATTTATTGGAAAGGGAGGAAATATCCAAACGTCAAAAAAAATATTATATATCAAAGAATAAACGAGACAAGATAGAAAAAGCTCATGCAGAATCTCGAGAAAGATTTGTTCGAGTCGTCAAAACTTTTGAGCCGTATTTCTCGGAAACAAAGAACATAGAAATATGGCTCACAGATATAATGATGTGTTTTTTTAATGCTTTTTCAGATGACTGGATGTCTGATTTGTGTTACAATGTGAGTGCTGTTGCACGTCGTAAAGATAGCATATTAGATGTTATTCAAAAGCGTACATTAAACAACAAGCTCATTGATAAGAGAGATAAAGATTCATTAGCCAATAAGTTTATAGAACTTATTCTTAGGAAGGAGCCTGATATAACAGAATTCTTATGGGAATATGGAACTTCTGCTTTTGCTGCGAAACTTATAAAGAACTCATACTCTATTGATAATTTGACAATTGAAACCTTTAAGGATAGTTGTTGCATTCTCGATACTAATATATTAATGCACATCGGGTTAGAGTCTAGTGAATACTACAATTCATTTAAAGTTCTTGAGAACGTATTTTCTGAGTTTGGAATACACGCTGGAATTCTATATATAACCCAGCAAGAATATCTTACAGCGGTAAGATATAAAAAGGAGCAAACTCTCAAAGTTGTAGAACGGTATGACTGGGATGTTCTCAAAAAAACAGATGACCAATATCTTCAAACTGCTATACAAAGAGGTTGTACAACAGAAGATGACTTCTTGACTTTCTTCACACAACTGCTAAAAACACCAAGTTTTATAAATAAAAAAATCCCTATTAGCCTCTTGGATGATGATCGGACACTAGAGAGGAGAATCTCGGATGCCCAACAAGATGAAACAAAACGACAAGAATTAAATGCAATCTTTAGAAGTATTACTGGACATGACAAAAAAGAGAATGCATTACTACACGATGTTGGATTAATTAGTGGCGCAAACCATTTAAGAGAATCAGGTAAATATTTCATCATTTCCCAAGAAGTGTCTGTCAATGCCTATGCAAAGAAGAAACCTTCTGTTAATGATTTACCAGTCGCTATAAGAATAGAAACCCTGCTGAATGTTTTAGCCTTAAATGGAAGTAAACATACCATTAGTGATGATTATAAAATATTATTCGCAAATATAATTCGAGAAAATTTGCAGCCTAGTAAAAATACGTTTACGGTTCCAGACTTATCCATTATGCTGGAGAAAAATGAGCAAATATCGAAACTTCCATCAGATAAGATTGTCAATATTGCACGAGATATTCACAGAAAAAGATTATTGGGTGTTTCTGATGAAATAATCACAATGGATATGACAAGGCAAATTCAAGGCGCAAAAATAGAAGTCGTTGAAGACCTATCAAAGGCTCAACAAGAACTTTCTTCAGAAAGACGTGACAAGGAACATTACCGCATACAGGCAAGTAAAGGAGAGTCTGCTTTAAGAAAAAAAATAGACACCGAGGTTAGGGCTGAATATCGTAAAAAGTCTATTTCCTTTTGGATTAAGAAGATTGTGATACTACTCTTGACACCAGCATTATTAATTGTTATACTATGGCTTGCTGGGGTCAAAGAGCTTCTTAAAGAGCTGGCAATTGGGTTGCTTATTTTCGTAATCGGAGTGTTCTTTTCTAAGAATAAGAAGATATATAACGAACGAAAAAGAAGTAAGGAAGAAAATATCAATAAGGAAGTAGATCGTCGTCTTAATGAATTATTGAAAGAAGAGGGGTAATAACGTTTGATTACAGAGTTTTTACTCCCTTGCGACTTTCTTTTGCTTCTTTTCTTTAGGTCGCCTGCTCGGTTCAAAGACAAAGAAAAGAAGTCCCGAAGTGGTTTGTTTAATCGCTTCGGGGCTTTTTTTATAAGGGTAGGGCTTAGGCTACACGGCTCTGTATCTGCTTGATGTTTCGGTGTACGAGGTCTATGATGCGGTCGTGATACTCGGTGTTCTTGTTCTGCAAGCCACGGCATTGAATGACCTTCATCGTTTCAAGCGATACCTCAATGGTCTCTATCCGCTTGCCTTCAATGTGTGCCGATAGGATAAGGCTCTGTTCTTTGAGGTAGTACTCGTTGGTAAAAATGCAATGGTGCAAGACTTGCCCTTCCTCCATATACTCCTGCACACTCTCCAACACACGTACCTCAATCGTGCCGTCTGTAAAGGCTATGCCAAAGAAGTGGGATTTGAGGGCTTGAAAGCGCTCCTCATTCTCTATGGCTTTTTGTCGTCTTTGGGCTTCGGCTTCCTTATCTCGCTGTGCCTGCAACTTTCGCTGTGCCGTGTCGTGGGCATCCTGCAAGTCCTCGGGGCAAATGAAGTGGGCGTTGTGCGTGTCCTTGCCTAATCGTCTGAGCATATTCACATAGTCGCACCAAAGGGCAATATCCGTGATGTCGTAGCCCTTGCGCAGTGTGATTTTGTAGGCTTGCCAATACTCGTCTATCTTCCTTGCTCGGCTGAGGAAGTACCGCAGATGCTCCGTGCGTCCTGCCTTAATCAGTGTCTCGGCTCGGCTGTCCGTGAGTAGAGCTGGGATAAGCACAGAGGGGGCGATGTCGTGGCACTCGCCTGCAAAGCCATTCCTGCGAAGAGTGTCTATTGCCTTGACCTTGGGATATAGGGGGCAATGGGCGATAAAGCGATAGGCTTCATTCTCGTTACGAATAGCCATAGGCGAATAGTAGGCAAAGCTATCCACATAATGCCCCATAATTCTCTGTACGGCGACAATCGTCTGTCGTCCACTCTCGCTCCACCAATACTGCCCAATCTCAATGACTGAGGACACGGCTTGGTAGCCCTTCTCCATACCCACAATAAGTAGACACATACGCAAGACTTGATACCCTCCCGAAGTGGTTAGTACTGTAAAGTACTGCTTCTGTTGCAATTTCCTTTGATAGGTTTCTTTGACCTGCAAGCCTGCCCCACACTGGGGGCAGATGCAATGCTCGATAGACTCGTTCATCTGCCACGAATGCCCACAATCCATACAAGTGTTTTTCCCTTTGGGTAGGCGGTAGGCAAAGTGGTCGATACATTCACGGAATGCCCATTGCTTTTGTATCTTGGTTATCGGGTGGAGGTGCTTACTCTGAGCCAAGACGGCTTGCTCAAATTTATTTCGTGGTTTCATAGGCTTATAAATCAAATAGAGAGGGTTGGGGTATTGGGTCGCTGTTGATGCTTACCTTGGCTTTCACTCGCTTCGGCTCTTGTAACTTGCGTAGCTCTTCGGTTTGATACTGCTGTATCGCCTGCTTGCGTGCTTCGGCTTTCTCTTCTTCGGTGAGGACTATGGTGTGATTGACTACCACATTGCAGGCTACACGGCTACCCACTTCTAAATCGTCTTCATCATAGTAGTGGACTGCCATAGCGTAGATTTCATCGTCCTCAAAGCCATTGCACCCGCTCTGTCGCACCTGCTGTAAGATATAGGTGATGCAGTCCTCGATGTTCTTGCCGGGCTTCGCCAAGTTAGGAGTAAATAGGGGGTCTGTCATTGCTCTTTGATTAAGATACTCGGCTATGGTGCGTGTGAATTGTTCTGTTCCTTTCATTGTCTTGTTCTCTTTGGTGCTTTATTTCCCGATTGTCCATTCTCCATTTCGATAGACAGAGAGGCAGGCATATTCGTTACATAGCTCGTGGGATAGGCAACGCATATAGAGAGTGCCGTCGTGACTTAGGCTCTTGCCCAAGTCCTCAAATAGGCTTTTAGGGAAGTCCCAACGGCTGTATAGCTCGGCTTCAATCTGGAAGTCATCGTTTTGCTCATGCCAATCATCGGGGAAGTGTTCCTCTATAAATGCTCTAATTGCGTCTATCGTTTCTGCCTTCTCGCTTGATGCGTAGAATAGGTTGGTGCATATATTTGCCATAATCGTCTTAATGTTTAGGGATTTCTACTATCTGATTGATGTGCCTACATAGGTGTTTGCGTAGGCTGGTACGGTCGGGGGCATAGTACTCAGCCCATTGTCCGTATTGATTGACCAAGTATTTTTTCAGCACATCAAAGAAGTCAAATCGGTAGCCCATCACGGGGATGGCGGTACGGAAGTAAGTATTGCTATTCACGGCTTCACATAGCCAATCCTTTTCCTCACGGCTCATCGCTTCGCCATGATTAAGTTTTTCGCGCAAGAGGTAAGCTTTACACTCACGGAGGGTTTCCAAAGGTTGTACCTCCCACTGCACAAACTTAGTCGCCACTGCACGCTCACGCTCCCCAATCCCCGAACTTATGCGGTAATGAGAGGAGGAGCTATATCCTTTTCTGCTCATCGAAGATGTTGTATTTATTTTCTGCTTATCCATAGTGACATTTTTTTTATGCGTCCAAAGATCGGAGTATGCTGATTCCTTTTTTCGAGCAAAACAGAGGTAGTGGGGTGAAAGCAAACACAAGGTTTGGACGGAAAATACGACCTGAAGAGGAGCACAGCGAAGCGCAAGTGTGGAGATTTTCCAGACCAACCATAGGCTTGACCTTGAGGTAGCCCAAGCCCCATACTACCTTTGCGAAGAAAAAGAAACAGCATCCATCTGCCACGCATAGGGTGGAACGTTCTGGATAGCTGAGAGCAGAAGCGAACTTGTTCGAGTTCTGCCGAAGTGGACAAACGAAGATAAAATCAGCGAATGGTAAAAGAAATAGAAGTGCAAAGTTTAAAACCAATAGTGTTCTAAATAATTTCTCAGAATACATCCTAATTGGCTGACATTAAATTCTTTGTAAGTTTGCACATATAGAAATCAATTTTTAATATACTATATATCAAATGATTAACTAAATACTTTGGACACTATTGGCTTAAGGTACAAAAAAAGAGAAAAGGTGCTTATCCGTGCAAGATAAGAAGATAAGCATCTATAAAGATGTTGAGAACTAAAAAGACAATACTATTTCATAGCACAAGAAGTAAAATCACAACCAATACAACAATCCAAAAGAGGTCGTGCAAGAGGCTAAAAGCGATTTGTAAGAGAGAACGAACGATAAATCGCAGTACTATGAATCCAATAAGTATCGAAATGGCTATTACAACTTGTGGAGTAATGCCCTTGGATGGAAGAAACAAACCTCCTATGAGGACTAGCAAATAATAACGAGGTTTCAATAATACGAGAGCATATGATGCAACGTTTTTTTGCTGAAGCAGAAGGCTTCTTCATTGCACTATCAAAAGAAGAGGAGGTTGCTCAAATGAAGGTGGGGCTGTAAACATCGCTATTCATATTTCTGAAACGGTATACTCGGATGCCAAGGAGTTTTATTATTGTTGTTTGCACAAAACAAATAATATTCTAACTTTGTGAGAACGCAGAGTTCTTTTGTAATTTTGTTGTGGTAAGTTGATCGTAGCTGAAATAGATTGAGGCTATATTGAGGTGTAGAAATAATAGAAATGCTTGAATAGGAGGTTGGGCGAGTCATATGATGGACTAAATTTCTTGGTTACCAAGGTCTATTTTTCTGGATTTTTGTGTAAACAAAGTTTTGGAATGTGTCGCCTTGCTCTCTAATAAGTTTTTTTGAATAGGGTATAATCTCATTTAAAAGTCTATTCTTGGATTCATATGCCAGTTTAGTATGTTAAACACCTTCAATTGATACAGCCTTGTTTTTGGATGCTTTTATCTCACAGAATACAAAAGAATATTTGTTGTAGCTTAATAGTATGATTGTTTAAAAGTACACCACAGATAGATGAAAGAGGGATTCAACGTGACAGAAGATTTATTTTTATCACGGAAACGGAAGCTGACTGATGCAACTCTGAGAGAAATTTTTCAGAATTATGCAAGTGATATTGAACTAAGAGATAATCTTCTTTATCACTGTGGCTTGGAAGATAATGTCCAACCGACATTGGCTCATAGTAAAAGATTGAGAGCTTACTTATGCTTGAGTTTGGCTGAAGAAAAAGGTTTTGACATAGAGATAATAACCCCTCTAGCGTGTGTAGTAGAACTTATACACAATGCAACGCTCATTGTTGATGATATTCAGGATAATGGTATAATTCGATGTGGAAAAACAGCATTATGGAAAAAGGTAGGCATTCCTAAAGCTATGAATGCTGCTTTTTTTTTGGCTCAACTATCACTTGCATATTATAACTTGAAATGTAAAGAGAATCAATATTTTAATTACTCTGAACATATAATTAAAATCTTAGATAACTTGGTAAGTTCTCAACAGCTTGACATTGAAGAAAAAAAGGAAATGACCTTGCCTCTTTTTGAGAAAATCGCAATAGGAAAAACCGGGGCTTTACTACGATTATCTTTTTTGTTTGGTCTTATGCCGTTCAAATTTGAAGAAGATAAATGGGATGAAATACAAGAGTTTATAAATCATTTCTCTTGTGCCTATCAAGCTTTAGATGATTTGGCAGATATAAATGTCGCAAAAAAGCATGCTCAAAACTATCATCTAGATTCTTCGAATATATACTACTGCTTTTTTCAAAAAAATGAACGGCCAATTGATCCTAATGCTAATGAGAAAATTCAGATATATATAAAAGAAACAATAAATAAAGCAAACTTCTCTATAGAAAAGATGATTGAGAATAAGTTGTTGAAAACGAACAGCCAATTAAACGCAATGATCAATTCAATATGTCAGAGTATGTAAAGAATCCACAAGAGTATTACACTATTTGGGAGACAAAATATAGGGCAAGTATTACATTTGCCTGGTTAGTTTGTGGACTAGGAATTGTCTTTCCTTTGTTTGTGCTTTTTTTTATTGGTTCAATGGTTGATCCTAAAAACAGTCCGATACAATATGAGAATCCTAATCGTCTAATTATTTGGGTGATTTTGTTAATCCTTTTCTCTCTTGGGAGTTCTTTTGTTGTGGCATTTCTCCTTTACGGTAGGATATACAAAAAAATTATTCCACAACTTAAGGAAAATAATGAGGATCAGTGTCCTGAGACTCAAAATCTAATACGCAAAGAGTTTGAGAAGATAAATTCAATCGCAGATATAGTCCTATATATCTCAGGAGTCATAACGATTTTTCTTATTTATTGTTTGATCCAGGAAACAGGAGGCTTATGGCGAAGCCCTATGTCTTTTTACCTGAGTTTTATTCCTTCTGCTATTGCAATCGCTTTTAGATCATATAGAGGGATTGCTTTAATTGGAGCAGTGGTTGTTATTGCAATCATTCTTTTATTCTATAATCCAGAGTGGAATACAGTTATAGAGAGTTCCAATTTATACAAACAGGGGGCATTAGCAATGTTTGTATATCAGATTCTACTTGTGGTACTGTTGGAATATCTATCAAACAGAAAAGAAAGGAGAACTCTTGAGAAGATCTCCTCTTTATACAGAAATTAAAACTCTGACAAGAATAATGAAGAAAAATACCGTTTCTCGCCTTGCTTGGGTATCCTATGATTTTGCAAATTCGGCTTTTCATCTGTTGATCCCAACAGTTTTGTTCCCTTTGTTTTATCAAGGGATGTTATCACCTAATCCGCTTGTAAGTGACTTATTTTGGAGTATTATTGTTTCTCTACCTGTGCTTATTGCTGGTATTTCTGCTCCTTTTATAGGTGCGATGCTGGACCGAAACAAAAAAAATAAAACATTTTTTATTATATCCACTTCTGCATCAATTTTTCTTACATTTCTCTTGGGTTATATTTCTCCTTTGAATCACAACTATTTGTTGTTGATTATTTTTGCATTGTGTATGCTATCATTCAACCTTTCTCAATTCACATATGATGCATTTCTACCCAATCAGATTGAAGGAAAAGGGACCGCTATGCTGTCAGGGTTAGGATGGGGGTTCGGTTATTTAGGTGGAATTCTCTGTATGTTACCTATAGCTTTTATCATAAAGGATAAAACTCTCCCAAATGATTATTCAAGTTATCAGACATGTTTTCTCATTGTGGGGCTCTTTTATTTGGTTTTCTCTCTCCCTAGTTTTTTCCTGATAAATAGTACAAAAGCACGAAAAAAAAAGGAGTCTCTTGGTATATCTCCTTATATAAAGGTTTTTTCAACTATAAAAAACTGGAAAAAAAACAGACATATTTTCCTTTTTCTAATAACCTTCTACCTCATTAATGATGGCTTGTCTACTTTGGTATATTTCACATCCATCTTTGCTTCTAAAACTCTACAAATGAGCGCAAAAGAAATCCTCACAGCTTTCTTATTCGTTCAATTAATTGGAGTTCCTTCAACAATTTTTTTCTGTTATTTGAGTGAACGAATTGGCTATCTAAAAATGTTCGCCAGCACAGTGATTCTTTGGATTTTTATAAGTCTTGGATTTTTGATCGTCTCAAACACTGTTGAATTTTATGTTCTTTCCTTTGTTGTAGGCTTAGTTATTGGAACAACTCCTGCCTTAGGGCGAGCAATACTCTCTAGCTATTTAACAAGACATGAAGATGCCATAGAGTTTTTTGGATTTAATGCTTTTGCTAGTCGAATCTCTGCGGTTCTAGGTCCCCTCTTGTTTGGGATTATATCTTCTACATTTGAGAGCCAAAAATTAGGTCTTCTAAGTCTGATTGTGTTTTTTGGATTAGGTCTTGTGGGATTGAAACTTCAACAGAAATTTTCTTCGTCAAGTACAGTGTACAAATGAAGTTCATTATTCTTTTTTGGTACTCATCGTTGTCTAAGCCATGATGTGTAGACTAAAGAGCGAATGAGGTACAATCATAGGGAATCTGAGTATCAACATCTCAAGTTTTACTTTTTCTCTTGTTGATTGAATCTAGTATCATTATTATGTTGTTATCAATATCACCTATAAGATCTTTGGAGATGCTTCTATGATTTTTATTCACTTGCTCCCGAGTATCCCCATGCTACAAGAACTTTATCGCCAACACAGAGGGACTCTTCCTGGTTCTGACCAAGATATTGAGGATTGGAAAGCGTGTACTATATCAGAGTATGCAGAGCAAAATTGCGACTAAGACAACTATCCAGAAGAAGTAGTCGAGAAGCGTGAAGATAATTTGTAGTAAGGTGCGAACTATGAAGCGTAGCACCAAGAAGCCACGAAGATGCCGATGACGGTTACGACTTGAGGCGTAACGAGCTTCGAGATGAAGTAAATTGCACCGGCAACAACTGAGAGTAGGAGCACTAGTTCAATGATACGTCTCCAGTCGATAGAGCGAGAATTCTTCGTTGGCTCTGCCTTAGGCTTATCGTTGGTAGCCTTAGCCCTAATGAAGATAGGACTGTGAACATCGTGATTCATTAGTTGAGTATTCATATCCGGGAGCATTTTAGAGTGTCAAGAGCTCCACAAGATGCACCGAAACACAAAGACAAGGGCATGCCTCTTGGCGTGTGAGGCGGAGTGTATATCTTGGCTCTTGATGCTCCAATGCTCCCGATAGGATTAAGTTACTTCGATGCTTCAGCCTTCTCCATCGTAGGCAAGTTGTTATTCTCGATAAGCTCGACAATCGTGCCTGTGAGTTCGGTGTAGAGAGCCTCGTACTCAGTGCTTCCGTCGAAGTCGTCTGTGAGGTCATACTTCGCGAAGACTGCCTGAATGAATTGATTGCCAAGTAGAATGGGAGCAAGTTTTTCTGGTAGTGGTTCGGGCAATTCTTCGCTGAACTCATTCTCTAAAATAGACACAAGGGTATTGTGCTTAGAGAAGTGTAATCCTTGGTAAAGGACTTCGCTCGACATCGCCTCAGCTTCGAGGTGGGAGAAGCCCTGAGATATGGCATCGCAGTAAGCGGTGAGTGCTGCATCGACACGAGCCGAAATAAAGGCTGCGTCTGTCATTAACTCGGGGTGATAATCATTGAGGTAAGTTTCCAACTTCAGGCGGAAGTAAGAAAGCTCTTTCTTAGTCTGATTCATAATATCATTCTGATTTTAGATGAAACAAGTCTTTGTTAGATGCCCATAGCAGTATTGAATTTATCAAGTTTTTCGGCGAGTTGCTCCATATCATGCTCTATTTTTTTGTTAGTGATACGGGCATAGATTTGCGTGGTCTTTATGTTGGTATGCCCTAACATCTTCGATACGCTTTCGATAGGTACACCTTTAGAAAGCGACATCGTTGCAAAGGTGTGGCGAGCTAAGTGGAAGGTCAGATTCTTCTTGATTCCACAGATGTCGGCAATCTCTTTGAGGTAGGCATTGGTCTTCTGGTTAGAGAGCATCGGGAAGAGGTTCCCCTCTCGATAAGTTTGGTCGCCATATTTGGCGATGATACTTTTAGGTATGTCCAGGAGGAGAACATTGGTCGAAACACTAGTCTTCTGACGCTGCGTCATAATCCACTGCTTGTCGCCTATAGTGACGATGTGGTCGGGCGTGAGGTTGGCCACATCAATATAAGCCAGCCCTGTGAAGCAGGAGAAGATAAAAATATCCCGAACGAGTTCGAGACGTTGTAGTCCGAGTTGCTTGTTCGCTATTTTGAGAATCTCCTCATCGGTCAAGAAACCTCGATTGACAGGTTCCAAGTGGAAGCGATGATTGAGGAAGGGATCATGATGAATAACACCCATCTTACCCCCAAGGATAACAATCGTCTTGAATGTTTTCATAGTCTTTGTCGCCGTGTTGGGATTTTGCCCAACAATGGTACGCAGATAGATGTCAAACTCACGAATGACCGTAAAGGTCAATTCTGATAGTTTGAGGTCGGAGCGTTTGTAGTTCTGCTGTAAGAACTCAGCAAAGCGACGCTTACATACATTATACTTCTGGAGTGTGGCAGGAGCGATAGATAGTCCGACTTGCTGTGCGATGTCTGCGTTGTGCTTATCGAAAAGTTGCATTATCGTGTCAATGTCAACTTTCTTCCCTAAGAATTCGGTTTTGATACGCTCCAAGCATAAGTCGTCGCTATCCTCCAGTTTGCGATAAATGTTTTGCAAGCCATTGCGGATATTGTCCAGCTCCAAGTTAATACTGAGGGCTTCGGTAGTACGTCCCTTTATTTTCTCGTTTACACAGTCCCACTGTGTTTTCACGACAGCGATGCCCGTAGATCCAAGGGATAGACGCTCGTTGTTGAGGTAAATTCTCAACATCACAGGAGTCTTGCCATCCTTGTTGACATAGTTGCTTCTAAGATAGAAGGCTGTTCTAAAAATAGACTTCATACACATCTGTTTTTAAGAGTTGTAGCCAAGGCGAGAAAAATTGTAGCCACGGTGACCATAAATTGTAGCCAAAACGTGAAAACTAAACCTCTGTAACCATGCTACAAAGTTCTACATAATGCTTTGAATAACAGCAATGTATGAGTACTCTAAACGAACTCCCTACGTACTCTTGGCTACAATTTTCAATCGGCTCGAAAAAGTGTAGCCAGATTGTAGCCATTTGAGAGTATTTTGGGAGTATTTGCGACCTCTGTACGTACTCTGAGAAGATGTGTAGGTATAAAAGAAAAGTATCGTAACTCATTGAAATTACGATACTTACTGATTTTGTTGGTGTTTTCTGAACTCTTGTTCAGAGTACCTCAAGCGGAGAGAGAGGGATTCGAACCCCCGGAGCCTCTCAGCTCAACGGTTTTCAAGACCGCCGCAATCGACCACTCTGCCATCTCTCCTTGAAAACAAAAACCACCAGAAAAGAAAAGGTGGTTCTGAATTCGAGTGCAAAGGTATATCTATTTTTTGAACTACACAATACTACAAAAGAAATCTTTCAAGAATATTAAGTCCAACACATCCACACTATGAAAGTCCCCCTCTTTTTAATTTGTTCGTAAACTACGGCAACAACTCCTAAGGGATTTGAAAAAGCGTATTTTATCCCTTTGTTTTGTATTTTGTAGCAGATTATGGAAGCACCCCTAAACTAATAAAAAGACAATAAAGTCCCGATTTTATTTGTTCAAAATACAGAATAAAAAGCCTACTGGTAATTGGAAAAGAGAAATAGCAACTCTTCAATTATGGGATTCGTAGTCGCATCTCCTTAACACTAAGCTCCACTACAGAATTATAAGGGGTTCGAATAAATTTTCTCCAAGTCGCCTTTAACGGAAAGACTTGAACAAAAAATTCCGAAGTACCCTATTAAAATCATTTTTCTCCTGAACAATTCTTTATTTGCAATCTAAATATATATATATTCAACTTGAAAATATGTATACTTAATCTGAATATACATATATTCAATCTGAAAATAGAGTTTTATTCGTAACGTTTTCTGTTTATAGTCTCGAATAAACAGAGTTATACAAGTGTCAAAAAGATTTTTCAAAAGCCTTTTTACAGAGCTTTACCTCATTCGTGATCGGAGGAATTCTGTGAAGTCGAGGATAATGTGCACTAACTCACTCTACTACTAGCACCTTAGTAAAGATTAAGAGTGAAAAAAGAGCGTACACAAAGGAAGAGTAAATCAGAACGCCAATGATAATACCTCAATTAGACATCATGCAAGGGGAACCTCCTACAAATTATATGTAAATAGCATTATCAACGAAACTCAAAAAGCTATTGGATTATCCCCAACGGTCGTAAGTGTTATACCAAAAGAAAAGCATTAACGAGGCTCTATTTGTTTTTCTCAAGCCTGTTGGTAGGAAATACAATAAAAAAGCTCCGCTACCCATCATTTACTTTATAAAAACTAACTACCTTTGCCAGAAATAGAACGAAAGTATAAACATCCTAAGAAGTACTCAAAACATGAAAAAGTCAGTATTTTTTATTTTATCGTTGGCAGTTATTGCCCTATTAGGTTCTTGCAAGCCTAAGCAAAGTACTTACCGTCAAGTCTACGAACAGGCTAAACAAAGAGAAATCGCTCAAAATCAAAACTCAAACCAAGCACCTGAAGCTACAGATGCTAACGTTATCGTTTCAAAACCCATACAATCTTCTGCCTCTCTTCGCAGAGAGCGTTTAAGCGCAGTGGCAGGAGAAGACTCTAGCCGTTTAAAGAGATATAGTGTGGTAATCGGTAGTTTTCAAAACAAAACCAATGCACAATCTCTCAAAGAGCGCATGGAAAATGCAGGGTTTCAACCTGTCCTTGCAGAGAATGAACATGGTATGATTCGCGTTATTGTGTCAAGTTTCTCCTCTCGTGAAGAAGCGGTTTCAAGCAGAGAAAGAATTAAACAACAGTTTGCACCTCAATTCCAAGATGCTTGGCTCTTAGAGTTATCTCGCTAAATGAACATTCGAGAAAAAGAATCATTGATCAGCCACAATACTTTTAAGGTAAGTGCTGTGGCTGATTGGTGGATCGAGTACTCCTCTTTGGAAGACCTGAAGCGTTTATCTCAAGATGAGTATTTCCAAACACAGCAGTTCCTTCCCATAGGTCAGGGAAGTAATTTGCTTTTTTTACACGACTATCAAGGTGTGATACTCTCCTCGCAAATCAAAGAGATTGATATAATCAATGAAAGCGAGAGCAAAGTTTCCCTGCGCGTAGGATCTGGGGTAATTTGGGATGACCTCATTGTATGGGCTCTGGAGCACGGCTATAATGGCATTGAAAATCTCTCTTGGATACCTGGCACAGTGGGGGCTGCTGCTGTACAAAACATCGGAGCTTACGGAGCAGAGATAGAGGAGTTTATTGATTACGTCGATACCTTTGACCTAAAAGAGGGCAAACAACACACGTTTACCAGAGCGGAGTGTAATTACGGTTACCGTTATAGCCTATTTAAGGAAGAAGAGTACAAGCATCATGTCATAACCCATGTACATTTTACTCTGCCTAAAAACAATCACGTAAACCTTTCTTATCAGGCACTCGAAGCCTATTTTTCCCATCAAGCCCCTACTCCTTTGGCCGTGCGAGAAGCGGTGATTGAGATACGAAAATCTAAATTGCCCAATCCCGAGAAATTACCTAATGCAGGGAGCTACTTTATGAATCCGATAGTACCCATAGAGGTGTATGAGAAACTTTCGAAAGAGTACTCCGACATGCCCTACTATCCTGCAGAAAAAGGTATAAAACTCTCTGCTGCATGGTTATTAGATCAAGCTGGATTAAAAGGATATAAAAAAGGAAATATAGGCACCTATGAGAGACAACCCTTAATCATAGTCAATCTCGGTAAAGCAGAAGGAGCTGAAATAGCCCAATTTGCAGAAGAATTATCCAATAAAGTCTTCGATAAGTTTGCCATTCGTTTAACACCTGAGGTACGATACATCGGGAAATTCAAACAAGACATGACAGAATAATCTACCCTAAAGCACCCCTCTCGAACACTTTATGAATAAGTTGAGCTCTATAACATTATTGGGATCGGGCACCAGTACAGGCGTTCCCGAAGCAGGGTGTTATTGTGCCACTTGCCTCAGCAAAGACCCGAGGGATAAGAGAAGCAGAACCTCCGTGCTACTACAAACCGTAGAGGGCAAACGTATTCTTATCGATTGCAGTCCCGATTTTAGGCAGCAAGCCATAAGAGAGGGGATAAGTTCTTTAGATGCCGTCATTTTAACGCACGAGCACTATGACCACATAGGTGGGTTGGACGATTTGCGTACGATTGCTTGGCAGAAAGACCTCCCCATATATGGCGAAGAGTCGGTATTAAACTCTATCCGTCATCGCCTCCATTACTATTTCAGTCCCCATCCCTATCCAGGAGCTCCTCGATTAAAACTTCATACTATAGACGAGACCCCTTTCGAGATAGAGGGCTTAAAGTTTATCCCCATACGACTATTACATGGGCGACTTCCTATTTTAGGCTTCCGAGTAGAGAATTTTGTCTTTATAACTGATCTAAAGAGCATTGCACAGGAAGAGTTGGAGAAAATGACCGATGCAGACACACTCTTTATAAACGGATTACGATACACCAAGCCTCACCCTACCCACCAAACCATAGAAGAGGCTGTAATCCTCGCCCAACAATCAAAGGTAAGACAAGCTTATATCATACATCTCTCCCATCATACTCCTCGCACAGAAGAGATGGACAAACGCTTACCCGAGGGTGTTTCTGCTTCTTACGATGGCCTTCACTTGGTTAGAAACGAGCAAGGAGAGTATATCCCTCAAAGCAAAAGAACTTCGGACTTTTTGGACATGTCACTACCCTATCACTATAAAGATTGTGGTCACATCGAGTATGAAAAGGCCTATCAGCTTCAAAAAAACTTATTTGAGACCGCCATTACCCACAAGCAGAATAAAGCGGTTGCAGACAATTATCTGCTCTTCTGTGAGCATGAACCCGTTTTTACGTTAGGAAAGCACGGAAAAGAACAGAATATGCTCCTCTCTGAAGCTCTTCTCTCTCAAAGAGGAGTTAAGCTACACCGTATAGATAGGGGGGGGGATATTACCTACCACGGACCAGGTCAAATAACGGGGTACCCGATATTTGACATCGAACAGTTTGGCATGGGTATTAAACAGTATGTCTACACCATTGAGCAGTGTATCATAGAAACTCTTTTGCTGAACGGTATCGTAGGCGAACGCTTGGAGGGAGCTACGGGAGTTTGGCTTGAACCTCATACAGAACGAGCAAGAAAAATTTGCGCCATCGGTGTTCACGCCTCTCGCTTTATAACATTACATGGTTTTGCGTTGAATGTTTTCACAGATCTCTCCTATTTTTCATGGATTAACCCATGCGGTTTTACCAACAAAGGAGTTACCTCTATGGAAAAAGAGATGAAATCAACTACTTCTATGGAGCTTGTTAAACAGCAATTGGAAGAAAGTTTTAGGAGAAACTTTACCTCTGCTTATCTTGCCCACAACGCAAAAAACTGAGGGCGAAAGATGGACAATGTTTTGGCAAAAACAGAAAAAAGAATCCTATTTCTTAATAGACTTTGAGTTATGAGGATTAGCAACAAGATATAGAACAACTTTAACACGACATAATGAATAAGAAAGTAAAAGTAGCAATTGTCGGATACGGCAACATAGGTAAATACACATTAGAAGCAATAAAGCAGTCTGAAGACTTCTCTCTGGCAGGTATAGTTCGTCGCAATCCTAACGAAGAGCAACCCCAAGAGTTGGCGGGAATACCCGTAGTAGGCTCTCTCGGAGCATTGAAAGACGTAGACGTTGCCCTGCTTTGTGTACCTACCCGCTCGGTAGAAAAGTATGCCGTAGATGCCTTGTCAAGAGGAGTTGCTACAGTAGACACTTTCGATATACACGGAGATATCCTCGAATTACGTCGTACCCTAAACGACGTTGCCTGCAAACACAAAACAACAGCTGTTATAGCTGCAGGTTGGGACCCTGGGAGCGACTCTGTAGTTCGTACTATGATGGAAGCAATTGTTCCCCGAGGGATTACCTACACCAACTTTGGCCCAGGTATGAGTATGGGGCATACGGTTGCCGTAAAAGCTATCGAAGGAGTAGAAAAAGCCCTCTCTATGACGATTCCCGTCGGCACTGGTATTCACCGTAGAATGGTGTACATCGAGTTAAAAGAGGGCTACTCTGCTGGCGAAGTTATACAACGGATCAAAGAGGATGACTACTTCAAACACGACGAAACTCACGTGCTTATAGTTGATGACGTAGAGGCTCTTATCGATATGGGACATGGAGTACATATGACACGTAAGGGCGTTTCAGGAGCTACCCATAATCAGCTCCTTTCATTCGATATGAAAATCAACAACCCCGCTCTTACAGCGCAAGTTATGATATGTGCAGCTCGTGCAGCAGTGCGCCTCTCTTCCGGAGCCTACACCCTACCCGAGATAGCTCCGATAGACCTACTGCCTGGCGATAGAGAACAATGGATTAAGAAATTATGTTAAGTATAATATAAAGAGCTTATGTTACCTATATTAAACGCTATAGTGTGGAATCCAGACCCCGCTCTATTCTCTATTTTCGGTAGGGAGATACGGTGGTATAGTCTTCTATTCGGGTTAGGGCTCTTTTTCCTTGGGCCATGGATTGTTTCCCGTATCTGGAAGAAAGAGCAACTACCCCAAAACTGGTACGATCAACTCTTTTGGTACGTAGTATTAGGTACGATTGTAGGGGCCCGATTGGGGCATTGTTTCTTCTACGAACCTATGTACTATCTGGCCAATCCTATAGAGATATTAAAAATTTGGGAAGGAGGCTTGGCAAGCCACGGCGGGACGTTGGGGATTATTCTGGCTATCTGGATTTTCTCTCGCAAAGTAACACACCGCCCCATGGTCTGGACGTTGGATCGATTGGCTGTTCCAGTTGGTCTTGTTGCTGCCCTTATCCGTATAGGTAACCTCATGAATAGCGAGATATTTGGAAGACCTACAACGCTCCCTTGGGGTTTTCAGTTTGTACGTTCTCCCGAATACTTAAGCCTGAATACAACATTGGGATGCCATCCTACGGCCATATACGAGGCTCTTGCCTATCTTATAGTTTTTGCCGTTTGTATGTGGCTCTACTGGCAGCGAGATGCAGCGCGACGTCGTCCAGGACTCATCGTCGGGTTCTTCCTTTTGGGCACTTTTTCAGCCCGCCTCATTATCGAAGGTGTCAAATTGGTACAAGAAAGCTGGGAGACACAGATGATAGAAACAATCGGTCTTAATCAAGGACAATTACTTAGTGTGCCTTTCATTATAGCAGGTATATACCTCATTGTTCGAGCACTGAGTAGACCAGAACAATTGAACAAAGTAACCGATTCACTACACGAAAAAAAATAATTAATATATAGTAATTCATTAGACAATGGTTCCACAAATAAGTATTACGGACTCTATCTATTACGTAGGTGTCAATGATCGTACCAAAGATCTTTTTGAAAGTTTATGGCCGCTTCCCTATGGAGTAAGCTACAACTCCTATCTTATCGTCGATGAAAAAATCACGCTGGTCGATACCGTTGATATCTGCTATTCAGAGCAGTTTTTCAGACAAATAGAGCGCGTCATAGGAGACAAACCGATCGATTATCTCATTGTAAATCACATGGAGCCAGATCATAGTGGCTCTATCGGCATGCTTAAACGTCGCTACCCCAATATGCAAGTGGTGGGTAATAAAAAGACTTTTACCATGCTTAAGGCTTACTACCCCGATATTACTTCCGATCTGGTAACAGTAGCAGAGGGAGATTCTTTAGATACAGGACATCACAAGCTCTCATTTGTCTTTGCTCCCATGGTGCACTGGCCAGAAGTTATGTTCACTTACGACGCTACAGACAAAGTTCTTTTCTCGGCAGATGCTTTCGGAACGTTCGGCACGTTGGACAGTCATATCATAGACAGCGAGCTCGACATAGAGCACTATTACCAAGAAATGTATCGTTATTACGCTTGTATCGTAGGCAAGTATGGATCTTTTGTACAGAAGGTTCTCCAAAAAGTTAAAGAGCTAAATCTCCCTATCGATAAAGTTTGCTCTACCCACGGTCCTATTTGGACAAACTTTGGATTTCAGCGTGCCTATGATATCTACGACCAGTTAAGCCGATATGCTACAGAAAAAGGGGCGGTGGTACTTTACGGAAGTATGTACGGCAATACAACTGTGATGGCAGACACTATCGCTCGCGGTTTGGGAGAGGCAGGTATAAAGCATGTTGTATGCCACGATGTTTCTCGTACTAACCCGTCTTACATTTTGCGAGACCTATTCCGTTACCGTGCTTTCATAGTAGGGAGCCCAACTTATAGTAATGAAATCTACATGCCGATACTGAACATACTGAATATGATTCGCCTCCGCGAGGTGAAAGATCATATCTGTGCAGTATTTGGTTCTTGTACCTGGGCGGGACAAGCTGTACGCAAGATTGTTCCCATCATGGAAGAGCTGAAGTGGGAGATTGTGGGAGAGCCTCTCGAACAAATGGGTGCCCCCGAAGAAGCAGACTTGAAAAAAGCTTTTGAGTTGGGACAAGCTGTAGCTCAACGCCTGCACGAACTCTATAAAGAGTAGATTTTACGCCAATAATTGCTTATCCTTTAGGAAAGGGACAAGACAAAAACTAAACCCTCGGAGAAGAAATTCCTCCGAGGGTTCTTTCTATAAAAAGCTTTTTGCTTCAAAAAACAGGGCTATACAGACTATACAAATTGACCATAACCGACATTTGTTTTAGCCCCAAGGCCAAACTCACAGATAATGGCTTTGAAGAGGTCTTCTGTAAATTTTGCTGTTAGCCCTACTTTATGATCTTTGAGGATAAAGCGAAACTTATAGGTAACACCTGGATTAACCCTCAAAAAGCGTATAGGATTGGGATTTTTCAAAGGGTCAGGATGGGGGGTGATATAGTCCTCTCCAAAGAGTTTGTTATCTACTTTTACAGGAATGGCATCGAGAAAAATATCTCTGTCGTAAATGGAAAGTTTCTCTCGCTTATTTACATCCACAGAGCGTGGAGAAATAGACATGTCTCCATCGTCAATAAGCTCCTCTCCCTCAAATACTGTCTTAATTAATTCTTCACGTAGGACTTTTTTATCGAGTAGCTTGTCGGGAAGTTTATTCTCGTCTTTAGGCTCATAATTTGCAAGGAAGTCCCACTCTTCGATGGCAGAGCGTAGCATCCCTTTGATAGAAGAACCAGGGATAACGGGCAAACCCGATGTATAGTCGAAGTACATCCCAAGGTTGTAAACCTCTGGATCATCCTCTTTATCCCCCTCATCCTTAGGTTTGTTTATCTCGTGATGATAGCCCACACCACAGAGCAACCCTGGATAGCAGGTCTTTAGCTCGAAGCTCTTTATCCCTTGGATATTCACTGCTTCGTTGTAGGGGGGTAGGATAGCATTCTTTAGTTCATCTCTATCTTTTTCGTCCTTATCCTTATTTTCTTTTTTATTGAACGTAGAGAAGTTGGTTACAATGCCCTTGCTATTGAGTTTTATCGTATTGAAATACTCTCGATAGTACCAGTATCCAAAATTCATTGTGCACCTCCTTTTTGTTGTTCTGTATTGCTTGTCTCAGGTTCTTCAGCAACAAAAGTCCGAAGTGCCAACTTGAGAGCTACCGCATACTCAAGTATTTTGCGCTCCCACTCCTTGGCCTTGCCCCCTAAATCTTTTATACTTCCCCCCTTTTTGTCTATTACAAGTTCGATAATCGCTGTGGGGGAGTCATTAGTCATATTTTCCTTTCCGCCCACTTCCATATAGTATAAAGCTCTGAGCCATAAGGTTCGCTTCTCCTTATTGTAGAATATGAGCGTAGGAAGAAGTCCCGACTGAATGATAGTAGGACCAAGAGCATTGATATATCCCTCGTGGACTTTCTCGAACTTCTTATCCTTGCCCACAATACCTACTCCCTCAATGGCTTGCATAGCCTTGGGAATTAAATCCTGAATGACTTTCTTATTCATTTTTTAGAGGAATCTTCAATGTTAGTAATCTTGCAAAAACCATAACCAATAGAGCCATTAGCCCCTATTTGGATAACTCCCTCTTCGATTATCTTGTTGAACTCTTTGAAAATGTCTTCATTATCGTAGGATACGAAGAAGACAAAACGGCTCTCGGCAGGCACGACCTCTTCGTACCATAGGTTCTTACTCTCTCCATTGTCCAATTTGTTGCGGGCTATGACGGGGAGTTGCTCAAAGTCCTCATTGGACAAATCCTTTTTAGTCTCCTTAGGTAACATCTTTTCAATATCGAATGGAGCAGAAAGAAGGTTTGCTAACTCCTCTATAGGCTTTTGCAGGGCTTCGTTTGTTTTGAGAATGTAACTGATATTCTTTTCAGTTGTCTGAACAGGATAGGCTAATAGGTTAGCTTGGAAGAAGGTGAAGTTGCCAATGTTGTGCTCTTCTTCATTCTTCTCATTACTATTTTTCTTATCCCTGTTCACATCAGCCCCAAACACATAGTCAAGCTTGGTAAAGCCTTGCTTCGAAAAGAACTGTCTCAAAGCTCCTTTGAGGCTGGAGGAGTAGATGCAGGGCGTCCCTGTGGTTACATCTCGTTGTACACATTTGTCCACTACTTCGTAGGTGGCATCTCCCTTACCCACGTGCATATTGGTAAGGCATCGAATGATATAGGTGGCAGTTTTCATGTTTATATTCTGTTTATTTTATTGTTTTTGATGGATTGACTATTTCGGCATGATTATAGCCGATGGTATAGAAGTTGGTGGATGCTGCGAGGTGCTCACAGAATTGATCCGCTTGCTCTTTAGTATCGAAGTAAAACACGGAGCCTCTGGCATATAGTTCATGTTGATGACTTAGAGCCGTTTCATCTTTTTCGAGGTACTGCTCCTCTCTTTTCTTCTTCTTGTTGTAGAACCTTTGTGTTCCTACGTGAGTGAGCAAACAGGCAAAGTCTTTCACTTCCGTGCTTGCAAATTTTACCCCTTCAAGGTGATTAGGCTCAATCTTAGCATCGGATAGGAGTACTACGGTATAGTGCTTCTCATCGCTCGTAAGAGCAGAACCCTTAATGTTGAGTTGGAGATCCTTTGTCTTTTCGCTTACCTCCATGAGGAAAGGTTGTCGCTCTCCACCGAGGTAGACAATTCTCTTATCTAACTCTGTGTATTCGATTTCTCCCTCTGTCTCTAAAAGCACCGCAAAGCAGAAGTCGTGCTCTCGCACGGGTGATTGCTTACACTCGTTGGTCTTTTCGCTCTTTAGCTCTTTGAAGTTTTTGAAATGGTAGTATCTCTGACGGAAGAAGGCATCGTCGTTCGTCGTTCCTTTATAATCTTTGCGTATCCCGATGCGCTCATCTTTTACAAAAAAGTCCTCTTCGTTAAGGAGCGTAGAGCCATTGGGTGATAGCCAGCAAGATGCCAGCTCTTTCTTGGGGTCATAAGCCTCAAAGATGGGAGGGCATCCAGCTTCACAAGAGAGGTGTAAGAGATTGTATGGAGCTTCTTCTTTCTTCTTTTGAAACCGTCTACCCACAGGTAGGAAGTACTCTTCCTTACCCTCATTGTTCTTCTTCTTGTCTATGATAAAGACAGGAGAGAGCGATTGGATAACACCAAACTCCAACTTCTTCCCAGCGAATGGAGAGAAGCTCTGTTCGCCAATCAATTCGCCAGCTTTATTTTTATCTTGGATTTTATTATCCTTGAATACGTCCTCTCCCGCTATTTGTAACAGTTGATAGCGCAAAAGCCCCAACAAGGCAGTTTGCTGTGGAAAGTGGGAGGAGTACACAAAGTAGTCGGCATTATCATCGCCAAATGTTTTCTTCTGCCCAAAGAAAAACTTGTCCAAAGGCGTAAGTTTAATAAGATAGGTAGACATATTATTTCTCTGTTTTAGAAGTTACAAATTGACAGTAGCGCAAGATGCCGTGCAGGAGTTTCTTTTTCTCTTTCAACTCGCGAGGAGCATCTTCGGAGCGATGCATAGAGTAGATAAAATCCTTGAGGAGGGAGAAAAACGTTTCGTTCTCTTTGTGAATTCCTTCGTCAAAAAAGTTGTCAAAGACCGCATTGATACGCTCTTTGTATAGCGCAACCTCGTCGGTGAAAATTGTCTCATACATATCTTCTATCCAATAGATAAGACTGTTGAGCATACTCTCATCCTCCTTAAAGGCTCGTATAAGCTCGGTTGCCTTTTTGTATAGCCCTGTTTCTTGTTTACACTTATCGGTACTATGCTTGCAGGGGAGCAAGAACTCTATCCGCTGCCCACTGTGCTTTTGTATGGATATAGCTACGGCATCTCTCGTTGCATCTTTTGCTTTCCTCAACATACTTTCGGCTATGTCTATTGCCTCAGACATAGGACTCTTGTAGTAAAAGATACTTACGCCGTAAGACATCGAAAGCCCTTCGCCTATTTCCTTTTGGATAAATAGGTCATCTATCTCCTTAATAAGGTTGAATACATCCTTTTCGGTATTGCCCTCCAATACAGGAGCAAAGAGAAAGAGATCATCCCCTCCGATATAGACAGGTATAGCCTTTGTTTCTTGTATTAACGCATCGGCTACATCAACAGAGAACTCGAAGAACGATTTTGTAAATTTCGTTAGCTCATCATCCACCTTTTTATCCTCGTCCTCTTGTACTTTGAGATTTTTGATATATGTCCCAAAGCCATCTCCGTCCGCCTTTATGACTGCCAAATATTTGTAGCAGTTGCGAAAACCAGGCTTTGAGGTTAATTGGGTGTACTCTACCTCTCCGTTTTCATCTTTGGGAGGAGCTTGTTCCCATCCCGATACGGCTATCTCCGAAGTGCTTGGGAAAGCTCTTTCCTTGGAATAACCTTGTAAGAACGAATTCTTCGAGGACTCGATAAAGAGCTCTATATAATCTTCGTTGGTTTGAATGGGGGCTTTGTTGAACAACTCTTGCGTGTCTAAGTAGCTATTGAGTCGCTCCAAAATGCCACAATTGGAGTCAAGCTCTACCGTTATGCAGGAGATAGAGAAGTAGCTCTCTAAGAATTTGCAAATGTACTTCTTACCCGTTGAAGTATCGGTGTTATACCGACTTTTTATTTCTTCAAGCTCCTTCTTCCTCTTTGGGTCACTTTCCGTAGCTATCTTTTGCTCAATCTCCTTTTCTTTACTCTGAAGAATAGGTATGAATTTTTCGAGAAGTTCCTCGAAAATCTCTCCTTTTATAGTGTCGAGTTCTCCCTCTTTAAGTACTCCCTTTGCAAAAAGTCTATCGGGGAATAAGCCTACCTTTTTAGAAATGTTTTGAAAAGCATTATTGTCAGTTTGCACTGGAGAGATAATATTAATCCCTTTTTTGTGCATCCTCACGATTAGTTCGTGCATTATCCAAGAGAAGAGGTAGCTCGCCGTCCAAAAGGACTTTACGCTCCGAGCCTTAGCCAAGGTCTTACCTATTGGTCCTATGGTTATTGCTGTATATACATTATCTTTCATTTTCTTTGAGCTCATTCTGAAGTTTATTGTAGATAGCTTTTATACCGTCGAAAATATCCTCACCACCCTTTTTTACTGTTACTCTTAGCTCGGGCTTTATATTTGAAAATATATATTTAAGAACGTCTTTCAAATCAATATCTGTTGGGACTTTTAAGGTTAAAGGCTTTTCTTTGAGAGGGATAAGGTTTTTTTTGCCTGTTGTATCTTTTTCTTTGCCTGTTATATCTTCTTTTTTTACTTGGAATGCTTCCACACTGACTTCGCTACCTAAAAATTTGTCCCATCCAGAATATTCTGGAAAAACATCAAAAAATACAGTAAACCCTTTGTCGAAGCGAATAGGCTTAAACTGGATGGGTGACTTCAAACGAGAAAACTCTTTTACCCCTTCATCCGTTTCTTTTTTGCAAGTCTTCTTAACCTGATACTTTTTCCCCCATACTTCATCGGCGGAGAACCCTAATAGATCTCTAAAATCATTTTTCTCTTTAGAAGAAATATCCTTTACTTTATACTTCGTCTTTTCCTCGTCAAGTTTCTGGGGAAAGAAATATTCTTTAATGCTCTTTTTGTCCCATTGCTTCTCTTCAGCGGTCGTTGCGTAGTAATGCAGTGCTGACTTGAAGTAAAGGATACTTCTGTTTTGTTCTCCTCTCCTTCTATACTCATTTATGCCACTTCTAAGGCTTTTATAGAAGTAATTTATTCTATTCATAACCTCTTTGTAGTCTTTGCTTGAAATGTCGAAGGAGTATTTATAGACAGCTCTAATGTTAGCTACCCCCTGACTTTTTATTGTGAACGAACCGTATCCTTTGGATTGTCTAGCACCAAAGTTATGGAGCATAAAAAAGTTGGTGATGAGATTGTTCACCTCTTCTCTTAGTCCAGCATTCTGAAAGTGCATTACCCCTTCAACTGGAGTATTGACCAATGTTGCTAATTGTACCTTCTGCCAGTTTTTCTCAAACAACCTTTCTTTATCCTTTATATCCTTCGGAGTGTCTCCATCCTTTTTTGTGGGTTCTGATTTAGCCTTGTCCTCATTGGCAAAGTAAGAGGTCAAGGGTAGTATCTCAACCTCTTGCACCCCTAATTTCTTCTGTACATGACTTTTTAATGTATCTGCATCTTTCGGGTTACTACTCATTGGCAAGAAATATTGCACTTTCGCATCAGAGCTTAGCTTAAAGGAGAGTTTGTAGTTCAAGGCTCCCTCTTGTCCGGGGATGAGACAAAGTTCCAATTTTGCATCCTTATTCCCTTTTTTCTTCTCTTCCTCGTACACTCTACGAGCATCTGCATCTTTTTTTTGGAGATGCTTTTTACCCTCCTTGTAACACTCCTCTTCATTTACTTTGGGGTCATTCACAAACCTCTTGCCTATCTGCGTCAAGATAAACTTGTCGAGCTTCGGTTTGACTTCGGAGGCGCGAAGCGTTGCCCCTGCATCCTTGGCTTGGAAGTGGATGATAGGCGTATGCTGTTCTAATTCAAATTTTAATTTATACATAGCTATAGATTTAGATCTTCTGACGTATAGGATTTTTGTCCTTGGGCTAACTGTTTTCTTGCTTTTTCATAGTCTTCTGGGGCTATATACAGAGGGGTTAAAGCATTTTTCTCTGCTTCAGATTGGAAGTATAACAGTTCTTTTGCAATTTCTTCTTTAGAAAGAACTCCTGCTTTGATAAGATTCTCAAGGTCTCGACTCTTTTTCCATAACATATTGACCTTCTCTGCTCGTACAAAATACTCTAAGGAATTTTCTTTAGAAGGAACCAATAGAGAGGATAGATTTAGTACAATGGCAATGAAGCCCAACATTGTCGTGATTGAGAGTCCCCACTCACTTACAAAAGAAGTTATCGTAAGTATGGATAATACTAACGCTAAAGTATTTATTATCGTTACAATCCTTTTATAGCGAATTTCCCACTTCTTAAGTCTCGCAAATGCGTTGAAACAAGAATAACAATAGATGGCAAAATCCGCTCTATATTCTCGTATTCGCTGAATTAAAAACTCTGTTCGAAGTTCTTCTTCGCAAGGATGCTCTCTACTTTTCTTTCGAACCCCAAAGAAGTAGCGGGGTATTTTACTCCATAAAACCATATTTTTTCAATTTCTAAAGTAGGGTGAGACACCCAACAATTACTACGAATAAGATTCTCTATATTACAAATCACATCAATATTTATACCTCCTATATTGAACTTGCCATAGTAAGAACGAATCGTTCTTGAAGGATAAAAAATTATTTTCTCAATGATAAAGGGAGTGAACAAGTTATTTACTCTTTCGATATCTCTACTATCTGCAATAATAATATCTATGTCACTACAATACATTTTAGTTCTTCTTAGTACTTTGGATGCAGAACCTGTTACAGCCCAATCTATCTGGTTTGTATCCAAGATGTGTTTTATAATAGGAAGTACAGTATGTATAGAAAGAGTGATATCGGAGACTGGTAATTTCTTTCGAATGTCAACCCAAGTCTCATTTAGCTTTTCTCTATGTTTTTGATATAACCTTTCAGGGATACTGGGGGATTTCAGATTTATATGAGCATAAGCACTATACACATTTTGAAACTTCTCTACAGTATCAATTCTAATAGACATTAATTCCTTGATAAGGGTGTCTATAAGTGAAATAATGCTTTTTGCAGAAAGTAGAGATTCAACAAAATTGAATATCAAAGAGGATACAGATATAACACTCACCATATAGAAAACCAATGAAGAAGAATCTCGGAAACAAATTATTATCAGTGGTAATAGAAAAAGAGTTAATCCTATAACAAAACCTGCTATCTTCCTTTTATATTCGTACATTTTTGAAAAAAGGTACCTATTCCAAATACAGTTTTCAAGCATCCTATGGCTTGTTTCTTGATAGCTATTTATTTCTTTCGGAGAGTCGTAGTATTTTGTCTTTTCATTGTATAAGGAGTATATATCTTCCTTTTTTATGACTTCTGGTAGCTCTTTATAGATTAATTCTCCTATTCTTCTTCTATTTGATAAGTTGTAGGTTAATTCATAGTTCCCAATTTCTCTTGCCTCTCTATTCCAATTGTTTGCTTGGTATCGAAAGCACCATTGTAAAATGGTAAAAAGAGAGGCAATTATACTGCTTAATAACTCTATATCATCAATAGAAATACCCTTAAAAACTTCAAAACTAAAAACTCTAGTAATACTCTTAAAAGTGGGTATAAGAAGAAGAATACCTACAGCAACACATCCAAAAAACCGGCTCTGATATTGCTTATACTTAGACTTTTTGAATAAAAAACTTCGGATATCTTGTATAGTGTGCAAGCCTCTATGTTTGTAATCGATTCTCATAATTATCTCTTGTTACTACAGCCTAATAAATACCTTTTCTTTATCTATTTATAATGAGCATCTATTTATAGCTTCTTGAACTACCGCTTATCGGATGATAGGGCAGGGGAGGAACGCTTGTGGGACAGCTATACCAAGGGCAATAGCTCCGCATCATTATGTTTGTAGAACTGAGACCAAATTTAATATAAATAAACGGATATTGCGCCCTTTAGATGGATGATTTTTTTCGATGAGAGTGTAGGGGAGTCTCTTCGTCTTTCTGTTGTTGTATAACTCTCTATATAAGGTTTGTGCGAGATGTGATACTCTGACTTTTAACGCTCCAATAGTAGAGGATAGAAAGGTATAACCCTTTCACTCAAAAGAGTCAATCCTTTCCGAAGTTTGCACGGATGGTTTTGCGCCAAACCATTAACCCTTTTGAGTAAAAGGTTCCGTGCAATAATCTTTTTCCTCCCACTCTAAAAAATCAAAAGATAGGTATTAAAAGCTCTTTCCTCTCGAACAATTCTTTATTTGCAGATTGCATATATATATTCCAAGTACTGAATATATATATATTCAGATTGAATATATAAATTTGCAACCTTAGAATAAAGAAATCCTCTTGAGAAAAGCAATTTTTAGAGAGGTAGAATGTATTTATTCTACACGTATCAGCAAAGTTCTTGCAATACCCCCACTAAAAAGAGGGCTGAGTAACATTTAATATTTACTACTGTCACAAGTTGCGATATTTTCTATTACAAGAGCTGTCGTATTGTTGTCCGAACTTACAATATACAAGAGATAAGTGAATAAAAAACAGTAACTTTGGAAGTCAAAACAGACATAGCGTATGTAATAGTTATGGAAAAAGAGGCAATTGAACAAGTAGATTCACTTCAAAAAGATCTTCGTTATTTACAGCTCCTATCGGAGCGTTTTCCAACATCTGCCGAGGCTACTTCGGAGATGATCAACCTCGAAGCAATTTTAAATTTACCCAAGGGTACGGAACACTTCCTTGCCGATGTACACGGAGAGCATGAAGCTTTTAATCATGTTTTGAAGAATGCCTCTGGAAGCATCCTTCGGAAAATAAAAGAACTCTTTGGCAGACAAATGTTGGAGCAGGAGATGGCTGAGTTTGCGACTTTGGTCTACTATCCCAAAGAAAAGTTAGGACTTGTAAAAGAGGAGAATAAATCTCTTGAAGATTGGTATAAGGTAACCTTAGACCGTCTTATCAAGTTGTGCCGTAAGGTGAGTGAAAAGTACACTCGTTCGAAGGTAAGAAAGTCCCTACCACCGCACTATAGTTATATTATCCAAGAACTTTTGCACGAAGAGGGAGTAAACCCCAACAAGTCTGCTTATATAGCCAGTATTTTCTCTACAATTATATCGAGTGGAAAGGCAGACGACTTCATCATATCGCTCTGCGACACCATCAAACGTTTAGTTATAGATCGCCTGCATGTGGTGGGAGACATTTTTGATAGAGGTCCTGGTGCCCAGTACATTATGGATACTATTATGCGCTATCACAACGTGGATATTCAATGGGGGAACCATGATATTCTGTGGATGGGTGCTGCTGCGGGAAATGCTGCCTGTATGGCCAATGTAATTCGTATTGCATTGCGTTACGCTAATCTCGATACTATTGAGGAGGGATATGGAATCAATATGCTTCCGTTGGCTCGTTTTGCTATGGAAACCTATGCAAACGATCCTTGTGAACGCTTCAAGCCTAAAATGGGAGACTCGGATATTAGCTACGATGAGAAAAGTGCCTATCTAATCAGTCAAATGCATAAGGCGATTGCTATAATACAGTTCAAACTTGAGTACCAATTGATAAAGGATCACCCCGAGTATGAAATGGATAGTAGAAATCTCTTGCATAAAATTGACTGGGAAAAGGGAACATTGGACCTTACGGGAATGAAACCCAACGGAGGGTATGGACACCACCCGATGTTGGATATGAACTTCCCAACGGTAGACCCCAAAGATCCTTACAAGCTTTCTCCTGGCGAAGAGAGTTTGGTCAATCAGTTGGTAACCTCTTTCTATAGAAGTGCCAAACTACATGAACACATAAAGGCTTTGTATCGTTTGGGAAGTATGTATTTGGTCTGCAATGGGAACCTCTTATACCATGCTTCCATGCCGTTGGATAGTAACGGAGAGCTCAAAGAGATACGCGTGGGTAGCTCTACTTACAAGGGGCGCGCGCTACTCGATAAGATAGATTCAGTGGTACGTGATGCTTATCAAGCTCTGCCAGATACAAACACTAAGAAAAAGTCGGTAGACTATATGTGGTATCTCTGGTGTGGAGCCAACTCTCCTCTCTTTGATAAGTCTGCAATGACCACTTTTGAACGTTATTTCATACAAGATAAAGAGACCCACACAGAAGAGAAAGGTTATTACTACAAATATCGTAATCAAGAGAAAGCCATCGAGCTTATTCTAAAAGATTTTGGATTGGAGGGCCCCGACAGCCACATTATTAATGGGCACGTACCCGTCAAAGCTAAAAAAGGAGAAAAGCCCCTTATGGCAGGAGGTAAGTTGTTGGTGATTGATGGAGGTTTTAGTAGAGCTTATCAGTCCAGTACTGGCATTGCGGGATACACTTTGATATTCAACTCTCGAGGGCTACAATTAGTTCAACATGAACCTTTTAGCAGCACAAGAGAAGCAATTGAAAACTTAGACGATATTAGAAGTGTTACTATAATAACAGAGCAAACTTCGCACCGCATATTGGTTGAGGATACCGATGTGGGTAAAGAGTTGCGCTCTCAAGTAGATAATTTAAAAAAGCTCCTTTTGGCTTACGACTTAGGTCTCATTAAAGAGAAAGAGGCAAGTAAGTAAGTGGCTTTTGACTTTTTACTCTAATTATTTCAATTAGGATGCGTAAGCTAATTAAACTGCTTTGGCTATTTTTCTTGGCCCTTTGGGCATGCGGACTTTTGCTCTTTGTGTTGATATGGAACGGCATAATAGGTTATATGCCTCCCATTGAGCAACTACAAAACCCCATAGATAAGTATGCCTCTCAACTGATATCTGCCGATGGTGAAACTTTGGGCTCCTATGCCCGAAGTGGTAACAATCGTATCTATTCTTCCTATTCGGAGCTATCTCCCGAACTTGTCAAGGCCTTAATTGCCACAGAAGACGTTCGTTTTGAAAAGCACTCAGGGATTGACGCAAAAGGATTGTTACGTGCTGTAGTAAAGAGAGGTATTCTACGTCAAAGGTCGGGAGGGGGCGGAAGTACCATTACCCAACAGCTGGCTAAGCAACTTTACTCACCTAAAGCAGACAGCCACTTAGAGCGCATGCTACAGAAACCAATTGAGTGGGTTATAGCTGTACGCTTGGAACGCTATTATACCAAAGAGGAAATCATATCGATGTACCTCAACCAATTTGACTTCCTCTACAATGCGGTGGGAATACGTTCTGCTGCACAAACCTATTTCTCTAAAAAACCCTCAGAACTTAAACTTGAGGAGGCAGCGATGCTCGTAGGAATGTGTAAAAACCCATCTCTTTATAATCCCATACTGCACAAGGATAAGAGCCGAGCTATCGGCCGTCGTAAGGTCGTATTGAATCAAATGCAGAAAGCTGGGTATATTACCGCTTCTGTGGCAGACTCTGTAGCCTCTCTTCCTCTACAAACCAAATTTCATCGACTAACACATACAGAGGGAGTGGCTCCCTATTTTCGGGAGTATATACGCCTTCTTTTGACCGCTAAAGAACCTCATCGAAGCGACTACGGAGCTTGGGCTGGACAACAATACAGTTTAGACTCTCTGGCTTGGGAAACAAATCCTTTATACGGGTGGTGCGAGAAGAATAGAAAGCCCGATGGCTCGAAATATGACCTCTACGCCGATGGGCTTCGTATTTACGCAACTGTAGATAGTCGCATGCAACGTTATGCAGAGCAGGCTATTCGTGAACATATCGGAGGCTCCCTACAACCTCTGTTTGCAAAAGAAAAGAAAGGGTCCAAGACAGCTCCTTACTCTTCGCGAGTTTCTCTCAAAGAGCGAGAAGAGATGATTTTACGTTCCATGAAGCAATCAGACCGCTGGTATCAAGCCAAGAAAGCAGGATTATCAGAATCGGAGATTATAGCATCATTCAACAAGAAAGTACGGATGCAGTTGTGGTCTTGGGAGGGCACCATCGATGTAGAGATGACGCCTCGAGACTCTATTCTGTATTATAAGAACTTCCTTCGCTCCTCTTTTATGGCGATGAACCCACACAATGGGCACGTGTTGGCTTATGTAGGAGGTATTGACTTCCGCACCTTTAAGTACGATATGGTCAGCCAAGGTAGAAGACAGGTCGGCTCTACGATAAAGCCTTTCTTATACTCTCTTTCTATGATAGAAGGGATGACTCCCTGCGATATGATACTTCACAATCCTGTCACGCTCTATGATGCTAACGGTAGGCCATGGACTCCTCGAAGTGGAGGAGCTCGAAAAAGTGGGGAAATGGTAAGTATTCGTTGGGGCTTACAAAATTCATCTAACTGGGTTACTGCTTATCTAATGGGTAGGACCTCTCCCGCCACTTTCGTGCGTTTATTACGTTCCTATGGCATCACTGGACCGATTGACCCCGTGGTTTCTTTGGCTGCAGGTACTCCCGACATCTCTTTGGCAGAGATGGTAAGTGCTTATACTACTTTCGTTACCCAAGGCATACGGGTTACACCGCTTTATATAACACGGATTGAAGATCAGTTTGGTAATACCATTGCCTCTTTCACCCCTTCGATGAACGAAGTTCTCTCCGAAGACGCGGCCTTGAAAATGCTTGACATGTTGCAAGCGGTAGTCAATGGTGGTACAGGGGGGCGATTGCGAGGCAAGTATAATCTGACCATGCCTTTAGGAGGAAAAACGGGGACCACTCAGAACAATAGTGACAGTTGGTTCATGGGATTTTCTCCAGAGATAGTGGCCGGCTGTTGGGTAGGCGGTGAAGAGCGCTCAATACATTTTAATTCGACAGCCGTGGGACAAGGTGCAGCTGCAGCACTCCCCGTCTTTGCGAAGTTTATGGCAAAGGTTTATGCAGATCGTACATTGGGATATTCCAAAGATACCAAGTTCAATATTCCACTTGGCTACAGTCCTTGTACTGCAGAGGAAGAGGTTGAGCAGTATTCCATAGGAGGAGAGGTATGGGATTTGGATGTTGTCTCAGGTCCTTACGAAGAAGAAACTACAACACCACAAGAGGAGTTTTTCTGGTGATTTAACAAAACGATTTGAATTTATAAATAGATAAAGTAGAAATATATTTAAGAGAAAGATGGAAAAAAAACGAGTTTATTCCTTTGGTAATGGTAAGGCCGAAGGACGTGCCGATATGAAAAACCTGTTAGGAGGGAAGGGAGCCAACTTGGCCGAAATGAACCTAATAGGCGTACCTGTTCCTCCAGGATTTACTATTACTACAGAGGTTTGTGGTGAGTACTATTCTATTGGCGGGGAACGTGTTCGTGAATTACTCGATACAGAAGTAAAAGCAGCTGTAAAGGGGATCGAATCTTTGATGAATAATAACTTTGGAGACGTTTCTAATCCTTTACTTCTCTCTGTACGTTCTGGTGCACGTGCTTCTATGCCTGGTATGATGGATACCATCCTCAACTTAGGTTTGAACGACGAAGTTGTAGCAGGCTTGGCTCGTAAAACAGGGAATGAACGCTTCGCTTGGGATTCATACCGTCGTTTCGTACAGATGTATGGAGACGTCGTTTTGGGTATGAAGCCCACAGAGAAGACCGAGATAGATCCTTTTGAAAAGATTATTGAAGAGGTAAAGCATGAAGCTGGCGTTAAACTCGACAATGAATTAAGCGTAGAAAATCTTAAAGATCTTGTAGCTCGCTTCAAAAAAGCAGTATTCGAGCAGACAGGAAAGAACTTCCCCGTAGATCCCTACGAACAATTGTGGGGTGCAGTAATGGCCGTATTCAACTCTTGGATGAATGAGCGTGCGATTCTTTACCGTAAGATGGAGGGAATCCCTGCCGAATGGGGTACGGCTGTAACAGTACAAGCGATGGTATTTGGTAATATGGGCGAAAGCTCAGCAACGGGTGTCTGCTTTTCTCGTGATGCAGGAACAGGTGAAAACCTTTTCAACGGAGAGTATCTCATCAATGCACAGGGAGAAGATGTGGTAGCTGGTATCCGCACTCCTCAGGAAATTACCAAAATCGGTTCTATTCGTTGGGCTGAGCGTGGTGCTATCTCAGAAGCAGACAGAGCATCTAAATACCCCTCAATGGAGGAATCTATGCCCGCAATCTATGCAGAGCTTGATGCCATCCAACGTAAGTTAGAAGAGCACTATCTCGATATGCAAGATATGGAGTTTACTGTACAGGAAGGCAAACTCTGGATTCTTCAGACACGTAATGGTAAACGCACGGGTAGAGCAATGGTAAAGATCGCTTGTGACTTGTTGAAAGAAGGAAAGATTACCGAAGAGCAAGCATTACTTCGTATAGAAACAAATAAGTTAGACGAACTTCTCCACCCCGTATTCGACAAGAACGCTCTTAAAAGTGCAAAGTTGCTAACAAAGGGATTACCCGCTTCTCCAGGAGCTGCAACAGGTCAAATCGTATTTTTTGCCGACGATGCGGCAGCGTGGAAAGCTGAAGGAAAGAAAGTCGTTATTGTTCGTCAAGAAACCTCTCCAGAAGATTTGCAAGGGATGGAAGCCTCAGAAGGTATCCTTACGACTCGTGGAGGTATGACTTCTCATGCTGCAGTAGTAGCTCGTGGTATGGGTAAATGCTGTATCACAGGTGCTGGAGAAATGATTGTTGACTATAAAGAGCGTACTTTGACAGTAGGTGGTACCGTACTCCGTGAGGGTGATTGTATCTCTATCAACGGTTCCACAGGAGAAGTTTTCCTTGGGGAAGTGGCTACCGTAGCTGCCGAAATGGACGAAGACTTCAAGACAATTCTTGCTTTGGCAGATAAGTATGCCAAACTAAAGGTGCGTACCAATGCCGATACTCCTCGTGATGCTGCTAAGGCTCGTGAATTCGGTGCCGTTGGTATTGGTCTATGCCGTACAGAACATATGTTCTTTGAAGCCGATAAGATTAAGGCAATGCGTGAGATGATTCTCTCTAACACAGTAGAAGATCGTGTAAAAGCTTTGGATAAGATTCTTCCTTACCAACGTAAGGACTTCTACGAGATTTTCAAGACTATGCAGGGGTTGCCTGTAACTGTTCGCCTCTTAGATCCACCTCTACATGAGTTTGTTCCCCATGATGAAAAGAATCAACGTGAGATGGCTGAAACAATGGGTATTGAGTTGTCTGTCTTGCAAGAACGCATCAAGAAATTAGAAGAGCACAACCCAATGTTGGGTCATCGTGGATGTCGTTTAGGAAATACTTATCCAGAGATTACACGCATGCAAACTAAAGCAATCTTGGGTGCTTGCTGCCAATTGGTAAAAGAGGGAGTAGAGTGTCATCCTGAGATTATGGTTCCTTTGGTGGGTATCTTGTACGAGTTCAAGGAACAGGAAAAAGTAATCAGAGAGACTGCCGAAGAAGTTTTTGCAGAGGAAAATATCCGAGTAGACTTTAAGATAGGCACAATGATTGAGGTGCCTCGCGCAGCACTTACAGCAGATCGTATTGCTTCCTCGGCAGAGTTCTTCTCTTTCGGGACGAACGACCTTACTCAGATGACTTTCGGTTACTCTCGTGACGATATCTCTAGCTTTTTGCCAGAATATCTTGAAAAGAAGATCTTAAAGGTAGACCCCTATCAAGTACTTGACCAAAAGGGTGTAGGACAATTGATCAGCATGGCTACAGAACGTGGACGTGCAGTACGCCCCGATTTGAAAGTAGGTATTTGTGGAGAACATGGAGGAGAGCCCTCTTCTGTTAAATTCTGCCATCGTATAGGACTCAATTATGTTTCTTGTTCTCCTTTCCGTGTGCCTTTAGCTCGTGTTGCAGCGGCTCAAGCAGCAGTGGAAGAAAATAAGTAATTGAAGTGTAACTAATAAACCTCTTTGAAAAGAGGGAAATGTTTAGAAAAGAGGGCTTATATCTAACGTGTAAGCCCTCTTTCTGTTACTATGTCATTAAAGTATCCTTTCTTACGGACTTCACATAGATATCTGATAGTCTTTCATCCTGTGTAGCTGCATGAAAGGATACTGTCCTACAAAAGTGTGTAAGCCCCGTAGCTCTTAACTTTTTCGGACACTACCCATGAAGAAACTTGAGTTGTCGAACCTCCAGTATTTTTATAGAATTAGCCGTCGACGCTTTTTCATTAGAAGAAACAACACCATAATCATCGAAGCCCTCTTTATTTACATTACTTTTTTCTTGTAACTTTGCGGGTACTAATCGCACTATAATAGAATTGAAACAAACGGGCTTGGTAGATAGCACTGAAACGCTCAGGTACTAATCGCACTATAATAGAATTGAAACC
>NZ_FUXE01000022.1 GCF_900167105.1 Porphyromonas circumdentaria | reverse complement strand
AGGCTACTTTACCTATCTGAGATTTCCTGAGGAGGTTCGTCGTATGATTTACTCGACGAACTGGGTGGAGCGTCTTAATCGTAGCTATAAGCGTACGTTACGTATGCGCGGGGCTTTACCCTCGGCTGATGCCGTCCTATTCCTCTTAGGATCTGTTGCCCGAGAGATGACTGAAAGGACTTATGCTAGGAGGTTGCCCTACTTCCAAGAGTGGAGGATTAAATAAATGGATAATAACAAGAAAACCACAAAGTTTTTACCACAGGGGCATGCCCCTGTGGTAAAAAAGGAACAACTACTCTTACACACTTTTTCGGACATTACCGACTTTTGTGATGCTGTAAGCTCCATTATTCTTAATTTGTTTTTACTTTTTACCACAAAGTTAAGAGCTACGGGGCTTACACACTTTTGTAGGACAGTATCAGATATCGCAACAACACTTTTGACCTATAAGTCAAAAAAGAAGATTCCCGAAGGAGATAACCTCCCTCGGGAATCTTTTTCAAGTATTGTCTAAACTCTTTTTCTACAAAAAGGTCGATATTCCTTATTTCTTCGTAGTTTCTGCTGAGCGGAAATAGAGCTCTAAACGGTTACCACTACCCATGATACGGCTCAACATATTTTGAACATCCTTAGTTGTGATAGAAGAGAGAGTAGCTTCATAACCATCTACCCAATTTTCGCCATCGAAGAAGAAACTCTTCATATTGCCCAACCAATAACCATTTTCACGCACAACCTCACCGTGGCGCTTTTGAATATTAAGAATAGTCTTATCAAAATACTCTTTATTCACACCTTTCTTCACGATTGCGTTCAACTCTTCATAAACAATCTTGTTGAGCTGTTCTGCTCTTTCGGGATCACAGAAGAACTGTACATAAGTAGAAACTTGTGGCTTAGGATACTCAGAAAGTTCTGTACCCGTAGCAGGAGAGTATGTTCCTCCTTCACGTTCACGGATAGATGCCACCAATGTTTGCTCCAATACACCGTTAAGAATTTGAGAAGTCAATTCCTCTTTTAAGTTGTACTTAGCAGAAGCCTTCATAAAGTCGACAACAACTCCCGTTGGAGTCTCCATCTCCTTTTTCACCATCATAGTCTTCGCTCCATTGCGAGAAGCAGGTTCTTTAGAGCGATCCATTTTCTTAACCGCCTTACCCTTAGGCAATCCTCCAATATATTTCTCGATTAGAGGTCTGACTGTTGCTTCATCAAAGTTCCCTACAAAGAAGAACTGAAAACCATCGGCACTTGCAAAACGCTCACGCGCCATAGCCAAAGCTCTGTCGTAGCTAACTTTATTCATGTCCTCAATAGTAAGATTCTTGTAAAGAGGATTGTTATCATAGAGCAATACCATGATAGAATCTCCAAGAGATGATAGCGGATTACGCTCTTTCATCTTGAGTTGTTCTATTGTATTATTTTTGAAGGTTTGGAAAGCTTCGTCATCTTTACGGATAGAAGTAAAATAGAGGTGAACCAATTGGAGCATTGTTTCAAAGTCTTCTACAGAAGAAGAACCCGAAACGCCAGTTGTATAGGCTCCTACAGAAGCCGAGACATTGGCTCTACGCCCTGTCAAAGCACGCCCCAAGGCAACAGCGTCGAACTTACCTAATCCCCCAAGTCCAATTGCACTATTCACGATCTTAGCGTTTTGGATATCAGAAGCAGACTTATAAAGACGAGTTCCTCCGTGTGTAGCAGCTGTCATGCGGATTTCATCATCCTTGAAATCAGTCTTCTTCAAGTACACCTTCACACCATTTGAAAGAGTCCACTCAGTAGATCCGAACTTTTGATTCTTTTTCTCAGCAACAATCTTACCAGATTTAATTTCCTTCTCAATAAGTTTGGTGTCTGAAACCTCTTCCTTCTTAGCCTCTACAGATTGAGCAAAAGATGTTTCATAAAGCTTTTGCAACTCTGCTTCGGTAGGATATTTCAAATCTTTTTTGTCAGGTCCTTCTACAGTAATAACCAAATTCTTCCCATCTGTGATAACCTCTTTCAAAAACTCATTAACAACGGATGGATTCATTTGCTGAGCTAATGCCTTTATCATCTCATTCTCCATCTCAATGCCTGGGATATAACCACCATTCAAGAAGTACTCCTTATACTCTTCACAGAAAGAAGCGTTCTTTGCGTTATTACGCTCATTGAACATAGTTTCGTAAGCCTTCAAGATGTTGGTACGTGCACGGTCGAACTCACTTTGAGTAACCCCATGCTCCTTAAGACGACGAATTTCTGTAGCCAATACATTTACAGTAGGAGTTAACTCCCCTTCCTTAGGTACAGCAATGAAGTGAAGAGCTTTTTTGGTTTTTGTGATTCCCATATAGTCTGCATTCGCAGCACCTGCATGCATAAAAGGAGCAGTTGGCTTTCTAGACAACTCTTCGAAACGCTCATTGATTACTTGTGCCACAACTTGATCAATGAAGTTGTACATCATACCAACAATTGTCGAGCGCATCTCTACTGGTAATACGTCATGCTTATACACCACCTTGAGAGAAGTAGAGGTAGACTCCTTATCTTTTGCAATTGCCACAATAGGAGTAGCATTGTCTTCTACTTGGACATAGTAACGCTCTGCTGGATTTTTAGGAGCAGGAATATCTGAAAATATCTCCTTCAATTTAGCAACCACGTAATCAGGATCAATATCTCCAACTACGATGATACCTTGAAGATCTGGACGATACCACTTATGGTAAAAATCATGTATTTCTTTGTACTTGAAGTTGTCAACAACCTCCATGGTACCAATAGGCATACGTACAGCATACTTATTGTTAGGCAAAATTCTTGGAAGGAGTGCTGTAAAAGTACGCATACCTGCATTATCACGAGAGCGCCACTCTTCGTGGATAACTCCGCGCTCCTCATCAATCTCCTTATCTACCAAAGAAATACTATTACTCCAGTCGTGCATGATAAGAAGACAGCTATCGATAATGCCTTTTCCCCTATCCGTAGGAGCATCCATTATCGTATAAACAGTTTCATCAAATGCTGTATAAGCATTCAAGTCAGCTCCAAAACGACAACCAATGCTTTCCAAGAAGCCTATCAATTTCTTGTCGGGGAAGTTTTTCGTTCCATTGAAAGCCATATGCTCAAGGAAGTGAGCCAATCCACGTTGTGAATCTTCTTCCAAGATAGAACCTACCTTTTGAGCGATGTAATAATTCGCTCTGTTCTTAGGATTGGCATTGTGACGTACAATGTACGTAAGCCCGTTAGGGAGTGTACCCATTCTTACGGCAGGATCCACTGGTAGAGGCTCCAACTGCTGTCCAAAAGCAGCTACAGAAAAAAAGCCTGCGACGAGCCATATCGTCGCAAACAAAAATCTTTTTAGTTGCATACTATATTTCAATTATTTATATGATTTCTTGTATCCAAGTGTTCTATCCTATCATTACAGGGCAAAGGTAGAATTTTTTTTTTGAACCCCAATATTATACCAAGCCTATTTTAGCAGGAGTTCTCCAGAAAAACACTTTTTAATCCAGCTTAGAGGCTATAAATAAAAAAGTCTCCTTGAACAAGGTTTCAAGGAGACTTCCTCTTTCTTAGTAACTAAAAACTTTAAGCTTTAGTCTCAGTTTCTTCAGCGTTTACAGCATTCGTAGATTTACGAGAGCGACGAGTCCGACGAGTAGCTGTAGCTTTCTTGTCAGATCCGAGCATATTCTCATTGTAATCAACTAACTCGATCATACACATCTCCGCATTATCGCCTAAACGATACCCTGTACGAAGGATGCGAGTATATCCACCAGGACGATTCACCACTTTTGTAGAGATCTCTCCGAACAATTCCTTTACAGCCTCTTTATTTTGAAGCTCCGCAAAAACCATACGACGAGAGTGGGAGGTATCTTCTTTAGAACGAGTGATAATAGGCTCTACATAAACACGAAGTGCTTTTGCTTTTGCCAATGTAGTAGAAATACGCTTATGTAGAATAAGCGAGGTAGCCATATTCGAAAGCATAGCTTCTCTATGAGCTTTCGTGCGGCCTAAATGATTGAATTTTTTATTATGTCTCATTGGGTACTTACTCTTTTAATCCAAATCTAAATTATACTTACTCAAATCTGTATCAAAATCAAGACCTATATCCTGTAAAAAATCAGAAAGCTCATCTAAAGTCTTCTTCCCAAAATTACGGAACTTGATTAGCTCAGACTTACTGTGCTTTAGCAAATCTGCTAATGTAAACACATTATTGGATTTCAAACAATTGCGAGCGCGAACAGAAAGATTGAAAGAATCAATCTCTCTCTCGAGCATTTGACGAATACGAATTGTCTCTTCATCCATAACAACATCCTCTGAATCTGTAGCAACCTCCACCTGCATCGCAGTATCCGCGAAGAGAGAAAAGTGTTCTATGAGGATTTTCGCTGCTTCTCGAAGAGCAACCTCTGGATCAACTGTTCCGTCCGTAACAACATCTAGCGTAAGCTTTTCATAATCTGTTTTCTGTTCGACACGATAGTTGTCTACGCTATATCGAACTTTACGGATAGGTGTATAAATAGAGTCTATCGCAATAACGCTTATCTCATCGTCTTGACGACGATTTTCATCAGCAGGAACGTATCCACGCCCTTTATTTATACGTAACTCCATTTGCACTCCCTTAGTAACAGAGGGGTCAAAACTGCAAATATGTTGATCTACATTAGTAACCTCAAAATTCGTCAACTTATCGTTAAGATCTCCTGCGACAATAACATTCTTGTCTTCGGGGAACTGAATAGAAACTATTTCCTCATCAGCATGATCTACAACCTGTTTGAAACGAATCTTTTTCAGATTGAGTATAATATTGGTAACATCTTCCGTAACTCCAGGAATAGTAGCAAATTCGTGATCAACAGAATCTATGCGAATAGAAGTGATCGCAAAACCCTCTAACGAGGAGAGCAATATACGACGAAGTGCGTTGCCAATGGTTATACCATACCCTGGTTCGAGAGGCTTGAATTCGAAACGACCGATAAGCTCATACGCCTGCTTTTCCGATTGCTCATCCAAACCAACGTCCAATCTTACTACATTTTCGGGTTTCTGAAATGCTAATATTGCCATGATGTTCCTATTATTTAGAGTACAATTCGACGATAAGTTGTTCCTTGAATGTTTCTGGAAGATCTTCTCTCAAAGGCACATTAAGGAATTTACCACTCATGCTACTATTCTCCCACTCTAACCATGAATATTTACCATGATTAAAACCTGTAAGAGAATCAACAATCACTTCCATCGACTTATCTCGCTCTCTCACTCCTACAATCTGTCCAGGTTTTACAGAATAAGATGGGATATTCACAACACGTCCATCAACGACAATGTGACGATGTGAAACTAACTGACGAGCAGCCGCACGTGTAGGAGCAATACCCAAACGGAACACTATGTTATCCAAACGACACTCTAAAAGCTGAAGCAACACTTCACCCGTAACACCCTTAGAACGCTGAGCTGCCTTGAAAAGGTTGCGGAATTGACGTTCAAGAACGCCATAAGTATATTTCATCTTCTGTTTTTCTGCAAGTTGGATACCGTACTCGCTTGATTTGCGACGACGACCATTTCCATGCTGTCCAGGAGGATAGTTCTTCTTGCTAAGTACCTTATCGGGACCAAATATGGGCTCACCAAAACGGCGGGCTATTTTTGACTTAGGACCTGTATATCTTGCCATAATTATTAATCAACTTTTTGTATTGTTTGCGCTTGACGTTTATAAGATTTCTTCATTCCATCCATAAAATAGAGAGGCAGCCGCAGTCCTATTGTAAAGAGAGGGAAAAGTGAATAGGTCATTCCTCCTTACTTATTACTGTAGAATGAAGAGAGCATCCAGAGTAGAAAATCTTAAAAAATCATCTTTAATCCAAGCACACATCTACAATTTTGTGCTACACTGTATTATACCTTACGCTTCTTTGGAGGGCGACATCCGTTATGAGGCATAGGAGTAACGTCTATAATCTCAGTTACTTCAATCCCTGCTCCATGTATTGTACGAATAGCAGATTCGCGACCATTTCCAGGTCCCTTTACATACGCCTTTACTTTACGTAAACCAAGATCATATGCTACTTTAGCACAATCTTGAGCTGCCATCTGTGCAGCATAAGGAGTATTCTTCTTAGAGCTTCGGAAGCCCATTTTCCCCGCTGAAGACCAGCTTATTACTTGTCCCTCATTGTTTGTAATGGAGACAATAATATTGTTAAAAGAAGAATGGATATGAGCCTGACCAGTAGCCTCTACTTTTACCACTCTCTTTTTGGCAGTTGTTTTCTTCGCCATAATTCTCTACTTTATTACTATTACTTAGAAGCTTTCTTCTTATTCGCAACCGTCTTCTTCTTACCCTTACGAGTACGAGCATTATTTTTCGTGCTTTGACCTCGCAATGGCAAACCTGCACGATGACGAATACCTCTATAGCAACCGATATCCATCAAACGCTTGATGTTTAGTTGTACTTCACTACGGAGATCTCCTTCTACCTTATACTCAGCACCGATTATCTCACGTATTTTGGCGGATTGATCATCTGTCCAATCCTTTACCTTGATATTCTTATCAATACCAGCCTTATCCAAAATACGGATGGCACTACTGCGGCCTATACCAAAAATATAGGTCAAGGCAATCTCACCTCTCTTGTTTTGTGGCAAATCAACGCCGACAATTCTTATAGCCATACTCTATATTTGATTATACTTTGTTTTTAAGATCACCCTTGACGTTGTTTAAACTTGGGATTTTTCTTGTTGATTACATACAAACGCCCCTTACGACGAACTATTTGACAGTCGGGAGTGCGTTTCTTTAAAGATGCTCTAACTTTCATATCTTAATCTTATCAATCTCTTATTTGTACCGGTAACTAATACGTCCTTTAGTTAAGTCATAAGGAGACATCTCTACCTTTACTTTATCTCCAGGTAAAATGCGGATATAGTGCATTCTCATCTTCCCCGAAATATGAGCTGTTATAACATGCCCATTTTGCAACTCAACTTTAAACATGGCATTGGATAATGCCTCCAATATTATGCCATCTTGCTCTATTGCAGCCTGTTTTGCCATTTGGTTATTTGTTAAAAATCTCTGTCTCCTAAAACCTCAGCAATATAATCAAAAGAGGAAAGAATTTGAGGTTCTCCTTGAGTGATAGCAATACAATGCTCAAAATGGGCAGAATATTGACCATCTTTAGTACGCACTGTCCAACCATCATTGTCAAAGACAACATTCTTACTTCCCATGTTTATCATGGGTTCGATGCAAATGCACATTCCATTACGAAGCAAAGCTCCAGTACCCTTTCTTCCATAATTGGGTACTTCTGGAGATTCGTGCATGTCTCGACCTATTCCATGACCAACAAGTTCTCGAACTACCCCATAACCAGCCTTTTCTGCATGATACTGAACAGCACTACTAACATGTCCAACTCTGTTACCAGGGAAAGCTTGTTCTATTCCCTTGTAAAGAGCCTCCCTAGTCGTACGTAGAAGAGCTACAACTTCAGGAGCAACTTCCCCCACGGCAAAAGTATAAGCGGAGTCTCCAGTAAAGCCATTCAACTTTGTACCACAATCAACAGAAACGACATCTCCCTCTTTAAGTATATCACTAGCTCTGGGAATCCCATGAACAACTCTATCGTTTATAGAAGTACAAATACTTCCAGGAAATCCACCATAACCTAAAAAAGCAGGAGTTGCTCCATGATCACAAATAAAATCATGGGCTATCTTATCCAAGTAAAGAGTAGAAACTCCTGGAGCTATATGACGAGCTACTTCCGCTAAGGTACGGCCAACCAATTGGTTGGCCTCCCTCATTAAAAGAATCTCTTCTGTGGTTTTAAGATTAATCATCTATCTTATTAAACAACTCAATAAGCAGAAACTGATCCTGTTCTTCCTTTGATACGTCCGTTCTTCAACAAACCGTCATAGTGTCTCATCAAGAGATGACTTTCAATCTGTTGAAGAGTATCCAATACTACCCCGACTAAAATGAGCAAAGACGTACCACCAAAGAACTGAGCAAAACCTTGGCTTACTCCTAGCAACTCTGCAAAAGCAGGCATAATAGCAACTATAGCCAAGAAGAAAGCCCCAGGAAGAGTTATGCGATCCATAATTCCATCAATATAATCTCTGGTCTGCTTACCTGGTTTAATACCAGGGATAAAACCATTGTTCCTCTTTAGATCATCCGCCATTTGGGTAGGATTAATCGTTATAGCTGTATAGAAATAGGTAAAGAGAATTATTAATACAGCAAAAAGGAAGTTATACCAGAAACTCGTATTATCAGACAAAGCTGCAAAGAAAGAAGTGCTCTCTCCAACGTGTGTCATTCCCATAAGAGTGATAGGAATAAACATAATTGCCTGTGCAAAGATGATAGGCATAACGTTGGCAGCATTCACCTTTAATGGAATATACTGACGTGCTCCCCCAAACTGCTTATTACCGACAACTCTCTTGGCATACTGTACGGGTACCTTACGTGTACCCTGCACCAAAAGAATTGCTCCAGCAGAAACGAATAAGAGGAACACAATCTCTGCAAGGAAAGCAACCATTCCTCCAGCAGCACTATTCAAACGGAAACCAAACTCCGCAGCCAAAGCCTGAGGTAGACGAGCTATAATACCGACCAAAATTATGAATGAAATACCATTACCAATTCCTTTGTCTGTAATGCGCTCCCCTAACCAAAGGACAAACATACTACCTCCTGCTAAGAGTATTGTTGCATATACTTGAAACCAAAAGCCCATAGGCAACTGAGCTCCAGTAGAAGCAAGCTGTGCCTTTAGATTCATGAGGTAAGTGGGAGCCTGAAGTAAAAGGATTAAGACCGTTAGATAGCGAGTCCACTGGTTAATTTTTCTTCTTCCACTCTCACCTTCACGTTGCAACTTCTGCATAGAAGGAATTATTATAGCAGCTAACTGCATAACAATCGATGCCGATATATAGGGCATGATACCCAATGCAAAAATCGAAGCATGAGAGAAAGCTCCTCCCGAGAACATATCCAACAAAGCGAGCAAGCCACTTTCTGTCTGTTTCTGAAGAGCACTTAAGGCTTCTGGATCAATACCAGGAATCACAATAAACGAACCCAAGCGGTAAATAACCACGTATAGGACGGTGATGAGGATCTTCTTGCGAAGGTCCTCAATCTTCCATATATTCTTCAACGTCTCTACCAACCTCATAAGAATCAAATTTTTACAATGGATCCTCCAGCCGCTACAATTAGCTCTTCAGCCTTCTTAGAGAAGGCATTAGCCTCTACAACCAAAGCTGTTTTTAATTCACCACACGCCAAAACCTTAATAAGATCTTTCTTTGAAGCATAACCTGCCTCCATAAGAAGTTCCTTATTAATAGTTGTAGCCTTTGTCTGTTCTGCAATTAATTGCAAAACATCCAAATTAATGGGTCGGTATTCAACACGGTTGATATTCTTAAAACCGAACTTAGGAAGACGGCGCTGTATAGGCATCTGCCCTCCTTCAAAACCGATTTTATGTTTATATCCCGAACGAGACTTTGCTCCCTTATGCCCACGAGTAGAAGTACCGCCAAGACCAGAACCTGGACCTCGTCCGATACGTTTACGAGCATGTGTAGAGCCCGCAGCGGGTTTCAAACTCGATAAATTCATAGCTTTTATTTTATTCGCTTGATTACTCTACTATCTCTACCAAGTGACGAACCTTATATACTATACCTCTAATTTGAGGAGTATCCTGCAATTCTACAACTTGATTCATTTTCTTAAGTCCCAAAGCATCCAAATTCAACTTTTGGTTTTTAGGACGACGGATACGACTCCGTACTTGTTTAATTTTTATTGTAGCCATAGTCTAACTTTCTTTCTTTAGCCTTTGAAGACCTTTTCTACAGAAACACCACGAGCTTGGGCTACCATAAGAGGGTCACGAAGCTCAACTAACGCTGCAATAGTAGCCTTAACCAAATTGTGAGCATTAGAAGATCCTTGGCTCTTTGCCAATACGTCTGTAATCCCCACACTTTCCAAAACGGCACGCATAGCACCCCCTGCTACCACTCCTGTACCCAAAGATGCAGGACGGAGAAGGACCTTTGCACCTCCATATGAAGCCATTTGCTCATGAGGTATAGTACCATTGTGCACAGGGATACGGATTAAGTTTTTCTTAGCTGCCTCAACACCCTTGGCAATTGCAGTAGTTACTTCTCCTGCTTTTCCAAGTCCTAAACCAATCACGCCATCTTGGTTACCTACAACAACGATAGCTGCAAAGGTGAAGGTACGACCTCCCTTTGTAACCTTTGTTACACGATTGATTGCTACCAGACGATCTGTTAATTCTAAATCGTTTGTAGACTTTACTCTATTAAATGCTGTTGCCATTACTATTAAAACTTAAGTCCACCCTTACGAGCCGCATCGGCTAATTCTTTAATACGACCATGGTAGAGATATCCATTACGATCGAAAACAACTTGCTCAATACCAGCAGCAATTGCACGACGAGCAATTTCTTCTCCCACCTTAGCTGCAACTTCTTTTTTAGGTGCTACAAGCTCTAACTTTAGAGAAGAGGCACTTGCCAAAGTAGTTCCTGTTGCATCATCGATGAGTTGAGCATATATCTGCTTGTTGCTGCGGAAAACCGTTAGTCTTGGACGTTGCTTAGTACCGCTAACCTTACCACGTACACTCGCTTTAATGCGAAGTCTTCTTGTTTCTTTTCTAGTCATGATTAGTCTTACTTACCAGCTGATTTACCAGATTTACGACGGATATACTCACCTTCAAACTTGATACCCTTACCCTTGTAAGGTTCAGGCATACGGAAAGAGCGTATTTTTGAACAAACCTGTCCCAAAAGTTGCTTATCGCAAGATTCCAAGTAGATAAATGGGTTTTTATTACGTTCCATTTTTGTTTCTACCTTGATTTCCTTAGGCAACATTATAAAGATAGGGTGGGTAAATCCAAGAGACAACTCCAAGATTTGTCCTTCGTTAGAAGCACGGTATCCAACTCCTACTAACTCTAAAGTTTTCTTGAAACCTTCCGACACGCCAACTACCATATTATTGACAAGAGAGCGATACAAACCATGCATAGCTCTATCTTGACGTTCGTCAGAAGAACGCTTTAGAATTATTTCATTATTCTCTACCACAACAGAAATACGAGCATCAATAGCCTGAGAAAGTTCCCCCTTAGGGCCCTTAACAGTGATAATGTTATTGTCTGTTGTTACTGTAACCCCTTGTGGAAGGGCGATGGGCAATTTACCAATTCTAGACATACTTTATACCTCCTTCAAATTAGTAAACGTAACATAAAACTTCTCCACCCACCTTAAGCTCTCTTGCTTCCTTGTCGGTCATAACACCGCGAGAGGTAGAAAGAATAGCAATTCCAAGTCCATTGAGGACACGAGGGAGGTCTCTATAACCTACATAGCGACGAAGACCTGGGCGTGACACACGCTTAAGGTTTTTAATCGCATTGTTTTTTTGAGCGAGGTCATACTTGAGGGCCACCTTAATGATAGAACGGCACTCATCAACATTCTCAAACTTGTAGTTGAGAATGTATCCCTTGTCGAAAAGAACCTTTGTAATCTCCTGCTTAATGCGAGAAGAAGGGATCTCTACAACACGATGACCAGCTTGAATTGCATTACGCAATCTCGTCAGATAATCTGCAATTGGATCTGTCATTATCAAAATTAATTAAATTGATCCGGACGCTCCGGACAATATTTAAACTAAAAACTCTTTTCAATATTACCAGCTGGCTTTTTTTACTCCAGGAATAAGTCCCTTAGAAGCCATTTCTCTGAACTGAATACGAGAAATTCCGAACTGGCGCATATAACCCTTCGGACGTCCTGTCATACTGCAACGATTGTGCAAACGAACAGGAGAAGCGTTACGAGGCAAAGATTGCAAAGCTTCGTAGTTACCCTCTTCTTTCAGACGGCGACGCTTTTCAGCATATCTTGCAACCATTCTCTGGCGTTTAGCCTCGCGGGCTTTCATTGATTCTTTTGCCATATTTCTTTTACTTTGCTAAGTTCTTAAAAGGAAGACCAAACTGTTTGAGAAGTTCATAGCCTTCTTCATCCGTATTCGCAGAGGTTACAAAGGTAATATTCATTCCCAATATTTTGGTAATAGAATCAATATTTATTTCAGGGAAAATAATTTGTTCCTCAACTCCAAGAGTATAATTACCTCTACCATCGAGTTTGCTTTCGATTCCTTTGAAGTCTCGAATACGCGGCAATACGATACGCACCAAACGCTCCAAGAATTCGTACATACGATCACGGCGAAGAGTAACCATTACCCCAATGGGCATCTTACGACGAAGTTTGAAGTTAGAGATATCCTTCTTTGAGTAAGTAGCCACAGCCTTCTGACCTGTAATAGCCGTAACCTCATCAATAGCAATATCTATAATCTTTTTATCTCCCGTCGCCATACCTAAACCCTGATTGATAACAATCTTTTTGAGCTCAGGTACCTGCATAACACTCGTATATCCGAAGTGCTTCATCAATTCAGGAACAATACGTTCCCTATATTCTTTTTTGAGATTCGTTGTAGATGCACTCATCACTTTATCTCCTCCCCAGACTTTTTCGAGTAGCGAATACTCTTGTTATTACTGTCTTTCTTACGACCGATACGAGTTCCTTTACCCGTCTTAGGGTCTACCACATTGAGGTTAGATATGTGAATACCCGCTTCCTCTTCAATGATTCCCCCTTGTGGGTGTTGAGCAGAAGGCTTAGTATGCTTCTTACGAATATTAAGCCCTTCTACGATAGCTCTCTCTTTATCGGCTATCACTTTAAGGACGCGACCTGTACGGCCACGGCTTTCGCCGCTATTTACCATAACAGTATCGCCCTTTTTTATATGCATTTTGCTCATAGTACACACTTCTTATTAGAGCACTTCAGGTGCTAGTGAAACTACTTTCATATTAACGGCACGCAGCTCTCTTGCTACAGGCCCAAAGATACGAGTACCACGAAGATCCCCAGAAGCAGAAAGAAGAACACAAGCATTGTCGCTAAAACGAATATATGAACCATCATTACGACGAATTTCTTTTTTCGTGCGAACAATCAAGGCCTTAGAAACAGAGCCCTTCTTTACATCACTAGCTGGAACCACACTCTTCACTGATACAACGATAACATCGCCTACAGAGGCATAACGGCGACGAGTGCCACCCAACACGCGAATACAAAGAACTTCACGTGCGCCACTATTATCAGCAACTTTTAGTCTTGACTCTTGTTGTATCATTATTTAGCTCTTTCTAAAATTTCTATTAATCTCCAACGTTTATGGCGACTCAAAGGACGAGTTTCCATAATACGTACACGGTCTCCAATACCGCATTCATTCTTTTCGTCGTGAGCATAGAATTTCTTCGTTTTGTTCACGAACTTACCATAGATCGGGTGCTTCTCTTTCCAATGGATTGCTACAGTTATAGTCTTGTCCATCTTGTTACTGGCAACTACACCGATACGTTCTTTTCTATGATTTCTCATCTCTGTGTCTCAAATTATTGGTTTTCACTTTGACGCATAACCAATACAGTCTTGATACGTGCTATAGTACGACGCATTTGGCGCAACTTAGCAGGGCTCTCAAGAGAAGAGACAGCATGGTTGATCTTATCTTGCTCGTAATTCTTGGTAAGAGTCTCGAGCCTCTCATTCAATTCAGAAGTAGTTAACTCCTTGAGTTCTGACATTTTCATAGGATCTTTTGTCTCTCTAATTTGTTATGCATTTTCTCTGCCTGAGTCGTAATCACGACGTACAACAAACTTAGTAGTTACAGGAAGCTTTTGAGCTGCTAAACGAAGAGCTTCTTTTGCGATTTCAAAAGAAACGCCCTCTATTTCAAAAAGCATACGCCCTGGAGTAACAGGTGCAACGAATCCCTCGGGATTACCTTTCCCCTTACCCATACGTACTTCTGCAGGCTTCTTTGTAATAGGTTTATCTGGGAAAATACGTACCCAAACCTGACCTTGACGTTGCATATAGCGAGTCACGGCAATACGAGCAGCCTCTATTTGAGAACCTGTAATCCACTTACTTTGGAGGGCTTTAATACCAAAAGAACCGAAGGCAAGCTGATTACCGCGTTGGGCATTGCCCTTCATACGGCCTTTTTGCTGTCTTCTAAACTTGACTTTTTTAGGTTGTAACATAATCTTTTAATCCTCCTGAAGATTAGCGGTTAGTTTTACTACGGTTGTTATTACGGCGACGACGATCATTGCCTCTTTGGAAAGAATCACGGCGCTGATTATTTTGAGAGCCTTGAGAGAAGTTAGGAGCAAGATCTCTCTTCTCATACACTTCACCCTTCATGATCCAAACCTTGACACCAATCATCCCCACCTTAGTGAGAGCCTCGTCATGAGCATAGTCTATGTCTGCACGGAGTGTGTGTAAAGGAGTGCGACCTTCTTTAAACATCTCTGCACGCGCCATTTCTGCTCCATTAAGACGACCTGAGAGGAGTACCTTAATCCCCTCTGCACCAGAGCGCATAGCGGAAGAGATAGCCATCTTAACAGCACGACGATAAGCAATATTACCTTCCAACTGACGTGCAATATTAGAAGCTACGAGCACAGCATCCAATTCAGGACGACGAATCTCGTAAATATAAATCTGCACATCCTTGCCAGTAAGGTTCTTAAGTTCTTCTTTCAACTTGTCTACTTCCTGCCCTCCCTTTCCGATAATCAGACCAGGTCTCGCAGTGCAAATAGTAACGGTTACAAGTCGAAGAGCTCTTTCTATAACGATACGCGAAATACCAGCCTTGGCATGACGAGCATAAAGGTATTTGCGGATCTGACTATCTTCTAACAAAGTAGGTCCATAGTTCTTACCTCCATACCAGTTAGAATCCCAGCCACGAATATATCCGAGGCGATTTGCTATTGGATTAATCTTTTGTCCCATGCTCTCAGTCCTTATTTTCGTTATTAAGCGTATCTACAAAAAGAGTTACATGGTTGCTACGCTTGCGAATGCGGTAACCACGTCCCTGTGGTGCAGGACGAAGACGCTTAAGAGTAGCCCCAGCATCTACAAAAACACGAGATATATAAAGCTCTCCCTCTTCTGTCTTACGTCCATTAGTTTGCTCCCAGTTCGCAATAGCAGAACGAAGCAATTTTTCAATACGGAGAGCAGCTACCTTACGAGAAGAGAATCTCAAAACTCCCAAAGCGCGATTAACCTCCATACCACGGATATTGTCCACAACTAAACGCATCTTACGAGGCGATGTGGGTACGTCATTTAGCTTTGCAAAGCAAGAAATAGTACCGTCGGCCTTAGTGCGATTAATCGTATTGTTATTCACTTTACTCATTGTCTATTCATTTTGTTATGTCAACAAACTCGACGTTCATTCTTACTTACGATTGCCGGAGTGTCCGCGGAATGTACGAGTAAGAGCAAATTCGCCTAATTTATGACCGACCATATTTTCTGTCACATACACAGGAACGAATTTATTTCCATTGTGTACAGCGATTGTGTGTCCTACAAAATCAGGAGAAATCATCGAAGCGCGTGACCAAGTCTTTATAACAGACTTCTTGCCACTTTCATTCATTGCGAGTACCTTCTTCTCTAACTTAACACAGATATAAGGACCTTTTTTTAAGGAACGACTCATATTTATCTTCGATTAATTAGTTATTTTTTCTTTCGTCTCTCAATGATGTACTTCGAAGAGTGTTTCTTAGGAGCACGCGTCTTAAGACCCTTAGCATAGAGTCCAGTACGAGAACGTGGGTGTCCTCCAGAGGCACGTCCCTCTCCCCCACCCATTGGGTGATCTACAGGGTTCATAACAACACCACGGTTACGAGGGCGACGTCCTAACCAACGTGTACGGCCAGCCTTTCCAGACTGTTCGAGAGCATGGTCACTATTACCTACGCTACCAACAGTAGCCTTACAAGCAGACAAAATACGACGTGTTTCGCCAGAAGGCATACGAAGTACAACATAGTTGTCTTCACGAGCCACAAGTTGCGCAAAGGTACCCGCAGAACGAGCAAACTTAGCACCCTGACCTGGACGAAGCTCCACGTTATGAATAACAGTACCAACAGGGATTTTTGCCAAAGGAAGAGCATTACCTACCTCTGGGGCAACATTTTCTCCCGAAACAACAGTTTGACCAGGCGTCAATCCATCTGGAGCCAAAATATATGCCTTTGCTCCATCTGCATAATAAAGAAGGGCAATACGAGAAGAACGGTTAGGATCATACTCGATGCTCTTAACAGTTGCGGGAACACCATCCTTAGTTCTCTTGAAATCGATGAAGCGGAATTTTTGTTTATGTCCACCCCCGATATAACGCATTGTCATCTTACCAGTGTTATTACGTCCACCAGTTTTACGTTTTCCGACTACAAGAGATTTCTCTGGTGTGCTTGCAGTAATCTTGTCAAACGCACCAATAATCTTATGTCTCTGCCCAGGAGTTGTGGGCTTGAGTTTTCTAATTCCCATTTTTACAATTAAATATTAGCAAAGAAATTAATAGTCTGTCCCTTTTCAAGCGTAACAATTGCTTTCTTATAAGCAGAAGCACGCCCGCGAAGAATACCCTTCTTTGTATAACGCACCTTCAATTTAGGGGTTACATTAGAAGTGTTTACAGACACAACCTTCACATTATACATACTCTCAACAGCATTCTTAATCTCAATCTTATTTGCCTTAGGAGAGACACGGAAACCGTAGCGTTCTGGACGCTTTTCCGTGATTGCTGTCATTTTCTCCGATATAATTGGCTTAATAATGATACCCATATATACCTGCTGTATTGATTAAGATTTAAACGATTCATTAACAAACGCCACTGCATCTTCTGTGAAGATTAGGTGATGCGCATCAAGTACTTGATAAGTATTGAGCTTATCAGCATTTATCGTAGAAGCTTGTGGCAAATTACGAGCAGAGAGGTAAACATTTGAAGGCACTTGTGGCATTACCAAAAGAGTCTTCTTGTTTGCTACTCCCAAAGAAGATGTGATAGCCAAAAATTCTTTCGTCTTAGGTGTAACAAAGTCAAAAGTTTCTACAACTTTGATCTCTTGATTCATAGCCTTGTAAGAAAGAGCTGAACGACGAGCTAAACGCATCAGCTTCTTGTTGAGTTTGAAGCTATAGTTTCTTGGACGAGGTCCGAAAACACGTGCTCCACCATGAAGAAGAGGAGATTTAATATCACCACGACGAGCCCCACCGCTACCTTTCTGACGAATAAGTTTGCGAGTAGAACCACTCAATTCGCTACGTTCCTTTGACTTATGCGTACCTTGGCGTTGGTTAGCACGATAAAGCTTCACCGCCAAATAGATTGCATGATCATTGGGCTGAATGCCAAAAACGGCATCATCAAGGACTACCTTACGGCCTGTATCCTCTCCCTTTATGTTATAAACAGACAATTCCATACGCTTAAATCTCTACTGCTACAATTGAACCCTTATGCCCAGGGATACTTCCCTTGATGAGCAACAAGTTGTGCTCTGGCATTACTTTAATCACTTCCAGATTCTGAACAGTAACACGCTCGTTTCCTGTTTGACCAGCCATGCGAGTACCCTTAAAAACCTTCGCAGGATACGAACAAGCACCGATAGAACCTGGGGCGCGCAAACGGTTATGCTGACCGTGTGTTGTTTGACCCACACCACCAAAACCATGGCGACCTACTACCCCTTGGAAGCCTTTACCCTTTGAGGTACCAACTACATCAACGTAAGCAACATTTTCAAAAATGTCTACCTTGATCGTATCTCCGGGCTTATACTCCCCTTCAAAACCTTTGAACTCGGCCAAGTGCCTCATTGGTGCTACTCCAGCTTTCTTAAAGTGTCCCATAAGAGGTTGTGTAGTATGCTTTTCTTTAGCTTCAACGAAGCCTAATTGAAGAGCATCATAACCATCTTTCTCACTTGTTTTCACCTGAGTAACAACACAAGGGCCTACTTCGATAACAGTGCATGGAAGGTTAGTTCCATCAGCACCGAAAACGGAAGTCATTCCGATTTTTTTTCCTAATAATCCTGGCATTTCTTTTGTTGTTTTTTTTAATGTCCTAATATCTCAGACCTTGATATTTACTTCTACACCACTGGAAAGTTCCAATTTAGTAAGAGCATCCACTGTTTGCTTAGAAGCGTTGTAAATATCGATCAATCGTTTATAAGACGAAAGTTCGAACTGTTCACGAGACTTCTTATTCACAAAAGTAGAACGGTTAACTGTAAAGATGCGCTTGTGTGTAGGTAGTGGAATAGGACCACAAACTATAGCACCAGAAGCCTTTACAGCCTTAACGATCTTCTCTGCAGATTTATCTAAGAGCATGTGATCGTAGGACTTGAGCTTGATTCTAATTTTTTGGCTCATATCTTTATTTATATTATCACTTGATCAAATCAACACGGCCATTAACTTCTGTAAGCACTTGCTTAGCAATAGAAGATGACACTTCAGCAAAATGAGAGAATGTCATAGTACTTGTAGCACGACCCGACGTAATGGTACGCAAAGCCGTAACATAACCAAACATCTCTGCAAGAGGCACGTCTGCTTTAACAATACGAGCACCTGTGCGGCTTGCTTCCATACCGCCCACTTGGCCACGTCGTTTGTTAAGGTCTCCAATTACGTCTCCCATACTTTCTTCTGGAGTTACTACCTCCAACTTCATCACAGGCTCCAACAAAACAGGGTTTGCTTGAGCACAAGCATTCTTGAATGCCTGCATAGCAGCGATTTCGAAAGAAAGCTGATCTGAATCGACAGGGTGGAAAGAACCATCAAGGAGAGTAACCTTGAGACGATCAACGTTGTAACCAGCCAAAACCCCAGTCTTCATAGCACGCTGGAATCCCTTCTGAACAGATGGAATAAATTCCTTAGGAATGTTACCCCCCTTCACAACATCGATAAACTGCAAGTCGCCTTCGAAATCTTCATCTGCAGGTTCTACACGAACGATAACATCTGCAAACTTACCACGTCCCCCAGTCTGCTTCTTATAAACTTCTCTAACCTCAACAGCCTTAGTAATAGCCTCTTTGTAAGATACCTGAGGACGACCTTGATTACACTCAACCTTAAACTCTCTCTTGAGACGGTCGATAATAATTTCAAGATGCAACTCACCCATACCACTAATGACTGTCTGACCTGTCTCCTCATTGGTTGCAACTTGAAATGTAGGATCCTCTTCTGCCAACTTAGCCAACCCTACACCCAAGCGGTCAAGATCTTTCTGAGTCTTAGGCTCTACAGCTATACCAATAACAGGGACAGGGAACTCCATTGCCTCAAGGGTAATGGGAGCATTTTCGTCACAAATAGTATCTCCTGTACGAATATCCTTAAAACCAACCCCAGCACCAATATCTCCACAACCGATTGCTTCCATAGGATTTTGGCTATTGGAGTGCATTTGGAAAAGACGAGAGATACGCTCTTTCTTTCCAGTACGAGAGTTCAAAATATAACTACCCGCGCTAAGAGAACCAGAGTATACACGAAAGAAGCAAAGACGTCCTACATAAGGGTCTGTTGCAATCTTAAATGCCAATGCACACAAAGGCTCATCTGGAGAAGTCTTACGAGTAATAACTGTATCTGCATCGTTAGGGTCTGTACCCTCAACGACAGGTGTATCCACAGGGCTTGGAAGATATGCACACACTGCATCCAAAAGGGTTTGAACACCTTTGTTCTTGAAAGAGGAACCACATAACATAGGATTAATCGTCATAGAAAGTGTTCCCTTACGAATAGCAGCACGGATTTCATCCTCTGTGATGGTTGATGGATCATCAAAATACTTCTCCATCAAGACATCGTCGCACTCTGCGAGTACTTCCAACATCTTATCACGCCATTCTTCAGCTTCTGCTTGGAGCTCTGCGGGAATAGGCAACTCTTCATAGTTCGCCCCCATTGTTTCATCATTCCAAACAATAGCCTTCATCTTAACAAGGTCAACGGCTCCCTTGAAAGTTTCTTCAGCACCAATAGGTATCTGGATAGGACAAGGCTTTGCGCCTAACACTTGTTGCATCTGAGCATACACCTCAAAGAAGTTTGCCCCAGAGCGGTCCATCTTATTTACATAAGCAATACGAGGTACAGAATACTTATCTGCCTGACGCCAAACGGTTTCACTTTGAGGTTGAACACCACCTACCGCACAGAAAGTAGCGACAGCTCCATCCAAAATACGAAGAGAACGCTCTACCTCTACAGTAAAGTCAACGTGTCCCGGAGTGTCAATCAAGTTAATTTTATACTTATTGCCAGCATAATTCCAATAAGTAGTTGTAGCGGCACTGGTAATAGTAATGCCTCGCTCTTGCTCCTGCTCCATCCAATCCATGGTAGCAGCTCCTTCGTGAACCTCCCCAATTTTATGAGTTAGCCCCGTATAGAATAGAATACGTTCTGACGTAGTTGTCTTCCCGGCATCAATGTGAGCCATGATACCGATATTTCTAGTCAAACCTAAATTCTTATCGTTTGCCATATAGCTCTTTATATCTTAAAATTAGAAACGGAAATGTGCAAATGCACGGTTTGCTTCGGCCATACGGTGCATATCTTCTTTACGTTTGAATGCAGCACCCTGATTATTATAAGCATCTACGATCTCCGCAGCTAACTTATCTGCCATAGTCTTTCCACCACGCTTACGAGCGAAAAGAATTAGGTTTTTCATAGAGATAGACTCTTTTCTTTCTGGGCGAATCTCTGTAGGCACCTGAAAAGTAGCACCTCCAATACGGCGCGACTTAACCTCTACTTGAGGGGTAATATTATCCAATGCAGCCTTCCAGACTTCAAGAGCAGACTTCTCTTCAGAAGAGAGCTTTCCCTTTACAATCTCGAGAGCATCATAGAAGATGCTATAAGCAAGATTCTTCTTGCCATCATACATCAAGTGATTCACGAACTTCGTCACCTGACGATCTCCAAATACAGGATCAGGTAACACCTGACGCTTTTTTGGTTTTGCTTTTCTCATTGTTATTCAAAATCAAATGTTCCGAATCGGTTGTCGGTTCAAAAACCCCAAAAGTTCCAAACGTCTTCAACGCTCACACCAGAGCATTTACTCAACCTACCTTTAATAAGATAGCCGATCCAACTGAACCCGAAACTGGTTCTTAATAATAATTTTAGAGATCAACCGATCTCTGGTGAGAGAACTCTTCCTCTCGTTTTAATCACTAATTACTTCTTAGCAGCTTTAGGACGCTTAGCTCCATACTTAGAGCGACGTTGCAAGCGACCATTCACACCAGCAGCATCCAATGTACCGCGCACGATGTGATAACGAACCCCTGGCAAATCTTTTACACGACCACCGCGCACAAGCACAATACTGTGTTCTTGCAAGTTGTGTCCTTCTCCTGGGATATAAGCATTCACTTCCTTACCGTTAGTTAAGCGCACACGAGCCACTTTACGCATGGCAGAGTTTGGTTTCTTTGGTGTGGTAGTATACACACGCACACAAACCCCACGACGTTGTGGACAAGCTGCTAAGGCAGGAGACTTACCCGCCTCGTCGAAGCGCTCACGTCCCTTTCTCACTAATTGTTGAATCGTAGGCATTTTTTCTTATTTCTATTATTACAATTATAGTCTCTACACAGCTATACCTATAGCTTAATCGGGACAAAGTTACAAACAAAAAACGAACAATCCAAACATTTCGTTCTATAAAGAAAATAAAAGCACCTTTATAACAGCAATATAGCCTACACTTAACAAAGCAAGCAGATCAAATCTTTAGCAGATTTTTGAGGTACCTCATATATATATCAATGCGGCTTTGCCCCCCCTACTTAAGAATAGCGTGTCTTTGTATTGCGAGACAATGCCTAAGGCAAACTCCCTTAGTGTGTTTAGATTAGTCGCTGATTAGTTCTTCCCCATAAACTTGAAGAGAAGTCATGCATCGACTCTTAATCCTCGCCCCACACAGACAACTCGCCAATACAACTACGTAGTGTATCGCTTAACTTATACTTACAACGCCCCACTCCCCGTGCGTCTTCTACCTCCTTAGAAAAATAATCTTACCTATCTATAACCCAAAGACGCCCTTTAGCTTAATGCGACTACTCTCGCAGAGAAGCTTTTCTTCCTGTACGATAGCAGTATTGATAAGAGCTTCCCTATTTCCTCACTTAA
>NZ_FUXE01000010.1 GCF_900167105.1 Porphyromonas circumdentaria | reverse complement strand
GTAAAGGTCTCCTCCGAGTGCCTTATCCTCGTGGAGAAAAGTATATAGGGTGGTTTTCCCCACGATGGGGATGCCCTTGAGCCGAAAACGCCCCACGATTTGCTCAGGCGACCACTGTTTTTCTCTCAAAATCTGGACGACTTGTTCTTGCATTTTATCCGTGAATTTCCTCGGATAGCAACGCCACTCCTTACGCTCTGTAGCATACATATGTGCTGCATGGCAGGAGTATCTTCCTCTTGCCGTTTTGTTGCGTTTGACTTCTCGAGAGACGGTGCTGGTTGAGACACCAATGGTTTGAGCGATGAAAGAATAAGATTTCTTTTATTGTAGTAGCCGATCTATTGTGTACCTTTGCTCTCGGCTCAAATGGTTGTATTTTTTCATATTCACGCAAATATAATCTTTGGCGCCCATCCCCAGAGGGGCTAGCCCCTCTGGGGATATTCTTTCTATTTGCGTTGCACTTACTACTGGAAAATACATATTCTCTTCAAAGAGAAGTTTTTCTATGTTATAGAGGCTTTCTCCCCCTTTCTCAATTTGCTTTTTATATTCCATCTTTCTTTTGTAGGCCTTGAAGTTTCCAAATCATTCCGAGAAATACTTCTACTCTTTCCGTAGGAAAATTCATAAAGACAGGATATAAAAGCCGCTTTTACCTGTCTAATTCTTTATTTTTAATCTGAATATATATATACTTAGTTTGAATATACATATTTGTAGATTGAAAATATATATATTCAGATTAAAAATAAAGTTTTGTTTGATGCAATACAAGTTTTTTAGGGGGACAAAGCTGTTTTTATCCCTGTCGATGAAGTCTTTAGACAACTCTTGTTGTTTCTGCTCTCTACCCTTATCATTCAAGGTGCGTGTTGCATAGTACTTGTCCAAAAGACTTTCGAGAATAAAAAGAAAGCAACCCTTATAACTGGTATAAAGGTTGCTCTTCAATTTGAATGCTTATTGGGAAGAGATAACTCTTAACGAGCAATCTGTAAGCGGTGAGTTACTACTTGGTTCTTGTCATCTCTCACACCCATTAGGTAGTTACCCTCTGGAAGTTCGTTTACGTTAACAGTAAGTTCTTGTTGTAATTCCCCTTTTTGAGAGAGTACTAACGCTCCGCTCATAGAGAAAATATCTATAGAGAATATGGGGGCTGGACTGTTCACTTTTACAGAAGAGGAAGCAGGGTTGGGGTAGATAAATCCTTTGACATTGTCTTTTGCTTCTATTGCATTTGCAGTAGAGACTTTTGCTCTTATATAGGTTGTTCCCATGAGTGGAAGAAGATGATCGGCAAAAGTATTATTGTAGATACTCTTAAGTAGGATCGTTATGTTACGCCCTTTCATATTTCTCAACGTATTATCGCTGTAAAAAACAGGTGTAAAAGTAACTTCTTCTCCTCTGTTTATTGTTGTTGGGGCAGTATTGTTAGATACAGCCAAAATACGAGTTTGACCCTGTACCTCCCCGACAATCAAGGCTCTTATTACTGCATAATCAAATTGTTGTGAGTAAATCTCTCCACGATTTTCTATCTTGAAAGAAGGAGTTGAGAAAGATGCTCCCCCTACATTGATTGTGGTAGAAGTAGTTTCAGGAGTACAAACGATAGTAGTCTTCTGGTAGTTCTGAGGACGTGTAACCGTTATCTTTTCTCCACAGAGATAAGCGTAAGAAGAGCGGTAGCGTTGGATATGGTGTCCAAAATCGGTATCAGGTTCTCCTTTTTTGGGCTCTGCATATTGAGCGAAGATGTTTATTTCCACATCTTCTCGAAGGTTAGGAATGAAGTCCTCAAAAGTGTGTGTAATAGTTTGCTTAGCAGGAACACAAATTACAGACTCAAGAACCACAAATTCTCTGCCCGTAGGAACGATATGAGTAGCAGAGCTTACAGTAGTTGCAAGTATCTTAATCGGACCGTAGTACTCTCTATCAGACTTGTTTTCGATACCGATAGTCAGCTTGCTGGAAGAGAAAGCATAAAACTCGGCTTTTGTTTTTGTTTTGTCAAAGGAGAGGAGGTCGATAGCCGCGTTATAGCTCCACTCTTTAACTTTCTTGTTTTCAACTTTGAAGAAAGCCTTGTCGGGTTCATCTGCATACATGCTAAGTGCTCCAAAGTTAGAGTCTTTATCTCCTTTCCATTCTAAACAAAGTTCATATTCTCCATCTTCATAAGAGGCAAAAGCGATATTTTGGGAGAAAGATTGAGCCGTCTGGAATTGTAAAGACATTCTCTTCTCTTCTGTGAGTTTAGATGTAGAATTATTTTTATTCTTTACTGTGATACGCAATGTGCCCGAAATCAAATCTTCGGTACGTTGTATGACGTTTCCTTTGAGCATGATAGCCTCTTTATCCAAGGTTTCTTGTATACGGATAGAAGCCGAGGGAGGGGTGCTGGCTGCCAAGGTGGAAGTTCCTGTTTTGTCAGGCTCAAAACCAACGAGGATTCCCTGTCCGATACTGTAGTCTCCCAAGCCTGCACCAATACCTAACGCTGTGGGCTTAAGAGCAGTAAGGCGGAAATAGCCGTCTGCCATTCCTCCCCAACCCCAGTTGAAGTGGTAGAGACCTTCTTGATTATAGCCATCACAAACAAAAGCATGTCCTCCGCCTGTTTGGTAGCCTGTGTAAAATACAGGACGCTTTGCTTGGAGTTCTTTTTGAATGAGCTCTTCCCACTCTTTTGCGTTATGGTTGTAACGAAGTTTGAGTGAAAGTCCTTTGTTGTATTTGAAGTTTTCTCTAAGAGTTTTTACCAAGTTGTGTTCCCATGCACCACTTCCGCCTGCAGAGTAGTTCATTCTTGCTCCTAAACCAACATCCCGAAGTAAGTATCCAACTTGAGCTACCTTCTCCTGGGTGTAGGTTGGGTCATTTACAGAGTAGCTTTCGGGCATTTTATCCCAATTATATTTCGTGCCAAATGTAACAGTCCGAGTAATGTTACTGAACACATCGTAATAGGAAATGGGGCCTCCGATACTTTCATCTGGCCATCTATAATAGCGCATGATTTGTGCAGCTGCTGTAGCTACGCAACCAGTAGGCATATTGCTTGGGGTAGCACTACTATAGGGATAGTCTTGATTCCATTTGATTTTGTCAAGAATAGGAGCAACGGCAGGGTAAGTACTTGCAGATCTCTTTGGAGTAGCGGTTGAGGTAGTAATAAAATCTGGAGTTTTCAAAAGTTCCTCAATAGACTTGTCATAGTACTGCATCCAGGCTCTGATGTGCTCAGGAAGATTCTGCATATCAAAGTACCCTTGATCGGCATACGCTAACACTGGGTACATACGATCATCTCCCGAAACGATAGCAAAGCCATCTCCTGTACCGCGATTAAAAATATAGTAGTAGGGTTGTTGAGCCTCACTAATCCCCTGACGGAGCGTTTGAGGTGTGTGCGTATAGGTTAGTTCTATGGTTCTTCCTCCACGAAGGCTATTTTGACCAAGAACTTCCTCTGCTATACTCTTGGCTTGCTGTGGAGTCACAGGACCAGCCGTTAGCAATAAGTGTGCCCCAATAAAGGAGACAATGGTGGTCACGACTTTTTTCATAAATAGTCTTGATTGTTTATATAGTTACTCTTTTTATTATGTAATTCCTTGAATATAGGATAGGTTGGTTACTCTTGTTGAGACAAAGATAAAAACTTTACCTGCGAGAATAACAATCTTGTAGACAATGAGGGTGAATATTTTTTATATGGAGAGGATTAGTTACTCATTGGAGTGAGGCGTTAGATAGGGAATACCCCAATGATATTTTGCTGCTAAGATGCGCAGAATAACAATGGAAAGAGCTGATATTCCTTGAGCCCAAAATGCCGAAACTTCTAAATAGAGCAAGGCAAGATAGATGAAACTACCCGTAAGGCATGCCATAGCATAGAAATCTCTTCTAAATATTAGAGGTACCTCGTTGATTAGTATATCGCGTATCATCCCTCCGAAAGAGCCTGTGATTGTGCCCATGATAGGAGCAATCCACCATGGAAAACTACTGCCGAGGGACTTAGCCACTCCTACAGCGGTAAATAACCCTAATCCGACAGCATCAAAAAAATAGACTGTATTGTTGAGTTTAACCAACCATTTCCTGAATAGTACGGTAACGACAAGAGCCAAAGAAGTTATGAGTAGATAAGAAGGTTCCGTAAGCCAAAAAACAGGGATGTCTAACATTATATCCCGAAGGGTGCCACCACCAACAGCTGTAACAAGCCCTACGACAAAAGCCCCAAACCAATCAAAGCGATGAGCAGCAGCAAGGCGTATGCCACTTATGGCAAAAGCAAAAGTGCCCAAATAATCGCACCAGCGGATGAAGTCTGCAATGTTGCCTTCTGAAAATATAATATGCACGTGTGAAAGATTATATTCGATGTTTTTACTAACCTTTTCTACTCCTAACAACAGTTATATGATAAAGAGAGTTTATTCGGGAGCTGTTTTGAGAGGAAGAAGTTTTTCAATATGATTTTGGCGAGCTAATTCATAACCGAGTTCCATAATATCTCTTGCCGATTTTACATCAAACATCCGATATTGTGTTATGGCTTGCGTCTCAAGAGTTAGATCGCATACCGCCTTATCGGGACGAGTGTTTTGTCTAAAAACGAGAGACCAAGAGCGTTCTGCTACACCTCGTATCGTCTTTTTGTATTCTTTCGTTTGTTCAGGCCCTAAATTTACCCCCAATACTTTGGCACACTCTTTTCGTATTACGGTAACGGGGTAGTTTCGGAATAAGCCTCCGTCTACATAGGAGACACCTTTGATTAGCTTGGGTTGAAATAGTACGGGAATGCTACACGAAGCTGTTATGATTTGTGATAGAGGTCCAGAAGTGAAAACATGCTCACAGCCGTTATCTAAGTCGGTTGCTACAATGCGCACAGGGATGGGAAGATCTTCCAATCGACGATGTCTAAGGGTTTCCCTTAGAAACTTAGTAAAGTTGCGGGTCGAAAACATCCCCCCCTTGTTGGGATATAATGAGGTCATTCCCATAAATCCAATGGAAGATAGACGGTCAAATATTTCATCCGGAGTATATCCATCGGAGTAGAAAGCTCCTACTATAGAACCCGAACTGGTTCCCGCTATGATTTCTGGACGTAATCCGATCTCATCCATGTACTTGAGTACCCCGATATGAGCAAAGCCTTTTATACTCCCTCCACTAAGAGCTAAGCCTAATTGATATTTTATAGAAGTTGTGTCCATGAAATAAGAAGAGAGCCTTTATGACTATTTAGAACTTGAGGATTTAATGGTTGTTATGTGAAAGCAAGCCTGTTTCTTTTCATGCTTTATATAACAGCGGTGGGCTTTCTGGTATTGCTGTAATATGGAGGCCAAAACCTTTTTCAGAATGGCATCTGATATATCTGCCTCGGATGAGTGCACTTTATCAAAACGAGACCAAGAAATGTCGAATGTAGTACCATAACTATGCGAAGACTCTGTGGTAGCATTTACATTCCTTTTCGATAGTTTTTGCTGCTGTTCTTCTGTACGAGTTAAACTGGTAACTATAATTCGATAAGAGGGGATACCTCTTTTCTGTAGGGCAATATTAAAGTCTTCCCCAATATAGTCTAACAGTTTTTTTGCCTCTGGAACAAGGTAGGGGATAGAGTGAGTAAGACGATCTACTTTATAAAATGGATTGCTTTCAATCAATGCGAGGGAAGAAAGCTCCTTTTCTGTAAGATTTTTCTTAAAAGGAATCGCTTGTAACCCTCGAGCTGCTTCTAAGTGCAAAAGATTGTCGTCTGCAAAACATTTGGAGTATGACCCCTTAAAGACGCATTGATAGTCTACAGAAAGACGTTCTACACTTTTCTCTTTAGGAGGATTTGATTCCTTACACCGTCGAACAATAGATAGCACAAAAAGAATAAAGATGAAGATGAAAGAAGCCAGTAGTATGCGCCAATAAGGAGATAAAAGGGACTTGATTTGGCGGTAAAGGTCTCCTAAGGTTGTTTGCTTGCGGAGCATTGAAAACAAAGTTTGGGCTTCCTCTTTTCTAAGCCTTATTCCATGGAAAAAGTTAGTAAAGAGGAAGTCTTTTATAAACCAACGATATTATATGCCTAATTGATGAAATACTCTTTCTAAACGTTCGGTTGCTTTCTTTTGAGCTTGAGGAAGTGCGGTAACGTTCTCTAATGGTTCTCTTATCCCTATATAATACTTGATTTTGGGTTCAGTTCCAGAGGGGCGAATAGAGAGTTTAGAGCCATCTTCTGCAATGTATTGTAGTACGTTGCTTTTCGCAGGCATATCTATATCGAATGTTTCTCCCGTTTTTACAGATAGCCCCTTGAGAGAGGAATAGTCGATGATTATTGCCACGGGAGAACCTGCGAGTTCTTTAGGTGGAGTTTCTCTGTAATCTTTCATCATTTGAGCGATTTCTTCGGCTCCCGTCCTTCCAGGGCGAACGATGTAATGACCCTTATCAAGGAAATAACCGTAGGTCGCATAGATCTCCTTCAGAAGTTCATCTATTGATAGACCCTTTTCAAGAGCCCAAGCGGTTAGTTCTGCAAAGAGAGCGCATGCCGACACGGAACTTTTATCTCGTATGAAGTCCTCCCAGAGATAACCGTAACTCTCTTCTCCCCCTCCAATGTATTGCATAGTATCCTCATTACGGCGGATAATGTCTGCAATCCACTTAAATCCCGTGTAACAGTCGTAGAGTTTCACCCCCTCTTTATCTGCAATAAATCTAATAAGGTCGGTTGTTACAATTGTTTTTATAACGTAGTCCTTGGGGGTTAGTATGCCCAATTCTTGGCGTCGCTTAATGGAATAGTAAGTGAGCAGCGTGCAGATTTGGTTGCCGTTGATAAGTTCTATTTTCCCCTCTTTGTTCCGTATGGCTACTCCTATGCGATCGGCATCTGGGTCTGATGCTAAGACAAGTTGGGCATTGCTTTTCTCTGCACGTTCCAAGGCCATAGAGAGGGCAGCAGGCTCTTCAGGATTGGGAGAAACAACTGTGGGGAAGTCTCCACTTACTACATCTTGCTCAGGTACATTCATTATGTTGGTGAAGCCAAAAGCCTTTAGAGCATCGGGTACAATCTTCACTCCCGTGCCATGTATCGGAGTGTAAACAATGGGTAGATTGTGATGCTTCTTAATTGCTTCGGGAGAAAGGGAAAGAGATTTTACCTTTTCAATGAAGATTTCATCGATTTCTTTCCCTATTTCCGTTATCAGCGCAGGATTCCCTTTTTCGACAACAGAGTCCATAGAGGTGATTTTGGCAACTTCTTCTATAGTATTGACATCGTGGGGAGAAACCATTTGAGCCCCATCTGCCCAATAGGCTTTGTACCCATTATATATGGGAGGATTGTGAGAAGCTGTAATCATTACTCCACTTTTACACTTCAGATAGCGTATGGCAAACGATACTTCTGGGGTAGGGCGTAGAGACTCAAATAGGTATACTTTGATATCGTTTCCTGAAAAAACATTAGCCGTAATTTCAGCGAAGTAACGACTGTTGTGTCGGCAGTCATAGCCAATTGCCACAGATATTTCCTCTTGTGGATAGGTCTTCTTGAGATAATTTGCCAACCCCTGAGTAGCCATCGCTACGGTGTACTGATTCATCCGATTGGTGCCGACGCCCATAACACCTCTAAGTCCTCCTGTTCCAAACTCAAGATTTTTGTAAAAAGCATCGATTAGTTCATTCTTATCAAGGTTATCCAGTAAGGATTGTACCTTTTCCTTAGTCTCTGTATCGAAAGAAGGGGCCAACCATTTCTTTGCCTCTTCGGTAACTTTACGCACTAATGCTTCGTTTGTGTTCATATTATAGGTCTATCTTTTGGGTTAAGGATACCATACAGTACTCTTTTTTGCATACTATAACGCACCTTGTAGCTTTACTTACAAAGTTACACTTTATTATAGGATTATTAGACCTATTATATATTTTGTGTTGGGACAATAGGAGGATTCCTAACGAACAGCAACGGAACTTTTGTGTTTGGGTGCGATGCTCCTTTGGGGAAAGATAATTTCGGCGAGTAAGAGTGCCTTTTTAAGAGAGTAACTCGGGAGATATGTCAGATCCCTCTTTTCCTTCCGTCTGACTTTGTCGTACTGTATACCTACGATAGAGTTCTTGGATGTCACTTTCTGCAATAGGGCGTTCGTTGGTTAACAGGAGTTCCTTCATGTCCAGAAAGTTGCCAAATTCATTGCAAAAAGAGGCAAAATCCGTGTAGAATCTTCGAGGTTCTATACCTATAGGTAATAGGAAACAGAATCTAAAGTAGTTCTCCCTGACAAGGATCTCTTCAACTTCTCCCTGTAATTTTTCTACAGCGACAGAGAATTCCTCTCTTACCATATTGATTTGATACTGCTCAAGAGGTACCCACTTTGGAGTGTGAGCTACTGCCATAATGCGTAAAAGTCCATTTCTACCGCCCAACCCCGTGGTGAATATGAATGCTTTTTCTTGTTCTGCTAAAGTGCTGTGCAGGTGGATACGTGCCTGAAATTCAGACAAAACAGCCCAATAGTACATAGAGGGAGGCGATACTTGTAGGTAGTCTTGGATAACTCTATAGGCAGTAACTTGATACGATATGGCTAATTTGATTAACTGCAATTTGTGTACCTCCTCAGGAATAGATTTGCTGTAAAGAGATTCTTCTATCTTTAGTACCTCCTCTTCACTCATTTTCGGTGGTGAAGAGGCTATCATAGAACGGGAAGTATTAAAGTATTCTTGCTGAATACTCAGAGGAACATAGCCATCTATCTGAAAGATGGCTGCATCTTGAATCCCCTCTAAAAGATGGGCTAAGAAGTTTTCTTGTCTGTTCCCGTTACTGCCCATCGTTTAACTCTTTTTTTTCTTTCATGTGGGGTTGGATAAAGAAGTCCGCAACCACGGGTAAATGGTCACTCACACCTCCCAAATATTGAGTCCCTCCGTATGTGCGACGGGGAAAATATCGGCCATCTGTACCTCTTCTCATCCACCGTTTTATCATAACGGAGCGGGCACTTCTCCACTTGTAAATGAGATTACCCTGTTGGGTCCGAGTATTTAGGAGATTGCCACTTATGATAATGCGATCGATTTGTTCCCAAACTCCTCTAAAGGAGTAACTTCCTGGGATTCCTCCTGGGGCTAAACTGGAGGTAACATCGTACATCAAATCGTTTCGGTAGTTGAATTTTTTAGAAGTCAGAGGGTGTGCCCAGCCTCGAGAAATGGGATCTCGAGGTTCGCAGTTAAAGTCGCCCATCACTATGATATTAGCCTCGGGGTCGGAGCTGATGATGCTATCGCATTTACTCTGTAGAAGAGAAATAACATTTTTACGGAAGGGATCTGTCTTTTTCTTCCCCTCTCGTCGAGAGGGGAGATGTACTATCATAAGATGTAAATGCTGTTTGTTGAAGAGAGTACCCGATAGATAGAGAATATTCCTCGACTTTTTATGGGGGTGGTTGGGAAAAGAAACATTCCACTCATTTGTCCTTTTCAAATTAAATAAATCTGGAAGATAGAGAAGGGCTACATCGATGCCTCTGACATCGTCGCTTTCGGAGATTACGTACTTGTATCCCATGCGTCCCAAGGCTGTTTTCTGGAGTAGTGAATCCATAACGTTTTTATTCTCAACCTCTATTAGTCCTACAAAAATAGGCCACTCTTTTTCGCCCACATCACTGATAACTTCTGCCAGATTGTGTAGCTTTTTATTCAAACGTTGGTTGGTCCACTCCAGAGCTCCCTCGGGAAGAAAGTCATAGTCCTCTTTGCCAACGTCATGGGTTGTGTCAAAAAGGTTTTCAACATTGAAGGTCATCACCCTTATATGCTTTTTTTGAGCTTTCATTGTTAAAAGAGAAAGTGTATTAAAAATAAAAGCAATTACAAGCAGGAGAGTAGCTAACCTTTTGTTCAATAAATGGCTCTCTTTGTATTGCATAAACTCTTCTGGCGCAAAGATACCTCTATTTACCGAATCTTTTAGTCTCAATATCCCTTTTATACAAAAGAGAAAGGAGCTATTTTGCTCCTTTCTCCTTAGTAGTATTTATCGGATGTAGTGCTTCTGCCCGATGAAAAAGCAATTCCGTTCAGTTCTTAACCAAAGCGATACTTAGCTTTCCAATGGGATTAAAGAGTTAATAAGCTCGTCATCGGCCAAGTAAGGCATTGTAATATGATAGCCATCGGAATGAGTTTGGTTGAACTCAGCACTCGTTTCCATAGCATGTTCATTGCAAGCCCAAGCGCGACGGGCTACTCCGCCCATAACGTCCCAAGTCATAGCCGAGCGTAAAATATCATCGGCACGTTGGCTGCCGTCCAATACCATTCCAAAGCCTCCATTGATAGACTTACCGATGCCTACACCGCCTCCGTTGTGTAGTGCGATAAGGCTCATACCTCGTGCGGCGTTGCCTGCAAAACATTGTACTGCCATATCTGCCATAACGTTACTTCCGTCACGGATGTTGGCTGTTTCTCTGAATGGAGAGTCGGTACCGCTAACATCATGGTGGTCACGCCCTAACATAATAGGACCTACCTCTCCGTTGCGAACCATTTCGTTAAAGCGAAGTGCTATGGCCAAACGACCAGCCGCATCTTGATATAGGATACGAGCTTGTGTGCCCACTACCAGTTCGTTTTTCTTGGCATCTCTAATCCAGATATAGTTATCTCTATCCTGTTCTCTGCGATCGGGATTGATACACTCCATAGCAGCCTTGTCTGTTTTTTCCAAGTCCTCGGGTTTGTTGGACAGACAGACCCAACGGAAGGGACCATAGCCGTAGTCGAAGAGCTCGGGACCCATAATATCTTCTACGTAACTTGGCCAGATAAATCCATCTTTGTCATCGACACCATTGCGAAGAATCTCTTTTACGCCAGAGTCGTACACGGCTTTCATGAAAGAGTTCCCATAGTCAAAGAAGTAGGTGCCTCTTGCCACCAATGCTTGGATAGCTTCAAAGTGGATTTTAAGCCCTTTGTTTACCTCTTCTTCAAACTTATCGCGATCTTCTTTTAAGAGTCTTGTGCGCTCCTCGAAAGATAGTGTTACGGGGCAATAGCCTCCCTCGTAAACTGCATGACAACTGGTTTGGTCTGAAAGCAGGTCGATATGGATATTGTGTTCTATACAGTAGGTTAGTAGGTCTACCACGTTACCTTCATAGGCAATAGAGCAAGCCTCTCCCGTCTTAATGGCCTTAGCCGCCAGTGTAAATGTTTCTTCCAGAGAACGGCACACATGCTTTACCCAACCCTGGTCGTAACGAGTTTTTATACGAGATGGGTCTACCTCTGCAGTGATGCTAACGGCCCCTGCAATATCGGCTGCTTTGGGTTGAGCTCCACTCATGCCTCCCAATCCAGAAGAAATGAATAGCTTTCCAGAAAGGTTTTGACCTGTTGGGATATTCAACTGCTTACGCCCTGCGTTGAGTAGGGTGTTGAAAGTACCGTGTACAATACCTTGCGGTCCGATATACATCCAGCCTCCAGCAGTCATTTGCCCGTAGTTGGCAACCCCCATTTGGGCGGCAATCTCCCAATCTTTGATGTTGTCATAAATACCAATCATCATAGAGTTGGTTATGATAACACGGGGAGCTTCGGGACGAGAGGCAAACAGACCCAAGGGGTGTCCGCTCTCTATAACCAAAGTTTGGTCTTGGGTCATCTCTTCGAGGTATTTCATGATGAGACGGTACTGTAACCAGTTTTGGCAAACTTGGCCTGTCTCTCCGTAGGTAACTAATTCGTAGGGATAAAGGGCTACATCAAAGCAAAGATTGTTTTGAATCATTACTTGAAAAGCTTTCCCCTCTAAGCAACGTCCTTTGTATTCGTCGATAGACTTTGCCTTTAGATCTCCCTGTGGTCTGTAGCGGTAAGCATATATTTTACCACGAGTATAGAGTTCCTCGAGGAATTCGGGTGCCAATTTTGCGTGCAACTCTTTGGGTACATAGCGTAAGGCATTGCGAAGAGCTGTACGGGTTTGTGATGGTGTCAAGCGATAGCCACGGTCTGGAGCACGACGTATCCCCTCAATAAAGGAGGGGTATTCTGGCAGAGTGGCATCTAACGTAAAAGATATATTCTGTTTGTTCATAATCCTTACTTAGATATAATGATTTGTACTTAATCTGTTATAACATGGTGTACCTGAAAATCCCATGGCTCATGGGGCAGATCGGGTAAAAGTCGATAGCGAAAAGTTACCCCGATAAGTGTTGCTTGGGTTTGGGGTAAAAATCGGTCGTAGTAGCCCTTACCTCTGCCCATACGTATCCCCTCTTTTGTAAAGGCTACCCCAGGTACGATTATCAAGTCCAGGAGAGAGGGGTCAATCTTTAGAGCTTCAAGGGAAGAGGGTTCTGCAATTCCGTAAGAACCTATATTCAAACTTTGCTCTTCACTAAAGTGATAGAACGAGATTTGCTCCATATCTTCTACTCTGGGTAGGTAGAGTTGTTTCGTTGTTGCAAACTCCGATAACAATGTTCCCAAGTCGGGTTCATCAGGTAGTGCGTGATAAAGGGCTATTCTATTAGCTTTTTGCCACGCGGGATGCTCTTTTATTGTCTTGCATATAGCTCTGGAAGCCTCCGAATAGTAAGAAGGGGTTAAGCACTGATTATTGAGTACGCGGAGGGCACTGCGAAGTTCTTTTTTATTTGCTTTCATAACTCTTCTTCGTATTCCTCTTGAGAAGGGTCTTCGCTTTCTTCGTTGGTCTCTTGAGAGGTGTTGCTCTTGTCGGAGGTGTAGTAGGATAGAGCCTTTAGAGAAGGGGTTTCTTCTTTGTGAAAACTTCTAACCCCCTCTAAAAGAGCTTGGTCTGTTTCGTTAAAGAACTGATAGGCTGCTTCTATTCCCAAGGCGTAGTTTGCTATTTTTCCATATAGGGCTCTTCTTAACAAGTTGCGTGCTTCATAGAGCATCCTCGAGCGCATTTGTATGCCTTTAGAGGCTGCAAATCGGGCATAGTCATAGATTAATCCTCCCTGATAGGAAAGGAATGCCCCTAACTTGGTAATATCATCATAGGCAGATAGGTTCTTTCTGTTCTGATCTACATAGAGGAAAGCATACTCATCCATGGTTCCCGACTCGATGAGACGTAGATAGTAAGAGTTGACACCTGTGCTGTCTACTGGGATAAAGATAGTTGGCATGATACCAAACCCTCCGTAAACAATATGACCAGCATCTGTCTTAAATTGTTGTGCCCCTTTTAAGAGTAGGGAGTCTGTGGCAAACATTTCTCCAGATTCGTAGCGGTTGATTAGATCCCTTTGATAGGACTGCATATCTCCCATGGTATACTGTTTTTGTATACAACGTCCCGACGGAGAGTAATAACGGGCTATGGTAAGTCGTAGCTGTGCACTATCTCTAAGGTAGAACGGGCGCTGTATAAGCCCCTTTCCAAAGGTTCTTCTTCCTATAATCGTGGCCCTATCATGATCTTGCATAGCTCCAGCAAATACCTCGCTCGAGCTGGCCGAAAATTCATTTACCAATACTACCAATGGGATATCCTGCATCAGCCCATTCCCCGTAGCGTGGTAATCTTCTCTTGGATAGGCTTTACCCTGCGTATATACGATGAGCTGCCCTTTTTTGAGAAACTCGTTTGCAAGTTGTATGGCAGGCTCTAAGTAACCTCCTGAATTGTCTCTTAAATCTATGATTAGAGATCGCATTCCTTTCTCTTTCAAACGAGCGTAAGCAGCTCTGAATTCGTAAGGTGTGGTTCGTCCCCACTGAACAATGCGTATAAGCCCCGTCTCCTTGTACGGCATGAAAGCAACATCTACGCTTGGCACTGGAACATCTCCACGCACTATTTGGGTCGAAAAAGATTTATTGTCCCGAAGAAGTTCTAACTTGACCACCGAGGCACGTTCTCCTAAGAGAATCTGCCGAACAGAATCTGCCGATATGCCCTTTCCTGTGAGCGGCTTTCTATTGGCTTTTAATATACGGTCGCCAGGCTTAAGACCTGCATGTTCCGAAGGGCCTCCTGGAAGAATATCGATGATAACAGGGGTATCAATAATGGTATTGAATGTAATGCCTATGCCACAGAAAGAACCATTTAGTCGCTGGTTCTCCCAATCGCTCTCTTTTCTGGGGATGTAAGCCGAGTGGGGATCTAAATTGGACACGATGAGAGGAAGTATGCTCTGTTGCAACTCGTCTACGTCCACCGAGTCTACATAATGCTCGGCTATTAGGGCTAAAACCTGTTCTAAATCTGTCTTTGAGTTTCTGCTTGTTTGGGTCGCTATAAGCCAGCTAATGACAGCTCCTACCAGAAGTGTGGTTGCCGAGAGAGTTATCAAGGTAAGTGTAGAGTAGCGTTTCATAGAGGACAATATCTACATGGCGAAACGTTTTAATCAATGGGTAAGTATATAACCTCTATACCAGCTCTCCTTAGCAAATCTACTCCTTCTGTCAGGCGATACTCTTCGCTGTATACGACACGAGCCATACGGCACTGGATGATAAGTTTTGCACACTCTATACAGGGGGCTGCCGTGATATATATAGTTGCTCCAGAGCTATTGTTGGTAGACGCGGCTACTTTGGTGATGGCATTGGCCTCGGCATGTAAAACATAGGGTTTGGTAAGCCCCTCTTCGTCTTCACAGACATTCTCAAAACCCGATGGTGTACCGTTATAACCATCTGAGATAATCATTTTATTTTTTACAATTAAGGCTCCTACCTTACGACGTACACAGTAGGAGTTTTCTGCCCAGATGCGAGCCATCCTAAGGTAGCGACGATCGAGTTCTAATTGTTTATCGTTGCTAAATTCCATATACCAACAGGTGTTGCATTAACAATAGCCTAGTTTTCCACAAAAGTAGTAGTAATAAAGCAATTAGACAAACAGCTCTTACACAAGAATTAGGATATAGGTTGTTAACTCTATATTGGCTCCGATTTTTAAGTGCTTTTCTTTTTATATCTTAAGCATTAACCTTAATCGATGGGTATATTAGTTGGGAGAGCTCAACTCTTTTCTTATTTAAAGTTCAGATCTTTCTGTCAAAAAGCAGCAAAGCTCCCTGCAAAAGATGCTTTACACATAACAAATTCTTTATTTGCAGATTGCATATATGTATATTTAGATTGCATATATGTATATTTAGATTGAATATACATATTTGCAGATTGAAAATAGAGAATTGTTTGAGTGCTTTGTAATTTATATTCGTGTAGTAGAGGTTTTTACAGCTTGTCCTAATGGACTTAAATTTTTGCCTTTTTCTTTTTGCTCACATCTCCGTAAAGAGGACTATACATAAATTTGGCGTGAATGGGACTTTGTTCAAGAATATTCATCGTGATATTGCCTATGATTTTGATAGTTAAGAGGTAAGCTTTTTGTACCTTTGCGAAAATATTATCTCAATAGAGTACACTAAATCAGTGCAGAAAAGAATGGATAACGAGACAGTTTATACCCCCTCTTTGATCGAGAAAAAATGGTACCAGTATTGGTTAGACCACAATCTCTTCTCTTCTACTCCCGATGAACGCCCCCCTTATACCATCGTAATACCACCACCCAATGTGACAGGAGTGCTTCATATGGGGCATATGTTGAATAATACGATTCAAGATATACTCATACGTCGAGCTCGTTTGTTGGGCTATAATGCTTGTTGGGTGCCTGGAACAGACCATGCCTCTATTGCAACCGAGGCAAAGGTGGTGGCACGTCTGGCCGAGCAGGGCATTACAAAACAGAGTTTGTCAAGAGAGGAGTTTCTCGAGCATGCTTGGCAGTGGACCAGAGAGCATGGAGGGATTATTCTGGAACAATTGAAACGTTTGGGGGCTTCTTGCGACTGGAGTAGAACGGCTTTTACTTTAGATGAAGAGCGTTCCAAGGAGGTTATCAAAGTCTTTTGTGAGTTGTTTGATAGTGGTCTCATCTACCGAGGAGTACGTATTGTCAACTGGGACCCCAAGGCAAAAACTGCTCTCTCCGATGAAGAGGTTATACACCAAGAGACACAGAGCAGTCTATACTATCTAAGATACAATATAGAGGGAAGCGACCAATTCTTGACGATTGCTACAACACGCCCCGAAACAATCATGGGAGATACTGCTATATGTGTGCATCCCGAAGATGAGCGATATAAGCAGTTCATTGGGAAGAGAGCCATTATCCCCACTGTTGGGAGGGCTGTCCCCATTATTGCAGATACCTATATAGATAGAGCATTTGGTACGGGATGTCTTAAGGTGACACCAGCCCACGATGTTAATGACTACCTATTGGGACAAAAGCACCAGTTGGAAACGCTCGATATCCTCAACGATGATGGCACGCTCAATGAGTTGGGCGGTGCCTACGCAGGTATGGATCGCTTTGCGGTGCGTGAGAAGATTGCTCAAGACTTGAAAGAACAAGGTCTATTGATAAAAGTAGAAGACTACGTCAATAAGGTGGGGTATAGTGAGCGTACCAACGTGCCCATCGAGCCTAAACTCTCAATGCAGTGGTTCCTTAAGATGGAAGATATTGCTCGTCCAGCCTTAGAAGCGGTAGAGAAAGATGAGGTAGCTCTCATCCCCTCTAAGTTTAAGAATACTTACCGCCACTGGATGGAGAACGTCAAGGATTGGTGTATCAGTAGACAACTTTGGTGGGGGCACAGAATCCCTGCTTATTACTTGCCCGATGGCTCTTTCGTTGTGGCACCTTCTGAAGAGGAAGCTTTGGAAAAGGCTCGTGCTTTGAGTGGAAATCAACAGTTGCAAAAAGAGGACTTGAGAGCAGAAGAGGATTGCCTCGATACTTGGTTCTCTTCTTGGCTCTGGCCTATGAGTGTGTTTGGAGATATAACAAGCGCAGATAATAAAGATCTCAACTACTATTATCCTACAAGTGCACTTGTAACAGGTCCCGACATTCTTTTCTTCTGGGTGGCTCGCATGATTATAGCAGGCTATCGTTATAGGGGAGAGCGTCCTTTCAAAGATGTGTATCTAACAGGTATTGTGCGTGATGCTCAGGGACGTAAGATGTCTAAAACACTGGGTAATTCTCCTAATCCATTAGATTTGATAGATAGCTACGGAGCAGATGGGGTGCGCGTGGGGCTGATGATGGCAACCTCGGCGGGCAATGATTTGCTGTACGATGAAACTCTCTTGGAGCAGGGACGTAACTTCTGTAACAAAATATGGAATTCGTTCCGTTTGATAAAGACTTGGCAGGTAGATGCTCAACAAGTTACTCCCGAAGAGAATATCATTGCCATGGATTGGTTTACTCATCGTCTTAGTGAGGCCATTGCCGAAATAGACGATTTGATGGAGAAGTACCGCATCAGCGAGGCTATGACGGTGGCTTACAAGTTATTCAGAGATGATTTCTCTGCTTTCTATTTAGAGGCTGTCAAACCAGCCTTTGGAGCTCCGATAGATGGTATTACGTTAGAGAAAACTATTCTCTTCTTCGAAGACCTCTTGCGCATCCTACATCCATTCATGCCATTCATCACCGAAGAGCTTTGGCATGAGCTTAGAGAGCGACCAGAGGGTAGTAGCATCATGTATTCCTCTTATCCTCAAAAGATGGAGCCTAATCAAGCTCTTCTAAAGACTGTTACAATAGCAAGAGAGGTTATTACGCAGGTGCGCAATATCCGTACTATGCACAATATCCCTCGCCAAGAGCTATTGGATATCTATGTACAAGAGATAGAGCATAGTGAGGCAGATTCTCTCATTATGAAGTTGGCAAGGGCTTACGTACAGAGAGGAAAGAGTGTGCCCGAGGGCGTATCTTCTGCCTCGTTTATCGTGGGTACTGTTTCTTATGCTGTACCTATCGAAGCCTTTATAGACAAAGATGCCGTACGTCAGAAACTTGAAGCCGACTTGAAGCATCAAGAGGGATTTTTGATGGGAGTACGCAAAAAACTCTCGAATGAAAAATTCGTCAAAAACGCGCCTGAAGAGGTAGTCGCAGTAGAGCGCAAGAAAGAATCTGATGCACTTTCACGTATAGAGACCATAAAAAAACAACTTACCACTCTCTAAAGTTTTATTTTGATCATGGATAAAGATAAGATTCAGCACCTTTTACGTAAGTTTTTTATTCATATAATTGATACGTGTTCCAAGGGGACGAAGACGTATTATGATTTTATGGTATCCATCAACTTCACAGAGGGTAGGATTACTGTTTTTGATGATGACGATAAAATCATAGGAGAGGAAATAATATTTGGCTTTATTAGTTCCGAAAATAAAGGGATAACCTCTTCGGAGGTTATCCCTATACTTCGTAATCAATTGCACTTGCTTTATACAGATGGGGTCTTTAATGAAGACTTTATCGGTGAGCCTTTCTCAATTACTTATATAACAGATGAGGAGCCTGTAGAGTTGCTATTCGTTTACGAAGATCAATTGCTTTTAGAGAGGCCTCTTCTCGAAAATATGGGAGAAGAGTTAGATACTTTCTTTGACAATCTGTTTTCAGAATAAATTTTATTAGTACCTTTGCGCCTCGGGAGATGAGGGCTTTTCTCTATGCTCTCGACTCTTTCTTTGAAAACAAGGTTTGCCGAAATAGCTCAGTTGGTAGAGCAACTCATTCGTAATGAGTAGGTCGCCGGTTCGAGTCCGGCTCTCGGCTCTCTTGACCTTTGTGTAGAAATTCTACTTGTATTGATACTGCTTGTTTGAGTGATTGCTCTAAACTTCTTTAGAGCTTTTGCCTTGTTCTTGTTGCTTGTACTCTTTCTAAATGGGAGATAACTCTTCTGCTCGTTATTTCGTATCTCTATACAGTTTCTTATACATATCTAAGTGGTGGGTATGAATGGTTAAGCCGTTTCTCTAAAAGCTAAAAAAAGCTACTAACAGAATTTTTATATCCTGTTAGTAGCTCATCTTCTTAGCTTTATCGTCGATATCTGTTAGAACTTGTAACCCAATGTAACAACAGTTTTGAACGTGTTTTCACTTAGTCGAATGCTTTCGGGTGAAGTGAAGTCCTCTATGGGATTACCCTTACTATCAGATAGGGTCGGGAAACTATAAACGTGATTGATAGTATTTGAATTGACAAACGCTAAGTCGATGTAAAAAGAACGAGACATCTTGTAGCCTATCCCTCCCGTGAACGTTAGACTACCAGTTGGTATCATATAGTGGGGGAGTGTGCCAGCTGTGAGTATCGGCGTAGTATTTTTCTCAAAGGAGGTTAGTCCGTCTCTTTTCTTCATAGGTGTCGTTGTAAGCACACTTCCCAATCTTAAACTCAATTTAGACAATGGTTTGTATTCTACTCCTACACGCATGGTTTGAGACAAAGTATAGTGATTGTCAATAGCTTCGTTATCAACAGAGAAGTAAGAAGTACTTTGTAGATTGCGTAATCTCATACTGTTATAAGGCGTTAGCTCATAGTCGAAACTAATAAGTCCCTTATTGTCAAAAGTGTAGCCCAACCCAACTACAAAACGGCTTGGGGTAGTGAGACGATAGGAACTTGTGGCATCTTTGGGCGTTTGCCCTTTTAGTATCCATTTTTCTTTTGGGAAGGGATTTCCACTATCATCTACTGCATGAGAGTAACGAGAGGTAGAAGAGGCATAGAATCCATCTTGTAATACCATCCATGTAGGAGAGAAATAAGCCAATCCTATACGAAGTCCGCCTACTGGGCGCATAATAGTTCCCAAACTGAAAGCAAACCCTCCTCCTTTTGTCCATAATTCATTGCCTAACACGAGATAGTCATCGTCCATAAAATCTTCTGTGTAAGTAGAAGCAAGGGCATAGTCTACATCGGTATAGCGTAGTGAGAACCCGAAATAGGACAGATCTTTGTAATTGAAGCCAAAGGTGAAATCGTAAGCCTCTACACTCCCTCTCTCTCTCCAGTTCATATGAGCTTCAGCAGGGCCATAGGGCACGTATTGATTATTCTTATTAGGATAGAAAAACACTGTCTGGTATATTCCATCCTCTTGCTTTATCCATCCTGCTTCATAGGCTAATATAGATAACCAAGAGTAGTTGCTCCACTGATATGGATTATATCCCGTACGAGGTAATAAGTCATCAGGTTTAGCATTATCAGGAGTTATCAGTGCAGCATAATCGGCCACTGAATAATCGACAGGGGTACCGCTCGAAATTTTGAAACTACGATTGTATCTTACGAGGTTCTGTCTGTTGAAGCCAAAAGTCATACCGCTACCCGAGTACTTATCAAAGTAGGAAGCAATCGCAGAGAAGTTGGGCGAGTAGAAGTTGGATGCTTTCTTTTGCTCTGTATTGTTATACCAATTTATATTATTAGTGTGTTTGACCTGCTCTAACGATATGGAGAGCTCCGACTTGCGATACACCCCTAGTCCTGCGGGATTTTGAGTAATGGAAGAGGGATCTCCTCCTAAAGAAGCAAAAGCTCCACCCATAGCTTGAAAACGTGCCGTACCGCTTAATGGTGTAGTCTGACTCAAACGAAAAGCATCTGTTTCACTTTGTGCTTTTGCCTGTTGCCAACTGAGTACGGCAGTGGCTAAAACGAAGGATACAATATATTTTTTCATGACAGTATATTGGTATGTTGTCTCTTTATTTTATTAGGTATGTTGTTGGTACTCCAAAAGGATTTAGCGTCCTCGACGACTTCCTCCCCCAGTGCTTCCACTGGAAGAAGAACTTCTTCCGTTGTCATAGGAGCCGCGAGACGAAGAGGAACTACTGCTACTACGCTCGAAAGAGCTACTTGACGAGGAACTATTTCTGTTATTGCTTTCATAAGAACCTCTTGAAGAACGTCGGTTATTGGATCCTTCATCGTAACTTCTATTGTTGTAGCTACTGTTTTCGTTGGAGCGTTGTATGGGAGTTACAGAAGAGTTTGTACGTTGTTGACGACTATTCGAACTTCGCGAACTTCTGTCATAATCATAGCTACCACGGTTGCTACGTTCTGTACGACTACTATTACTCCTTCTGTTTCTCTCTTCTCTTCTGTCTGGTTCTGCTTGCTGTCTATTTCTTTCTGTTGAAGATGGACGAGACACTCTGCCATCTTCGGAGTAACTACCTCTGTTGATCTTGTTGTAGACAGAGTTATTAGAGCGATAGTTTCTTCTATCGAATTCTTTGTCGTTGTCTGTAGCTCTATTAACCCTATCGGTCCAATAGGTACCTCTTTCGTAATTAGAGGTAGAGGCATTTCTTCTGGATGTATTCACATTTTCTCTATCACGTGTCGTGGAGGTGGACACGTTTCGGTTGGTTCGGTTGCGCCCCTCATTGTATTCTGCTCCAAAAGAGTCGTTGCTCCTTCTCCCCTGCTGATACTTATTGCTGCGGGGGACATAACTGCCTACATAGGGATCATAATAGCTACCTCCGTATCCATAACCGTAATAACCATCATAATAACCATGATAGTAACCATCACGCCAAGCGTCATAAGGGGAGTAGTAGCCGAAACTATTCCACCTCCAGTTCCATCCTCTATTATACCAATATCTATAACGATAATAATAAGGAGAGTGGTAATACCATGGAGTCCAATAATCCCACCACGAATCATACCATGAATAGTAGTTGTTCCAGCCATAGCCTCTGTGGTAAGGATTACTTATGATATAAATGTTGATATCGGAGTCGTCATCATAGTAGTAACCATTGTCATAGCTACTACCGTAGTAGTCATCATCCACATATACCTCTACGTAATCGGCTCCTTTTATAACGATAGTAGAAGGGTCGTGGAATCGAGCTATACGATCGGAGTAAATACCTCTGTATTTCTTGCTTTTCTTTCTTTTTACGGGTCCATTTTGGGTAGAGGGTCTATTCTTTTTCCCCGTAGCATATCTTTCTTGCTTACTCTTTACATTACCTCTGCGGTTGTAAGCATCGATTTCATCATCACTTATATCAGAATCATCGTCATCGAAGTCGTCATACTCGTAAGAGTCCTCGTACTGTTCTCTTGCTATACGCTCTCTGTAAGCTTTTTCTCTTACCTCACGCGCTTTCTTAACAGCTTCGACTCTTTCCTTTTCTGCCTGCTTGGGAGAGATGTAGATAGCATCGTCATCCTCGTTTTGTGCCAATCCTGTAACGGAAGTCAACGTGCAGAGTCCTAAAAAGACGAACAATTTATTCCATTTCATAGCTGTACGTATTTATTATTGTGTTGGTTAATGTACTCGTTCTTCAACTCTTAGACCATCAAAGTAGGCTTATAGTTTAACACTCTTAGGCGGTGTAAACATTCACTCATCCCAAAAATAATGATTTTTTAGTTCTGGGCAATACGAAAGCACATTGCACACCACTCTTCCTCGACAAGAGAGTGACGAAGAGAAAATCCGAGTGAGGTTAAATGCTTTTCCATGAGCTCCTCATCGTCCCGTAAAAAACCACTGATAAAAAGAAGCCCAGGATGGTCCAGTAAAGAGTAATATTTGGGAGCATCTCCTATAATGGCATTGCGGTGTATATTGGCACATAAGATATCTACGCTGTGCAGAGGAAAGTCGAAATTATCTAAAATACCTGTGTAGACCTTACAATCTCTCTCGGGAGCAATATTATTCAATGCAAGATTGTGTGCCGTGTTGTCGGTTGCTAAGCTATCTATATCTATAAAAATGGCTTGTTTCGCCCCTCTTAAAAGTGCGGTTATGCCTAATACCCCCGTACCACAGCCGACATCCAAAACCTTTTTTTCTTGAAGATTTTCTTCTAATAAAAGCCGTAGCATCAATCGAGTGGTTGAGTGCGAACCTGTACCAAAGGCGCAGGAGGGTTCTATAAGAACTTCTTGTTCCACAGTATGAGCGAAAAAACTATGCCGAGGGGAACGGATAAGGAGTTTATTCTCAATCTCAATGGGAGTGAAGCTTTCCTCTTCCCATCTTTTATTCCAGTTTTCCTCGGCACACAGAGAAGAGTTATAATTAAAAAGCATTTCGGGGAAAAGAAGTCTGTAAGTGCCTTTTTCTTCTATCTGATTGAAGTAGCACTCTGAAAGGTAGGCTGTTAGAGACCCATCTTCCTGTTCTACAAAACTGTCGAAGCCTAACTCTGCCAAAGCATTACTCAATAGAGGTAGATATATATCTGCAGGGAGCTCGCTCGGGGTGTTTTTGGAAAAATGGTATTCTTTGTATTGCATAGAGTTTACTCTGATGTACTGTTGGATAGTAACTTTATTTTGCCTTTGATGTAGGGTAGTGTAGCTATGGCAATAGTGCCTTTGAGCATCGAAGTAAGGGATATAGCCCACCAAACCCCATTGAGTTGCCACCCCCAGGATAGGAAAAGAAAGGCAAGGGGGATACGTAGTAAGTTGCCTGCTATACTGATAGAAGCGGGTGTAACACTTCTGCCCGTTCCGTAAAACAACCCCTGAATAGTGATTTCTGCCATCATAAATAGTTGCGAATAGGCTGCAATGCGTAGATAATTTCCTCCCTCGGTGTAGGCTTCAGGGTCGGGTACGATAAGCGCAAAAAACTCTTCGCCCCAGAAGTAGTATAGGAATGTGGCAATAAGGCCAAATATAGAGGTGAAGATGATGCATACTTTGAACGCCTTAAATATTCTCTTGTACTTACGGGCCGCGTAGTTTTGTCCTACAAAGGCTGCAAGAGCAGTGCCAAAACCTTGGGAAGTATTCCATGTAATAGCTTCTAACTGTCCGCCTGTATTTATTGTTGCAACCCCGATATGTCCCCCCGTACGAGAGGCAATACTTCCCATCGTGAGAGTGATAAGGGCAAAAAGAGAGTTGAGAAGAGCCACAGGAAGCCCCAAGGTTAAGATTTTCTTAGTCTCTTTATAGTGTAGCCTACCTGCAATGCCCCACTTGCCCAATAGTTGCTCTTTAATCTTTATGCGGTAAAAAAAAACGGAGAAGACTAAGAATTCTGACAGAACAGTTGCCCAAGCTGCTCCCTCTACACCATAGTCCAGCACGAATATAAAGAGAGGGTCTAAAAGGATATTGGTTATCAGCCCTAAGCTATTTATCGCAAAGGGCACATTGCTTCTGCCTGCCGCTGTATAGATACCTCCATAGCATAGAGAGAGGAAGAAAAAGGGAAAACCTAATGATACGATTTGCAGATAGTGCTCTGCCATGGTGCTAATATCATCTTCCAGAGCGTATAGGGCTATGATTTTGTGGGCAAAAAGCTGACACAAAACCATGATTCCAAGAGAGAAATAGAAAGCCAGTGTGCTATTGTGTTTGGCATAGCTTCTTGCCAACTCCTCGTTATGCGCACCCAATCCTTGTGCCACACAGACTTCAGAGCCGACTTTTACAATAGAACCGATAGAACTGGTAAGCCATACCAAGACAGCTACAACGCCTACTGCGGCAATTTCTCTACTGCCGAGCCGTCCTATCCAAGCCATATCTGTAAAAGAATAAACCACATGGATAAAAGATGTACCTATAATGGGAGCTGCCAAGGTTATGATCTGTTTGCTGATTTTTCCTTGTGTCAGGTCTTTTATCTTGTTCTTTTCTTTTATCATCTTTATAGGGCAAAACTGACTTTGGGTCGATCTATATTAAGGATGGCTCTGTTCTACAACCATATTTCCATTCGTATGGGGGGAGCGAGCTTGTGTCTCTATTCATAGCCTCGTTCTCCCACTCTTAATCAAGGAGATGGCATCGCTTTATTTACCGTAATTATCGCGGAAAATATATTCCTAAGAGCTTTTGAGGGAAGTAACGGAAAGGTTTATTCCTCAAGAGCTTTGCGCAATTCATCTACGGATATATTCTCGTGAATCTCTCCTCTATGAGCATAGGATATAAAACCTCTCTCCTCACTTACGATAACCACTTTTGCATCTGTTTCCTGAGATATCCCCAGTGCAGAGCGGTGTCGTAGACCGAGATCTTTATTTAAGTCTTCCGAAGAGGATACGGGAAGTATACAACCTGCTGCACAGATTTTGCCATCCATTATAATCATAGCACCATCGTGTAGCGGACTATTTTTGAAGAAGATATTTTCGATAAGTCGAGCATTGACCTCAGAGCGGAACATTTCGCCCGTATGGATATAGTTCGATAAGTCCATGGATTGGCTTATTACTATTATCGCTCCTGTTCGTTTTTTTGAGAGGTTCATCGCTGCCAATATAACAGGAGCGATATATTTTCTCTCCTCGATCTCTCCCTTGCGGTTGTCTCTTGAGAACCACTGGCGTACAAATCTCCACTTGCGAGTGGAGCCTAAGCCGACCAAGAACTTGCGGATTTCGTCCTGAAATATAATAATAATGAGCAGGGTACCTACATTGACAAACTTGTCTAATATCGCCCCCATCAGCTTCATTTCGAGTAGTTGAGAGACTAATACCCATAGAATTAAAAAGGTGAATATACCCAAGAAGATGGCTTTAGAGCCAGAACTTTTTAGAATCTGATAGGTATAGAAGAGAAAGAGTGCAACCAATACGATGTCGATTACATCCTTAAACGAGAAAGACATCCAGAGAGGAAACATATTGATCATGGGATTAGCAGTTGTATTGGGCTATTTGTTGGGTTATCAATACTGCCTCTACGGCAGCCCTTACGTCATGCACTCTTAGTATGCTTACCCCTCCCATCATTAGGGCTATTGTGTGCAGTACAGTTGTCCCATTCAACGCCCCTTCGGGAGTAGTATCAACTGTTTTCCAAACCATCCTTTTACGAGATACCCCTACGAGAATGGGTAGCTGCAACGAGGCTAAGGCTTGAGAGGCTTTAGCAAAAAGTCGATAGTTGTCCGACATTGTTTTGGAGAAACCATAACCAGGGTCAAGGATGATATCTTTTACCCCTAAATCTCTTAGTAGTGCTACTTTGTGAATGAAGTAATCGAGTACTTCGGTTTCTACATCTGGAGTGTAGGAATGGGTTGCATGCATGTGCTCTATCCCCCCCCTTAGGTGCATAAGGACATAGGGAACTTCCAATTGGGAGACGGTAGAGAACATCTTTGGGTCTCCCTCGCCACCGCTTATATCATTAATAATGGAGGCTCCATACTCTTCCACGGCCATTTGGGCAATCGAGCTGTGAAAAGTGTCTACCGATACGATAACGTCGGGGTACTCATTGCATAACAATCGAAGGGCTGGCACGATACGCTCTTTTTCTTCCTGCATAGAGGGCTGTATGCTCCCTGGTCGGGTAGAGCAGCCTCCTATATCCACCATCGTTCCTCCCTCGGAGATGATTTGTTCTATACGTTGGCGTATAGCTTGCTCTTCTTGTACTCGGCTACTGGAATAGAAAGAGTCGGGGGTTAGGTTTATAATCCCCATAACTTGAGGTGTAGATAGAGAGCAAATCCTCCCTCTCATGTTGATGGTTTGTTGTTGCCTCATAAGAAGTTATTATCCCTTTTTTGTGAGGTTCTTGCGTACCTACTTTTTTTATTCCCCAAAAGTACTTATTTCGTACGATATTATTTTGATTTCGAGGGCTTGTGTCCAAGCTACTTGGTAAGCCCGTTGTTACTGTAGTAGATGTGGAATACCCTGTTGGCTCTTTTATATCCTTGTTTTATAGGCTATAACAACAGGGAAAGAGGAACAGAATTCAAACGGTTTTGTTAGGACTTGTGCAAACTTTAGTTTATTCCTGTGCAAACTTTAGTTTCCATATATGCAAACTTTCGTTATGACCTGTTATAGCTTCAGAGGCTATATTACCTAAATTTTAAAAGGGGGGTGGAAGTTCCAAAAACAATAGGTTCTCTCCAAAAAGAGGAGCCTCCGATTTTTTTCCTTAAAATAGGGCTAATATATTTTCTCTGTAACTCCTTGCTTTATTACGCAAAGCTCTCAAGAGAGATGGCTCTTTTTCCTTATCCCTCTTTTCGTTCATTCTTTTTGTTTTTCGATTATACAAAACCGTATAAAATCTACTATCTTTGTTCCACTTAAGTATAACGAAAACTACGTTGCGCTTTCTCAGCGATTTATGGAAAAGATAGAAAGAAAAATAGAGCGAGCACTTATCTCGGTGTATCATAAAGAGGGATTGGAAGAGATTATTCGTGCACTCCATGCCCTGAATGTGGAGCTTGTATCTACTGGAGGTACCAAAGATTACATAGAGTCTCTGGGTATTCCAGCGATAGCTGTAGAGGATTTAACGAAATACCCTTCAATGTTGGGGGGGAGGGTAAAGACCCTGCATCCTGGTGTCTTTGGAGGTATTTTGGCTCGCCGAGAGCATGAACAGGATCGCAAAGAGGTCGCAGAGTTTGATATTCGCCTGTTTGACCTCGTAGTGGTAGACCTCTATCCTTTTGCCGATACTGTAGCTTCAGGGGCGAGTGAAGAGGATATTATTGAGAAAATAGACATAGGAGGGATCTCTCTCATTAGAGGGGCTGCGAAAAACTTTCGTGATGTGTTGATAATCTCTTCGGTGCACCAGTATTTTTCTCTCTTGGATATTCTTAAAGAGCAGAAAGGAATTACCTCTTTAGAGGAGCGTAAGCATTTTGCGAAGCTCGCTTTTGCAGTCTCTTCGGGCTATGATACAGCTATTTTCCGCTATTTCGATGGAGAGCATCTCTCTGCATTTCGTGTGGCAGAGGATCATCTCAATGTTTTGCGCTATGGAGAAAATCCGCATCAGAAAGGCTATTTCTTTGGAAACTTAGAGACCTATTTCGATAAATTGCAGGGAAAGGAAATCTCTTACAATAACCTCCAAGATATAGCAGCTGCGTGCGATTTAATAGCAGAGTATAAAGCACCTACTTTCGCTGTTTTGAAGCATAATAACCCTTGTGGTATAGCGACCAGAGAAACGATACAAGAGGCTTGGATGGCAGCTTTAGCTTGTGATCCAGAGTCGGCTTTCGGTGGAATTCTTGTAGCCAATCGCCCTATTGACGTCGCTACAGCAAGAGCTATTGGAGATCTTTTCTTTGAAGTCTTAATTGCTCCCGACTACGATAGTGAAGCGTTGGCTGTTTTAACGCAGAAAACGAAGCGAATACTGCTTTTGCAAAAGACAAAAATACCCTCCAATTTCTCTTTTAGATCGCTTTTAGGGGGTGTGCTGGTACAAGAGAACGACAATTACAGTGATGAGCCTAAAGCTTTTGAAGTGGTAACCCAAAAGGCTCCTTCTGAAGATGAAGTAGACGACTTTGTTTTTGCTCAAAGAGTGGTAAAGCACTGTAAAAGCAATGCAATAGCCTTGGTGAAAGATAGTTGTCTCTTGGCAGTAGGTATAGGTCAGACTTCTCGAGTTTCTGCCCTTAAACAGGCTATAGAAAAAGCGCGCAATTTCGGGTTCGATTTACAAGGAGCTATTTTGGCAAGTGATGCTTTCTTCCCATTCGACGATTGTGTTACGCTTGCGGCAGAGGCGGGTATAACGGCGGTGATACAGCCTGGAGGTTCACTTCGAGACAAGGATAGTATAAAGAAAGCAGACGAACTCGGTATAGCCATGGTTATGACAGGTGTTCGTCATTTTAAGCATTGATTAATTAAGTATAAGCATTGATATAGAACATAATTATCATATGGGACTCTTTTCTTTCAAACAGGAATTGGCTATAGACCTCGGTACTGCCAATACCGTCATTACTAAAGACGGAAAGATTGTGCTCGACGAGCCATCGGTAGTGGCTTTCGACCTCCGAACAAATGAAGTTTTGGCCATAGGGCATGAGGCACGAGAGATGTATGAGAAAGGGCATGCTTATATACGCACAGTACGACCCCTAAGGGATGGCGTTATCGCCGACTTTAGTGCAGCCGAACAGATGATAAGAGGTATGATTAAGAGCCTCAACAAGAAATCTCGTCGACTATTTAATCCTTCTCTTCGCATGGTAGTTTGCATCCCCTCTGGAAGTACGCAGGTAGAGATAAGAGCAGTACATGACTCTTGCGAACATGCTGGCGGTAGGGAAGTGTACATGCTTTTTGAGCCGATGGCTGCCGCGATAGGAATCGGCATAGATGTTTTGGCTCCTCAAGGAAACATGATTGTAGACATAGGTGGAGGGACGACTGAAATAGCTGTTATCTCCTATGGAGGTATTGCCACGAAGCAATCTATTCGCACCGCAGGAGATGAGTTTACCAATGATATTATGAACCATATGCGCCAAAAACACAATGTGCGCATTGGAGAGCGTACGGCCGAACAGATAAAAATAAACGTGGGTGCTGCCATCAAGGAGTTGGAAGAAACCCCTGCAGACTTTGAGGTTTGTGGTGCAGACCAGATGGATACCTTGCCTCGTAAGATATCTGTTTCTTCGGCAGAAATAGCAGCTTGTTTAGATGCTTCTATCGCAAAGATTGAGGCTGCTATACTTAAGACTTTGGAAGAAACTCCACCAGAACTCTATGGAGATATTATCAATAACGGAATTAACCTGACGGGTGGAGGTGCGCTCCTGAGAGGCTTGGATAAACGTCTTACTAATCGCTTTGGTATTAAGTTCATTGTTCCAGAAGAGCCCCTTCATGCAGTGGCTAAAGGTACGGGGATAGCTCTCAAGAATATAGATACATTTAACTTCTTGATTCAGTAACGGCTTTTGAAACTCTTTTTCGAGAGGGCTTGATGCAAAGTGCAGAAAATTATTGAGTTTGTAACGAAAAAAGGGCATTGGCTACTCCTCATATTTTTTGAGGTGGTAGCTTTTGCTTTGTTATTCAATGGCAATATCTATCATCGATTTATTAATCTGACCTATTCCAACTATATAGTAGGTTCTTTCTTACGAGTCTCTGGAGATCTTACAAGCTATATAAAGCTAAGACAGAAAAATGAGGCTTTGTTGGAGCAGAATGCACGTTTGGAGTCGAAATATCTATCGCTCAAACAGCAAGTAGAGTATGTTACGGCAGATACGGTAGTACCTTTTTCGTTTGTAACAGACTCGCTGACTTCTTTCTCTTCTTTGGAGTATATTACGGCTCGAGTCATAAGTTCCTCTATCAATAAAACGAATAACTTGATTGTTATAGACAAGGGAGAGAGAGCTGGTGTTCAAAAAGATATGGGGGTTATGTCTGCGCATGGTGTTGTGGGGATTGTTTCGTCCGTTTCGCAAGATTATTCTGTCATTGTACCCCTGATAAACCCTACCATAAAATTGAGCTGTAAACTCCAAAACACAGGGCACTTTGGTTATTTATCATGGAATGAACCAGGAAAAAGTATTACACGCTTGACAGATTTACCCAACCACGTTGCTTATAAGAGTGGAGATACTATTGTAACGAGTGGATACTCTTCGGTTTTTCCTCCCAATCTTTTTGTCGGTACAGTGGGTCGTATAGGTCAGCCGACCGATGGGGTTCCCTTGAGTACTTCTTTTATACCTGTTGTTTTGGGTACAGACTTTGCCACTTTAGATTTTGTATATGTGATTAGCGGAGGGGTCGGATTGCCCCAAAGAGAGCTAGACTCCTTACTAAGACCGAGAGATTTATGACCCTTAGAGCTATAGCAATCTTTTTTCAGGCTTTAGTTATCCTGTTCTTGCAAGTATGGGTATTTAATCCTCTCTACATATTCAGGCTTGCTACGCCCTTTCCTTATCTTTTATTTCTATTCCTCTTGCCGATAGGTCTCTCTAAGGCTTGGGTTACTTTTTATAGTGCTTTATTCGGTTTGGTGTTAGACATTTTCTCTGGCACTCCTGGATTGCATTTAGCCGCTTTTACGGCTACTGGATTTCTACGTAATTATCTAATCAAGATTTTTATAGATACAGAGACAGATCTATTTCTCTCTCCCGTTAAAGGGATAAGGGGTGGAAGTATGGCTCTACTACTACTCTTATTGGTGTTGGTGCATCATATTATTCTTTTCGGACTGGATGCTTTTTCGGCTTTTCACATAGGTTATTTCTTACGTCGGTTGGGTAGTAGCGTTCTTGCCTCCTATTTGTTGGTTCTGGTTGCCATATTGTTAATGGGGCAGCAGTCCAAAAAGTATTCGTCTAACTTCTAACAAGATGCTCTGTTTACTTTCTTTTCGGTCATGAAAAAGGAGAAGAGTAGCGACTTGCAGCGTATAATGTTTCTGTATCTCATTGCTATACTCATTGTCGTGGGGTATATAGCAAGGCTTTTTTATCTACAGATACTAAGTCCAGAGTACAAGGCAAAGGCTGAGCGGAATGCTTTCTATTACAGAGCTGTTTATCCAGAACGAGGTGTCATGTTCGACAGGGCTGGACGCCTGTTGGTTTATAATGAACCCGCTTACGACATATTGGTTGTCAATAAGGAGGTTAGAGAGTTAGATACGTTAGAGTTCTGTCGTTTTCTCGGCGTAGATATAGATTTGGTGCGTAGCCGATTTGAGATAATTAAGAATAGAAATCTCAATCCAGGCTATTCGCCTTACACGCCCCAAACATTGCTTACCCAGATAAATGTACAGAATGCAGGTCGCTTTCAGGAACACCTCTATAAGTTCCCTGGCTTTCTGGTACAGCATAGATCGGTACGTAAGTACGATACTTCGGTCGCTGCGCACGTACTGGGCTATATGTCGGAGTGTAATCAGAACGAGATTGCCAAGGATAGTACTTTGGCTCTGGGGGATTATATCGGGAAGTCAGGAGTAGAGCGTTTTTATGATCAGCAACTTCGAGGGGAAAAAGGGTATCGGATTATGCTTCGCGATGCTCGTGGTCGTATCAAGGGGCGGTATAACAACGGAATGAGTGATATACAGGAGAAAAGAGGAAGTAATATTACCCTTTCTTTGGATATTGAACTTCAAAAATTGGGTGAGTCCTTAATGCGGGGTAAACGTGGTGCTATCGTTATGATTGAACCGCAAACAGGGGAGGTACTATGCCTTGTAACAAGTCCCAACTTTGAACCCTCTCTTCTTTCGGGACGTGATTTCGGGAAAAACCATATTATTCTTGAGAGAGAAGAGGGAAAGCCTCTTTTTAATAGAGCAATACAGGGGGCTTATCCTCCAGGGTCTACTTTCAAAACTGCGCAGGCTGCTATTTTCTTAAACGAAGGGGTAATCTCCTCTTCCACACAGTTCACTTGCTATCATGGTTATCCTCGTTTGCGAGGGAAACCTGCCTGTCACCCCCATTCCTCTCCTCTTTCGGTAGAATACGCTTTGACCACTTCATGCAACGCTTTCTTCTGCTGGGGTCTTCATTATATGCTTGACGACCGATCTCGTTATCCTTCGGTGCAGGCTGCTTTTACAAAATGGAAAGATTATATGATATCTTTCGGTTGTGGGTATCCAGTCGGAATAGATTTGCCAGGGGAGAAAAGAGGATTTATACCGAATAGTGATTACTACGATAAGTGGTATCAAAAGCGTTGGAGTTCCTCAAGTATTATTTCTAACTCTATCGGTCAGGGAGAAGTGCTAATGACTCCTCTACAGTTGGCTAATATGGCGGCGATTATTGCCAATAGAGGGTATTACTATCTCCCTCACGTGGTGCGCGATATTGCTGGTAAGGAGTTGGATACTACCTATACTCAAAAGCATATTACCGATGTAAAAGAAGAGTATTGGGAGCTTATCGTACGGGGGATGGCTGGGGCTGTGACAGCAGGAACTTGTCGTGCCGCGAACTTTGCTCCTGGAGAGATAGAGGTATGTGGTAAAACAGGAACCGCAGAGAATAGGCATGGAAAAGACCACTCCGCATTTATCGGATTTGCTCCCCGTAATAATCCTCAGGTAGCTATAGCCGTATATGTAGAAAATGGAGGTTTTGGTGCTACCTTTGGAGTGCCTATCGGTAGAGTGATGATGGAATACTATTTAAGAGAGGGTAATCTCTCTGCTACCTCGGCAGCTATTGTAGAACAAATGAAATATCGCTCATTAGTTTACACAAATGATCGCTAACTCGACAGTACCTTTTTTCAGGCGTTTAGATTGGTTTTCTATAATCCTTTACATCCTGTTAGTTATTGCAGGGTGGGCTATGGTCTGTGCCGCAAGTTACAGTTATGATACCGAGCAACTGGTTACTCCTGGTAGCAGACCGATGATGCAATTGGTCTGGATAGGATTAAGTGTTATACTGATCTTACTCCTGCTTACAGTTGATGTGGGGTGGCTTGAGAGTCTCACTCCCGTTTTTTACATAGCTATGTTGGGCCTGCTCTTTGTTACAATATTTGTTGCACCAGAAATAAAAGGCTCTCGCTCTTGGCTGGTTTTGGGTCCCTTAAGATTGCAACCTGCCGAGTTTGCCAAGATAACGACCGCTTTGATGCTTGCTGTAACGATGAATCGTTATGGCTTTAAGCTCTCTTCATGGCGTTCTTATGCCGAGGTATTTGGCATTATCCTTCTCCCCGTATTGCTCATTTTTCTCGAAAAAGAGACTGGTTCAGCCCTCGTTTATACAGCTTTGTTTTTGGCTCTTTATAGAGAGGGGCTTTCGGGTATAATATTGGGCAGTGCTTTTCTTGCAGTTGTACTATTTGTAACCTCTCTCTCTTTGAACGATATTCTTTGGGGGGACACCCGTGCCGAGATTTGGAGTCTCGCAACAATTATAATGATTGCCGTTTTTGTGTTGTTGATGTTGCGCCCTGCAAAAAACAAAAAACTCTTTCACTGGCTAATAGTTACAGAACTTTCCCTCTATGTATTGGCTTGGGTGGCAGATTTTTTTCTGCCCATGGATTATAGTTACGTGGCAATCTTACAACTTCTTTTACTCCTTTCCTACTGTTTCTTTCAGGCCTTTCGTTACTATCTTCGTCGCTATTTTCTGATATTTTTCTTTGCTATTGCCTGTATATTTTATACTCTATCGGTCTCCTTTGTTTTTGAGAAAGTATTACAACCTCATCAACAGGTGCGCATCTCCGTAGCTTTGGGCTTAAAGGAAGATCCAAAGGGAGTTGGGTACAATGTTAATCAAGCTAAGATTGCCGTTGGATCGGGAGGCCTTACAGGTAAGGGTTTTTTGCAGGGAACGCAAACAAAGCTAAACTATGTACCCGAGCAAGATACGGACTTTATTTTCTGTACCGTTGGGGAGGAAATGGGGTTTGTAGGTTCTGCATCGTTGCTTATAGTCTATTTAATGCTCATTTTGCGAGTTTATTATCTGTCTGAGAGGCAGACCACTCCTTTTGGTAGAGTGTATGGTTACTGTGTAGCTTCTATATTCTTGTTTCACTTGGCTATAAATGTCGGGATGGTGATTGGTTTAGTTCCCGTGATTGGTATTCCTCTTCCTTTCTTTAGCTATGGGGGATCTTCACTTTGGGGATTTACCATTCTTTTATTTCTTTTTCTAAGGATAGATGCTTCTCGTAAGATGGAAAGCACGGCTTCTTCGCCTGCTTTAAGGGGGCTTGTCTAATTCTCAAGATAGACTGGAGGCTCTCAAGTTTTTGCTCTTTCTTTAGTTATTCTTCTGCCAGATAGGAGCCTTATTAAGAAAATAGAGGCTATTTCATTGCTCTGGCATAATATTTTCGTACCTTTGTCCAACTCTTTTATACAGTTCTTTATTAAAGATGCGACGACAGGATATTCCCAAGAAGAAAAAAGCGTTTCATACTCGCTTTATTGCCATCATAAGTATAGCTCTTCCTTTGTTTACACTCGCTTGGATTGGTATTGTAGAAGCTTTTCAGAGAGGTGTAGATCAAGAGAGTCGAGAAAACTTAACTTTTTCCATAACTCTCAATAAAGAACTTACCGATGATGAGGGTAGAGAGTTCTTAGAGTCTTTAAAGCAATATCCTTTTTTGAAGGATGCACGCTATATCTCTCCAGAGCAATCGGCAAAGGAATTAGAGGAAGAGTTAGGGGAAAATCCAGAAAAGGTCTTAGGCTATAATCCCTTGTTGCCATTGGTAGAGTTGCATCTTCGCTCTGAATATACACATGCAGACAGTCTCCCTAAGATAGATGCTATAGTAACGCAGTTGAAGGGGGTGGAGAAGTTTACCTATCGCTCCGATATGTTTGATATTGTCTATGATAGAATGCAAAAGTCTTCATATATTCTTTGGGCTCTTTCTGTGCTACTTCTTATCATGGCAATCATTCAAATAAATAATACTACCCACTTAATGATCTATTCCAAAAGATTTTTGATTCGTTCGATGACTCTTTTAGGGGCAGATAGAGGATTTGTATGCCGCCCTTTTATTATTTATAGTATGGGGAATGGTTTTTGGGGAGGTTTTCTTTCTGTTATTCTTTTTGCCGCTTCTGTGGCGGGTTTGAATTATTACTTGCACTTGCCTGTTTTCAAATACATATCTTTTGTAGAATTGGGGATAATTGCAGGTATTATGATTGTTTTAGGTGTTTTGCTTTCTACAGTATTCTCTTTCTTTTCAACCTACCATTATATTCGCATGGATAGGGGGCGTATTACCCTTAGTTGATTAGAGTTGTTATCACTAAAAGAGAGTAGAACTAATCTCAATATTGAATACTATGATTTTTGGAAAGAAGAATTACATCCTTATAATAGCTTCGTTACTGTTGATAATATTCGGTATTATCCTTATGTCTGGAGGAGGATCGGTAGATGGGGTTTCTTTTAATCCCGATATCTTTAGCGTAAGAAGAATTGTTATTGCTCCTATAATTTCTCTGTTGGGTTTTTTGCTGATGATTGTGGCAATTATGCTTCCTGATAAGAATAGAAAAGGCGATCAAGAATAACTTAAGAACTGATTGCCAGGAAAATGACGTTATTAGAAACGATAATACTCGCTATTGTAGAGGGATTAACCGAGTTTTTGCCTATCTCCTCTACGGGACATCTTATGCTTACTCAGGCGGTTCTGGGTATTGAATCAACAGAGTATGTAAGATCTTTTATTGTATTCATCCAGTTGGGAGCAATTCTTTCGGTAGTAACACTCTATTGGAAAAAATTTTTTCGTTTGCCTAAAGATGAAATCTCTCTTGGAAGGGATTTAAACTCGCGAAAGAGCCGTTGGCAGGGGCTATTGTTCTTTTATCTAAAGCTTGTTGTAGCTTGTCTGCCTGCGGCTGTGGCAGGATTTTTTTTGGAAGAGTACATAGACTCTCTACTCTCAAATGTTTATGTCTTCGCAGCAATGCTACTTTTAGGCGGTGTATTAATGCTTTTTGTGGACAAGCTATTTGCCTCCTCAAATAAGAAGAATGTTTCTTTCTCAAATGCTTTTATCATAGGATTGTATCAGTGTATAGCGATGATTCCTGGGGTTTCTCGCTCCATGGCAACTATTGTAGGCGGACAACAGCAGGGACTGTCTCGTAAAATGGCTGCGGAGTTTTCTTTTTTTTTGGCGGTTCCCATTATGTTTGGGGCTACTCTCCTCAAAGCTTATAAACTCTACCAGTCTAATGGAGTAGAAGTTTTTGTAAGTAATGCCACATCTTTAATCGTTGGCAATATTGTAGCTTTCGTCGTAGCTATTTTTGCCATGCGGTTTTTCATCAATTTTTTGACCAAATTTGGTTTTAAGTACTTTGGTTACTATCGTATTGTAGTGGGAGTTTTAATCTTGCTTCTTCTTTCTTGTGGAGTTCCCTTAGAGCTTAAATAACTTTGGGAGATATGATACAATCTAAGAAAGAAGGGGGAATTCCCCTTTTATTGCGGACGGGGGCTATTATTCCCATTGATAAACCTTTGGATTGGACATCTTTTGATGCCGTAAATCGTTTCCGTATTCTTGTAAAACACACGATAGGCCTTAAAAAATTAAAGGTTGGACATACGGGAACCTTGGATCCGAAGGCAACAGGGTTATTATTACTCTGTACAGGACGTGCCACGAAGCGAATAGAAGAGCTCATGCTCGATACAAAAGAGTATGTTGCAACGATAAAATTGGGTGCAACTACTCCTTCTTTTGACACAGAGCATCCCGAAGATGCTACTTATCCTTATGAGCACATAACCCGAGAACAAATTGAGACTATCTTGTCGAATTTTCGGGGAGAGATACAGCAAGTGCCTCCTATTTTCTCTGCCGTATCCATTAATGGTAAGAGAGCGTACGATTTGGCACGCAAGGGAAAGGAGGCAGATTTGCCTGCAAAGACGATAACTATCCACGAACTTGAAATAGAAGATTTCAGTTTGCCTTATGTGAAGTTGCGTATTGTTTGTGGCAAGGGTACTTATATCCGTTCATTGGCAAGGGATTTAGGAGAGGCCTTAGATAGCGGAGCTTATTTAACAGCCTTAAAGCGTACTCGTTTGGGTAGTGTCTCGGTAGAAGATGCTTATACCTTAGAAGAGCTTCCAACCCTGCTCGCTACAGCAGCTTTACAAGAGGAAGGATTTCCTGATATTATACTCCCAGAGAAGAGAAAGTGAACGTTCTTCTCTTTTGGTTTGTTTTTTATACACGTGCATATTTATAAATAAGAAGAAACTGCTTAATGAAACTTTCTGAGTTCGATTTCAATTTGCCAGAGCATCTGATAGCTTCGCATCCGACACAGCATCGAGATGAATCGCGTTTAATGGTCCTTAATCGAAAAGATGGCTCTATTGAGCATCGGATTTTTAAGGATATTCTTAATTACTTTGGAAAAGGGGATACATTCGTCTTTAATAATACCAAAGTTATTCCTGCCCGTCTTTACGGAAAGAAGGAGAAGACCATGGCTCGTATTGAAGTTTTTTTGCTTCGAGAATTAAACAAAGATATTAAGCTGTGGGATGTGTTGGTAGATCCAGCTCGTAAGATTAGAATCGGAAATAAACTCTATTTCGGTCCCGACGATGCGCTTGTTGCAGAGGTAATAGATAACACCATAAATGGTGGTCGCACATTGCGTTTTCTTTATGATGGCACGCATGAGGAGTTCAAATCTTATCTCTATGCTCTGGGGGCTGCTCCTCTTCCTAAGTATATGAACCGAGAGGCAGAACCAGAAGATTTAGAGCGATTTCAGACGATTTATGCTTCGGAAGAAGGAGCTGTTATTGCTCCCGCTGCAGGGCTTCACTTTAGCAGAGAGTTGCTCAAAAGATTGCAGATAGCAGATTGTAACTTTGCTTATCTTACGCTTCATAATGGATTAGGGAATTTTGAAAATCAGGATATAGAAGACCTATCCAAGCATCGTAAGAATAATGAGCAGATGATTATCACCAAGGAGTGTTGTGATATAACGAACAAGGGAAAGGAAGAGGGCGGACAGATTGTAGCCGTAGGAACTTCCGTGCTAAGAGCTTTAGAAACAGCTGTAAGTACTGATGGCCGCATAAAAGAGTTCGATGGATGGACCAATAAGTATATTTATCCTCCTTACAACATTGCTTTTGCAACCTCTTTGATTACTAATTTTCATATGCCTTTGTCGCTACTTTTGATGATGGCAGCTTCAATGGGAGGCTACGAACATGTAATGAATGCCTACGAGGTAGCCATAAAGGAGGAATATCGTTTTGGTGCCTATGGAGACGCGATGCTAATTATCTAAGTCATGAAAACAGCTTAGATGTAGCAATGAAAGAAAAAAAACATTCTACTGTTGTATACCTTGCTTTGGGAAGTAATCTCGGGGCAAGGTATATTTTATTGTCCCAAGCTATAACACGGCTTGACGAGGAGGTGGGGAGTATAATGGACATTGCTCCCTACTATGAAACGGCTCCTTGGGGGTTTACTTCTGAACACCATTTTCTCAATACTGTTGTCGCCCTACGCACACATCTATCGGCAGAAGAGCTATTGACAGAGACGCAGAGGATAGAGCGTTCTTTGGGGCGTACTTCTAAACATCTCAGGGATGAGAATTATACCGATAGAACGATAGATATAGATATCCTTTTTTATGGGGAGGAGGTTATTTGCTCAAATCACCTTGTTGTTCCTCATCCTCTCTTACACGAACGCCTTTTTGTGTTAGAGCCCTTAGCACAAATTGCTCCTAACTTGATGCACCCCGAAAAGCGGCAAACTATTCTTGCTCTTCTCGAGGCCAAAAAAGCTAAGGAATAGAAGCATAGCTTATTTCTTCTTCTAAGTAAAATCAACCTGTAATACTTCTTCCCTAAGGGAGAGAGTCAATGGGTAGGTTCTTATTTTAGAGTTAGAAAAGCAGAAAATAGGAACTTACTACGCTGTACTTTTCTGGATATATAGGTACTCTTTGATACTTTTACAACGCTAACTTTTTCCTTTTATTCTGAGAATTTCTCTATATCTAGACTTAATATACATATATGCAATCTTAATATACATATATGCAACTTGCAAATATATAAATGTAATCTACGAATAGAGAATTCTTCTTGAAGCAGACAACTTTTGCTCTTATGGATTTCACTTTCTAAAAGGATCAATAGGGCCATTTTTTTCTATTCAAAGAGATAAAGAGGCAAAAGTAGAGATATTAAAGAAGGTGATTTTTTGCCGAGAACAACTCTCTTTGATAGTGATGAGATGGTAGTGTCTGAAATAAATGCCGACTTTTGTGATGCTGTAAGCTCCATTGTTCTTAATTTGTTTTTTTGTTGTTACCACAAAGTTAAGAGCTACGGGGCTTACACACTTTTGTAGGACAGTATCATACAAGGCTTCGATAGAAGTTCCGAGTGTATATGTTTTTAAGTCGAGCCTCAAAAGAGATGCAGCGGTGAGGTATAATACAAAGATCTTAGTGATGGCAAACTCTAAAAAGAGAAGCTTAGCTTACACGCTTTTTCAGACACTACCTTAAGAAAGTACTCTGCATAAAAAGAACCCTAAAAGTTTTTATCCAACCTTTAGGGTTCAATTTGATATTTAGAAGAAGGATATACTCTTTTTAATAGGAATCCTTTTCCCTTTTATTGACGGATAGGTTGAGGCTTATAGCCCTCGAGGGCGTAGTACAGCATATAAACTTCGCCAATGATAACCAAAGTCCAAGTCCAATTCCAGTTGCCACCAAAATCGGCCAATGCTCCTTGTAAGAAAGGCATAATAGCTCCGCCGATTACCCCCATGAGAAGAGCTCCTGAAGCTTGTGCCGTATATTTGCCCAACTTATCAATAGCCAAAGAGAAAATGGCTCCCCACATGAGCGAGTGTAGTAGTCCTACTGCAATTAAAATTCTTGGTTCTTTCAGCAACATAGAAAGAGCAACCAATACAGCAGCACATAAAGAAGTTACGAGTAACTGCACATTAGCTCTAATCATTGTTAAGAAACTACTTAGAAAACGCCCTATAAGCATGGAGAGCCAATACAAACTACTCCAAGTAACCACTTGTGTGTAGGATAATCCAAGATCTTGTTGAGCATAGTGAATAATATTGCTCCCGATAGAAACTTCGCAGCCAACGTACATAAATATGGCAATTACTCCCAAACGAAGATGTCTAAATTTGTAGACAGAGTGTTCTAAAGAACTTGTTGTACTGTCTGAATCTGGTGCCAATTCGGGAAGTCGAACATATTTTATACCTACAAACAAAACTCCAACAAATAGAATGAAAAAGAGTAGAGGTAAAAGAATGGAAGTAACCTCTACATCGGCTCCTTCCTTTCCTTTGAATAGTACATACCCCACGAATACAGGGCCTAATGTATTCATTAAAGAATTGGCTGTACCCGCAATATTTTGGCGAGTAACCCCTGTTGTTCTGGGGACTGAGCAGACGATGATGTAAGGATTAACAGAGGCTTGTAGATAGGTTAATCCCGTCCCTGATACAAAGCATCCAATCAAAAATAAAAAGTACCCGATAGGCAGATGTACCTCTTTTCCGCAAGGAATGGTATTCCACCCTTGGAGTGTAGGATGGGTGGCAAACCACTGATGGGAGAATGCAGAGAGTTCGAAAATAACTAAAGAGCAGATTACAATAGCGGTTCCCAGAAGCAAAGTCTTTTTATAGCCATTCTTTTGGAGGAACTTGGCACTCGTAGGTCCCATGACAAGGTAGGCCAGAAAGAATGCAAATGTCAGTAGCGTTGTTAATGTGTTTTCAAAAGAACCAGCTTGGGCTAAAAACGCAGCTTTTAGGGGTGCTTGAAACTGTTGATTGATGCTTGTGATAAGACCTATCAAGGCCATAAACACCACCATAAAGACGAATGCAGGAAGATCGTTTCTTCTTCCCTTAAGAGTTTGATTTTGTGAAGTCATATGATCTTCTAAGTCAATAGAGAATTACTTGATTTGTCTGAAAACCTCTGGAAGCATATTTATAATATCCGACGCAGTCAAGGAAAAATAAGAGTATTTGCCGATATACAAATCACAGGCTAAACCATAGAGATGGGTTGCTATAATAGAGGCTGTTCCTGGGGAGTAATTTTGAGCTAATAGTGATACGACAATACCCATTAAGGTGTAGTTGCCCCCCTGAATAACTTTTTCGCTCGTTCCTCCCGTGTTAAATATTACACTTCCGTTGGGCAGACAGATAGCTGTCTTATAGCCTTGCAGGATAAGGTATATATTCTTTCTTTTTGCAAAAGAACTAGCCTGTTCTATGCGTTGTTCTTCTGTGTTGCTTACTACCTTAAGTAGTTTGTCAAAAGCATTTCTCGATAGGATTAAAATGGACTTTTCTGGAAGGATTTCGAAAAGGTCTTCATCGTTGGCAAGGAGAGCAACAGCATCTTCATCAAAGACAAATTGTTTGTCTGAAAGAGAGAAAAAAAGATGCTCTAGATATTGTTTTACAAAGGACGAGTAAGTTAAACCGCACCCCAAGCCGATTGCCGTGTAGGGCAGAAGAGCAGAGATTCTTGTTGGAATAGAGTTTTTATCTGCAGAAGTAGTCTCCGAGATTCCTAATGTCTCGAGAGGAATAGAATCAATTATAGTAACCTCTGGGACTTTTAATTGTAAAAAAAGCTCTTCTTGTGAGGAGGTTTGTACTGCTACGTGAGAGACCCCGCTATGTAGTGCTCCTTTTGTTGCTAAAATTAATGATCCAATGTTCTTAGGGGTACCTCCGATGAGAAGGACTCCATCTCTTGTTCTCGGAGCAAGGGATTGATGATTTCTTTTTAAGGAGAGTTCTATGTCATGATCTGTAGTCTCAAAGTAGCGCGTCGTTAAAGTCTCTTCGACAGTTTCGCTGAGATTAAACTCTAAAAGCCTTAAGTCTCCATAGAATTTCCTATTTTCTTCAAAAAAAGAGGATAGCTTGGGAAAATCTAAACTAAATGTGTAGGTGGCTTGTATTACACACTCAGGTAGCGTCTCGTGATTGATGTCGGGAGACAAACCCGAGGGAATGTCGACAGAAATGATATTGCTCTCTTGGTTGCCGTTGATATACTTAATAAGTCTACCAAAACCACTATCAGGCCTTAGGGGAACTTGTAAATCTGTTCCAAAAAGAGCATCAATGACTATATGCCTATAATCTATCTGAGGAGGAGTAAATTGATTGTCTATCTCATGTAAAAGAACATTTCTAACAGTAAGAAGCTGTTCTTTAAGAAGGGTAGACTCCTCTCTCAGACCCAAAGGAGGCTTAAATAGAAATATCTCTATTTGACGGCTAGGGTCAATTTTTTCCGATAGTATGAGGGCTATGTTTAGACCTACAGAGCCATTATGCCCTGGACCACAGAAGATGATGAAAGGGCGAGAAAGGTGATCTTCATAACACATTTTCAACTCGGTTACGAATTGAGAAGCGTGAAGATGTATAAGCTCTCGAGAGGAGCATACCCCCTCTTCTAAAGACTGCGAATATATGTTTTTTATGTTCGCTTCTGTGAAAATCTTTCTCATCTTTCAACAAAAACTATGATCCTGTACTCATTCTACTCGAGATTACTGCGCACAATACCTCTCTGAGAGTTTTTTATGAAATTCAATATTAAATCTCTTTCGTCAGAGGAGGGGTATTCCAGTGCTATTGTATTTAAAGCATCTGTGTTATTAAGCCCTTTTAGGTAGAGGGTGCGGTAAATATCTCCAATCAAGAATATCTGTTTGTCCGTAAAGCCCCTGCGTCGAAGTCCTACAATGTTGATACCGCAGTAGGCAATAGGATCTCTTCCGATAATTATATAGGGGGGGATGTCTTTTGTAACCTTAGATCCTCCCTGTATCATTACGTGTTGAGAAATATTGACGAATTGATGCACTAAAACTCCGCCACTTAAGATTGCAAAATCGTCAATCAGTACTTCGCCTGCTATTTGGGTAGCATTTCCTATTATTATATTATTGTTGAGTACACAGTCGTGTGCCACGTGGCTGTATGCCATAAGTAGACACTCATCTCCAACCTTGGTAAAGCCCCTCGAAGCGGTACCTCGGTTTACTGTAGCATACTCTCGTACCGTCGTTTTATCGCCGATAATGGCGAGAGTCTCCTCGTTCTTAAATTTCAGATCTTGAGGTATTCCACCTATTACGGCTCCAGGGTGTATATTACAGTGGTTACCAATGCGACTACCACTACGTACAATAGAGTGAGGGTGTAATATTGTATTGTCTCCTATTTCTGTATTTTCTTCTACTATAGAGAAAGCATCAATATATGCCCCCTGTCCTATTTGGGCTTTAGAGTGGACTAAAGCCTGAGGATGGATAAATGTTTCCTGTGTCATGTAAGTGTGTTATTTAGGATTGTTTTTTATGATTTGTGCCATGAATTCAGCCTCGCAGACAAGTTTATTGCCGACGAAAGCCAATCCTCTCATATTGGCAACACCCCTGCTAATCTCAGATGTCATGCGTAATTTGAAGAGCAAGGTATCTCCAGGTACTACCTTTTGTCTGAACTTCACATTGTTTATTTTGAGGAAGTAGGTAGAGCACTTCTCATTGCCCATGGAGTTCAATACTAATAATCCTCCAGTTTGTGCCATAGCCTCTACAATTAAAACCCCTGGCATAACGGGTTCTTCGGGGAAGTGTCCTGGGAAAAAAGGTTCGTTACAAGAGACACTCTTCACTCCTACGATAGAGTCCTTTTTAATATCAATTACTTTATCTACCAATAGGAATGGGAATCGATGGGGAAGAAGCTCCTTGATACGATTTATATCCAACAAAGGTGGTAGATTTGGGTTGTATTGCGGTGCTTGCTCTTCCATTTGTTTGAGGTCTTTTCTAATCAAACGAGCCATTTGATTGTTTATGCCGTGTCCAGGACAGTAAGCAATTATATGACCTTTGATAAAGCGACCTGATAAAGCCAAATCTCCTATAACATCCAATAATTTATGGCGTGCAGGTTCATTGACCATCAGAGGATTGGGGTTGATACTCCCCAAATGCTCTGGGATGGAGTATCCCTCGCCTAAGTGAGTTTGTAGAGCTTTTTTGCGCTCCTCATCGAGCACTTGATCATAAATAACATGAGCATTGCTTAGATCGCCTCCTTTTATTAGTCCTTTCTCTAAGAGGGGAAGAATTTCTCTAACAAAAACAAAGCTACGTGCGGGTGCTATTTCTGTTGCAAAATCTGTATTAGCATCGAAAGTTGCAAACTGATTAGAAAGGGCAGGAGAGGGGTAAGCGATGTGAACATCAATAGAGAACTGATCGTCTGGTAAAGCTATAAGTTTGGAGCCTGTCTCTGGGTCAGTTACTTCCATGCGTTGTTTTACATAGTAATACTCTCGTTCTGCCTCCTGCTCGGTTAAGCCTGTCCTTTGTATTGCTTGAATGTAGGGGAGAGCACTCCCGTCCAAAATAGGACATTCGGGGGCGTCAACTTCTATAACACAGTTGTCTACACCCATAGCATACAGAGCACTTAACACATGCTCTACGGTACTAATACTGAGTTCCCCTTTTTTTATAACTGTACTACGCTCTGTAGAGTTTACCAAATCTGCCAGTAAAGAAAAGGTTTGTCCCTCTTTGTCAGTTCTACGCACTACATACCCCGTGTTAATAGGAGCTGGTAGCAGAGACATCGATATATCTAATCCAGTATGTAACCCTTTTCCACTAAAATGTAATGGAGAACTTAATGTTTGTTGTTGCATAACTTCGATTCTATTTGATTGAGTTTTTTTTCTAAATCGCTAAGACGAGAGCTTAACTCGGGTAGCTTGGGGATGATTGTATAGGCACGTAGAGCTTTTGAGAGATCCATAGCTGGAGAACCTAATAGCGTTCTGTCAGATTTTATATTGCCGAGTACCCCTGTTTGTCCTCCCATATTTACTCTGTCTCCAACGGTAATGTGGCCAGCAATGCCTGCTTGCCCTCCAATCTTGCACCAAGAGCCTAGGTGAGATGAGCCTGCCATACCTGATTGAGAGGCCACTACCGTATGCTCTCCGATAGTACAATTATGGGCAACCTGAATCAGGTTGTCAAGTTTGGTCCCTTTTCCTATAACCGTAGCTCCCATAACGGCGCGGTCTATACAGGTGTTGGCTCCAATCTCAACATCGTCTTCTATCTTAACGGTGCCCAACTGGGGGATTTTGTCGTACCCATCCTCTGTGGGCGCAAAGCCGAATCCATCAGATCCAATAACAGAACCCGCATGGACTATGCAGCGAGACCCTATCGTACAATTATAATAAATCGAAACATGAGGGTAAATGATGGTATTAGCCCCGATTGTTACATCCTTTCCAATATAGGAGTGGGGATATATGGAACAACCCTCTCCTAAAACAACCCCCTCTTCGATGTAAGCAAATGGAGCGATATAACAGTTTGCGGGAATCTGTACAGATGGGTGTATAAAAGCTTCCTGTGCTATACCGTTGCGCTCGGGATTTAATTCTTTCGCAACAAATTGCATAAGTTTTGCCAAAGAGGCATAGGGATTTTCTACCCTTATGAGAGCAGGCTTATAGGCGTGTGTAGGGCAAAAGTCTTTGCTTACTAACACTGCTGTTGCTTCGGAGGTATAGAGAAAGGATGCGTACTTGGAATTGGCAATAAAGGAGAGCTCTCCCTCTTTTGCCTCTTCTATCTTTCCGAAAGCAGACACCGTTGCATCTGCATCCCCTTCTACCGTACCTTCTATTAGAGAGGCAATTTCTTTTAAAGTGTACCTCATGCGTTATACGTTTTAAATAATCCCTTTGTTAATAAGGGCTATTTCCATTTTTCTTTTCAAATTTTCTGCTTCGTGAGCGGCTGCAGAGGCAAAATGTTCTGACGAGTCTGCGTATATAATACCACGAGACGAATTTACCAGTAGACCGCACTGATTATTCATAGCATCATGTACCAACTGATCAAAATCTCCTCCCTGTGCTCCAATACCAGGAACGAGAAGGAAGTGGTTGGGAACAATAGAGCGTACGCATTTGAGATACTCTGTTTGTGTTGCTCCAACTACATACATTAATTGCTCGTCATCTGCCCAATTTGTACTTTCCAAGAGTACCTTTTCAAAGAGATACTTGCCATCTTCCATTCTTTGTAATTGAAAGTCTTTGGCTCCAGCGTTGGAGGTTAAGGCGAGTAGTACTACCCACTTGTCGGAGTACTCTAAGAATGGTTTTACACTGTCGACTCCCATGTAGGGGGCCAGCGTAATGGCATCTGCTTTGAAATAATCAAAAAACGCTCGCGCATACTGGGTGCCAGTGTTGCCAATGTCTCCACGTTTGGCATCTGCAATGATGAGTTGGTCTGGATATTTTTCTTTAATGTACGTAATGGTACTACTAAGAGCCTGAATGCCAAAAGCTCCCATTGATTCATAAAAAGCAACATTGGGCTTGTAGGCAACGCAATACTCTGCTGTAGCATCTATTATGGCTTGGTTAAAGGCAAGAATAGGATTTTCCTCTTGCATCAGACACTCGGGTATTTTTCGAACGTCTGTGTCAAGACCAATACATAAAAATGAACGCTTACGTTTAATATTATCAATGAGTTCTTGTTTTGTCATATTGTTTCTTATTTGCTTTAAAGCAGTGATGCTTCACTTAATCTTTCACTATTTTCCGCCATAGCAAGAGCCTCTAATACGGGTTCTATATCTCCATCCATAATGGAACTTAAATTGTATAGGGTAAGCCCGATCCTATGGTCTGTCAATCTTCCTTGGGGAAAGTTGTAGGTACGTATTTTAGCCGATCGGTCTCCCGTAGAGACCATCGTTTTACGACGAGAGGCCACTTCGTCGATGTATTTTTGGTGCTCTTGATTGTATATTCTACTGCGGAGTTCTACAAGGGCTTTGGCTTTGTTCTTTAATTGTGATTTTTGATCTTGACATTGCACCATGATACCTGTAGGAATGTGCACCAAGCGAACGGCTGAGTAGGTGGTATTAACCGACTGTCCTCCCGCTCCACTTGAGCAGTAGGTATCTACTCTTATGTCAGATTCTTTAATCTCCACGTCAAATTCGTCTGCTTCGGGCAAAACCGCCACGGTAGCGGCAGAAGTATGCACGCGTCCCTGTGTTTCTGTTTCTGGTACTCTTTGTACTCGGTGTACACCAGACTCATATTTCAGTGTGCCATATACAGCCTCTCCCGAAACGGTAAAAATAATTTCTTTGTACCCTCCTAAACTTCCCTCGGTAAAGGAACTGATTTCTACTCGCCACTTGCGGCGTTCACAATAACGAGAGTACATTTTGAATAAATCTCTGGCAAAAAGAGCGGCCTCATCACCTCCCGTTCCTGCGCGGATTTCGACGATTGCATTCTTTGCATCTTCGGGGTCGTCGGGAAGTAACAAAAGCGCGATGCTGCGCTGTGTATCGGGCAATATCTCTTCGATATGCGTTAGTTCCTCTTTTGCCAAGGCCTTCAGCTCATCGTCTTCCGAAGCGTGTAGTACTTCCATCGCTTCCTTTCTGTTTTCACATAGAGCATTATATTTTTTGTGAGCTTCGTGAAGTTCTTCCAATCTGCGATATTCCTTGCTGAGGCGGATAAACCTCTTATCATCGGCTATGACAGAAGGGTCCGTTATTAATAAACGCACCTCTTCGAAGCGATCTTCTAAACTATTTAAATGTTGTAATAGTTTCTCTTCGTTCATTAGTAGTAAAGTTGTCCGTAAGGAGTATCCAACATAAGGCTGTTTTTCCCTTTTCCCTCTTCTACATGACCTATCACTTGGGCTTCTACGTCGAAACTTTTACTTATCTCTATAATACGAGAGGCACTTTCTTCGGGTACGTAGAATTCTATCCGATGTCCCATATTGAAGACCTTATAAAGCTCTTTGGGATCGGCTCCACTTTCAGAGGCAATCATCTTGAATAGGGGAGGAATCGGCAAGAAATTATCCTTTACGATATGTTTATTTTCTACAAAATGGAGCACTTTGGTCTGAGCTCCTCCTGTACAGTGTACCATACCATGTATAGAGGGGCGCATCTCTCTGAGTATACTTGCAACGATAGGCGCATAGGTGCGAGTAGGAGAGAGAATCAACTCTCCCGTATTAAGAGGAGTACCCTCCACGGGTTCTAACAGTCTGCGAGAACCACTGTATACTAAATCGGATGGGATGGCATGGTCAAAGCTCTCGGGATATAGTTGAGCAAGATAGTTATTCAAAACATCATGCCTTGCAGAGGTTAAACCGTTGCTGCCCATACCTCCATTATAACGATTTTCATAGGAGGCTTGACCATAAGAGGCAAGGCCAACGATAACGTCTCCAGCTTGGATGCGAGCATTGTCAATTATGTCGCTTCGTTTCATACGGCAAGCCACTGTACTATCTACAACAATGGTGCGTACGAGATCTCCTAAGTCGGCTGTTTCTCCGCCTGTGGATGTAATGCCAACCCCTAAGCTACGTAACTCTTCGAGCAATTCTTCTGTTCCATTGATGATGGCTGCAATAACTTCGCCAGGGATTAAAGCTTTATTGCGCCCAATGGTAGAGGAAACCAAGATATTGTCGGTTGCTCCTACACAGAGCAAATCGTCTAAGTTCATCACGAGGGCATCTTGAGCAATGCCTTTCCACACGGAAATATCACCCGTCTCTCTCCAATATATATAAGCCAGCGAAGACTTGGTACCCGCCCCATCGGCATGCATCAGGTTGCAATAGTCTTCATCTCCCCCTAACAGGTCGGGTAGTACTTTGCAGAAAGCCTTAGGGTATAATCCCTTATCTACATGCTTGATTGCATTATGTACATCTTCTTTAGCAGCCGAAACACCTCGCTGCATATAACGCTCTTGGGTCATATTATATATACGTGTCTTTTGTTTTTTATTGAGAGTTGCGTAGCATGAGCACATCTCCCTCCTCTGGCACATAGGTCTCGGGGTCTAATTGGTTAAGTCTATACAAATACTCTACTCGTATGCCATACCGTTGAGAGATACTGTGCATGGACTCTCCTATACTTACCACGTGGTCGGGATATTGCTCTGTAGCCTGTTTATTTTTCTTTTGTAGGTAAACTATGTCTCCTTCGCGCAAAGGGAAGTCTAAGGGGACATCGTTGTACTCTGCTAAAGTGTTGGGCTTGATATTCATCTCATAAGCTATGGAGGAGTAAGAGTCTCCCTCTTGAGCAATCACATACAGAAGTCCATAGCTAATAAAACCTTCGTGTTTAAGAGTAGAGGCAAGGTCTCTCCCTCTGTTTTGGCTCTTTTCGGGTCTGTATTTAGGGCTACTTTCACTCATCCAGTAGGGGTATCTACCTTTATCCAACTCATATAGACCGTATAGTTCTATAAGAGAGATAAGTTTGTTGGCATACCCTTTGTCGGTAGCATAACCTGCTGTTTGCAATCCCTTTGCCCATCCTATATAGTCTGTCTTTTTCAACTTGTATAACCTCTGATAGCGAGGTTGCTTGAGAAAGAAGGAATGATCTCTGAAAGAATCTAAATCTTCATCGTAACTGCGAAAGCATTCGTCGGCAAGGTCGTCGTCTTTGTAGGTGCGAGCACCTTGCCACGTGCGATGGCATTTTATACCGAAGTGATTGTTGTGATCCGAGGCCAAAGAACTTCTTCCCGCATTGGATTCCAGTAGACCTTGTGCCATGGTAATACTAGCGGGAATGTCGTGCGACTGCATTTGTTGGATACACTCAAGAGCATACTTGCGAATGTACTCCTGATAGGCTACGTTCATCTTCTGAGCGTGAGCGGAAACTGCGATAAAAAGCAGGGCGACTATGCTGACCCACTGCTTGGGTATGGAGATGCTCCGTTTTCTGTTGTTTATCTCTTTCATCGCCTTTTTACTTTATTCAAAAAGAAGGATTCCCTAAGTTAAGGTAAAACTGCCCCCTCATTGTACAGTGTATATTCTTTGCAAATATACAACTATTATTGTGCTTAATTTCGAAGTCTTTGATTTCTCCGAGCCTTTGAGACCTCATTAGCTGTGAGTAAAAGGGTGGTATTTCTGATACTTTTTGTGTGCTTTTTTATTTTTATTTCATTCTTTTCTTGAGAAATAGACCTGTGCTACCCAGTTCTTGCTGTTGGATCATCTTTTCGGGAGTACCTGCAAAAAGGATTCTCCCCCCATTGCGTCCTCCCTCGGGTCCCATGTCTATAAGATAATCAGCACTTTTAATTACATCCAAATCGTGCTCTATGATAAGCACAGTGTTCCCTTTATTGACCAATTGCTGTACCAGAGAAAGGAGTACCCTTATATCCTCAAAGTGTAGTCCTGTTGTAGGTTCGTCCAGAACATAAAGAGTACGCCCCGTATCTTTTTTAGATAACTCTTCTGCCAACTTTACACGCTGACTTTCCCCGCCCGATAGAGTTGTAGATGGTTGTCCCAATTTGATATAGCCTAAGCCTACCTTGCGTATCATCTCCAGGCGGTTGTGAAGCTTAGGCATATTCTCAAAGAATTCGGCGGCTTGATTGAAGGTCATATCCAGTACATCGGCAATAGATTTACCTCGATAGCGCACCTCGAGAGTTTCTCGAGAGTAACGTTTCCCGTGGCAGATGTCACAAGGGATTGTAACGTCGGGTAGAAAGTTCATAGCCAAAGTCTTATATCCATTGCCCTTGCACTCTTCGCATCTTCCTCCTGCTACGTTGAAAGAGAAACGCCCAGGTTTGTAACCTCTTGCTTTGCTTTCTGGCAACGAAACGAAAAGCTGACGAATTTCTGTAAAAAGCCCCGTATAAGTTGCTGGATTGCTACGTGGAGTACGTCCCAAGGGTGATTGGTCTACCACGGCAAGTTTGTCGATATGCTCCAGCCCTTCGAGTTTTTTGTAAGGTAGCGGGGTGTCTAATGACCTGTATAAAGACTGTGCTATGGCAGGTACGAGCGTACTATTGATTAGGGAAGATTTGCCACTCCCAGAGACGCCTGTAACACAAATGAACGTACCTAAAGGAAGAGAGAGCTTAACGTTTTTGAGGTTGTTACCTGTTGCTCCCGACAGAGTGAGAAAATTGCCATTGCCTTTACGTCTTTCATTGGGTACGACAATGCTTCTTATACCATTGAGATAATCTGCCGTTATGGTGTGAGCAGATGGTAATTCTTTGGGAGTACCCGAAAAGACTACTTTTCCACCCAGACGACCTGCCCCAGGCCCCATATCTATTATATAGTCGGCCGATAGCATCATATCTTGGTCATGCTCTACAACGACTACGGTATTCTCTCCGTCTCTCAATGTTTGTAGGGAGGCGATTAATTTGTTATTGTCACTCGGGTGAAGCCCTATACCTGGTTCGTCGAGCAGGTAGAGTACTTCTACGAGCCCCGTTCCTATTTGAGTTGCTAAACGTATTCTTTGACTTTCTCCACCCGAAAGCGTTGCAGAGGCTCGCGAGAGACTTAGATAATAGAGTCCTACATCGAGAAGAAACTTAAGACGAGTTCTGATCTCTTTGATAATCTCGGCTCCCACTGGGCGAAGATGTTGCGAAAGAGCCGATTCTATTTGGGGCAGGGTAGCATAAAGCTCCTCTAAATCAAGGGCTGCTAACTCGTGGATACGCCACTTGTCAATGAGATAGTTCTGTGCTATTTTGTTCAGTCTTATGCCCTTACATTCGGGACAGGTTTGTTCGGAGTGAAGATCTTGTAGCCACTCTTTGGTCTCTTCATCCAGAAAACTCATTGTCTCTTCGATGTTTAGATAAAACATCAATCCTTTGAAATCGTTGTCTCCATCACCATTGGTAGAGCCATAAAGGATAGCATTCAAGACCTCGGGAGGAAGTGACCCTACGGGAGTCTCTGGAGTGTAGTTATACTCTTGGAGTAGCTCTTCTATTTGGTCGTATATGTCTCCTTTTCTCCATTTGCCCAAAAGTTTCAGTCCCCCCTTTTTTAGGGACAGTGTGGGTTGTGTAATCAGTTTATCCAAATCAATTCTATTCACAAACCCCATTCCACGGCATACGGGGCAATATCCCTGCGGAGAGTTGAAAGAGAAAGTAGAGGGCGAGACTTCTGGGTAAGCAAGACCGTTCTCGGCATCCATAATCTTGGAGGAGAGGTGGCGTAGTGTCGATTCGTTACGTTTGCGTACATCCAGCATACCGTCTCCGTGCCTTAACGCCAGCGTGATACTCTTTTGGAGGCGTTCTTGCATTTCCTCCTTGACTATTAACTTGTCTATTACGACGGCAATATAGTGTTTGACATACCTATCTACCATTAACCCAGGGCGAAGCTCCTCGATAGTGCCATCAATATAGACGGAGGTAAATCCCTTTTTTCGTAATGTCTCAAACAGCTCTCGATAGTGTCCTTTTCGGTCGCGAACTACTGGAGCCAAGAGCTCAATCCCTTGATTACTATAATCCCTTTCTATCAGTTCGTATAGTTCTTGCTCGGTGTACTTACGCATCTCTTTTCCCGTGATATAGGAGTGCGGTACTCCTACTCGGGCATAAAGTAGGCGGAGAAAGTCGTAAATCTCGGTAACGGTTCCTACGGTAGAGCGGGTGTTGTTAGAGGCAGTTTTCTGTTCGATGGCGACTACGGGGCTAAGTCCCTCTATCGACTCTACATCGGGACGGGTATTATTGCCTATAAAGCTTCTTGCATAAGCAGAGAAAGTTTCTATGTATCGTCTCTGCCCCTCGGCTAAGAGGACGTCGAATACCAAGGAAGATTTGCCGCTACCACTCAATCCTGTGACAACGGTCAGCTTGTGTCTCGGGATAGATACGTCGATATTTTTGAGGTTATGTACCTTGGCTCCGCGGATTTCTATCGCTCCCGAAGCGAATACCTCCTCCTCTTCCTTACCCTTTTCTTGTGCTATTTCTTTCTTTCTCATGAGCTGTATGGACCATTCAAAGCTGAGTAAAAGTACTACATTTTATCCTCTTCTTTTTAATACGGAGAGGAACTTCCAAGAAATATTCTACGAACGAAGATAGAGCAGGTCGTGTGTACTTCCTAAAGTAGTAGTCTGAGCCTCCAAATGTACGTAACAGAGGGGGGAGGGGATTATAAGAGTAAGTTGTCGCTTTTGTAAGAATAAATTCAAAAGTCCATAGTAATAAATTGAATAGTTCCTGACAAAGAATATTTTTATTATATGTTTTTCTTTATTTGTAGGTTATGTATGTCCATACATAGGTTGCGTATGCCCATACATAGGTTGCGTATGCCCATACATAGGTTGCGTATGTCCATACATAGGCTATGTATGAAACTTTTTGCGTAAATATTAGATTCTTTAGAAATTAATAAACTACTTTTGATACAAGTATAAAGGAGTTTATTCTCATTCTCCATAACTCCTTAACCTAAGAAGAGTAGAATGATTATTATCTGAAAAGAGAGATTATGGCAAAGTATGTTATGCAAGAATTGCCCGATATGAGTGGGGCGGGTGAGCGTCTCAAATACCCCCGTATGCTTATAGAACGTCAAACCGATTTGGAAGCAATTGCTGCGACCTTGTCTTCCAATACAACCTTTGGGCGCGAGGAGATTACCGCCGTTGTGCAGATGGTGGCAGAAGAGGTCGGGCGGCTTATTGCGCAGGGAACCTCCGTTCGAGTAGATGGATTAGGAATTTTCTCCGCTAAATTGGGATTGAAAAAGGGGGTAGAACCCGAGCGAGAAGGAGGCACAAAACGCATTGCCAACAGTATAGAGATAGCCAACGTACACTTTCGCCCCGATAAGAATTTGCTCTGGGTAGCCAATAAAAACTGCCATTTGAAGCGTGCCCACGCCAAGAAGTATAATAAACCAAATACCAATTTAGAGCAACGAATGAAGCTCGTTCAGGAGTTTTTGAGAGAACATTTCGTACTGACACTACAAGATTATGTAGCGTTGATTGGTGTTTCGCGTACGACGGCTTCTTCGGAGTTACGCAAATTTGCCTCTCAAGGCTTGTTACGTGTACAAGGTAGAGGTTCACATCTCATTTACAAGCTTCCCGAATAATAGAATTTATATAGCGAGACAACGCAATGATCGAATAAATCGCCTCCCCCTTTCTATTGGGAAAGGCATAAAAAAAGAGTCCCAAGATGATATTGGGACTCTTTTTGCAAGTGAGTATATTATTTCGTTTCTTCTGCAACAACTTCTTCTTCAGACCAAGCTGTGCGAACAAGACGTTGATACGATTGATAACGATACTGTGCCGCATCTAAAGAAGCATTTGCCAATTCTTCTGCCTCTTCGGGGAACTGCTTGTACAGTGATGAGTAACGAACCTCATTCTTCAAGAAGTCTTTGAACTTATCCCACTCGGGCTCTTTACTGTCGAAGACGAAAGGATTCTTACCCTCTTCTGCTAATGTCGGATCGTAGTGCCACAAGTGCCAGTAACCGCATTCAACAGCTCTCTTCTCTTCCATTTGAGAGTTACCCATACCTCCCTTAAGTCCGTGAGAAATACAAGGTGAGTAGGCAATTACCAAAGATGGTCCATCGTAAGCTTCTGCCTCTCTCAACACTTTGAGCGTTTGAGCTTGGTTAGCTCCCATTGCGATTTGGGCTACATATACGTAACCGTAAGTTGTTGCTATAAGACCAAGATCTTTTTTGCGTACACGCTTACCGCCAGCAGCAAACTTTGCAATAGCCCCTACAGGAGTACTCTTAGAAGATTGACCGCCCGTATTGGAGTAAACTTCGGTATCGAGGACAAGGATATTGACATTCTTACCCGATGCCAACACGTGATCAAGACCGCCGAAGCCGATATCGTATGCCCAACCGTCACCCCCGATAATCCATTGTGAGTGCTTGAGGAAGTAATCCTTAAGTTCACGAAGAGGTGCCAAAACATCAGACGAATCTTTTTCCAAAACAGGAACGATAGCATCGGTCAGACGACGAGTTTCTACGCCGTCGTGGAATTTTTCAATCCACTCCTCAAGTAGAGGACGAAGTTCTGCATTGGCATTATTGGAGTCAAGCACTCGCTCTACTTCGTGTAACAAGCGTTCGCGAAGTGTGGTTGCTGCTATCTGCATTCCAAGACCAAACTCTGCATTGTCTTCGAATAGAGAGTTTGCCCAAGCAGGTCCATGGCCTTTGGCGTTTGTAGTATAAGGTGTAGATGGTGCAGAACCAGAGTAAATAGAAGAACATCCTGTTGCGTTAGCAACCATCTGACGATCTCCAAAGAGCTGGGTAATGAGTTTTACGTAAGGAGTTTCTCCACATCCTGCACATGCTCCAGAGAATTCAAAGAGAGGTTGTGCAAACTGAGAGTTCTTTACGTTTGCCAAAATATCTACGAGATGCGCCTTATTGGTTACTTGTTTTACCATTTTATCCCAATTCTTCTGTTCGTCGTATTGGGTTTCGAGAGGTAACATCTCGAGAGCTTTTCCATTCTTGTTGCCAGGACATACGTTAGCGCAGTTGCCACAACCCAAACAGTCAAGAACATCTACTTGAATGCGGAAGGTAATACCTGCTTCCTTCATGCCCTTACCGATAGCTGGGAGAGAGTGTACACCTGTTGTGTTACGTTCTGCTTCGTCAAGAAGGAATGGACGGATAGTTGCGTGAGGGCATACATAAGCACATTGGTTACACTGGATACAGTTGTCTGCCTTCCATTGAGGAACAAATGTTGCCACACCTCGTTTTTCGCTTGCCGCTGTTCCATTATCCCAAGTACCATCTTCGCGTCCGATGAAAGCAGAAACGGGCAGATCGTCTCCAGCTTGAGCATTGACTTTACGTACTACATTGTAGATAAAGTCCGTGTCATCTTCATGGCGAACTACAGGTTCATCTCCAAGTGAAGCCCACTCTGGCTTGACAGGGATTTCAATAACGTCTGCTCCACGATCCACAGCAGCGTAGTTCATATTTACGATGCTATCTCCTTTCTTTGCATAGCTCTTAACGATGAACTTCTTCATCTGCTCAACAGCAAGTTCGTAAGGAATTACGTTGGCAATCTTGAAGAAAGCCGACTGCAAGATGGTGTTAGTTCTATTACCCAATCCTATTTCTTGTGCGATGCTTGTTGCATTGATTGTGAAGAAACGGATGTTGTTTTTGGCGAGGTATCTCTTAATCTTGTTAGGGAGATGACGTTCGATATCTTCGGGTTCCCAGATGGAGTTCAGAAGAAATGTACCATTCTTTTTAAGACCTTTAAGCACATCGTACATATGCAGGTAAGCAGGTACGTGGCATGCCACAAAGTCTGGAGTTACCACAAGGTAAGTAGAACGAATTGGTTTATCCCCAAAACGAAGGTGAGAAGCTGTAAAACCACCAGACTTCTTAGAGTCGTAGGCAAAGTAGGCTTGACAATACTTATCTGTATTATCTCCGATAATCTTAACAGAGTTTTTGTTGGCTCCTACTGTTCCATCTGCTCCAAGTCCGTAGAATTTAGCTTCAAAAGTTCCGTCATTGAAAATCAAGTCTTCGTGTTGTGGCAGAGAAGTGAAGGTCACGTCGTCCACAATACCTATGGTGAAGTGATTCTTGGGTAAGGCTTGGCTAAGGTTGTCGTACACAGAAGCAATTTGAGCTGGAGTTGTGTCTTTAGAAGAGAGACCGTAGCGACCTCCTACAATGAGAGGTGCGTTTTCTACTCCAAAGAAGGCTGTACGAACATCCATATATAGAGGCTCTCCAGCAGAACCAGGCTCCTTGGTACGATCCAAAACAGCAATTCTTTTTACGGTCTTAGGTAGAGCACCGAGGAAATGCTTAACACTGAAAGGACGGTAGAGGTGTACCGATAGAAGACCTACCTTCTCCCCTTGTGCTTGTTTGTAGTCAATTACCTCACGGATAGCTTCTGTAACAGAACCCATTGCGATGATAACGTGCTCGGCATCGGGAGCTCCGTAGTAATCAAAGAGATGATATTGGCGTCCCGTTAGTTGGGCCATCTTATCCATATACTCTTGAACCATATCTGGAACTGCCAGATAGAATGGGTTTGCAGCTTCGCGGCTTTGGAAGTAGATATCTCCATTTTGTGCTGTACCACGGGTTACAGGAGCATTAGGTGTAAGTGCTCTCTTGCGGAACTCTAAAAGAGCTTGTTGGTCAATTAAAGGCAGAAGGTCTTCTGTCTCCAATGATTCGATTTTTTGAATTTCGTGAGATGTACGGAATCCATCGAAGAAATGGATAAAAGGAACACGTGTCTTTAGTGCTGTTAAGTGAGCTACAGCAGCCAAATCCATAACTTCCTGTACAGACCCTGTACACAACTGAGCAAAACCAGTCATACGGGCTGCCATTACATCTTGGTGGTCTCCGAAGATAGAGAGAGCTTGGGCTGCGATAGCACGAGCTGAAACATGGAATACACCAGGAAGCAATTCCCCAGCTATCTTATACATATTAGGAAGCATCAAAAGAAGTCCCTGAGAAGCGGTAAAGGTTGTTGCCAACGCCCCTGCCTGAAGTGCTCCGTGCATTGCCGCTACTGCACCTCCTTCACTTTGCATTTCTTCTACTTTGACAATCTCTCCAAATATGTTTTTACGCTTCTGAGCAGCCCACTCATCCACGAACTCTGCCATAGTTGAAGATGGAGTGATGGGGTAGATTGCAGCAACCTCGCTAAACATATAAGCGATATGAGCAGCAGCCTGATTACCATCACAAGTCATCATTTTCTTCTGTTTTGCCATAATGATATATTCTTTAATCTTTCAATTTTTATAAGTCGTTCTTGTTCCTGTAGTCTGGATTAATATAGAAATCCAAATAACCACAAGGGAATTATATTCTTTGCCCCTGTATTAATATTGTTTACTGCATACAATCTATCCAAACGATAGCGGGCATTTGTTTCCTTATCGATTCTAAACTGATGTTTTGAGTCAACGATGAAGTTCACATGGGCTCGTACCGTAGCCTCTACTTTCAAGCATTTACTCACTTGATTTAAGAAGAATGTACGACAGATCTCTGTTTCGGAAAGAGATTCTGGAGCCAATACATAGCCTAAGTTCGTATTATCTAAGTAACTGATGAGAGAGGACTTTGCCTCTGTCGCTTCGGAGCGATGAACCAAGGCTATCAATTCGGCCTCTTTAAGGAAGTTCACATAGTTTGTAACCGTTGCTCGAGAAGTTGATATCCCTTTTGCCAATTGAGATACATTTAATAAGGTAGGAGAGGATAGGGAAATCAAATACAAAAGAGTACGTAGTTTGGGTAATAACCGTTGGTCTATATTCCTAATGTACATGACATCTACTTCGAGAGTCATATTTATATTTTTCAGCAGACTTTCCGAATAAGTGCTTTCTGCTAAAAAAAAGGGGTAGTAACCATGGTGGATGTAATCATTAAACCAACTATTAGGATTGGTTTGTTCCAAAATAGTCTTGCTAATCTTCACATGATTATTAATAATATCCTCCCATTTAAATACGGGTAAATCAAGTCCCGTTTGGGAATTGATGTACTCGCGAAGAGAAAATCCTGGAAGTCTGTAAATCTTGCCTTTATAGGTTTCCCAATCCAAGGTCTCCTCTATCAGAGGGGAGCCTGTATACATAATACTTAAGGTGGGGTATTTTGAGTGGCACTCATTTAACTCTGACTGCCAATTAGGATATTTGAATATCTGATCCAAGAGCAGCATTTCTCCTCCTTGAGCAACAAAAGAGCTGGCAAAATCTACCAATTTTATTGTTGAGAAGAGAAAATGATTGAGATTCACATACAAACACTTCCTGTTCAGAACGCCATACTTTTCGACAGCCCAGTCCAGTAGAAATGTTGTTTTTCCTATGCCACGCGAACCAATGATACCGATCAAACGTTCTTGAGAATCTATTTCATCCATCAAAAATCTTCTCACAGAACTGGGACGATGCCTAAGTAAATGGTCGTGTGTCCTAAAAAGACTTTCTATCATAATTTACCAACTATTTGCGAGCAAAGGTAATATTTCTTTTCGTTTTTGCAAACAGCTTGTGGCAAAAATGGGAGGTATTTGTTCAAATATAAAAAGAGTTTCATCATTTATTGCTACTTGTCTCTGTTGGAATATCAATATCTGTCCAAGAGAGGAGCATATTATTTCGTTCGTAGAAGTCATGCCTTTTGCAACGGTCGAATTAAACTTTTCTTTTGATTAATTATATCTCAAGAGTAAATGTGCTTTTACAAAATCATAAAAATACTATCTTTGCAGAATGATGTGTACAGTGGTATCATAAGGAGATGGACAGATGGATAAGAATATGGATTTTAGAGAAACGAATACTTCGGCAAAATCTTTAAAAATGTAGATTCTTATAAGATTCTTTCTCCTGATCCTTTACGGGATTTTGGTGTTTAACTGTTTAACGAAAAGTAGAGTTAGTGTAAAAGCCTTGTCCTTATCTTAAGGAGTAGTGAGTTAAATCGGGTAATACAATGAAGAAAAAGAGATTATATAACTTCTTGATTGTTTTGGCTTCGTTTGCCTTATCATCAGCCTTGTTATTACAGATCAAGTACATGCTTGAGATGAAGGATAGCTATAATGATCAGTTTTTTAAGTTGGCTCAGTCGGCAATATCTAAGGCAAAGGACATCGTTGAAAAGGAGGCAATTTCTTCCTTCGTTCTAGAGAATTTGGAAGGACACTCTCCTCTGTTGCAAAAAAGTCAATATGCATCTCCCTACTTAAATGATCCTAAATTAGACGAGATTGAAAAGTTTACCAAGTGGGGAGCTCTAATAAGTTCTTCTCCTTTCTCTTCTTGCCCTCCTTGGATGCAAAACTATACGTCTGAGAGTTATGCACATACGTCTATTTCTCTGGATGTACAGAAAAGACTTACAGAGGCTTATTTTTTCCAGCATGAGGCCATTAGTGACATTATACTATCGTCCATAATTAATTTGGATAATGACATGCGTCCAATGTGTGATAAAATTTCACATATGACGCTTTTGCAGTCTTTGAAGCGCAATCTCGCTTCTGTAGGAATAGAAGAGCCTTTTGTATATAAAATTTATGATCGTAAGGAGAAGATAATATATGAGATGGGACCTCCTTATGGAATTTCGGGATCCGATAAAAATTCTATTTGTTTACCTCTTTTTGATAAGATTACTATCGGGAGCGTTTCTTCTGGTTTTATTCAGGTGATTTTTTATGATCACAATAATTATCAAAACATATATACTTATGCAATTCCTTCGGTTGTATCTATACTTACAGTTTTTCTTTTGTTTGTGATAGCAGTAGTACTTTATTCTCGTCAGCAGAGATTTGAGAAGGATAGACACAACTTTGTGCATAACATGACTCACGAGCTTAAAACACCTGTGACTTCTATAAAGTTGGCTTCGAGCATGCTGAGCCAAGATTCAATAATCAGTAATAAGGAAAGAAGCAAAAAGATTTTAGAAGCAATGCAAAGTGAAGCTGAACGGCTTTTCTTTTTGGCAGATAAGATTCTACAGTTTACTTTGATTAATGAGGGTAAGGTGTGCTATCACTTTTCTTGGTTTGATTGTACCAGCTTGATTGAGCATGCTCTTACATTGTATCGTTTGCAGTGTGAGCGTTTGGGCGGTTCTATGGAGGGGCATTTTTCTGCAACAGAGACCTATGTTCATGTAGACAAGATACACTTGCAGAATGTTATATTCAATCTTTTGGAGAATGCTATTAAGTATAGAAAGACCGATGTTCCTCCTATTCTTTCTATCTCAATGACCAATCCTGCACCGAATATTTTACGCATTGCTATAAAGGATAATGGTATAGGTATTGCCAAAGCGGACCAAAAAAGTATCTTTCGCCAATACTTTCGAGTAGACACTGGAAATGTGCACGACACAAAAGGTTTTGGATTAGGACTTGCTTATGTAGCAAAGACCGTAAAAGATATGGGCGGGAAAGTCGGTGTTGAAAGTAAATTGAATGCGGGAACCACCATGATAGTTGATTTACCCGCAGAAGAACGCGTACAAAGATAGGGAAAACGAAAATAAACCTTTTACACTTTTATTTGTTATAATATATATATCAACGGGAGGATATAGTGATAAAAAGAACGAGATAAAACATTATTATAGATAGCTATGGACGAAAAATTGAAAATCTTTTTCTGTGAAGACGACGAAAATTTGGGGATGCTTCTCAAGGAATTCTTAGATACTAAAGGGTTCGACACAGATCTTTTCCGTGATGGGGAAGAGGGGATACGTAACTTTGAAAAAACGCAATATGATCTCTGTATTTTGGATGTGATGATGCCTCTTAAGGATGGTTTTTCTGTGGCACAGGAGATACGCTCTGTAAATAGTACAGTGCCTATTATCTTCTTGACAGCAAAAACGATGAAAGAGGATGTTCTTCACGGGTTTACAGTAGGAGGCGACGACTATGTTACTAAGCCCTTTAGCTTGGATGAGCTTTTGGCTCGTATCGAGGCTATAATGCGTCGGGTTAGAGGAGTAGACTCTCGCATTAGACCCTACTATCAGTTAGGAAAGTTTGTTTTCGATACACAAAAACAAACACTGACTCTCGGCACACAAGTTACTAAGTTAACGACTAAAGAGAGCCAGCTTTTGGCCTTGTTATGCAGCTTTGCTAATGAAACTTTGGAGCGTAATTATGCCCTCAAAACTATTTGGGAAAATGATAACTACTTCAACGCCCGCAGTATGGATGTTTACATCACAAAGTTGCGTAAGATATTGAAGGCAGATCCTTCTCTTGAAATAAAGAACGTACATGGACGAGGCTATCGTTTGAATACAACAGGGGTGAACATCCCTGAAGATAAGATTACGATAATCTAAAGCCTTGGTCCTATAACCTAACTATAGGAGGGATACCTAAGATTTCCTTATTCTTAAGGATTTTCTTGGTATCCTTTTTTTATGCCTCCCTTTGTGTCTAAAGGGAGGCTTCTGTATGGGGGCTTCTGTATATTTTCTAAGATTGCAACTTTATCTCAAAAATCTTCTCAACCTAATTCAAGATACTTTCAGATACCCTTCGATATTGTAAGAGCTCTTGAGAGGGAGAGAGTGGTTTGACGTAGAGGTATAATCGGATCAAATATCAACAAAGATGTTGTAAGAATTTTGGGGAGCAGCTCCATAAGCAGAAGAATAATGTAGTTTCAACCCGTATTTATATATAGTTTTGTAGCTACTTAACTAATAGGATATAAAATAGAAAAGTATACTCCTATGGAATTTTTGCGTTGAAAGATAGAGAAAAGGGGTGTGCTTAAAGAAAAAGAGAAAATTATGAAGTGTGGATTGTGTTGTGATCATGCAGGCTACCTGTTGAAAGAGGAGATTAAAAGGCTATTAACAGCGAAAGGGTATGAATGTGTAGATTTTGGAACTCATTCGGAAGAGAGAGCTGATTACCCTGATTTTGCTCATTTGCTTGGTCGTGCAATTGATGCGGGAGAGTTATCTATGGGCATTGCTGTGTGTGGTTCGGGCAATGGAATCTCTATGGCACTGAATAAACATCAAAAAGTGCGTGCGGCTTTGTGTTGGAGTGAAGAGTTAGCTGCATTGGCAAAAGCCCATAATAATGCGAATGTATTATCCCTTCCTGCTCGTTTTATTTCGTTTGAGGAAGCAGAGAGAATAGTAAATACTTTTTTATCGACTCCTTTTGAAGGTGGACGTCATGAGGCGAGAGTAAAAAAGATTGCTCTCGATTGATTTTGTCTTTTGTCGCGTTAAGTGTGGAGATGCTTTTGGGCTTACAATTGATGCTTGATAAACCATACAGATAGACATCTTGTGCACCTGTGTAAGAGCCTGTCAAAACCTTTTGAAAACTGAATAAAAGTAGTATAAGAAGATGTCAAAAACAAGAAAAGGAATAGACATTGGGGACATAGAAATTCGGGGAAACAGGGTCAATAACCTGAAGAATATAGATGTTTCTATTCCCCGTGGTAAACTTACCGTGGTTACAGGGGTTAGTGGCTCGGGCAAGAGTTCCTTGGCTTTTGATACCCTTTATGCAGAGGGGCAACGCCGGTATGTAGAGAGTTTGTCGAGTTATGCTCGGCAGTTTTTGAATCGTATGCCCAAGCCCGATTGTGATTTTATACGCTATATTCCTCCAGCTGTGGCTATACAGCAACGTGTTATAAGTCGTAATCCTCGCAGTACGGTGGGCACAATTACCGAGATTTACGATTATCTCAAAATGCTCTTTGCCCGCTTCGGGCGTACTTACTCGCCTATTTCTGGGGATGAAGTTAAAAAGCACACGGTGCACGACGTTGTTGCTTTTTCAAAAACATTGGAAGAGGGGACACGCTTTTTACTTTTGGCTCCAGTGCATCTGTCAGGAACAAATACTTTACAGACACAATTACAGCTTTATCAGAGCTCGGGTTTTAGCCGAATAGCGATAGGTAACAAGGTCTACTATATTGATGAAGTCGATAACACGCTATTAGAGTCTGGAGATTTCTATCTATTGGTCGATCGCCTGAGTGTTCGTAGGGAAGATGCCACCTATGACTCCCGCTTGGCAGACTCTGCTGAGATTGCTTTCTACGAGGGGCACGGAGAGTGTTACATAGCGATAGCCACCAAAGAGGGGTATGGAGAGACTTTTGCTTTTAGTAATAGGTTTGAAGCGGATAGGCGGTTGTTTGTAGAGCCTACACCCGAACTTTTTGATTTCAATAGCCCTACAGGTGCTTGCCCCAGATGCGAGGGGTATGGAAAAACTATAGGAATTGCTCCAGAGTTGGTGATTCCTCAGGAGGGGCTTTCTGTTTATGAAGGAGCTGTTGCCTGTTGGAGTGGTCCTAAAAGTTCTGGATGGAGAGACGATTTCTTTCGGGCGGCTAAAGCCTACGGTTTCCCCATACACACCCCCTATAATCAATTGACCGAGGCCGAAAAAAGCATCTTGTGGAAAGGGATAACGGACCCCGAGGAGGGAATGCCTGCAGTGTATGGTATTGATGCCTTTTTTGCAATGCTTCATAAGGATCGTTATAAGGTACAAAATCGGGTGCGTATAGCTCATTTCAGTGGTAAAACAACCTGTCCTTTGTGTCAGGGTAGACGGCTGAAAGAAGATGCTTTTTTCGTGCTTTTTGAGGGAAAAAAACTGTACGAGATAACCTCTATGTCAATAGCCGATGCAAGAGTTTTTTTTGAAAAGGTAGATTTACCTACACCAATTGCCGAGGCTGCACAGCGACTGTTGTTTGAGATTCGTTCTCGCCTCTCGGTACTCTGTGACGTGGGTTTAGAGTATCTCACTTTAGATAGACCCTCAAATACTTTGTCGGGTGGAGAGAGCCAGCGCGTTACACTGGCTACACGTTTGGGAAGTAATCTCTATGGGGCTATGTATGTATTGGATGAACCGAGTATTGGCCTCCATGAAAGGGATACAAAGCGTTTGATTTCCGTAATAGAGCGATTAAGGGACGCTGGGAATACTCTCGTTGTTGTTGAGCATGATGAAAATATGATGCAGGCGGCAGATTATCTCATTGATATTGGTCCAGATGCGGGCAGTTTGGGCGGAGAAATAGTTTTTGCGGGTGCTCCTTCTGAAATTACTGCGCAAACACCTGGCTATACAGCGGCTTTCCTTTCACAGAAGGCAACAATACCTTTGCCTCTTCAACGTCGAAGGTGGCATAAGTATATAGAGGTGCGCAATGCGGCGAAGAATAACCTGAAGAACTTAACGGTACGAATCCCCTTGGAGGTTATGACTGTCGTTACTGGGGTGAGTGGTTCAGGTAAGAGTACTTTGGTCCGAGATACCCTTTTTGAGGAGTTGTCGCGTCTATTAGACGAACCTACCGCATTACATGGGCAAATAATATCGGGAGATATATCGTGTATTAAAGATGTAGAGTATGTAGATCAAAATAGTGCTGGTAGAAATGCTCGTTCCAATCCTGTCACTTACATTGGGGCTTATGATGCTATTCGTTCGCTTTACAGTGAGCTACCCCTATCTAAACAGATGGGATATGCAGCCTCTATGTTTAGTTTTAACCGAGAGGGGGGCCGATGTGAAGAGTGTAAGGGCGAGGGGGTAGTTACTATCGAGATGCAGTTCATGGCAGATCTTACCCTTACTTGCGAAGCGTGCGAAGGCAAGAGGTTTCGTCGAGAGATTTTAGATGTTTGCTACCATGATAAGAATATTTATGATCTGCTCAATATGACAATAAACGAAGCGGTTGCTTTCTTTCAGGAGTTTCCCTCAAAAGGGCATACGGAGAGCATAATTTCTTTACTTTCCGTTCTTCAAAAGGTAGGGCTTGGATACTTGAAAATGGGGCAGAACAGCTCTTCTCTATCGGGTGGAGAGAATCAACGCCTTAAGTTGGCTTACTATCTAAGCAAGACCAAGAAGGAACCCTCTCTGTTTATTTTCGACGAGCCTACCACAGGGTTGCACTTTCAGGATATATCTGTTTTGATGAAAGCCCTTAATGCGCTTATAGATCAAGGGCACTCGGTTTTGGTGATAGAGCATAATTTGGACGTTGTTAAGTGCGCAGATTATGTAATCGATATGGGACCAGAGGGAGGCGTTAACGGGGGAACCATCGTCGCACAGGGTACACCTGAAGAGATTGCAGAGGTTGAGGCATCCTATACGGGAGCCTATTTAAGAAAAAAACTAAAATGACAGGAGAAGATGGCTAAGTCTCTGAAAAAGTACTATTCCTCATCGGAGGTGGCAACGCTCTTAGGTATCGATATAGGTACCTTGTATTATTGGGAGAGGAGTTACAATATACTTCCCGAGCGTTCCTCTACACAAAGGCGGCGTTATACCCCTCGTCAAGTAGAGCAGTTGCGCACGGTATATTATTTGGTTAAGGAGAAAGGACTTAAGGGAGAAGCTGTAAAAAGAGTTCTCTCCGACAATGCTGTAGTTCCTGCCGAAGAGCGTAAGGCTGAGGTACTTGCAGCGTTGAAAAGAGCCGACAAAACCGTGGGAGAATTGATGCAGCAGCTGAAAAGATTCTACCGTGCTAAGATGGTCAAGGAATAGTATATCAGTAGACCGATTGATACAACGCGTCGCGCTCTTCTCTGCCTAATGCTTTTCTTTTTATCTGTAAAGAAGGTTTTATCTATTTCCCCCTTAGCTCTCCTTCGATTTCCTTAAGGATAGACTTTCCAAGCTCTATAACCCTTCTTTTTCGGAAGCCTTTGTTGGCAAAATAGTCAAATACTTTCCAAATTTCTTCTTCGAAGTCTTTCTCTGTTTTCTCTAATTCTTGAAGTCTAAGGCGGATTTTCTTTTCTAAGAGTTGTCGTAGTATCTCCTCTTCGCCCTCGTCTTCCATTACTTGTTGGGTTATTTGTTCTACCCTATGTTCTGGAAGGTTGCGCATCAAGAGTTCCATTCTTATTTTGTAGTAGCCCCAATGGGAGAAGCGTAACTTGTCGGAAGCAAAGGCGCGAATAAAACGATTTTCATCGATTAGACCCTCCTCCTGCAATTTTTCTATAAAAGGAGTGGCATCACTCCCCTCAATCTCCTTTTTTCGCAACCACTGAATAACATCCATGGGACACCTTTCGGCACGATTGCAGTAGCTACAGAGTTGTTTGTATATTTTGTCTTTATCCATTTTGGGGTATCATTGTTGCGGTGATAAAGCGATCTCTTCCGCTTAAGTCCTTTAGTAGTTTTACCTCCCGAAATAGGGGATTCATCTCGAATAGCTGTTGTGTTTTCCCTCCTAACAGAGCATTGATTTCTACATACAATCGGGCTTTTGGTGCCAAAGGAAGTGCATGACAGAGGTGAATGATGCCTTCGTAGTAGTACAATGGATTATCCTCTGGAGCGAATAAAGCTTGTGAAGGCTCACTTTTGAGTACGTGCGGAGCCATATCTTTGGCTTCCTGCACCTGTACATAAGGGGGATTGCTCACTACCAAGTCGATGGGAATCTCTATTCTATGCAACCATTCCTCGGGGGCGAATAGGTCTCCCGCTATCAGTTGTAAGGGGGCGATTTTGTTTTCTTGTTGGTAGTATTGGATATTCTTATCGGCTATCTCTCTTGCTTCGGGTGATTTTTCCAAGGCAAAGCCTCTACTTCCCCTTAAACCATAAGCCAGAGATAGGGCTATACATCCGCTGCCAGTTCCTATATCGAGGTAGCGGATGCCTGTTTTATTTCTCATCTCTTGGAGGATAAGAGCTACCATCTCTTCTGTTTCGGGACGGGGAATCAGTACGCCTCTACCTACCGAAAGGCGGAGGGCTCCGAATTCAACGCTCCCTTGTATGTACTGTATTGGCTCGCCCGATTGTAGGCGATGTACCATAGCTTTAAGCTGTTGTTCCTTTTCGTCAGAGAGGGTAAAGTGCGCCTCGGCCAGTAAAACTTGACTTCTTGACCATGAGCATAGTACCCCCAATAGGTCTAAGGCGATAAAACGACACTCTTCGGGAGGGTAAAGGTGCTCGATGGAGTTTTGTATATAGGTGCGTGCCTGCTCGATACTTAACATATGTGCAAAAGTAAATCTTTTGTCTCCAAGAAATTGTCTCTCGAGGTGCTACACGAGGGCGATAGAGGAGTTTCTTCTACTCCTATTATTGGTAATATCAAAGAGTATCAGAGAGGAACAGTTAGGATATAGTGCAAGAGGTGCAAAGGAAACCTTCAAAAGTTATAGATATAAATAGCAAAGCGTATGGGACAAAAGTCAAAAACGTATAGGATTTTCTTTATATGCAATCTACGTATATATATATTTAAGTTGAAAATATGTATATTCAATCTGAATATAAAGAAAAAGGCAGGTGTTTTTGACTTTTATCCTGTAGGTTTATGACTTTTATCTTATACGATTTTTTTGCTTGCAAACTATCGCCCAAACGCTCCGTCCGCACTTCGGGGAGAATCTTCCTCACGGGGCGAGAGGTTTGCAAACGCCTTTTCATCAGCCCTCGCACCTTGCAAGACCATCGGGACAAGGGAGTTATTCCCTACCCCAAATAGCAGGGAAAATCCTCTACAAGCTCTCCCACATCGGCCGACTACTGCAAAAGAATTACCGAAGATAAAATATTTGCAAGAAGCGTTTTCTTGTCATTTTATTCTTCTTCCTCGCTATGAATAAGTAAATTTGTGGCAAATCCTACAATGTATAATTTATGAGACAAAAATTCACTTTAATCACATTAGGAGTAAAAGACTTTCAAAAAGCATTGGCTTTCTATGAGGGATTGGGTTGGAAGAAGTCGGAACAAAGTCAGGACCAATACGCATTGTTTCCTTTGGGAGGGATAGTCTTGGGATTATACCCATTGCAAGAATTGGAAAAAGACAGTACGTTATGTTATCAGCAGTCAGCCTTTTCAGGCATGACAATCAGTTATAATGCCACATCGAAGGAAGAAGTCGATGCCGTAATGCAGGAAGCCAAACGGCTTGGAGCAACCCTCGTGAAACCCGCTCAGAAAGTATTTTGGGGCGGTTACAGCGGCTATTTTAAGGATTTGGACGGTTATGTATTTGAGGTAGCTTACAATCCATTTTGGAAGATTGACAGAGAAGGAAATCTTGTTTTATAGTTCGTCAACAATAACCAAAGACAGACAATTAAAGAGCTAACAATAAGTACTGCATGAAAATTAAAACTCACAATATAGACAATAGAAAAGTGGCTGAAGTTATAACTGACAAAATAATCTTAAGATCTACTGAGGATGGATTAGATTTGTTGGGGAACTTATATTATCAGGGCTTCGATAAGATTATTATTCACAAAAAGAATATTACACCTGATTTTTTTGACTTAAAAACTAAAATAGCAGGAGATATACTTCAAAAATTCGTACAATATCAAATGCCTTTGATTATTGTTGGCGATTTTTCCGAATGTAACAGCAAGAGTCTTAGTGACTTCATTTTTGAATGTAACAAAGGTAAACAAATCAACTTTATCAGTGACCTAAGTGACATCGTGTAGTCTTATTCTATTTTCTCCCAATAAGTAATGGTATCGGATGGCAAAAGAAGCACATTTGGAGTCTGGATAAAAAACTGCGTGATGTTTTTGTACATCTGTATGAATGGCATCAGTTGTTACTAAATTGGGTAAAAAACAACAGCTACGATGGACTTTAATCAAACTTGTGGAGCGATTGCCCACAAAAGGTGTTTATTCCACTTTCTTTTATAATCGAATAACAACTAAAATAAAAAGATATGGCACGAGCAACAACAAAAATTGATTTACTTGCATCCGCCAATGGACAATTTGACAAGATGTGGAAACTCATTGAAAGTATGAGTGAGGGACAGCAGACGGCAACTTTTGCCGATGAAATGGCTACAGCGGGTAAGGAAGCTCATTGGGGTCGAGACAAGAACTTGCGAGATGTGCTTGTACATTTATACGAGTGGCATCAACTGCTATTGGATTGGGTACGAGCCAATACTAACGGTGAGCATAAACCCTTTCTTCCCGAACCATATAATTGGAAAACCTACCCGACAATGAATGTTGAGTTTTGGAAGAAGCACCAAAATACGCCATTAGAGGAAGCTAAAGCAAAGTTAAGAGAGAGCCACAAAGAGGTAATGGCACTGATAGAGCAATTCTCCAACGATGAACTCTTTGCCAAAGGAGTACTCGCTTGGACTGGAACTTCCCCACTCGGAGCTTACTGCGTTTCGGCAACTGCCAGCCATTACGACTGGGCTATGAAGAAAATAAAATTGCATATCAAAACATCTAAGAAATAATGCAAAAGAAATCATTATAGATTATTTGCTATAAAAAGAGCTTGTTTCAGTTAATAAAGCAAGCTCTTTTTATATTTAGGTTATCTACTCTCATTGTTGTATCAACCTGTCCATATCCTTTGCAATCTTTTGGTCAGTGATTTGAGCATAGATTGGCGTGCTGGAGATGGAGGCGTGTCCCATCATCTTAGCAATGCTCTCCATCGGAATACCTGCCTCTAACAGTTAGCGTACCGAAACTATGCCTCTTAACGTGGTAGGTCATCCGAGTACGAAAACCACATGCCAAGCCCACGGCTTTGAGATGGGTAAGCAGTTTGCCCTTGCTCAGCTTTAATCCTCACCCTAATACCCTTTCTTCTAATTGTTCCTTGTGCCTCACGGGATTTATCCCTAATACGTTTCAGGTTGGTTCTCTAAGTAATCGTTTTGCTCTCTCAAGAGGAAGATTTATGAGGCTTTGATGCATCTGCATTTTCCCTCCTGTTTGCAAATAGAAACCCTTATTGCAACGCTCTTCTTTGGAATATTTACCTTTGCAGAGAGCTTTTGTGCAATATGTCGAGCTTATTAGCGTTGTTATAAGTAACTATTAAGAATCATTATGATTGCTTACCTCGAGGGAAAAATAGACAGACTAACACCCACCAACGCCCTAATAGATTGTTTAGGGGTGGGATATGATGTGCAGATAACTTTGACAGACTATACTTTTTTGCAGGGACGGGAGAAAGTACGCCTCTGGATAACAGAAATTATCCGAGAGGATGCACATATACTCTTCGGTTTCGTGCGTGAGGAGGCTCGCTCTTTCTTTGAAAAATTGTGCTCTGTATCGGGGGTAGGTCCCTCTACGGCAAGGCTTATTCTGTCGGCCTATACCCCCTTAGATTTGGCAACCATTATTCAAAATGGCTCTGTAGATTTATTGAAGAACGTAAAAGGAATAGGTCTCAAAACGGCACAGCGTATTGTGGTAGATCTGAAAGGTAAAATAGATCTTTCCTCTTTAGGAGAGGAGGCTACTAGCACCCTCCCTCAAAAGGAAAGTCGTGTCAATGCTCAAGTGGTAGATGAGGCACAAAGAGCCTTGAAAATGCTCGGTTTTCAGGATGTGTCGGTACGTAAGGTGGTAAAGACATTGATAGATGCAGAGCCGACTCTTTCGGTAGAGGAGATTGTTAAACGGGCGTTGAAAATGCTCTAAAAGGCTTAAGCACAGTATAGAAAGCCCCGTTATAGTATGTCGTATCGTACCCATTTCCGCTTTTTCTATTTATTACTCCTCTTGCTTATCTGTTCCATAGGGGTGGCCATGGCAAGTCGCCTGCTATTTGGTGCTCCTTATCGACCTTCTACTTTTTTTCCTAAGGAAAAAATCAAATCGCAACCCGTAGTACAAGATTCTTTGCGCTATCCTGTTCGTAAGACAATACCTGCAAGTTATCTCGATTTAGAGCAAAAACATCCTGCCGACTTGCGTAATCCCTCGTTGCTCAAAGAGGAGTTTATATATGATGTCGCTACGGGCAATTACCTCTATATAACTACGTTCAACGGTCAGCGTATAGGTACCCCTATCGCCTACACTCCACAGCAGTATTGGGAGTATGTGAGACGAAAAAAAGGGAATAATTATTTTATACAAAAGGACGAGAACGAGGCTAAAGAGAGCGGGAAAAAACAGTTTAACCCTTTTGATTTCGGGTTTGAATTAGGGCCTGCAGAGAAGATTTTCGGTCCTGGTGGAGTTAAGTTGCGTACGCAGGGTTCGGCAGAGGTGCTTATGGGGGTTAAGAGTAGTGCCACAGAAAATCCCTCTTTGCCACAGAATGCCCGTCGGCATACTTTCTTTGACTTTGACCAAAAGATACAAGCCAATGTACAAGCTTCTGTCGGGAGCAAACTCAATTTCAATCTGAACTACAACACGGAGACGACTTTTGATTTCGATTCCAAGAAGTTAAAGTTATCCTATGAGGGTGAAGAGGATGACATCATAAAACTCATAGAAGCGGGTAATGTATCGCTACAGCCCAAGAACTCTTTGATACAGGGAGGAGCCTCCCTTTTTGGTCTACACACCAAAATGCAGTTTGGTAAGTTGGATCTTAGCTTGGTAGTAAGTCAGCAGGAAGCAGAGACAAAAAGAATCTCATCGGAGGGAGGGGCGCAGACTACTCCGTTTGAGTTCTCTGCCAATAACTACGATGAAAACCGTCACTTCTTTTTAGGACACTACTTCCGTGAGCATTACGATCAGGCATTGTCGACCTTACCTTTTATTTCCTCTGGTATTGTTATCAATCGTGTCGAGCTTTGGGTAACGAATAAGCGTACTCGTTTTGAAGATGCGCGTAATATAGTAGCCTTTAGTGACTTGGGAGAACCTCATAGGGTCTCTGCCAGTGGGGTAATTCCTTCTGGCTTTGAGGTACCCGACAATAAAGCCAACTCTCTTTATAACACCATACTCGCTTTGGCAGATTTGAGAAAGATAGACCGTGTATCACAGGTTTTGCAGGGAGTGTATGAGGGAGGACGAGATTATGAAAAGTTGGAAAGTGCGCGTAGACTGACCGAGAGCGAGTATACCCTCAATAATAGTTTGGGCTATATCTCTCTTAATGTACGCCTCAGTACTGACGAGGTGCTTGCTATAGCCTATGAATACACTTATAAGGGACAAGTCTATCAGGTCGGAGAGTTCAGTACCGATAGAAGCGACAGTAGTACCGACAACCTCTATGTCAAGCTCCTTAAGGGCTCGGCTATGACCACTTCTTCTCCCTACTGGTACTTTATGATGCGCAACATATATTCCTTAGGAACTAATGTTTCAGATCTGCAGGAAGATCGCTTCCGTTTAGATATTCTCTACAAAGATGATAAACTGGGTACGGCTATACCTTATCTCAATGAAGGACCCACCAAGGGACAGCTTCTGATAAGAACCTTAGATATGGATCGATTGGATAGACGCAACGAAGCGCACCCCGATGGCGTTTTTGACTTTGTGCGTGGCTATACCGTAAATCCCCAGCGTGGTTGGATTATTTTCTCCACGGTTGAGCCCTTCGGTGCGACTTTGCGAAGAAAAATAGGCGACCCCGTGATTGCAGACAAATATGTCTATCAAGAGATCTACGACACCACCGCGGTTGCAGCACGTCAGGTAACAGAGAAAGATAAATTCATCTTGCGTGGAGAGTATAAAGCCTCCTCAAGTGGACAAATCAGTCTCGGGGCAGGCATTGCTAATGTTACCCCTGGGTCGGTACGAGTTACCGCGGGAGGTGTTACCCTCACAGAGAACGTTGATTATACGGTCAACTACGCCATGGGTACGGTAACCATCCTCAACGAATCTATCCTCAACAGCGGAACACGTGTAGATGTATCTCTCGAGAATAGAGGGCTGATGAATATGCAGCGTAAAACAATGGTGGGGTTGGATATGAACTATCACTTTACCAAAGATTTGGTCTTTGGGGGGACTTTTATGCATTTGAGCGAGATGCCTCTGACGACGAAAACTCCTATAGGGAGCGAGTCTATGCGCAACACGCTCTGGGGAATGAATTTGAGCTATAGAACAGATTGGCAAGGTTTAACCAATTGGGTCGATAAGTTGCCTTTTCTCAATCTGACCCAGCCAAGTGAACTGCGATTCAATGCAGAGTTTGCCCACTTAATACCAGGGCACTATGAGGGGCGTTATGCCAAAGGGTATAGTTATATCGATGATTTTGAAACTTCGCAAAACTCAATCGACTTGATGAATCCTTACTCTTGGATGCTTTCTTCTACACCCTATCAAGATGGGGCTAACGTTTTGTTCCCAGAAGCAACCCTTTCTAACGATGTGCGTTACGGAGAGCATAGAGCTCGATTAGCATGGTTTTACATAGATCCGATGTTTAATAGGGCCAATTCCTCCTTAACGCCTTCTTACATTCGTAATAATCTTGACCTGCAGAGCAACCATTTTGTACGGGAGATTAATATACAGGAACTTTTTCCTTACAGAGATTTTTCGCAGTCTCACTACAGTTATCTGCAGACTTTCAACCTATCTTATTACCCTAAAGAGCGAGGTCCTTACAATTTGAATGACCAAGCTTTACTCCCCGATGGCACCTTAGCTAATCCAGAAAAGAACTGGGGGGGGATTATGAGAAAGATAGACCAGAGTGATTTTGAGGCTGCTAATATCGAGTATTTGGAGTTTTGGCTTTTGGATCCCTTTGTATACACTAAGGGTACTACCCAAGGGGGAGATTTTTATATAAATCTTGGGGAAATCAATGAGGAGGTATTAAGAGACGAGAAAAAGTTCTTTGAAAATGGTATGCCTCTCAATGACGACGCACAGGCTACGGTAGAAACCGTTTGGGGTAAGGTGCCCATTCGTCAAGGTACAGGATATGCATTTGATAACTCCCCTGGGGCAAGAGCTAAGCAAGATGTCGGCTTTAATGGATTGACCGATGAGGAAGAACGCGTTTGGGCTTCCTATGTGAGCTATTTGAATGGGGTCAAGAATAAAGTATCTCCAGAGGTCCTCCAGCGTTGGGCTGCGGACGATATGAGCCCTCTTAATGACCCTGCAGGGGATAATTTCTTACACTATCGTAATGGGCGTTTCGACGAAAGGCAAGCCCCCATCTTGGAGCGATACAAATACTACAACGGGGTACAGGGTAATAGTGCCGAAGCTACGGATACAAATGATGTATATAGTATAGCAAGTCGTATTGTACCTGATGTAGAGGATATCAATCAGGACAATACCCTTAATGAGAACGAAAAGTACTTTCAATATAAAATTGCCTTACGTCCCGATCAGATGGTTATAGGCAAAAACTATATTGTAGATGTTCGTCCTGCTACGGTTACCTTGCCCAATGGTAAACAGGAAACAGTCAGTTGGTACCAATTCAAAGTCCCCGTCAGAGATTTCAATCAAAAGGTTGGGGGTATAGCCGATTTTAAGAGTATTCGTTTTATTCGTCTTTTCCTTACAGACTTTAAGGAGGAGGTTTTCTTGCGCTTCGGTACTTTTAAACTTGTGAGAGGAGATTGGAGGCAATACGAGAGAGAGTTGCACGATCCCTTGCTACAGCCTATTTCTAAGGGAGTTTTGGAGGTTAGTGCCGTTAATATTGAAGAAAATGGCGATCGTCAGCCCGTTAACTATGTACTTCCTCCTGGTGTATTACGTAGTTTAGACCCTTCAGCTTCTCAAACTACCCAACAGAATGAACAGTCTTTGAGCCTCAAAATAACGAAGTTGGCACCTGGAGATGCCCGAGCAGTTTACCGTAATACAGGTTTAGACCTCCGTCGCTACAAACGCTTGGAACTTTTTACCCATGCCGAGCGATTGGTAAGTGACGAAACAAATACTTCCAACGGAGATATGTCTGTTTTTATTCGTTTGGGAAGTGATTACAGAAATAACTACTACGAGTATTCTGTTCCTCTGAATATTACTCCTTTTGGTATATATAGTACCGATATAGCCCAAGATAGACGTACCGTTTGGCCAGAAGAGAACAAGATGGATATCATGCTCTCTGTCCTTACTGAACTCAAGAGAGAGCGAAACAGAGCTAAGAGCGAAGGGCAGGCCGAAGCAGACTTTTTCAAACGATACAGTAAACCTGATCCTAAGAACCCGAGAAACAGTATCACAGTAATGGGTAATCCCTCTCTGTCGAGTGTTAAGACCATAATGATTGGAGTACGTAATAATGCTCACGACATTAAAAGCGTAGAGATTTGGGTAAATGAAATGAGGCTTAGTGATTACTTAGAGCAGGGGGGATGGGCTGCCAATGCAGACATGCAACTTAAGGTTAGTGACTGGGGTACTTTGGCTGTGCGTGGACAGATGCAAACAGCAGGTTTTGGTGCTTTGGATCAAACATTGTCACAGCGTAGATTGGAAGATCTGCGTCAAGTGAACCTCTCTGCCAATTTTGAGATGGGTCGATTCTTTTCCGAAAAAGCACAGGTTACTCTTCCTCTCTACTATACTTTCTCCGATGAGGTCATAACGCCACGCTACAATCCGTTAGATCAGGATATACTCCTTTCAGATGCAATTAAAGCTGTGGTTACAAAAGAGGAGCGAGACTCCATAACAAGTCATGCTGTAACGCAGACTCGTTCTCATGCTTTTTCTTTGAGCAATATGCGAGTAGGTATAAAGAGCAAAACGCCCATGCCATACGATCCTATAAACTTCTCGGCAAGCTATTCGTACAGTCAAACAGATCACAATACACCAGACTATGTTTATGATCGTAAAAGGGATTGGCAAGCTGCTCTAACCTATGATTATTCGCCTGTACTACCTCCGTTGAAGCCTTTTGCGGGGTTAAAGAGTCGCAACTCGGCAGTTCAGGTTTTGAAGTCTTATCAGATAAACTATTTGCCCTCTAAGATAAGTTTCTCTACCTCCATGTTGCGCAATTATTCCGAGCAGCAGATACGTAACTTTATCCCTGGAGTAGGAGATGCTACCCCTTTACCTGCCACTTTCCTCCAAAACTTCCTTTGGGATAGGGCTGTCGCACTGAATTGGAACTTGACTACCAACCTGCAATTCTCTTTCAAATCGGGTACAAATGCCCGTATTGAAGAACCTTATTTACAAGTTAATAGAGAGTTGGAACCGGATAAATACAAAGTTTGGAGAGACTCTGTGAATAGGAGTATTGCCGAGTTTGGTACTCCTATGAAGTACGATCAAACGGCCAATTTAACGTGGAAGTTGCCTTTTTCTCTTATTCCTTATATGAACTGGATTAACGGATCAGTCACTTATACTGGTACTTATAATTGGGATCTTGGAGCACGTATGCCGAATGGGGAGTTTATTGGTAATATAATACGCAATGAAAGGCGTATAGAGGGCTCTTTTTCGATGAATTTCACCCAACTCTATAAGTTAATTCCATTCTTGGCCAATATAGAAAAGGCGATGGGAAAGAGTTCTTTTGACTCTTCCCCTCGACAGAGAATGGCGGAACAACGTACCGAGAAAAAATCTCTACAACCCAAGAAGTATACACAGGATATAAAGTTAAAAGGTGATAGTATCACTGTTGTAAAGCATAATTTAGGAACGAAAAAAATAGATCTTAAAGCTACTACGACAGAGGGAAAGACTTATAAACTGAAGACACGTATAATTGATGCTAACTCGGTGGAAATACGCAATCAGGATACTCTTGCTCTTAAGTTGACGATTGTTTCCAGAGATGAGAAATCTTCCAGAAAAGCAAAAGAGGGTAGTGCTTTTGGTAATTATATGCTCTACTCACTTATGATGCTGAAAGATATTAATGTCACTTATAATAGGACGAACAATCTTAACCTCCCAGGATTTATGCCCTCCATTCAGGCAGCAGGAGGGCAGAGCCGTACAGCGGCAGGATTAGCTCCTGGTTGGGACTTTGCTTTTGGTTTTACAGATAATAGTTATGTCGAAAAGGCTGCCAGCTATGGTTGGCTGACCACAGCACAGGAAAATGTAAATCCCTCTGCCTACTCGCAGACAGAGAATTTAGCCATCCGCGTTACCTTGGAGCCTCTCAAAGATTTGCGTATAACTCTTACAGCCAACAGGGTCGATACCAAAAGAGAGGAAACGCAGTTCGTCTTTGATGGAATGCCTCGTACATATGGAGGGAACTTTACCATGACAACAATAGGACTTAAAGGGTTTTTCTTTACTCCTGTTGGTGCAAACGGCTATGCCTCTCCTGCTTTTTCTGACTTTTTAGCCTCACGGGGTATAATTGCAAGTCGCTTTAGAGATCTGTATAAACAGTACCCGTCGGCAGATAATGTGCTCGTAAGAGAAAATAGTACTGATGTACTTATCCCCGCCTTTTTGGCTGCTTACAGTCAGAGAGATGTAAACTCAATCGAATTAAATCCTTTCCCTGCCCCCACAGCTTTATTGCCCAACTGGAATCTGACTTACACGGGACTTTCTAAACTTCCGATTTTCAAAAATCTATTTCGCAATATTGCCCTTTCTCACGGCTATACTTCTACTTATACGGTCGGAGGCTATCAATCTTTGTTAGGGTGGAAAGAACTTTCTAAAGACTCCTCTCTGCCTCTTGGATTCTTGAGGGAGGTACCAGCAAGTAATCTTGCTAATCCTACGGGTGTAGTCGAGTCTTCGGGTCAACGAGTTGCTTCTTTGCCTTTTAATATCCCAGGGGTTACTTTGCAGGAAGGGTTTAATCCGCTCATTGGTTTGGAAGTCACCATAAAGAATGGTATGTCTTTATCTTCTCGATGGAATAAACGTCGTACCCTAAATCTCAACATTACTGCTTTTCAGTTGGTCGAGTCTGCCTCTGATGAGTTTACAGCAGGGATAAGCTATAAGGTAGATAACTTCCTTACGATGATTGGGCTCAAGAAAAAGAGGCGTGCTTCGACAAAGGCCAAAGATGCTCTCTTTACTTCTGGAGGAGCAATGACCTTGCGACTGGATTATTCTTACAATAAGTCTTCTATGTTGATCCGAAAGATTCAGGAAGACTTCACTCAAGCAACTAATGGGAATATAGCACATAGCTTAAAGTTTAGTGCAGATTATGCCCTCAGTAAGATGCTTACCCTTAGAGCTTACTACGATTGGAATATGAACCATCCGTTGGTGAGTACGGCTTCCTTCCCAACTCGTAATAGTAATTTTGGGGTGAGCCTTCGTATCAACCTAACGCAGTAATCCCTCGAAGTATTTTTTTCTGTAAAAGCAATTTTGAGAACCCTTTCATTCGTCTGGGAACGAGCGAATGAGAGGGTTTTTCATATATGCTACTGCTATCTTTACGAATCTTTGCCATACATTGCAAAAATGCACTATTTTTGTGCATATGGAGGAAATAGAGGTTCAAAAAAGAAAAAGTACTACAACGCGAACGAAAGATCTGCTTATAGAAGTGGCTCGTCAGCTCTTTGCCCGTTTTGGAGTCGAAAAGACGACGATGAATGATATTGCAGAGGCTTCTAAGCGTGGTCGCCGTACGGTTTACATGTATTTTAAGAATAAAATGGATGTATTCTACGCTGTGGTAAGCAGGGAACTGGACCATTTGTACGAGCGATTAAAGGCAGTTGCTCTTTCCGATTTGCCTTCAGAAGAGAAACTATTGAAACTTATTGCCACCCATATGAAGAGCATCTACCAATTAGTTATGCGCAATGGGTCTCTCAAAGCAGACTTCTTTAACGATATCCGTCGGGTAGAGCGAGTACGTTATAAGTTTGATGTAGAAGAGCGTAAAATTATAGCACATATATTACAAGAGGGTTGTGCTAAAGGGAACTTCTCCATCGCAGACATTGAGCCGATGGCTCTTTTGATACAAGGCTCTATAAAAGGCTTGGAGGTTCCTTATATTAACCGCCAAACACATCGTATGGAAGAAGAGGAGTTTGAAAGGCTTTTCAAAGCAATCAAACAATTACTTTTCTCTGGTTTACAGAGAGATAGAACTTCTGGACAAAAGAATATATTAGACATAAAATAAACAGGATAGTATTATGAAATTATTGACAGGAAAAACCGCTCTTATTACAGGAGCAGGGCGTGGAATTGGTCGTGCTATTGCTGAAAAGTTTGCTAAAGAAGGGGCAGATGTAGCAATTACCGATATAAAAATAGGTACAGATATAGAGGCTTTTATTGCGGAGCTTACTGCAATGGGTGTAAGAGCCAAAGCCTACGTTTCTAATGCGGCAGATTTTTCCGATGCTCACAAAGTTGTAGAAGAGATTGTGGCAGACTTTGGTTCGATAGATGTATTGGTAAATAATGCTGGAATTACCAGAGACGGCTTATTGCTCCGTATGACGGAAGAGCAGTGGGATATGGTTATTAATGTCAATTTGAAGTCGGCATTTAACTTGACCCATGCCGTAGCTCCTATTATGATGAAGCAACGTTCAGGTAGCATTATCAATATGGCTTCTGTGGTTGGAGTAAGTGGTAATGCAGGACAAGCAAACTATTCAGCTTCTAAAGCAGGTATGATTGGTTTGTCTAAGAGTACAGCTAAAGAGTTAGGTTCTAGGGGTATCCGTGCCAATGCTATCGCTCCTGGATTTATTATTACAGACATGACGGGTGCACTCTCTGAAGAGGTTAAGAAGCAGTGGGCAGCACAAATTCCCCTCCGCAGAGGTGGATTGCCTGAAGATGTAGCAGGAGTAGCCGTTTTCTTGGCGAGTGATTTGTCTGCATACGTTTCGGGTCAAGTAATCCACTGTTGCGGTGGTATGAATTGTTGATGAAGATTCTTTACGAGGATAATCATCTCATCATTGTAAGTAAGTTGCCGGGCGAAATCGTTCATAGCGATAAGACCGGCGACATTTCTTTAGAAGAGATGGTAGGTCAATATATAAAAGAGACCTACCACAAGCCAGGTAATGTATTTGTTGGGGTGGTGCACCGTTTAGATCGCCCCGTAGGAGGGTTGGTGATTTTTGCCAAAACGAGCAAGGCTTTGGCACGTATGAATAAACTCTTTGCCGAGGGTAAAGTGCACAAAACCTACCGAGCCATCGTGCCACAGATAGCCTCAAAAGAGCAGCAAGGGGAGTGTGTAGATTGGCTTTTACGTAACCCCAAACAGAACAAAACCTATCGAGTGGCTCCCAACACCCCGGGGGCTAAACAAGCTCACCTTCGTTGGCGTTTGATAGCTACGGCAGAGCGTTATCAGCTCTTGGAGATAGAGTTGCTTACGGGTAGGCATCACCAAATCAGAGCACAGCTATCGGGTATGAATAGACCCATAAAGGGCGATTTGAAGTATGGTGCTCCTCGGAGCAATCCCGATGGTAGTATCTCTTTGCTCAGCTATTCAGTACGCTTTGAGCATCCTGTGAGTCATCAAGAGATTTATCTTGAAGCCCCAGTGCCGAAAGATAAGCTCTGGCAACTTCTTATGTCTCGAGCCAAAGAGAGTTGAGAAATAAAACTTTATTTGTTTGTAGATTTTACAAGGGTAGTATTGGTTATTACTGTCGATAAGGCTTTACCTTGTGCGGATAGGGGCATTACGATCCATACCGAACAGCTCTCTGTTTTACAAAAGACTGGACAAACTCCACACGAGTCTCAAAAAACTCTCTTTAACGGTAGAAAAGATATAGCCAAAGGCTCTAAAATTACTTTACACACAACTAATTCTCTATATTCAATCTTAGTATACATATATTCAAGCTGAAAATATATATATTCAATCTTAGTATACATATCTTCAGTTTAAATATAGAGAATTGTGTGTGCCTTAATACGTTTATACTTCTGTGAAGAATAGTTTTTTTACACGTGTGATTGAATAAAGGCTCGGCAACTAAATAGTCGCCCCTTAAAAAGCATTGATAAGCGAGAAGTCATCCATCCATGGCTTCTCGCTTATTATTTTGAGCAGGTGTAAAAGAGCTTTCATGGCTCTTTTGAAGTTATAAGCCGCTGCTGCCAGCAGGATGTTTATAGCATCCCCTATCAATCCCTTGTAAAAGTTGCAACCTAAACGATGATCTGATTTCAAGTGTCCAATCGTGGCTTCTATGCCTGCTCGCTTGCAGAATAGTTTGTGTTTCTTGCGCTTCTGATACCTACTATCTGAGGGTTTGGGGGTATCTGGAATTAAAACCTGAGTCCCGTTAATCTCTTTCTTGCCCCGATAACCTCTGTCGCCCGCAAGTATTTTGATCTTTCTTCGTGTAAGACGTTCCACTTGTGCTAA
>NZ_FUXE01000006.1 GCF_900167105.1 Porphyromonas circumdentaria | reverse complement strand
CATACGCTTCTGTTTTTATGGGCAAAGTTACCCGTTACCGAAGCGTTCTCTGTTACGCAAAACATTGTGTCATAGAGCATCAGCACCGCAGAAGAGAAAAAGTTCAAGACCGACAAAACCCTCTTCGGTTACCTCCTTTTGCCCCACCGTTACCATTCAACGAATCGACTAATGATTTGGTAACGGAACTTCTGCATAAATCCACATCTTCTGCTCTTTACACTCCAATGCAAACCACCGCAACATTCCGCAAATTCCTCTCATTCTCATCCACTTACCTCTCATCCTCTCTCTAATGCCCTTTCCTCTGATAGTTCCTCCTAAAAATCGACTTTTACATACATAAAAACCTCACTGTATCCTATCATACAGTGAGGTTTATACGGTTTACGAGAGAGCTACGCTCGAAAAGCCTCTCAGCTTAGAATGCAATAGAACATTCTCCGACCCCTCTTCTTCTTGTTAGAGCAAAAATAGAGCATCCGCAGAGCATTATTCCATTTCTTCGGAGCATTGTTACGAGTAAATACTGCAAACATTACGAATACAAAAGGAAATAATACGGCTGCCATATCAATGATATTTTAATGCTATTTTTTGTTTCTTGTCCGCGAAGGTAACACTTTTCTTGATGGGCGTTGTTCTTGCTACGGAAAAATGCACTTGGAAAACATACTCTGCATTAGAAAAAGGCAAAAAAGACTAACACTCGTTTGAGAGTATTAGTCCTATTTTCATTGATACAGAACCTTTGACAAGAAGAAGTAAATCTCCAGTGAAAAAGGTATGTGGTGTTTAGTATTTAGGAGGTCTGTTGTAGCGATAGTTAAACTCCTCTTCCGTCATTAGTACCAGTCTGACAATATCAATTATAGCACCAATTCCGCACAATCCTCCCGTGAGAAGATACAATACCCCCATTCCTACATCATTCAAATAAAATCGGTGTATCCCCAAAGAACCTAAAAAAATAGCAAAAAGAGTTGCTGTACTTTTTTCTTTCATAGTTTGATCTGTTTATTTTTCTAACCTGTTTTTTCCGACTAAATGCCCTCTTCCAATAGGGATAGCACTATTTTTTCTCGAACAAGGGTGCCACAGCAGCCTCTATAGTCTCTTGACCAAGATCACGTGCCACTATAGTGCCATCGGGGGCTACCAACATTATTTGAGGGATACCTGCTATACCATAAAGCTCGGTAGCTATATCCTGACTATCTATAAGCTGAGGCCAAGAAATTCCCAGTTCTTCGACCGCTTTTAGATGGTCTTCCAGCTTTTTCTCCCAAACGCTTACACCCAAAACAGCAAGCCCTTTGTTGCGATACTTATCATACACTTTCTTCAGGAAAGGAATCTCTCGTCTACAAGGGCGACACCAAGAAGCCCAAAAATCTACTAATACATATTGTCCCTGTGCCAAGTACTCTCCTATCGATATTTTATTGCCCTCCTTATCGGTGCCTTCAAAATCGATAAACTTCTTTCCTGGTTGAGTCTTTTCCAAATTGTCCAGTGTTTTTTTGATGCGCGCCATACGGGGAAGTGCTAAGATAACAGGTGAAGCCTGTTGTAATAATTCATGGAATGGGGTTACCTCCTCCGTAAAAGAGAGCGCAAACTCCAAGCCTATCCCCCCCACCTGGGTATCTTTATGAGCTAAGAAAAACTCTTTCGACTGTGCAAACAACTCCTTATGCTCTGCTCCCCCTTTGAGCGAAGAAAGAATACCCTGTATGAATGCAGTTATACTTTCGTTAAGCGGAGTGCCTGTAACAACCCCCAACTCATGGTTGTAAAGCAATACGCCTTTCTCGGGAACGAAGTAAGTTCTCTGATTGCCCACAAGAATCTGTAACAGACGCACCTCCTTTTCGGGAGTAAAAGGCATCTCAAAAGAGGTTTCTTCTACAATTAGACTATCTATCTTACTATCATTTTGAACGTCGTAAATATAAACAATCGAACCGATAAGTTCTTGCGGAAATGTCGCTTTTATAACATTCTTATTACGACATGAGATAATAAAAAGGGCTACCGATAAAAGTAGCAAAGAGAAAATGGATATCTTTTTCATGTTTACACTATGTATAATTGGTACTATTCTATCTTTTGGGGGCTGTTGCCTTGATGTATATCGGATGGTAGGTCAGCGCAAGTCTTCCATCGGGATGCCCATAACGCTCCCTATAAAGAGACTCTAAACGCAGTAAACCCTCACGTGTTTTCAGAACGGAAGGTGTAGAGTTATCTAAAAGTTGGGTTACTCCTGTTGCTTTCAAATGGCGGAAGAGAGTTAGCAAATCTGGAAACGAGAGGACAATACGCTCCTCAAAGAGTGTAACATCTTGGAAGTGTCTATTTAGAAACTCCCCGATTTCATCCATAGAGAGATATTTCAAGCCCCGTCCTGTCAACATTCTCAATTCGTAGAGATTATCTGCCCCAAAGGTAGAAAAAAGTAAAGTCCCAACATCTTTTAACGTAGGTATAGTTTTAGAAAGGTACTCCAAAGGATTTGAAAACCACTGTAAAGTAGAGGCAGAAGCTATAAGATCAAATGTTTTTACTCTATGATAAGGAGTAACTTCCAAGGCATCGCCGACCAAAAGCTGGGGAGACTTATCTCTCAATGGAGGTAAGCTATCTATCATAGCCTGGCTTAAATCATTGATACTCCAATGCTCTACTTGACAACGCTCTTCCAAAGCTCGCGTCAATAGCCCCGTACCACAGCCAAATTCGTACACCTCTTGCAGGCAAACATTCTCAGGAAGTAGAGAAGCCAGGCGTTTGGCTACCTCTTTCTGCACAATAGCAGACTGTTCGTAACTCGATGCCGCAGCACTAAAAGCTCTATTAATACGCTTTTTTGTTTCCATCGCAACGCAAGGTTAAACCAGTTCTACCCAAGATTTAATCTTATGAAATAAATAGTGGTCGTCGGTTGGATGAGTTTCTACCGCCACCCCCACCCTATTCCAATAGGCTAATTGATTTTTAGGAGGTACAATCCTATCCTTGAGGGGCACGTGTGCTTTCGTCCAGAGTGTTGCCTTTTCTCCCTCAGTAGGCAAAGTAATTTGAGACGCCCCCTGCACTCGAGCCAACTCTTCCCTTATCTCCTCGGTAGAGCGTTGAGCAAGAGCCTCGAAAAGATGCACAAGCCTTTTCCCTCCACACATTCTACGATTAAAACGCGCTCTATTCTCTTCGTTCAAACTTTCCAAAGTGGCATCGAATGTGGCATTGGGTATCCCATACTCATCATTTCTCTGTAAAGGAGTGCCAGCTATAGCTACCGCCTTCGCTACGATAGGTAATTTTTGCAGAGAAGAGAGTCGCTGTGTAGCCCATACTCCCATAGACCAGGCTACAAGTAGCACCTCTTGATAGGGAGAAAAATCGAAAGAAAAATCATCATTTCTATAATCTTCGACAGAGAGAAGGTCGTAACCCTCGGGAATGGCGATATGCTCTACCGAAGCGGGGGTCATAGCCCAACCATTAAAGAAAAGGATAAGTCGAGATGCCGATATTTCAGAGGAAGATGTAAACAATGTAGTACGCATAAAAACAGTATTTATCTATTGCGCAGTAGATCTATTAAAGGGAGTAAATCTTTTTCTGTCATACTTGCCGTTAGAGATAAACGAATGCGTGCCTCTCCCTTAGGTACTGTCGGATAACGAATAGGACGTACTTCAAAACCTGCACTTTGCATCCGCAGAGCCATCTGATAACAAGCCTCATTACTCCCTAAGAGTAAGGGAACGATATAACTGTCTCCGCACGTTCGATACTCCGAAGAGGCTATGCCGCTGTGCACCCAAGAGGAGAGAGCTCTAAGTTGTGCTCGCTCTACTGTAAACGAGGGCAATAAATTAAAGAGGAAACGACTCCATGCAATAGTAGCCTCGGGCAACATAGTAGAGAATATAAGAGGACGAGCCTTATTGATCAAAAAACGTTTGAGGAGCGTACTCGTAGCCACATAAGCCCCCATACTATTCAAGGCTTTACCAAAAGTACCTACCAATATATCTATCTCCTGTAAAACGCCCTGCTCCTCTGCCACGCCATAGCCATTACTCCCGATGGCTCCTATAGCATGCGCCTCATCTACATACAAAATAAGCTCTGGGAATCTCTTTTTTAAGGCAACTAAAGCCTTAAGATTGGTTATATCCCCATCCATACTGTAAAGGCTCTCTACCACCACAATAGGTATTTTAGCACTCTCCAAGCGCGAGAGCAATCTTTCTAAATGGTTGAAATCGTTGTGCCGAAAACGCTCAAAAGAGGCCTGCGAAAGCCTTATCCCATCTATTATACTTGCATGAACCAGTTTGTCGGCCAATATATGTACTCCTTCCAAAGAGGAAAGAGCTGGTAAAATGGCGGTATTGGCATGATAACCACTATTAAAAAGCAACGCAGCCTCTTGCTTCAGGGCTTGAGCTATTTCCCCCTCAAAGGCAGAGGCTAAAGAGTAATTGCCCAACAGTAATCGAGAGGAGGTACTCCCATGAGGTACAGCATAGTCGGGGTAGAGAGACAAAAAAGCTCTTCGCAAATCTTCTCTCTCTGAAAGTCCCAAATAATCATTGCCCGAGAGATTGAGCAGTGTGCTCGATCCCACCCAACAATACTTACCATAGCGACCGTAGCTTCGCTCCAAAGAACGGGCACTTTGGGTACTATCCAAAAGCTCCAATTCTCGGGAAATACGTAACTGTAAGGAGTTGTTATGCTCTTTCATAAGTAGCGCAAAAGTACACTCTTTCTGTAAAATTCCTGCCAAAAGAGAATGAAAAACAAAAGAAGTCGCGGAGCTTTTGCATAAGAAAAATAGTCTTTACAACGAACAAAACTCCCCCCTGTATCTGTTCTTTCGATAGACTACACAGAACAAATTACAAACAACATGAACAATATAAGCTATAACACAACCGAAGAAACCGCCCTTAAACTTGTAGAACGGATAACAAAAGAGGTACAGAAATCCGAAATATATCACTTAGCTTTTTCGGGAGGCATCGATGCCGTTCCCATCTACAAGGCTCTTACGATAGCTCCTATACAATGGGAAAAGGTGCATATCTACCTTACTTACGAATTTGTTCAAGGACCGAAAAAAGGCTTCAACCACACACTCTTAGAAGGACACTTACTGAACCATATCAATATCCCCAAAGAAAATGTCCACCGAATTGATACGACGGCAGAACCAAGTCAAGAAGCCACTCGATATGTAAAAGAAGAATTATCTCATTTGCCTCGGATTGATGGCAAGCCTCGTTTTGACTTTGCCCTTATTGAAATGGGCGAAAAAGGACACACAGTGGGTATATACCCAGGACAGGAAGAGCTTTTCTGGACAGAAGAGTTTTATGTACACAACCAAATTCCCAACAGTGAAGATGTCGTTGTAACGACCACTTTTGCTACCCTTGAGTCCTCAAAAACAGTTGCCTTCTATGCATTTGGTGGTAAAAGTCGCTTTATTATCGGCAATATCGTAAATCTCATGCCCGAAGCTAAAGAATATCCTGCCAACTACTTATCGGCCCTTTGTCCTTGGATGTATCTTTATGCAGATGCCGAGTCTATGAGCGAAAAGAGCTATTCCATCTACTAATCAAGCTTTATGTAAGCGTTTACAATCGACGCTCCTCCAATAATTTGACAAAAAAAAGAGGTTCTTTCTTTCAAGAACCTCTTTTTTCTTTGTAATGTAAATCACTCTCCTAAATTACTTCTCTGCAGTCGCAGCAGGAGCTAACTCAAGAATATAGCAATTTTCCATCTCGAAACGCTTTCCCTCTTCGTTCAGCAAATATAACTTACCATCAGCGTATTCAAAAACGAATTCTTCTACGAAGATTTTCCCATTTTCAAAAGTGTAAGGAACATCTTTACGATCTTCTTTTAGACCCAAAAGATCGCACTTATTTTCTTCCTTTAGAGTAAGAGAGAACTCTTGCTCCGTTTCTCCCTTTTCATTAGAACTTGCCAAAGGAGTTACACCTTTCCATACTCCCAAAGCAGGAGCTGGCTGTACAGTTTCCTCTGCTTGCAATTCTACGGGCAAAGTTTCAGTCGCTGTTTCTTCGTTAGAAGATGAAGTACAAGCAGCAAAAGAAAAGGCTAATAGCAATATTCCAAAATACTTCTTCATAATAATCTAATCACACTAAAATTAACAGTTAACCTCAAATAAACGAACAAAGAAAGAGAAAAAATCTTTCGATATTTTCCCCTTCTTTGTTGATTTGTAGTGTGTTTTTCCGCTAAGGAAAAAACTTTATTAGTTTGCAGGAGTAGCCTCTTCAGCAGGAGCAGCTTCTTCAGCAGGAGCGGTCTCTTCAGCAGGAGCAACTTCTTCAGCAGGAGCAGCTTCTTCAGCAGGAGCTACAACTTCAACAGCAGGTACTTCTTCTGTAGTCTCGTTAGACTTTTCTGAATTACAAGCGAAAAGCGCCACAGAAAGAAGGGCGATTCCAAAAATTTTCTTCATCATAATTTAAAAACTTTATAGTTAATATCTTGTTCTTACAATATAATTTAGCATTGCTTACGAACCTGAGAGAACCTCACACCCTCTCAAAACGTTGCAAAGGTAGTATAATTTTCTTGATTTGAAAGTGTCCTACGATTTTTTTCTATACTTTTTGTTGTGATTAAGGCACAATCATCTATTTATCAAATGATTAAATCAAGAGAAGGGCCTAACAAAAAATTGCGCTATTTAGTTTTTCCCACCAATCCTCTCCATTTGTCACGTGGATACTTTCTATCCCTACCTTTCTTGCCGCCTCTACATTGGCAATCCCATCATCTAAGAACAATGTCTTATCGGGGTCCATATCTCCGCGCCTCATCATCTCTTTATAAAACTCAAGATCGGGCTTTAGCAAGTTCATCTCGCACGAAGCATAAATGTGATCCACCCAAGAAGAAAGAGAAGTATTTTTGTGAAACGAAGGGCTATCCACTATCTCCAAAATATAGGGATTGGTATTACTAAGAACGCTAATCCTAAACTCTCCTCTAAGTTTCTTGATGTACTCAAACTTATAGGAGGGCACACCTTTTATAAAACCTCCTATAGCCCACAATAGCTCTTCGTGCGTGAAATCTTTTTGGTAAGTTTTTCTAAGCTCCTGCTCAAATTCGTCGACCGTTAAGGTTCCATCTTCTAAAAGCTTGAATATACCACGCTGCAAATAGGGGTCCAACAGCGTGTCTGCATCATGCACTCCTAATGTAACTAAGCGACGAATCGCCTCCTCGGGAGCAAGGTCTACAAGTACCCCGCCAAAATCAAATACTATATCTCTTATCATTGTACCACACTCTGTATTAAAAAGGTGAGAAGTTGAGAGAGCTATTCCATAAGATTATACAGAAATCGCTCTCAAAGCCATCTATCACCACGAGACAAAGTTAGCTCTTTATTCCGATGCAAGTTTGAAAATCGGTTAATTGCAATCGCCCTACTCGCTCTACAATGATGTCGAAAGCCTTGCTTATCCCCCTTCTTAGAAGCTTTCAAAAGGAGTCAGTTGCACAACCTCAAGTGAAACTTTTATTCTTCTCTTTCTAAAAAAACAAAAGATAGTCACTAATACTGTTTTTCACTCGAACAAATCTCTATATTCAATCTGAATATATATATACTTAGATTGAATATACATATTTATAGATTGAATATATATATATTCAGATTGCAAATAGAGTTTCACTCTCTACCGAATAAATTATAGGAAGGAACTAACTGAAAAAGAGGATAGAAGTATTCTATTTATCTCATATTACAAACTTCATGGGCATAAAACACTAGGGAAAGGACTAAGCCCAATAAAAAGCCTCTTGAGAGGCTTATGGCACCCTCAAGAGGAAAAGCAAAATAGGCTTACATTTCCTTGTTAACTACGAAACAAAAACTTAGAGCCACAAAAAAAACGATGTTGGTAAAATCGGATCTCCTCTTTCGAGAGCCCCTCTTACCAACATCGGAGGATTGTCAGAGGGTTGGGTAAAAACGCCCTCTCCTTGCTTTATAAAGATTATTCTTCAGAGCGGAACATTGGATCCCAAGGTGGCAACAACGTAGCCTTTTGATCCAAAAGACCTTTGGCTGTATCATTAAGATACTTCTTTTCCACAACGATACGGAAAGTATAGGCATCGAACCACTCATCGGTTATGATCAAGTGTCCTTGATGGCCAGAGGTGCTGCCCCAACTATTCTCTACCAACCATTTTACGGGTTTTCCCTGAGCATCCAAATCAACCGCAACAAGTGTCATAGCATGCGTAGAACCACTATCCCCAGACTGGATACGCTCCTTTTTATTCATTGTCAAAGGGACTCCCAGCAAAGACTCATAGTCATTATACTTCAAACTCAAGATACCATTTTTGCTATCCAACTCTTTGCCTACATCACAAGAATAATACATCATGGTGTTATCCTTAATCGAGGCGATAGCCATAGCCTTCAAATCTTCTATAGGGAGGTTGATGTACGTCCAGTTTTTCCCGTCGTACATATGGCGATCGTACTCTATTTGGTAGGTTTGATAGAAAGGACGAGAAGGGTCGTTCATAAGCATCACATACTCCTCTCTAAGATCTCTACCCACAAACTCCTTGTAGAAACTTTGAGGGGTGTACTCTTTTGTACTAATCGCATTACCCTCGGCATCTCGCAATGTATAAGAGAATTGCGTAGGAGGTTCTCCCAAATTCAAAACCAAAAGACGGTAAATAGACTGTAAAGCCTCTATCTTTTGTTTCTCTAACTGCTTTTCAGAAGCCCCTTTTGCAGCAGCCTCTCTAATACGAATACCCGTCTGACGCAACAGCGTAGCGATTGCACCTGAGAGTTTGTTCGTATTGTTGCTATTGATAGTTTCGGGCATAATCTCGGCAGGGACAACTCCATACTTCACGAGATTATCTGAAACTCCCGTAAACTGACCACCGTCACTTATAGGGTGTGCAAAAAGCCATGCTACAGTACGGTCGTCAATAGGTTTACGACGGGTATCGATAATCCCCTGCAAAAAGAGATTTGATTTCTCTAACTGATCCCAAAAGAATGAATAGTTGTGAGAAAAGAAAAATTCGCCCGTTTTATGTTGGTTGATAAGATCTGCACGAAGCACATTCAATCCCGTAAAAAGCCAGCAACGACCACTTTTCTGCTGGTCGGTTACACCCTTACTCTTTACTCGATGTGAAAAACGTCCGTCGGGTTTAACCGTATTACTTCCATCTGTAAAAGTCATACCATTGGCCAAGATTGCATTACGCAAAGCTCTTTCCGCAGGAGTGTTTTGAAATCCTTGACGGATTGTTTTCAGGGCTTCTGTATCTAAGCCCCCCTTGCCCACTTGTGCCCACAAAGAAGTTGTTGCCATTGAAGAGAAAAAAGCCAAGGCAATAGCTATCGTTTGTTTCTTCATAAAAAAATAGTTTATAATAAAAAGTTCGTGTTGTTACTCTATCACTGCGAAGCGTACCAGTTCGCTGTTTTGGGATTTCGGGTCATAAACCATTACCACATACACTCCCGAGGAAAATCGCTCTCCTGAGGCACGGCGTGCGGCAAAAGAGACCTCTGTACCTGTAGCGGTAGATGTATATAGCAAGTTCCCATAAGTATCTGTCACCTTTATTTCCATTCCCACGGCAAGCCCTGTTATGGTAACCTTATCGGTGTCTTCGGGGCGAACAGGGTTGGGATATACATGGATTTCAGTCATGCTCTCTTTGGTAGACTCTTGATTTCCCGTCTGGTAGGTCATGAGCCCCACAGGGGTTGTAATATAAAGTAGTCCCGAGTTAGGGTCCAAACTAAGGGTGCGTATCTGATCTGATAGAAGGGGGCTATTGCTGGTAGTAAAGTGCTGCAATATCTCGGTTCCATCGGCACTTAAGAGATAAAGACCATCTCCATCTGTTCCCACCCATTTATTATTGATATTATCCACCTCGATAGCAACAATAGGTATATTGTCCAAAACATAGAAGAGGTTAGGTTCTTTCCCTCCCACGGGACGAGAAGCTATGGGAGCATTATTCAGATTGCGCAATACTCCCAAAGGATTGGCTACCACCAGTGGCCCCTTATCGGTACCCAACCACAACTGCCCGTTTTTGTCCTGCACGAGTGTAAAAATAGACTGAGTAGCAATGCTTTTCCCTGCCCTATCAATGAACTGAGGGATATAGAGCATTTTATCATCTGCTGTATTGTCCAACGTACCTCCATTGTTAAGCACCAATACTCCTTTCTGAGCATCTCCACGTCGCGCAATGGTAATCCAAACATCGCCATTACTCATTGGGAGCGTTATTCCGAAAGAGTTTACATCAATAAGTGTTGGGTGGTAATACTTATACCAGTCTCCCTCCTTGGTGCGATAGAGGATATTCTCGCGTACAGAGCCTTGTGCCATCCAAAGCCCGCCTTTCTTATCAAAAGCCAAACTACTCACACGTACGTAATGGTCTGCATAGTCTTCATCGGGTAAGGCAGAGAGAAGAGGAGTGTTATGAGAAGAGTAATGCGCGACATAGGCATCGTTTCTAAACTCAAACATACCCTCCCCCCATGAAGAGACGATATAATGATTCTTATCGGTAGGGTCAATTGCAATAGAAACAATATCGTTGAAATAGGAGTTGCTGGCAGGAGTAACTTCTTCGGGTGTGATATTGGTCCAGCGGTTGTTCTCAAAGATTTTAATCGTACCAGGCAACCAACGTCTGTCAGAGCCACGCCCTCCCCCCACGGCGTAGAAACGGCCATTGGTAAAAAGCGAGTAGTAGTAATTATTATCCCATGGGGCATTCTTATCTAAATGGAAGCTTTGAATAACACTTGTCTCTTCATCGACTGAAGAGAGAGCACTAACACTGTAGGATGTGTTGTACCACAAGTGCTCTCTTACCGTATTATTGGAGACACTCCATATCGTGGATGGAGCCACCGTTAAGAGGCGTTCTTTTTGCTCTTTGTTTCTTAGTGCAAGCTCTTTGTCTGCGACTATTAAGATGCCATCTTGTGAAGTCCTAAGAGCTGTCACCTGCTCTTTTATAAGTCTAAGCGAAAGAGTTTCCCCCTCTAAATCTGCAACAGGAGTTGTGTAAAGACGCCCTTTGTTATCGAGTATAAGGAACTCTTCTCCATTCAAAGCGAGAGAAGTTGCCTCTGCTCCTGCGATGGGTAAACTGATTAACTTCCAGTTAGACGGGTCTTGCAGATTATTCTTTTCACTCCCAAGATAAAGTTTGTTTTGAGGCAAAAGAGCATAGAGTAGCTCTTCTTTGTAAGAGAGACTTAGTACCTTCTTTCCGATAAAATAGGTTGCATTGATTACCCCTCGCTTTAAGTCCATTGTAGATATCCCAAAGCCCCCCACCATATAGGCTTTATCGCCATTGGGGATAATACGGGCTATCGTTTTATCGGTCAGACGGAGATTTTCATAAATAGCAGGCACGTTCAAAACCTCTCCCTCCATAGTAAGAATATCAATATTACCCGATTGATAATAGATAATAAGGGAGCTTGTTGCACTACTATAACGAATAGCAACTATCTGACTGTCTGAAAGCCCCATCTTTCTATCTAACAGCAGAGAGGAGACCTCAGCGATCTCTGCTCCCTTATTAGGGAAGTCTTTCTTATTTACAAAAAATAAAGAGCCATCACTTACGATAAAAACACCTTCATGCGCATCTTCAACTTGTGTATAGCTACCCTTAGAAAGAATGGAGTGCCACAAATAATTCTGCCCGTTGATAGAGCAAACGGCCAAGAGGGAAAGCAGAAACAGTACTAAAAAACTTTTTTTCATACCGTGGGTACAGCGTTTGAATCTAAAAACTCTTTGAGAGCAAGAACAGCCCTGTAGCGGTGACTTATGCAATTCTTTTCCTCTTCGTTCATCTCTGCAAACGTGCGGGTTTCCCCCTCTGGAATAAAAATAGAGTCGTAACCAAACCCCATAGTTCCTCTCTCTTCTTCGATAATCTCACCTTTTACAACACCCTCGAATAGGTGCTCTCTACCCATAGAATCTATATAAGCAATCACTGTACGGAAACGAGCCTTATGAGGCATCGGATAGGCAGAGAGCTCTCTTAGAAGAAGGCTTCTATTCGCCTTATCATCATGTTCTGGAGAGGCGTATCGAGCCGAACGTACCCCAGGAGCTCCGTTTAGCAACTCTACCTCAAGTCCCGTATCGTCTGCAAAGCAAGGAGCCTTTACAATCTGATAGAGTGCACGCACCTTTATAAGCGCGTTGCCCTCCAGTGTGTCTGCACTCTCTTCTGGATCACTGACTACACCTATTTCTTTGGGTGATAAAATAACGTATGGAGTAGAAAGAATATTTTTTACTTCCTCTATTTTATGACTATTATTGGAAGCCAAGATGAGTTTTTTCATTACTTTTGCTATAATTGGATAGTGAGACGCTCCTGCAAATTTAGCAAGATGACAGATATAATCCAAGTTCGAGAGTTTTGTCTCTCCCTACCAGAGACTACCGAGAGTTTTCCCTTTGACGACAAAACTCTTGTATTCAAGGTAATGGATAAAATATTTGCTATTATACCCCTGGACGAAGAAGAAGAGCAAATAGGATTAAAAAGTACGGAAGAAATAACACAGCAACTTCGAAGTCTGTATGGCAGTGTAGGACCCATGCCCTATATGAGTAAAAAGTACTGGAATAGAATCTTTTTACAAAAAGAACTACCCTCGCTCCTCATAGAGCGACTGATCAGACACTCTTACTACTGTGTAGTGAGGAAGTTACCTAAATACCTCCTTAAAAAACACCCTCAACTATTATCCATAGATGATGAAACCGTTGATTTTTAGACCCATCGCTCCCCCCTCCAATTCTATAGAGAGTACATACACGTACCTATTCTCTTTGGCAGAAAGGGAGCCCACTACCCCCTCGGGTAGCATTATAGAAACAGACTATCAAACCCAAGGCAGAGGACAGCGAGGTAATACATGGTATTCCTCTAAGGGGTTAAATCTAATTCCCTCTATCTTGATGCGTTATCCCTATCTCAAACCAGGTAACGAGTTCCGTATTTCTGTACTCACAACCTTAGCGATTGTGGATACAATCCGCAAGTTCATCCCCGATACGACCTCTATTCTGGTCAAATGGCCTAACGATATTTATTGCGACGACAAGAAGGTGGCAGGCATTCTCATTGGACACTCCGTTGAAGGAGGATATATCCTCTTCTCTGTTATTGGTATAGGGCTTAATGTTAACGAGTACATGTTTCCCTTGGATATACCCAATCCGACCTCTCTAAAACTTATTAATGGAGCGGAAATCAACCTGTCGGAAGTAAGAGAAGAACTACTGAAAAATCTCTCTCTAAGGCTACCTTATGCGGCAGATACCTATTGGAAGCCCGAACTACACGACGAATATTGTGCCCTCTTATACAGAAAAGATACTTGGCACCCCTATAAAAATCTGCGAACAGGAGAAGATTTTGTAGGTAAAATAGAAACCGTATCAGAGTCTGGATTGTTAGAAATAAGAACCGAACAAGGAGAATTATTATCCTTTGGATTCAAAGAAATAGCCTACACTATTTAACCTCTTCCCCTCTATAGATTTACCCCGATTGCGTTCTCGTTGCACTTTTTTCTCCTCAAAAAAGCTATTTTCTTTCTAGAAGAGCGGTAAAAACTCCGAAAAACACAGAACTCTCTATTTTTCTTTAGAGAAAAAATCGTACCTTTGCAAGCGGATTTGGAAATCTTGGTCAGGTAGCTCAGCTGGATAGAGCAACTGCCTTCTAAGCAGTCGGTCTCGGGTTCGAATCCCGACCTGATCACTTCTTTTGAAATACAATGCCTCTATTTACTTCTTTTCAAAGCTTTAGACTCTCTTAAAATTGTTTTTTTGGGGATTCTTTTTTGCATCCTTTCCCTTACTATTTCGCTCCAAAGACAGAGGCTGTATAGGTCTAAGAGGTATAAGAGTCGAGATTCAAAAGGGACGCAACAGACGAGTCGTATAGGAAGCTCTATATCTATTCCTCTCTCCCAAAGTCTCCCAAAATAAAGCTCCACTGCAAAAGACCAACCTTTGCAATGGAGCTTTCAAAGTCTTATAAGAGTCACAGAGATTGTACTCTTCTACTTCTTTTAGGCCAAGCAATCAACGTTTGAAAGCTCTATCCATAGATCGCTTATCTTCTCGTTCCTTGATAGAAGCTCGTTTGTCATACAATTTCTTTCCCTTAGCCACACCAATCTCCAGCTTGGCATACCCTCTATCATTGATAAAGAGTTTGATGGGAATAATTGTTATTCCTGGAGTTTTCACGGCACTTTGCAACTTCGAAAGTTCTTTTTTAGAGAGTAATAGCTTGCGGTCTCTGCGCTCCTTATGGTTATTATACGTTGCGTAGAAATACTCTGCAATATACATCCCCTTAATCCAAAGCTCTCCATTTATAAAGAAGCAATAGCTATCTGCTAACCCCGCTTTACCCAAACGAACGGACTTTATCTCGGAGCCAACCAAAACCAAACCTGCCGTATAGCGATCGATTATTTCATAATCAAAAGTCGCTCTACGGTTCTTTATCGAAACGTTGCGCTCTAACTTTTGCTTCTTGCTTGCCATACTTTCAACGGATTATGTCAAAGCCAGTATAGGGATGCAAAACCTCTGGTACGACAATACCCTCTGGCGTCTGATAATTTTCTAAAATCGTTGCTACAATACGGGGCAATGCTAAGGCACTACCATTCAGAGTATGACACAACTGCGTGCCTTTGTCCTTACGATAACGACACTTGAGGCGGTTAGCTTGGAAACTTTCAAAGTTTGAAACAGAGCTAACCTCCAACCATCGCTCCTGTGCAGCAGAAAAGACTTCAAAGTCAAATGTCAAGGCAGAAGTAAAGCTAATATCCCCACCACACAAACGCAATATACGCCAAGGCAATCCCAAAGCCGTAACAAGACCCTCAACATAGTCGACCATCGTCTGCAGAGTTTGATAGGAATGCTCTGGTGTATCGATACAAACAATTTCTACTTTATTAAACTGGTGTAGACGATTTAAGCCTCGTACATCCTTGCCATAAGAGCCTGCCTCACGACGGAAACAAGCCGAGTAAGCAACATTCTTGATGGGAAGTTCAGACTCTTCCAAAATTACCCCCCGATACATATTAGTTACTGGCACTTCTGCGGTAGGAATAAGATACAAGTTGTCGGCAGGCGCAAAATACATCTGTCCCTCTTTATCGGGCAACTGTCCCGTACCATAGCCAGAGTCCTCATTGACCACATAGGGAGGTTCTACCTCCACAAAACCAGCTTCAATAGCTTTGTCTAAAAAGAAGTTGATTAAAGCTCTCTGCAATCGAGCCCCTTTTCCCTTATAAACGGGAAACCCTGCACCTGTAATTTTTACCCCCAACTCAAAATCTATAAGATTATACTTTTGAGCCAAGTCCCAATGAGGGAGCTTGTTTTCACCCTCGAGATTGGGGAGCATTCCTCCCGTTTTTATACATACATTATCCTCTGCCCCATTACCTTCGGGGACAGATTCATGAGGGGTGTTGGGGATTGTCAGGAGTAATTCTCGCAAAGAGAGCTCTACCTCTCTCTCTTTTTCCTCCTCCTTTTTACTCTGCTCCTTTAGCTCTGCCACCTCGAGACGTAAGGTCTCTGCCTGCTCTTTAGCCCCCATTTTCATCAGGTCTCCTATTTGCTTTGCTCGGATTTTTTGCTCACTGAGCAAAGTATCTTTTGCCTGTTGTGCACGTTTACGTTCAGAGTCCAAAGCAATTACTTGTGCAACAACTTCTCGAGCGTTGAAATGCTTTATGGCTAACCTTTTTATGATCTCTTCTGGAGACTCTACTATATTCTTTATGGTGAGCATACCTTTCTAATTCAATCTAAAATACGTTTTTATGGGAGGAAATATACCTTTATCTATATAAAAACAAAGAGATACAATTTCTACTATGAGGTAGCCCCCAAGGCAAGAAACCGTATCTCTTGATTATTATCCTATATCCTTTCTATAAATCTTATAGAGATAAGGATTGTAAATCTTATGCCCGCTCCACCCCCAAGAGAGAGCGGACAAATGTAGTTTTATTATGCTTCAGCTTCAACAGAAACAAAAGAGCGATTCTCTCCTTTGCGTGTGAAAACCACCTTGCCATCTACCAAAGCGTAGAGTGTATGATCTTTACCCATACCCACGTTTACGCCGGGATGATGCTGAGTACCGCGCTGACGCACTAATATATTACCTGCCTTTGCAAATTCACCTCCATAGATTTTCACTCCGAGGCGTTTGCTTTCTGATTCGCGTCCGTTCTTCGAACTACCTACACCTTTTTTATGTGCCATTTTCTTTCCTTTCTATGTTAGTGTTATGCTACAACTTCTTTTACAAGCACTTCAGAGAATTGCTGACGGTGACCGTTCAGTTTTCTGTATCCCTTTCTGCGCTTTTTGTGGAAAATAAGAATCTTATCTCCCTTCACAAGAGGAGAAACCACTTCACAAACTACCTTAGCTCCCTCTACAAAAGGAGTTCCTACCTTAACAGCTCCATCGTTGTCTACGAGCATCACTCGGTCAAAAGCCACTTCTGCCCCAAGTTCTGCATCTTTGATGTGGTGAACGAACAATTTACGTCCTTTTTCAACCTTAAACTGCTGTCCTTGAATTTCTACGATTACGTACATTTTCTACGTTCTTAATTACTAAAAATTTAGTCCCATAAGGTGCCTCCCAGCTATGTTGATTGGGAGTTCTTACCCGACCTTATATAGGAAAATCTCCGCAAAGATACTACATTCCCCGAAAACTGCAAAAAACAGCACAATAAAAAAGACTAACTTCTTTTCCTATTAAGAGACAATCGCAAAAAATAAACTATTCCTGGGAAAAGAAAAAGCACAAAAGACAGAGACTCCCCCCTAAAATTCGCTTCTATGCCTCCTTTTCTCCTATTGTAATAAGGAATTCTTCTTCCGAAACAAGAGGTATTCCCAAAGAGCGTGCTTTCTCTTTTTTGCTCGGTCCCATCTCTGCACCAGCCAATATAAAAGAGGTTTTAGAAGATATTGAAGAAAGTTTTTTACCCCCCAAACGCTCTATGATAATGGCATACTCCTCTCGAGAATGATGCTGAAAAGTACCACTAATAACGATAGATTGCCCAGCAAGAGGCAAAGAGTCAATAGAGGGGGCTTCCTGCACCTCTTCAGCAAAAGGTATGCCTGCCGCTTTCAGAGCATTGATGGTATCCCTATTACGCTGATCGGCAAAAAAAGAGACCACGCTTTGAGCAATTTTGGGACCAATATCATCGATGGTCGTTAGCTCCTCTTCAGACGCTGCACTCAATAAATCTATCGAAGGAAAATGCCTAACCAATGTTTTGGCAACTGTCTCTCCCACCCAACGAATCCCCAAGGCAAAAAGCAGAGCCGAGTAGGGTCGTTGCTTGGAATGTTCTATACTAAGAAGAAGGTTATTCGTAGCTCTCTCCTTGAAACCCTCTAATTGCATCAACTGGAGGTAATTCAGCGTATAAAAATCTTCTATTTTATGCAACCAGCCTCTATCGTAGAGAGCAGCTATAGTCTCGGAACCTATGTTTATATCTGCTGCCTTACGCGTACAATAATGCTCCAAACGCCCTTTAATCTGCATAGGACACTCAAGCGAATTAGGACAGTAATAGGCAACCTCTCCCTCTTTCTTTTCTAAAACGGCACCACAATCAGGACAACGTTTAGGGAAAACAATATTGGCTTCTATAGAGCGACGCACCTCCTTATCCACAGATATTATCTTAGGAATAATCTCCCCACCTTTCTCGACAAAGACATAGTCATTCTCTCTCAAATCAAGAGAGGCTACAAAGTCGGCATTGTGTAGCGTGGCTCTACGTACTACAGTACCCGATAGAAGTACAGGCTCCAACTCTGCTACAGGTACTACCACTCCTGTACGCCCAACTTGATACGTGACGCCTTTCAACAGAGTCCGCGCTCGCTCGGGTTGGTATTTATAGGCAATAGCCCAACGAGGGCTTTTATTAGTTGCCCCTAAAATACTCTGCTCTCTGTAAGAATTTAGCTTTAACACTACCCCATCTGTTGCACAGGGTAGCTCTTTTCGAGCTACATCCCAATACTCCAAATAACGGTAGACCTCGCTCAAAGAAGTTACCAAAGAGCTATGCATCGATATCTTTATGCCCCAAGAGTGACAAAGAGCCAAGCGTTCGTTTTGCCCGTCGGGTAGAGGGCTATCGCTGTATAAATGGTAGAAGTAGCAATCTAACTTTCTTTGGGATACGATGCCCGTATCTAAAAGTTTCAGGGTACCCGAAGCAGCATTACGAGGATTGGCAAAAGGCTCCTCCCCAGCTTCCACTCTTTCCTTATTAAGTCTTTCAAACTCCACAAAAGGCAAGATCACCTCTCCTCTCAACTCTATTCTGGAGGGGATATTACTGCCCTTCAAACGGAGAGGGATAGAACGTATGGTGCGTATATTTTGTGTCACATCATCTCCTATAAGCCCATCGCCCCTTGTTATAGCTTGATGCAAAACTCCATCTACGTATATAACAGATATAGATAATCCATCAAACTTCAACTCACAATGCACCGAGGGAGATTCTGTGCGGAATGTCTCCGTAAGGCGTGTCCAAAAAGCACGCACCTCATCATAATTGTAACTATTGCTCAAAGACAACATAGGGTGCGAGTGCTCTACTGGAGCGAAACGTTCGGAGCGATCACTCCCCACCCTCTGAGTGGGCGAATTGGGGTCGTAATACTCGGGATGCTCGCGCTCCAAAAGCTCCAATTTCTGCATCAAAGCATCGAAAGCGATATCGTCGATACTGGGCTCTGAAAGGACATAGTAACGATAATTATGCTCCTCAATCTCCTTTCGAAGCTCTTTTATGGTTTGTTCTACACCAGACATAGTTGGTAGATGATTAAATCTTGATAATCCCCCTGGTCCCAATACCAATGAGGAAGTGTGGCCACAGGAATAAACGGAGTGGCATCAAAAAAGGATTTCCCCAGAAGGTTATTCGCTACCACCTCGGCATACAATATATTAAGTCGAAGGTCTTTGGCATGGGCTACCATCAAATCAAGCATACGACGGGCGTATCCCTTGCCTCGATAAGCAGGCAGTAACATAACCCCTACGGCCACTCTACGGTGATAAAAATCGTAGTTGTAAAGCTCTATATAGCCTATCGGGACAAGCTCATCTCCCCGCCTTACAGAAGCAATGAAAAGCACAAAGCCATTGGAAGCCAAATGAGAATGCCCCAAATCGACCCATTGCTGAGCTTGGTAGCGTGCCATTGGTTCTACCAACGTATTACTTGTAGCGATAGCAGGATCGCTTTCCCAAGATTGAAGAAGAGAAGCATCGGAGGGCTCTACTGGCCTAAGCAGCAACTCTCCATCTTGAAAATGGCTCAAACGCATAGAAAGGCTCCCTTAAGATTGAAAACTCTGTGAAAAGTCACTGCGATCCCTAATAGCACGAGCCAGTGTTACATCGTCTGTGTACTCGAGTTCATCCCCCATCGCAACACCGCGGGATAGAAGGGATATCTTTATATTGAAAGGGGACAAGCGACGGTAGATATAAAAGTTGGTCGTATCTCCCTCCATGGTTGGACTTATGGCAAGAATAACCTCTTGTATATTTTCTGCGGGTATTCGCTCCACAAGAGAGTCTATCTCTAAATCATTAGGACTGATACCATCTATCGGAGAAATTATTCCCCCCAATACATGGTACAGTCCTTTATATTGTGCCGTCCGTTCTATAGCCATGACATCCCTGATAGACTCCACCACACAAACGACCGAGGAATCTCTTTGAGGACTGCTACATATCGGACAGAGCTCCGTATCACTTATATTATGACACCTGCGACAATAGATGATATTGTCTTTCAGTTCTTTTATAGAGGTACCCAATAGATGGGCAAAAGAATCGGGCTTACGTAAAATGTATAGTGCAAGGCGAAGTGCTGTCTTCCTCCCTATGCCTGGCAAAAGAGATAGCTGATCTACCGCTTTTTCAAGCCATTTTGAAGAATACTTCGACTCCATTATCAGAAACGGGTAAGATCCAACTCTTCGTTGTCTTCGTCAAAAAACTTGTATTCCAAGAAAGCCATGCTCTGATCTTCTTGCAACTTAAGCCCTTTGGAATATGTTTTTTTCCACTTTGCAAAAATGGAAGAGGTAAAAAGTGTCCTCCTCTGCAAATAAGAAGCTACATAAGGGTGTACCCTTAGGATACACTTCTTTATGTTATGATTGTCCACTACATCTGCCACACTGCGCTCAATCTGTTCCGAAAAGAGTATAGAAGGCTGCATCTTACCCTTACCTCTGCAAGTAGGGCAAACCTCTTCTGTTTTTTCAGAGATCGCCTGACGAACACGCTGGCGCGTTATCTGCATCAAACCAAACTTACTCAGCGGGAGTATATTGTGCCTTGCTCGGTCGTTACGCATCACCTTTCTCATGTGTTCATACAACTGCTGGCGATGCTCCGTATCGTTCATGTCGATGAAGTCCACCACGATAATGCCCCCTAAGTCTCTGAGGCGCATCTGACGAGCAATTTCCTCCGCAGCCGAAAGATTGACATCCAAAGCAGTCTCTTCCTGTGCATTGGAGCGTCGAGATCGGTTTCCGCTGTTCACATCGATAACGTGCATAGCCTCTGTTTGCTCTATGACCAAATAGGCACCACCCTTGTAGGTAACAGTCTTTCCAAAAAGAGACTTGAGTTGCCGAGTAATATCAAAATGGTCGAATATAGGTTTGTCTTTGTCGTAAAACTGTACTATATCGAGACACTCAGGGGCTATCACAGAGATATAACGATGGATATCTTCGTACATCTCCCTATCGTTTACCGTTATTGCAGAGAAAGAGGCATTAAAAGAGTCTCTAAGAAGGCTCAATGTTCTATTGCTCTCTGCATACAAAAGGGCAGGAACTCGAGGGGCATCGGCTATTTTTATAAGGCTGTCATTCCACCTCTTTTGCAGGTCTACCAGCTCTTCATCAAGCTCAATGGCTCCCTTACCCAAAGCAGATGTACGGATTACCACTCCGAAACCCGCAGGTACCATCGGAGCTACAATCTCTTTGAGACGTTTTCTTTCTTCCTTGGAACTGATTTTTTGCGATACAGAAACCCCTTTTCCGAAGGGAACTAAAACCATCGAGCGACCTGCTACAGAAAGCTCTGCCGAGAGGCGAGGTCCCTTGGTAGAAATGGGTTCCTTGACTACCTGGACAAGTATTTTCTGCCCTGCTTTCAGAACGTCCTCGATCTTTCCATCTCGCAGGAGTTTCTCCCCAGAGGGTAACTCCGTCAAAGGAGGGATCATTCTGTTGGCAGCAATTCTTTCCAACAACGTTTGAGTTGCTCCAAAAACTTTTCCCAAATCATGATAATGCAAGAAAGCATCTTTCTTGGAGCCGACATCTACAAAGGCAGCGTTCAAACCTGGCATAACCTTCTTTATTTTCCCTAAGTAAATGTCTCCTACAAGGAAAGATAGAGTCTGCTTTTCCCTCTGAAATTCAACAAGTTTACGATCCTCTAACAGGCACATTGCGACCTCCTCGGGACGCACATCTATAACCAGTTGGCTTTCCATTATCAATCCAATCTTAAAAGAAGATTTTTAGTAATTCTATTAAACACAAGGAGGAGCGCTTCTGTCTTAAAGACGAACATCTCCTCCCAATGGTAAATTATCGGAGAAAAAGAAGATTTTAACAAGAGGCCTTGCCCTAAGAAAATATCCTTTGCTATATCTCCGACCCAAAAAACGTATCGTCTTACTTATTTCTTCTTATGACGATTTTTCTTTAGACGTTTCTTACGTTTGTGGGTAGCCATCTTGTGTCTCTTTCTTTTTTTACCGCTTGGCATATTCTATCAAATTAAAGGGTTAAACTTAAGTCTAAACTATATCTGTTACTCCCCCGATAAAAGGGGGATATATCCATCAAAAGATTATTTCTCTTCAAACATGCCCACAAAAGCTTTCGAGGGCTTGAAGCTGGGCACTCTGCGCTTGGGGATTATAATCGACTCTTTCTTTGAAATGTTTCGAGCGACCTTTTGAGCTCGCTCACGCACAACAAAACTGCCAAAACCTCTGAGGTATATATTGCTGCCCTCTCCCTTTGCCATTTCATCTTTAACCGTTTCCATAAAAGATTCTATCACACGGAGAACCTCGTCTCTATCAAGGCCTGTTTTTTTTGCAATCTCGACTACTAAATCCGCCTTTGTCATTATGCTTCTATTGTTTAATTAGTTGATTTTCTTTGTTTTCGGATTGCAAATATACACATTTATTTAATACGCTAACCGATAAATCCGACATCAATCGCCAAAGTTCCTCAAAAAAACCTCTCAGCAACCCCCGCAAGAAGCGTGTAAAGGGTATATCAAGAAGCCTACTGCAAGGGAAGAATGGGCTATCGAAAAAAGGAAGAAACAAACGCCCTTTTCCCTCTTTTTCAACGAAATAAAAGCTCTTTTTCGCCACACATCGCTTTTGGGAAGGATAGAAAGAGTTTTTACTGTGCAGAATGGGGCAAAAATATCAAGTCTAAAAAAACACCTCAACAAAGCACCTAATCTCCAACATCAATAAAAACCTAAGGGGGGGGCGGTGTGCCTGCGTCTTATAGCAGGCACTTCTTTCTCTACTCTCTCTTTCTTTGAAGAGTTTCCTTTCTTTTTATTTCTTTTATTTTATATAGGGGATAATTCAGCACATAATTCCGAACGAATTATCTCGAATTATTTCATAATTATGGTGGAATTATCTCCTCGAATTATCGCGAATTATCGATTTTACTGGGCTCTCTCCACTTTTGACCTGCCAAGAAAAATGTGGGGCATCTTGCATCCACAAAAAGCACCTTGCCACCTTCCCTTCGTGGGAACTTATTTCACCAACTTTCCTTCCCAATTTACACCCTATGAAAACCTAAAAAGCACTCGTATCAACTTCTAAAACCTCTCGTGTAAACGTTCAAAACCACCCGTGTAAACGCCCCCTCTTCTTTGCGGAACAAATCCCCCTCGCGACAACGCTTTCACCCCTCCCCTCAAAAGTCTACCAAAACCGAGTTTATATCTCCCCTGCTCCGCTCACATTCTTCTTAGTTTAATTACCTTTGCACTAATTAGTCTCGACATAGACAGTGCTCAAATGAAACAGTATTTACATCTTTTACAACGCATCTTGGACGAAGGTATAGAGCGTTCGGACCGCACGGGTACAGGTACGCTCAGCGTTTTTGGGCACCAAATGCGTTTCAACATGGAGGATGGATTTCCCTTGCTCACCACGAAAAAGCTCCATTTACGTAGTATTATCTACGAGTTACTCTGGTTCCTAAAGGGCTCTACCAACATCAAATACCTCCAAGACAATGGGGTTTCTATTTGGGACGAATGGGCAGACGAAAATGGAGATTTAGGTCCTGTGTATGGAGCGCAGTGGCGTTCTTGGCCCGACTATACTGGAGGGCATATCGACCAGATAAAAAATGTTGTGGAGGAGATAAAACAAAATCCTACAAGCCGCAGGCTCATGGTTAGTGCTTGGAATGTGGCTCAGGTCGATAGTATGAAGCTCCCTCCCTGTCACTGTCTGATGCAGTTTTACGTGGCCAACGACCGCCTGAGCCTGCAACTCTACCAGAGATCGGGCGATGTGTTCTTAGGAGTACCCTTCAACATAGCCTCTTACGCCCTCTTACTGCAGATGGTGGCTCAGGTTACTGGCCTAAAAGCGGGAGACTTTGTACACACGTTGGGAGATGCGCACCTGTACAAAAATCATTTAGAGCAGGCACGACTACAACTAACTCGCGCCCCCAAATCGCTGCCCCGTATGATACTTAACGAACAGGTCAGGGATATATTTGCATTTGATTATCCCGATTTCCAACTCGAGGGGTATGAGGCGCACCCCCACATAGCTGCGGCAGTCTCTGTATAATTCTTACTTTGCACTATGAAACTATCCATAATAGTAGCCGTTGCGGCAGACAATGCCATCGGCAAGGAGAATGACCTGCTCTGGCATCTTCCTGCAGATCTGAAACGCTTTAAGGAGACCACAACGGGGCATACAATCATCATGGGGCGAAATACATTTTATTCCCTCCCTAAAGGGGCTCTTCCCAACCGTCGCAATATCATCATATCGACCACTCTCAAAGAGGTTCCCAATGCGGAGTGCTATGCCTCTATTGAGCAGGCACTCTATGCCCTCACAGAGGAAGAGGAGGTCTTTGTTATCGGGGGAGCCCAGCTCTACCGCACCACGCTCCCATGGGCAGACCGTCTCTACTTCACACGTGTTTCCGCCTCTTTCGACGAGGCAGACACTTTCTTTCCCGAGGTAGATTTTACCGAGTGGAAACCTGTTTTCACCCAGCACTTCGAGGCAGACGAACGCAACGCCTACGCAACGACCCTAACGATATACGACAGAATACCCTACTTCAAAAAGCTTCTTACAAAATGAGTAAACCGTCCATTCCCAAAGGAACACGAGATTTTGGAGCTGTAGAGATGCAGCGCCGCAACTATATATTCGACACTATCCGCTCTGTATACCGACTACATGGGTATAGGCAGATAGAAACACCCTCCATGGAACTCCTTAGCACCCTTATGGGAAAATATGGCGAGGAGGGAGATCGTCTCCTTTTCAAAATACTCGACTCAGGAGATTTCCTCTCCGATATAACGCAGGAGGATCTCAGCGAGCGCAATTTGCCCCGTATTGCAAGTAAATTGTGTGAGAAGGGTTTGCGCTACGATCTCACGGTGCCATTTGCTCGCTACGTGGTACAGCATCGCAACGACTTGACCTTTCCCTTCAAAAGATTTCAGATACAACCCGTATGGCGTGCCGACCGTCCTCAAAAGGGGCGTTATAGAGAGTTTTACCAGTGCGATGCCGATGTGGTGGGTACCGACTCGCTCCTTTGCGAGGTAGAGCTTATCGAGATTATTGACGAAGTTTTCAGACGCCTCAATATAGGCTGCTGCCTCCATATCAACAACAGAAAAATATTGGCAGGTATTGCCGAGGTGGTAGGCCTTTCAGATCAATTGACCGACTTAACAGTTGCCATGGACAAGTTGGACAAAGTGGGGCTGGAGGGAGTACTCAAAGAGTTACGAGAAAAGGGTATCTCCGAGTCCTCTATCGAGAGGATACAACCCTTCATCCTCTTAGAAGGCAGTAATGAAGAGCGTCTTGCATCCCTTGAGGCTCTTTTGGTCAGCTCAACCATTGGCACCAAGGGGGTGGAAGAGCTTCGCTATATTTTGCATCATGTAGATACCCAAGCTCTTACTTGCCAACTTCTATTTGACCCCTCCTTAGCTCGTGGCTTAGGTTACTATACGGGGGCCATTATGGAAGTTAAGGCAACAGAGGTAGAGATTGGGAGCATCACAGGCGGTGGGCGTTATGATAACCTCACAGGTATTTTCGGGTTACAAGGTATCTCGGGCGTCGGTATATCTTTCGGAGCCGATCGTATATACGACGTACTCCAGCAGTTGGAGCGTTTCCCCGAAGAGACTACAGCCTCTACCCAAATACTCTTTATCAATTTTGGAGAAAAGGAAGCCTCGCTACTACAACCCGTCATCCGCCAAATGCGCAAAAATAATGTGGCGGTGGAGCTATACCCCGACAATGCAAAGCTGAAAAAGCAGATGGGATATGCAGATAGTCTCTCTATCCCCTACGTTGTTTTGGCAGGGAGCGATGAGATTAAAAACGGCTCATACACGCTCAAGAATATGCTCTCTGGAGAGCAAAAGGTACTCTCAAAAGAGGAACTTCTCGAGCATTTTATCTAAGTTTACACTTGCACTAATTTAGCCTGATTGACAATGGCAACACCCTATCCTCTACTCAATAGCATCAATCAACCCAGTGATCTAAGGGCACTCTCGAAAGAACAGCTACTCGAAGTGTGTAGAGAGTTACGCTCCTACGAATTGGACGTACTCTCTCAGATCCCAGGGCACTTGGGCTCAAGTTTAGGAGCGGTAGAGCTATCAGTAGCCCTGCACTATGTTTACTGCACCCCCTACGATCGCATCGTGTGGGATGTAGGACACCAAGCCTATGCACATAAAATACTGACGGGCAGAAGAGATGCTTTCGAGACCTTGAGGCAATGGGGCGGTATTGCAGGTTTTCCTTCGCCCGACGAAAGCGAGTATGATACCTTTCCCGCAGGTCACGCCTCCAACTCTATCTCTGCCGCTTTGGGTATATCGGTTGCCGCTGGGCTCAACAAGGAGCCCAGACACGTGGTAGCAGTTATTGGTGACGGTTCGATGACGGGGGGGTTGGCTTTCGAGGGGTTAAACAACGCCTCTTCTTTCCCCAACAACATGCTCGTGATACTCAATGACAACAATATGTCTATCGATGCTAACGTCGGGGGATTGAATAAATACTTTGTCGATGTATCCACGAGTCCCTCTTACAACTCTGTGCGCTACAACGTTTACAAAGGTTTGAAGAAGATACACCTCATAGACGAGGCCAACAGACGCAACATACTGCGTATAAACAACAGTATCAAAAGTCTGATATCAAACAGTCATAGTAGTTTTTTTGATGGTCTTAGCATTCGCTCTTTTGGACCTATCGACGGCAACAACGTATTGCGCCTGATAGAGGTGCTCCAGAAGATCAAAAGTTTACAAGGTCCTAAGTTGCTCCACATACGTACCGTTAAGGGCAAGGGCTATCCTTGGGCAGAAAAAAATCCTACTATATGGCACGCTCCAGGACGCTTTAACATCGTCACAGGGGAGCGTTTGGACAAAAAGAAAGAAAACGCCCCCCCCAAATATCAAGACGTTTTTGGGAAAACATTGGTAGAGTTTGCCGATGAAGATGAGCGCATCGTGGGAATTACCCCCGCCATGCCATCGGGGTGTTCCTTGACACACTTGATGCAGGCATACCCCAAGCGTAGTTTTGATGTAGGCATCGCCGAGGGGCATGCCGTTACTTTTGCGGCAGGTTTGGCAAGAGAGGGGCTCATCCCCTTCTGTAATATATACTCTTCGTTTGCCCAAAGGTCGTATGACCAAATCATTCACGACGTCTGTCTGCCTCGCTATCATGTTATATTCTGCTTCGACCGTGCAGGCTTGGTCGGCGAAGATGGGGCGACGCATCAGGGAGCTTTTGACTTGGCTTATCTCAACTGCATCCCCAACATGATCATAGCTTCCCCTCGCAATGAGCATCAGTTACGCAACCTTATGTTAACGGCTTACAAGGGGCAAGAGGGACCCATGACTATACGTTACCCGAGAGGCAAAGGAGTACTCTCTGAATGGCGCAATAAGCCCGAAATACTCCCCATAGGAAAGGGGGAACTACTGCACAAAGGCTCACGGGTTGCCATTATCAGCATCGGCCCGATAGCCAAAGAGGTAGAGACGGTTATCCAACGATTGGAAAAAGAGGGAAAACCCACTCCATCTCACTACGATATGATATTTCTGAAACCTTTAGATACAGAGCTTCTCAAAAAAATCGGACAGGAGTACGAAGCTATTATTACCGTTGAAGATGGCACTATTCACGGGGGCTTGGGTTCTGCGGCACTGGAGTTTTTGTCCGAAGAAGGTCTTACAGTCAAGACCAAGCGTATCGGTATTCCCGATCGATTCATACCTCACGGCTCTCTCGATGAGCAGTACAGGTATTGCCAAATGGACGCAGAAAGCATTTACGAAGTCTTTTCTCAAATAGTTGGATAAAGATGAAAATTGTTATAGCAGGAGCTGGAGAAGTAGGTACCCATCTTGCCCTAAAACTCTCACGGGAGGATATGCAGGATATAACGTTAATAGACCCAGATGCCAAACTTCTGGAGCGTTTCGCTCATGCCGAATTACTCACAATAGCGGGCGATCCGTTAGATGCACAGACACTGAAGTCTCTGTCTATCGCAGAAACAGACCTTTTCATAAGTGTGATGCCCGACGAACTTGCCAATATATTTTCATGTACATTGGCCTCCTCGCTGGGTGCAAAAGAAACCATTGCTCGCATAAACAACCATCGCTATTTTAGCAGCGAGTATGCCCGGTTTCTCGAAACACTTGGGGTAAAGTCTATTATCTACCCCGAAGAACTTGCGGCAGAAGAAATAAACACCACCATCAACAACCCCTGGGCGAGACTTTATATTGAGCTTTTCAATGGCAACATCGTTCTCGTCGGTGTAAAGGTGCGCAATGGGGCTCCGATTTTAGGGAAAAAACTGGTCGATTTACCTCAAAAAAAGGATAAACGCTTTCACATCGTAGCCATAAAAAGAGGTGACGAAACCCTTATCCCTACGGGGCAAACAACTATCGAACATGGAGATATCGTATTTTTCACCGCCCTGGGAAATGATGTTGAAGAGATACGTCAACTCGCAGGAAAAGAGAATGTCGAGGTAAAGCACGTTGTCATCATGGGGGCAAGCAGTATAGCTATGCGTACGGTGGAAAAATCCTCTCCTCATATCAAATTTACCATTGTCGAACGGGAGAAAAAACGTATTGCAGAAATTAGCGACCGCCTCCCCTCCAATGTCAAACTCTTTCATGGAGACGGTAGAGACCCCTCGCTACTACTCGAGGCGGGGTTGGACAATGCGCAAGTATTCATCGCTCTCACCGAAAACTCCGAGACAAACGTCCTCGCCTGTTTGGCTGCCAAGAGGTATAATGTATTCAAAACGATTGCCAAAGAGGAAAATATCGACTACATTCCCTTGGCAGAGCGGTTAGATATCGGCACTATCATAAACAAAAAACTGATTGCTGCAGGGCACATCTACCGAGCTCTCCTTGGCAAAGATACAAGTACACTCAAATGTCTAACGATAGCCAATGCCGATGTGGCAGAAATTGTAGCTCGTAGTGGCTCCCCCATCATAGGGAAAGCGGTAAAGGATCTCAACCTCCCGAAAGGAATTACTCTCGGGGGTATGGTGCGTAATGGAGTTCCCCAGATGATTGATGGAAATACGGTCATCGAAGCGTACGATTTGGTCGTTGTTTTCTGTAACAACATTGCCATGAGCCGCATAAAAGCCCTTTTTGAAGAATAAAGACACCTCAAGGTATGGCACTTAGTCACCTACAAAATATACAAAAACGCCCCCTAATCAACTATCCTTTTGTAGCACTTGTCGTTGGGAACATGTGCTTGTTGGAGGCCTTTTTTCTTGCCGTTTGCAGCATTGTCTCTCTCTCTTTTCAAGAAAACGATACACTCCCTTTCGTTTACACCACTCTGATTATGCTCGCTTGTGGAGCAGGACTTGTCGTTTATGGAAAACAACAACGGTCAAAACAGGGAGGCAATTTGAGAGAAGGGATGCTGGCTGTTACGGCTACTTGGGTGGTTCTCTCTCTCATAGGAATGCTTCCTTTCATATTCGGGGGATACACAAAAACCGTTGTCGACGCTTTTTTCGAGACTGTTTCTGGATACACTACCACAGGTGCTACCATCTTTTCTTCGGTAGAGCAATTACCACATGCTATTTTACTCTGGCGCAGTCTTATTCAGTGGCAAGGCGGCATCGGAATTGTTGTATTTAGCTTGGCTTTACTACCTATTATGGGAAAAGGAGGAGGGCTACTCTACAATGCGGAGACAACTGGCATTAAACATGAGCGATTTCTGCCTCGCATAACGCAGGTAGCCAAACGTCTATTCCTCGTCTACATTACCCTAACGCTTTCCCTTGCGGGGCTTCTCGTTCTCGGCGACATGAACTTTTTCGAGGCCTTGTGCCACTCTTTCACGTGTGTATCTACAGGGGGGTATTCTACACGCGATGCTGGTATTTTGGCCTATAACTCCCCTTACATAGAGTATGTTATTACTTTCTTTATGTTTGTGGGCAGTCTCAACATGTCTCTACTTTACTTTGCCTTTTCGGGATTTCCCAAAAAACTTTTTAAGGACGAAGAGTTTAAATGGTTTGCCATCTTTGTTTCCGTTTTTATCCTTGTAACCTTTGTTTGGATCTATAGCCAAGGGTTATACGATAACATCGAGGGCAATTTCAGACACGCTATTTTCCAAGTCGTATCGCTAATAAGTACAACAGGGTACATTACGGCAGATATGAACGAATGGCACCCCTTCTTCTTCTGCATCGGGATTATGATGATGACCGTATGTGGATGCGCGGGGTCTACCACTGGAGGACTTAAGATGAGCCGATTCATGGTATTGATAAAGAACCTCAACAATGAGTTCAAGAAGAGAGTACACCCCAATATGGTAGCTCTTGTACGCATCAATGGGCATTCATTAGCCAGCGATTTAGTAGTACAAGTGATGGCTTTCATATCTCTGTACACAGTTGTTATTCTCATCGGGATTATAGCCTTAACTTTAGCCGAAAATAGTTTTATCACGGCGGCCTCTGCGACATTTACCTGCATTAGTAACGTGGGTCCCTCTTTTGGAAAGTATTCCATGACCTTTGCCGAGGCTACGGGCTTTGAAAAGGGGATATTAAGCATGATTATGCTCGCGGGACGTTTGGAAGTATTCACTGTGATAAGTCTATTACACCCTGTTTTCTGGAAGCGATAAGAGCTATTCTATTTGTCGAAAAAATGTATTTTCACTCTTCTTCGAAATCAATCTTTGCCTTAAAATAGTCTTGCATTCAATATAGTATTATCTTTGTCTTCTGTTATACAGAGATAGACTACGGTCAAATAATATTCAATAACCAATAGAATTACAATGAAAAAAGTTTTTTTAATCAGCAGTGCACTCGTTCTATTATTCGGGGTGCTTCTATCTTCTTGTGGTGAAAAAGAGAAACAACCTAAGCAAGAAGCCATAGAGCTATCGGTAACTCCTACGGAGATCACTATGTCTGTTCAAGAGACTCTAAAATTTGCTCTTGAGAATAACGAGTCTGCCGATATAAAAGTGAAATTGAAGCCCACAACCCAAAGCTACTCTCTCTCTTCCTCCGACGAAAGAATCGTAAAAGTAGAGGGTAAAAGCATCACAGCTGTAGCAAAAGGGAAAGCAGTGATTACTGTTACAGCAGGTGAAAAAAAAGCAGAAGTAAAAGTCAACGTAAACCAAGAAATAAAATACGATACATCTCTTTTCAAAGGAGATATATATGTGCCCAAGGATTTTGCCAACATGAAAAAAGCTAAGGCAGAAATCACCGCTGCCATGCTTTCTCAAAAATGGAAGTACATACCTTTCTACGAAGAAGGTCTAAATGAAAGCATCTCCTATCAGTTCTCTGAAAAAGAAGGAGAAACTGCATTCACGGGAGGAGTAGCCTATCACCACAGCCAAAGTAACAAAACAAACTTCGTAAGAGCTTTAGGTACCTTTAAACCTGGTACCTTTGACGACATCAATAAAAAAGACTTCTTCAATGACTATGGTTTCCCTATGGTAGATGCAGAAGAATACAAAGTTGGTGGAAAAGAGGCGTACCGTGCTACGGATCCTGCTCGTAATCTTGAAGCATATTTTATCCTCTTTGGTGTAATCAAGCCAGAAAATCTGGAGATATTGGAGCTTCGTATTCTTGAAATGAAAAAGTAGTAAGAAACCTCTCTACAAAAAATTATTTTTAAGTCAGTAGAGGTCTCTTCAAAGGTACATATCCCGCTTTCATGGGTATGTACCTTTCTTTTTGCCCCCCCTTTCTCATCTGCGTTCTCCCTTTTTGCCTATAATAAAAAGGGTATTACAGAACTAATCTCTCGACAAAGTCGTTTTTCAGTAAAGAGTTATATGGGGACTATTCCATTTTGGCTATCTTTGCATTGATTTTATTTTGCGCACCACCTATTTAGATTGGTACATTTTTTGTATTTCATGTAATAGATTTTTTCTACAAACACAGAAATATAAGGAGATATAACAGTATCAGATTCGATGAAAACGGATAAAAACAGTAACAACAAAGAGAAAACTTCGCAAGAAGAGACTACGGTAGAGCACGAACGTACAACTACCCATACAGAAAACGGCAACGAGATGCCTGCAGAAGACTCTTCCGAAGAGCAAGACACTCCTCCAGCCAATACTCCAGAGCAAGATTTAGCCCTACTGCAAGATAAACACCTTCGTTTGGTAGCAGAGTATGACAACTATCGTAAACGTACGATGAAAGAAAAAGCAGATTTGCTGCTTAACGGAGGGGAAAGAGTACTTGGAGACCTTCTGCCCGTGATCGACGATATAGAACTTGCCCTCAAAAACATTCAAACAGCAAGCGATGTAACCTCTTTACGAGAGGGAGTAGAGCTTATATACAGCAAATTTATCGACTACCTACAAAAACATGGAGTAAAACCGATAGAAGCAATAGGAGCACCTTTCAACGGAGAGGAACAACAAGCTATAGCGGTAGTTCCTGCACCTACACCCGAGCAGAAGGGACAGGTCATAGATTGTGTAAAAACAGGTTATACACTCAATGGTAAAGTACTTCGCTTTGCCGATGTTGTTGTTGGTGAATAACATATGGCGACAAAGAGAGATTACTACGAAGTATTAGGAGTTTCCAAGGGAGCTACCGAAGAGGATTTGAAAAAGGCCTATCGTAAGATGGCCATTAAATACCACCCCGATAAAAATCCAGGAGATAAAGAAGCCGAAGAAAAATTTAAAGAGGTCGCTGAGGCCTACGATGTTCTCAGCGATGCCGACAAGCGTGCTCGTTATGACCGCTTCGGACACGCTGGAATAGATGGTATGGGAGGCGGTGGTTACGCTGCTGGAGGCATGAGTATGGAAGATATATTCAGCCGCTTTGGAGATATATTCGGGGGCTCTGGATTCGGAGGTTTTGGTGGATTCGGCAACTTTGCTGGTGAAGATACCGTACCCCGTGGAGCCGATATGCGAGTAACTATAAAGCTTTCTCTAAAGGAGATTGCCAAGGGGACTGAGAAAAAAATCAAGGTCAAGAAGATGGTGCATTGTTCCGTTTGTCATGGCGAAGGTACCACGGCTCCTGACGGTAAATCTACCTGCTCCGTTTGCCATGGTAGCGGCGTGGTTACGCAAGTAATGAGAACTCCGTTTGGTCAAATGCGTTCCCAAACTACTTGCCATAATTGCAACGGGCTGGGCACAGTTATTACCAAACCCTGTAATCATTGCCATGGAAAGGGCATCGAACATGGAGAAGAAGTGGTCTCCTTCAATATCCCAGCAGGTGTTGGAGAGGGTGTACAAATCCCCCTAAGAGGTAAAGGCAACGCAGCCCCTCATGGAGGAGAAAACGGAGATCTCTACGTTCAGTTTACAGAAATCGAAGACCCCAACTTGATACGCAACGGGAATGACCTGATCTATAACCTACTCATACCGATAAAAACGGCTATTGAAGGGGGGAAGGTAGAAATTCCAACAGTTGAGGGGGTAGCTCGAGTAACAATCGAACCAGGAACTCAACCAGGGAAAATACTCCGTTTAAAGGATAAAGGTCTTCCCAGTGTACGAGGATTTGGCAATGGAGATTTATTGATTAACGTAAATGTATTTATCCCGACACACCTCTCTAAAGAAGAGCTTGCCATAGTTTCCGAAATGGGCGACAAGCCTGGGTTTATACCCCGAGAAGAGGATCGTCAGGCTGTTGATAAGAAATACAGGGAAATGTTATCAAGATAGTTTTTCCTCCTATACAGAGATGAGAATCGATATTCTATTGAAAAAGGAAGGAATACTCCATTTACTATCATTTGGAGTATTTCTTTCTTTGTTATTTCCTTTTAGAGTTGCTGCTCAAAAGATAGTACCAGATAGCTCCTCTAAAAGCTCTTTGGAAAGAGATGCTCCTCTCATCAGCTTCATATTCAACACTCCCGTAGAAAGAGAGGTTTATTCTATCTACGGGCACTTGGGCGTACGTGTGCAGGGTAAAGATGGAGCTGACTTTACTTATAACTATGGAGTATTTGATTTTGATGCCCCCAATTTCACTATAAACTTTATTACGGGGTGTATGGATGATTTTCGCCTCGATAAAGTTCCTTCTCACCTCTACATGAGAGGCTATATCTACGACGCCGATCTATACGAATTGGAGTTGAACCTCTTACCCGAGGAAGCCAAAAAGATGGAGGCTTATCTCGAGGATAACCTCCAACCCGAAAAAGCCTTTTACAGATACAATTTCCTTTTTGACAACTGCTCTACGCGTCCTTATGACGTGGTAAAAGAGATTCTTTCTGGGAGGATAGAGTTGGATGCCAATGCTCCTATGCTCTCGCGCCGAGAGATGTTAGACCATTGCAATACCAAAAGAGCTTGGTATAAACTGGGTACCGACCTCTCTTTGGGTAGTCAAACCGACAAAACAGTCTCACCCGAAGAGCAGGTTTTCCTTCCAGTCTACTTGATTGATATAATGCGGGGGGCACAGATTGTTTCTGCTGAAGGGGAGAAGAGACCTTTGGTAAAAGAGGAGCACTTTTATCCTCAACAGCCCTTTCCTTATGCCGATCCCTATTTCAATGCAGCTCCTGTCGCTCCTACTCCCATGTGGCTTTCTCCCACCTTTGTATTTGCATTTATAGCGAGTCTTATCTTACTATTTTTGCTACTAATACGTAAAAGAAATAACCTCTATTGGCACAGTAGTCGTACCCTATTGATTATACTCTTTTTGATACAAGGGATAGCGGGTTCAGTTATCTTCTTCCTAACATTTTTCTCATTACATCCATTGGTGTCTCCCAATTGGAACCTACTATTCCTAAACCCATTACATCTTCTTGTAGGCGTTCCATCTCTTCTATTTTTATCTAAGACAAAACTTTTGGAATATGTAATGGGACTCAATATAGTGGGGCAAATAAGCTATATACTTCTATTGGGGATTATAGGCATACAAACTTCTCACCCTGCGCTAATAATTCTTGCGGCAACTTCTCTGTTGCTCTCCTTTACTATAATTCAGTGTAAGACCCAACGAACATATGAACAAAAAAAATAGGCTTACACAGTTACTCTCATCGTTAATCGTCTTATCGGCACTCTCATCGCAACCGACAAAGGCACAAGAAGTACCTAAATTACTCTTGTATATCCATCTTACAGGTGTCGATGTAGATATTCTGGAGAGTTATCAGCACTATTTTGGCGATCAGGGCATCAATCGTCTTATAAAAGAGGGTACTCTTTTTCGTAATGCCGACTACGAATATCCTATAACCCACCCGACCCAAGCACTGGCAACGCTTATGACAGGGGCTTACCCCACTCATCATCTAATAGGGCTGGGTACAGATTACAAAACTCTTTTACAGAGTAAAAAACATCGAGGGATCAATACTTCCGAAAAAATATCTCCCGAGCATCTGACCTACGAAACAGTAGGCAACGTACTCTTAGATCTTACCCAAAACAAGAGCAGAGTATATTCTATTGCCGCCAATGCTCAAGAAGCCCTCATTACGAGCGGTTCGAGTGCCTCTGGAGCATTTTGGATTGACGATATTAGTGGACTTTGGGCCTCCTCCTCATGGTATACCTTTTTTCCAAAAAGTTTTTCAAACATCAACAACGGCAAGGAGGCTCTTCGAGAACGTATCCATGCCCTAAAATGGTCTGGCGAAGCTCCTACTCGTTTCTATCTGCCCTATTCTCGAGAGGACAAAGAGACATCTTTTAGTTATTCCTTTACAGGAGGACATCTCTATAAGTCTTTCAAAAAAACGCCCTTAGTCAATGAGGAGATCACCCGATTTACAAAGAAAATTTTATCTGACTTATCTCAATCGGAAAAAGATTTTCCATCGGTTGTAAATGTCATTTACAATCTTAGTTCTTTCAAGGGAAGTTCTCCCCTCTCTGTCTACAGTATCGAAGCGATTGATAGCTATTTTAGAACAGATAAAACCATTGGCGAGCTACTACGCTCTGCAGAAACTTTTTTTGGTCAAGAAAACTGCATCGTCTTCCTTTCTACAGTTCCCAACACCTCCCCCCGTACAGAAGGGAGTAGTGCTCCAAAAACAATTTACAGCTTCTCCACACAACGCTGTCAGGCTCTAACGAATCTCTACCTTTCTGCCCTCTATGGTAAAGCAGATTGGGTACTCCGAGTTACTCCCGATGCTCTCTATTTAGACAGAGCCTTAATCGAGCGCAAAGGTTTATCTCTAAGAGAAGTACAGAGAAAAGCAGCCTCTTTTGTAAAAGATTTCGAGGGAGTAGATTATACCTATGCGACTCGTACAACAGAAGAGGAGACACAAGAAGTTATAGCCCGACGTCTGCATCATCTTTTACCACGTTCTACTAATATAGATGTATTAATAGGTCTTCACTACGCAACGAAGCTTATAGATCAGGGCGAGCAACGCGTGTCTACCTACCCTGTTACAATTCCTCCCGCCTATTCATGGCTCATAGCAACACGGTTGGGAGGAAAAGGAAGAGAGATTCGCACTCCCGTTCGCATGGTTTCGATTGCCTCTACACTCTCTTATATACTCAGGATAAGACCTCCCACTCAAGCAATAGGTGCTCCCATACAGGAGATACTGCAAATGAGCAAATAAAAAGAGACGAATAACAGAACTATCAAGCAAAAATAAACAATCGATCATATGGGATTGAACGACATATTATCAAAATTATTTGGGAATAAATCTCAGCGAGATTTGAAAGAGGTAGAGCCTTATATTGCAAAAATAAAGGAAATCTATCCGAGCATCGAGGCACTATCAAACGACGAACTAAGACTTCGCACCCAAAAGTTAAGAGAGAAGATACAAGAGTCTACCCAAGAAGAGCGGGGAGAAATAGAGTCTTTGAAAAGCTCTATTGAGAATTTAGACTTAGACCAGCGAGAAGAACTTTGGGCAAAAGTAGACAAGTTGGAAAAAGTAATCCTTGAAAAAATAGAGGGTGTACTTGACGAAATACTACCAGAAGCCTTCTCCATCATAAAGGATACAGCACGCCGTTTTCGTGAAAACAGCGAAGTCGTGGTTACCGCCACAGAGATGGATAAGACCTTGGCAACAAAATCGGACTTTGTTCGCATCGAAGGCGATAAAGCAATTTATCAAAATCATTGGGTAGCAGGAGGGAATGAAATCACTTGGGACATGGTACACTACGATGTACAGCTTATCGGAGGTGTCGTGCTTCACAAAGGAAAGATTGCCGAAATGGCGACAGGAGAAGGTAAGACACTCGTGGCTACTCTACCCGTTTTCTTAAACGCCCTTACAGGTAACGGGGTACACGTCGTGACGGTCAACGATTACCTCTCCAAACGAGACTCTGAGTGGATGGGGCCAATGTACCAATTCCACGGATTAACGGTAGACTGTATCGACAAGCATAAACCCAACTCCGTAGGACGTAGAGAGGCCTACAACGCCGACATTACATTCGGAACAAACAACGAGTTTGGCTTTGACTACTTGAGAGATAATATGGCCACCTCTCCCTCTGACCTCGTACAACGCAAGCATAACTATGCGATAGTCGATGAGGTAGACTCCGTACTTATTGACGACGCTCGTACCCCCCTTATCATTTCGGGTCCAACACCTAAGGGAGAAGACCAACTTTTCGAAGAGTACCTCCCCAACGTACAGAAGGTAGTAGAGGCGCAACGCAAGCTCTGTAACCAACTCCTATTGGATGCTAAGCAAAAAATTAAAAGCGAAGACAAGAAAGAGCAGGAAGAGGGATACGTTATACTATTCCGCACTTTCAAGGGACTTCCCAAATCAAAGGCCTTAATCAAGTTCCTCAGTGAGCCTGGTGTTAAGGCTTCTATGCTAAAAACCGAGGAGACCTACATGCAAGAGAATATGCGTCAGATGCATATCATTACCGACCCGCTCTACTTCGTCATCGACGAAAAGATGCATAGTATAGAGCTTACCGATAAGGGTATCGACCTCCTCACACAAGGCACTGGAGACCCAACGTTCTTCGTACTACCCGATATTGCGAGCGAGTTAGCACAATTAGACACCATGGCTCTATCTCCCGAGGAAAGAGTCTCTAAGCGAGACGATTTGGTAACCAATTACTCCATCAAGAGCGAAAGAGTACATACCGTAAACCAGCTCCTAAAAGCCTATACTCTGTTTGAGAAAGATGATCAATACGTTGTAATGGACAACAAGGTCATGATTGTAGACGAGCAAACAGGACGTATCATGGACGGCCGTCGCTACTCAGACGGTTTGCACCAAGCTATCGAAGCCAAGGAGCGCGTTAAAGTAGAAGCTGCCACGCAAACATTCGCCACTATTACCCTGCAGAACTACTTCCGTATGTACCACAAGCTCTCAGGTATGACAGGTACAGCAGAGACCGAAGCAGGCGAGTTGTGGGACATCTACAAATTGGACGTAGTCGTTATCCCCACGAACAAACCTATCCAACGCAAAGACCTCAACGACCGTATCTATAAAACAGCTCGAGAGAAATACAATGCCGTAATCGAAGAAATCGAATCTTTGGTAGCACAGGGACGTCCCGTACTGGTCGGTACAACTTCGGTTGAGATCAGCGAACTTTTGAGCCGAATGCTATCGCTACGCAAAATAGAACACAACGTTCTTAATGCTAAACTGCACCAGCGTGAAGCAGACATCGTAGCTCAAGCAGGGCGAAAAGGAACCGTTACCATAGCCACCAATATGGCAGGTCGTGGTACCGACATCAAATTAACGCCAGAGGTTAAGGAGGCAGGAGGACTTGCCATTATAGGTACAGAGCGTCACGAGTCTCGTCGTGTAGACCGCCAGCTGAGAGGACGTTCGGGACGTCAGGGTGACCCAGGTTCTTCGGTATTCTTCATCTCTTTGGAAGACCATTTGATGCGCCTTTTTGCAAGTGACCGCATCGCCGCTATGATGGACCGCATGGGCTTTAAGGAGGGAGAAGTGCTTGAGAATAGAATGCTCTCCAACTCGGTAGAAAAGGCACAAAAGAAAGTTGAAGAAAACAACTTTGGCATCCGTAAACGTCTTTTGGAATACGATGACGTAATGAACTCACAGCGTGAAGTTATCTATACACGCCGTAGACACGCACTCATGGGCGAACGTATCGGCATGGACGTACTCAACACTCTATACGATGTAACCTCTTCTATAGTTATTAAAAACAAAGAGGTGGAAGACTTCGCTGAGTTTAAGAATGAGCTTATTGCAACTTTGGCTGTAGAGCCTCCGATGGATGAAGAGACTTTCAGAAAGGAAAAGGCACAAACATTGATTGATACCACATTCGACGAAGTCTACAAAACATTCAAGCGCAAAGCCGAGGCTATAGCCAATATCGCTTATCCCGTTATCCACAACGTACGTGAACAACATGGCGAGAACTTCGAACGCATAGTAGTACCTATCACAGACGGACGTCGTACCTACAATGTCGTAACCAATCTGTCAGAAGCCGATGCAACCGAAGGTAAAAGTGTGGTAAAAGAGTTTGAAAAGAGCATCACGCTTTACACCATCGACGAGGCTTGGAAAGAGCATCTTCGCGAGATGGACGAACTGCGCAACTCTGTTCAAAATGCCAGTTATGAAAATAAAGATCCTTTGCTCATCTATAAGTTAGAGAGCTTCGATCTCTTCAAAAACATGGTAGACAATATGAACCGCAAAAATGCAGCCGTACTGATGCGCGCTCACATACCCGTAGCTCCCGAAGAAAACCAAAATGATCCTGAGCGCAAGGTAGAGGTAAAACAGGCTATGCCCGAGCGCAAGCAGGATATGAGCCGTTATCGTACTCAAAAGGACGATATACAGGAGCAGCAGGCGGTACAGCGTCAGGTAGCCTCTTCGGTCAATCAAAAGGCATCCAAACCCGAACCCGTTAGAGCCGAACCTCGTATAGGACGCAACGACCCATGCCCCTGTGGTAGTGGCAAGAAGTATAAAAACTGCCATGGCAAAGAAGCCCTATAAATAGTAATTCTATAACTCCCCTCGTACTCCTCCGACACTCATAAAAAGGAGTACGAGGGTTATTTTTTGTACCCACCGATCTCGCAGATAAAGTATAGTATATGTTACTCTCTATGACGGGCTTCGGAAAGAGCGAAGCCATTATAAAAGACCACCAAGTGAGCGTATTGATACGCACTCTCAATAGTAAACAGCTGGAACTATCCCTTCGTATTCCCCCTCTTTTCAAAGAATCGGAACCTCTAATCCGTAATGTTATTTCCAGTCATTTGGTTAGAGGTAAAGCAGAGGTTACTATCACAGCAACTCCCATTAGTAGCGAAGTTACCCTACCCTCTTCCAACATTTTTGATCACACTCGCATTGCTCTTTTCTACGAAGAGATAAAAGAGATCGCTCACAAAATCGGTGTAGCCTGCCCCGACGATATCCTCACGCGTCTTCTTTCTCTCCCAGGCTCTCTACTACCTGCACAAGAGCTACCCACATCGATTGAGGAAGCAGACTGGGCACAATTAGAGGCCTCTTTACTCGAGGCAATAGAGGGGCTACGAGCTTTCCGCACACAAGAGGGGGCGATGGTAGAGCAGATTTTCACCGACAAGCTCAACAACATCTCGCTTTTCCTCACTCAAATTACCCCTTTTGAAGAGGAACGTATCAGAAATATACGTCAAAAGTTTTCCGAGGAGCTCTCTAAATTGGAGGGGATAACCATTGACCAAAACCGACTCGAACAGGAAATCATCTACTATATTGAAAAGCTGGATATTAATGAAGAGAAGCACCGCCTCTCCAACCACCTCCGCTACTTTATGACCACTATGAACGAGGGTAACGAGGGGGGTATCGGAAAGAAACTCGGCTTCATAGCCCAGGAAATAGGGCGAGAGATTAACACCCTTGGATCCAAAAGCAATAATGCCGACATGCAGAGGCTCGTAGTACAAATGAAAGACGAGTTGGAACAAATCAAAGAGCAAGTACTCAACATACTGTAATCCCACACATATACTATATGTCTCGCATAATAATCATATCAGGACCCTCTGGAACGGGTAAAGGAACTGTTATAGAACATCTTATGAAAGAAGAGTCTCTTCATCTATCCTTTTCCATTTCGGCGACTAACAGAGATCCGAGAGGATCCGAGCAACACGGTGTAGAATACTATTTTCTTTCGAAGGAGGAGTTTGCGCGCAACATAGATCAAAATCTCTTTATTGAGTATGTAGAAGTATACCCTGGCCGCTACTACGGCACCCTAAAGAGCGAACTGAAAAGGATCGACACTTTAGGCCGTAACCTACTCTTAGACATTGATGTAGAAGGGGCTTTACAAGTAAAAAAACTCTATGGAGAGCAAGTATTGTCCATCTTTCTGCAACCGCCCTCGATGGCAATTTTGAGAGAGCGACTGGAAAAGCGAGGTACCGAAACAGCCGATGTAATTGCCAGTCGCTTGGAGCGTGCCGCCTACGAACTCTCCTTTGCCGATAAGTTTGACCGCACCTTTGTCAATGATAATCTCTACCAATGCGTAGAGGAAGTTAAGAAGGCTATCCTCAACTTTCTTAGCAAAAAATAAAGCATATCCCTAGCTCTCGTGTAAATACTATTTACAATGGGAGCTACTTCCACCTACCACAGGTGCCAACTTGAGTTATCATACGAGCAAACTTCAGTTAGCATAGGAGCAAACGTCGGTTGTCATACGTGTAAACTTTGCTTATCTCAGGTCTCAACTTTCCACTTATTTCCTTCTTTGTTTTAGGGTATTATAGAAATCCATGAGAGAGTACCCCCTACAAGCAAAGTTGTGCCTCACACCACGATCTTTTTATAGATACTAAGCTACTGTAACATTCTATAACTATCAAGGAACGAGAAGATTATTAAATAGAGATTACCTTTGCGGTATGGAAATAAAAAGAAATAGAAGTCTCTCTCTTCAAGACTTTGAGCTTATGGCACCAGCTGGTTCTTACGAATCGCTCATGGCTGCTATAAATGCAGGGGCTAACAGCATATACTTCGGGGTGGAAGGGCTCAATATGCGCTCCAAATCGTCGTACAACTTTACCGAAAAAGATTTATTCCAGATAGCCAACATCTGCCGTGAAAGAGGCGTAAAAAGCTATCTCACTATCAATACCATTATTTACGATGGCGATATCGAGTATATGCAACAGCTCATCAGATCCGCTGCCGAAGCCAAAGTATCTGCCATCATAGCAGCAGATGTGGCGGCAATGAGCTATGCCCGCTCCTTGGGAGTAGAGGTGCATCTCTCGACCCAACTCAACATCTCCAACACCGCAGCTTTGGAGTTTTACGCACAGTTTGCCGACGTGGTAGTACTCGCTCGAGAGCTCAACTTGGAGCAAGTCAGTGCCATACACCGAGCCATCGAAGAGCAACCCATCGTGGGTCCTGCAGGCAAGCCTATTCGCATCGAAATGTTTGTGCACGGCGCACTCTGTATGGCAGTATCGGGCAAGTGTTACCTCTCTCTGCACGAATTGAACAAATCTGCCAATCGAGGCTCTTGTAGTCAGATATGTCGACGTTCCTACCAAGTATTCGACACAACAAGTAACATAGAACTTGAGGTGGAGAATGCCAACATCATGTCGCCCAAAGATCTTAAAACGATTCACTTCTTCAATAAAATGGTCGATGCTGGAGTACGTGTTTTCAAGATCGAGGGGCGTGCTCGAGGACCCGAATACGTTGATACCGTAGTACGTTGCTATCGCGAAGCTCTCGAAGCAGTATTGGACGGAACTTTCGACGAAGAGCGTATCAAAGATTGGGATCAACGCTTGGCAACAGTCTTTAATCGAGGGTTCTGGGATGGCTACTACTTAGGGAAACGCCTGGGTGAGTGGACGCCTATTTACGGCTCGGCTGCCACGCAACAGAAGATATATAAAGCGAAAGTGACCAATTACTTTAGCAAACTGGGAGTAGCCGAGTTGGAGTTAGAGGCGGGAAGCATAAAAGTCGGCGACGAACTTCTTATCACAGGGCCGACAACAGGCTTGGTGCGCACCGTAATCGACGAAATAAGATACGACCTCAAACCAGTAGAAATTGGCGAAAAAGGTTGGCGAGTTTCGGTAGTAGTACCCTCTCGCGTGCGCAATGGAGATAAAGTCTACGTGTTTGAAACAAGAAAAGATATCCAAGAAACATTCTAAAACAAAAGAGATATAATGAAAGACAAGAAGTACCTATTTACCTTAGAGGAAAAAGTCCGAGATTATGAGTGCGATTTGCAGGGCGTAGTAAACAATGCCAACTACCAACACTACATGGAGCATACTCGCCATGAATTCTTGGAGTCTTTAGGCGACAATTTCGGGAAAATGCACGAAGAGGGGCTAGATGCCTTTGTACGGAAAATAGAAATCACCTATAAGAAACCACTCCGTAGTGGAGACAAATTCGTTACAGCTCTCAATTGCTACAAAGAAGGTGTTAAACTCATCTTTGATCAGTATATCCTATTCCCCGACGGAAGCCCTGCTGCCATCGGACGTGTAGAATCTGTCATCGTCAAGAACGGTGTTATCACCCGAGGAGAGTACTTCGACGAACTGTTGGAATCATTAAAACAAAAAAATCAAGAATAATATACTTATCGTTTTTACGCGCTCTATAAAAACCTATAAGTAACTGAAAAGACAGGACATAACCATAGCATTATGAGTTATCATAGAGCATAAAAACAGAAAAAACAGTCGGGGTAAAGATTTTTTTCTTTACCCCGTGCAGTATTTCCATCTTTCCTGCATTTACCTAATGTACAACACAAAATTAGGAAGCATATTACAATGAGTAGCCCAACACAACAACACATGAAACTTTTTAAATCTTTGTTCTTACTTCTGTTTGTGATTGTGATTAGTGGTTGTTCGAAAATGGGTCCCAGATTTCATGATATTATTTGGGATTATAGAAGTACTTCTTTTGAAATTAGTATAGTATCTCCAAAGGAACAATCACTAATCGACCCAACAACTCAGGAAGGGTACGAGTTAATCCGAGATATCAAAGTCTCTTACGATGGGCAGACATTCGACTGTCAAGATAGACCCAGTAGAGAACTTCGTGCCCAACCCGAGTTTTACAAAGCTCTTTACGTGGAACGTATCAAGGGAAGTTATCGTATCGTATTCGGAGAGTTTCAGCCCGACTACAGCACTTTAACTAGCTTCACACTACACCTTCCGGGCGGAGAGAAACACGAAATCAAGTTTATCCATACAGCCGACAATGGTAAGTTCCATACTAAAGTTTGGGTAAACGATATACCGCATCTATCCAATACCCCTTTCAACATAACCTTAACCACAACCAATCCTGTATGGGATAAGATGCAAAAGGCTCAAACTCTGCGCCCTGTTACGCTTTACATCTTGCCCGTAAATGCTCCGACAAGGATTGTAGAGAGAAAAGAAGTATTGGAAGACCACTTCTACAAAGATTGTTCTTTGATATTCAGAGGAAAGACTTACCCTCTTTTGAAAAAGCAAAGTACCGAAGAGCACTCAACCTTTAGCTTCTATGCAGAAACCTTACAACTATTGCCGAGAGAGGGAATCGGGGAGTTTAGGCCTTTCCTTCTCTTTGGACCAATAGCAGCTGAGGAAAAAATCAATGGAGAAAAACTCGAATTAAGGTATAAGAATAAAGTTTATACCATATATCTCCAGAACCAACTCAGCCAAGACGGAGCAAGTATCTACCGCGCATGGCTCGACGGAGAGGGAGAAAGGAATATCCAGTATTACTTCCACAACGGTCCTCTGGTAAGGGTGCTTATTGAAAAATGAGCGAATGGGAGTTATATAGGGCTTGTAAGAAAGGGAGTAAACTCGCTTTTCAAACCCTGTATGAACGCTATGCTCCTCACTTGCTAAACACAATCCAACGGTACTTAAGCGACATAGAGCACTCCAAAGATCTGCTCCATGATTCTTTTCTAATCATATTCAAAAAGTTTTCATCTTTTACCTATCAGGAAGAGGGTTCCCTCAAGGCCTGGCTTACACGCATCTGTATCAACGAGAGTTTAATGTGGTTGCGCAAGAGCAATCGAATACAAACTTTTTCAATCGACGACAATCGCGATAGCCTACACGAAGAAGACTCCGTCGATGACCTCTACGATATACCCGAGGAGCGAGAGGTAGAAACAATCAGCCAAGAGGTACTCTTACAGATGATACAGCAACTACCCGATGGGTATAGAACTGTATTCAATTTGTATGTTTTTGAGGAGAAATCACACAAGGAAATTGCCCAACTTCTGGGAATAAACGAACGGAGTTCGTCGTCTCAGCTATCAAGAGCAAAGAAAATCCTCGCACGTAGTATAAAAGAGTGGCACACGCACAACACAACAACATGAACCTATGGCTTTAGATAAACACAATCAACATTTAGACCCCTGGCTCAAAACCCTTAAGAATAAGGTTGAGCAAAAACAATCGCCTCAAGAATTGGATATTCAGAAAGGATGGGAAGCTCTATCTAAAGAATTGCCTTCTCGCTCTAAGATTATCCTGTTTAAGCCCTCTCTCGTGCAGATAGGAGCGATAGCTGCTACTTTCTTTTTGGCGATTGGAGTAGGATTTGTGCTTTGGAAAAATCAAACCCAAGAGCAGACTTTGGAGCCAATAGGGGGTAGCCCTATTATTGCCGAGAGTACCTCTACTTCCCGACCAGAAGTGTATGGCTCTCTCGAGACCGCTCGTACAGAGCAAAAAGAGGGCAATTTCACTAATGCCCCTCAACTCCACCCATCCAACGCTTATGCTCCACAAGAAAAGGAGAAAGCCGAGGAGCAACCAGTTCTCCCTACCGAAGAGCATAAAAGCATACAACCAGAGCCAAAACAAGAGGTAGAAAAAGAAGTAAGCAGAGAAGAAGAGCAGAAAGCAGAGAAGAAGACAAGCACGATAAGTGTACCCCTACCCTCACAACCGATAGCCCCTTACGGTTCAAAAGTTGAGAGTTTTTCCTCTGCAAGCAATTTATTGGCCTACGAAAACGCTCTCTCTGTTCAGGCTTATGCCAACACTACCCCCTCGCAAAAGGGAAAGAGCTATATCCCCAACCAGCCTCTTCTGCGTACATCTCAGCCTAAAGAATTAGTCCATGCGCAGAACAACGAATATAGCTACGACAGAGCTACGTTCCGCCATACACAACCCTTTAATATAGGGTTCCGTTTATCTTACGCACTAAACTCTGGACTTTACTTAGAGTCTGGTATTGCTTATACCTATCTGCGCTCCAACGTGTTTAATTTGGGAGCTATTCCTCGAGCACGCCAGCAAATACACTATTTGGGTGTACCTATCGGGGTACGTCTGAAAGTTGCCACAGTCAACAGATTTCAGTTCTATACCGCCAGTAATTTGCAAATAGACAAAATGCTCTTGGCCAAGATAGAAAAAGAGCGATTGGAGACGAGAGCTTGGCAGTTTTCACTACAGGGAAGAGCTGGCGTCTCGTATCAAATAAGCCCTAACTTCAGTCTCTTTACCGAGGCAGGATTGGCCTACTACTTCGACGACAACAGTCGCCTGCATACTTTCTATAAGGAACACCCTCTGACCTTCTCCTGGAGTTCAGGTATTCGAATAGATTATTAAAAACAGATATGAACGAAAAGAGCGAAAGATAGCAATATATCCTTCGCTCTTTTTATATATAGACACAGTCTTTTGTCTAAACTTACTTTCTCTCGACAAGCATTTCCACGGCACTTCTACGCGAGAGCTTCTATCGCTTTGTCTATCCTTCGGAGCGTTTCTTCCAATCCTAAAAGATAAATAATATCGTTGATGTGTGGTCCTTTGGGAGCACCCACCAAAGAAAGACGTAAAGCATTCATAACGCCTCCCATATTATACCCCTGCTCTTGGATAAAAGCATTCAATCTATCGGCGATAGTAGCACTATCAAACGGAGTTAAACTCTGCAACATCTGCGCGACAGCCTGCAACTCTTGAGGTGTTGACTCCTTCCAACGTTTTTTTACCGTTTTCTCGTCATACGCTTCGGGAGCATGAAAAAAGAAAGAAGTTTCATTCCAAAGCTCCGATACCAACTGCACTCTATCTCGCACAGTAGCTATAATATCTTTCAAATTGTCGGGGATAACGATCCCTCTCTTTACGAGGTCTTGACGGAACAACGCTTCTAACGCCTCCAATGGCTCTTGCTGTAAATAGTGATGATTAAACCACTTTCCCTTTTCAAAATCGAACTTTGCCCCCGACTTACTGCACCTCTCCAATGAGAAAGATGCAATCAACTCTTCTCGGCTCATAACCTCTCGATTATCGCCTGGATTCCATCCCAGAAGAGCAAGGAAGTTCACCACAGCATCGGGCAGATACCCCTCTTCTCTATATCCCATAGATACGGCACCTGTCTCTGGGTCCTTCCACTCCAAAGGAAAGACAGGAAACCCCAATCTATCTCCATCACGTTTACTTAGCTTACCATTCCCCTCGGGCTTGAGCAATAGAGCTAAGTGAGCAAACTGGGGCATTGTCTCTTCCCATCCCAAAGCTCTGTACAAAAGTTTATGCAGAGGAGCACTGGGCAACCACTCCTCACCTCGAATCACATGCGTTACTTCCATCAAATGGTCATCTACGATATTGGCCAAGTGATAAGTAGGCAAGTCATCACTACTCTTATAAAGCACTTTGTCGTCAATAATAGAGGAGTTTATTGTTATTTCTCCTCGGATTAAATCTTTGACCACTATCTCCTCGCCTGGCTCTATTTTTATACGTACCACAAAGGGCGTATGGGCTGCCTCTAAAGCCTCGATTGCCTCAAGAGAGAGGGATAATGTATTTTTCATCTTTCCGCGAGTAGAGGCATCGTACTGAAAGTTGGGAGAAGAGGCACGCATAGCCTCCAACTCTTCTGCCGTATCATAGGCTTTGTACGCCTTGCCTTCCGAAAGCAACTGCTCTACATAACGTCGGTAAATATCTCTACGCTCACTCTGGCGATAGGGTCCATAGTTTCCTCCATAGCCCACCCCTTCATCTATCTCTATACCCAACCACTTCAGAGACTCTATAATATACTCTTCGGCTCCAGCTACAAATCGTTTACTGTCGGTATCTTCTATACGAAGTATCATCTGCCCTCCAAAATGGCGAGCAAAGAAGTAATTGTAAAGTGCTGTACGCACTCCCCCTATGTGTAGAGGTCCTGTAGGACTTGGAGCAAAGCGCACTCGAGGTTTTTGAATAGTCATATCTATTGCTGTTTATTTCTAAGTTTTCTTCAAAACATTTTTACCTTAAGCCTTCTCTTTAGGTCGCATAAAAGTAACAAAATCTTCTATAGAAGATGCAGAATATAATCTACAATCGGGATAAGAATAGAGGTAAAAAGCCCCATTATACCAATGGCCAATCCCCCCAAAGCTCCCTCAACGGCTCCTAATTGAATAGCCGTTAGCGTGCCCATACCGTGTGCAGAAGCTCCCAAAGCCAAACCCTTGGCAACTTTATCCTCTATTTTCAGAACACGAAATACGATAGGACTAACCAGTCCGCCAAAGATACCTGCAATCACAACCACAACAGCCGTCAAGGCAGGAATACCTCCCGAACCCTCAGATAGTGCCATTGCAATGGGCGTAGTTACCGACTTAGGAGCCATCGATGCCACTATAATCTTATCAGCGCCGAACAGAGCAGCGATAAGCATCACACTAACAATCCCCACCACTGCTCCAATAAAAACAGAGGTTAATATGGAAATCAATCTTCCCTTTAGATACTCGCTCTTTTGGTATAGCAAATAACCTACGGCAACCACAGAAGGCCCCAGCAAAAAATCCAGCAAATTACTTCCCTTACGATACTCTTCATAGGGGATATCAACCACTTTTAGGAGCACAATCAAGATAATTATCGTTACCACAAGGGGTTGGAAAAGAGGAAAATGTACTTTGTGATACAACTTTTGAGCAAGAATATAAATCCCCAATGTAAAGGGGATAGCAAAATAGGGATTGGTCAATAGTTCTGCAACAATCTTCATAGCCTCTTTTTATGTTTAAGCGAATGAGCCTCCATCTTCTGTTGCGCCCATGCTACAACAGCGAGCACAAGAATCGTACTCAACACCATCGAAAGGGTTATGGCTAACCAATACTGACGCAGTAAATCGAGTTGCGTAATCAACCCCACGCCTGCAGGCACGAAAAAAACACCCATATTGGTCGTTAGAAAGGAAGAGACTCCCTCTACTTGTTGGGGCTTGACGATCTTTAGTCTTAGGGCAATAAAAAGAAAGAGCATTCCCAATACACTACCAGGGATAAAACGAGCGATAAGAACACTTAGCAACTCGCCAAAAGCATAAAAAAGGAAGATGAAAAAAACTTGCTCTATACTCCTCATATCTCTCTTATCGAAAAACAGACGCTACGCTTTATTTCCCTACTGTTGCTCTTTTTTTGCCTCTTCTAATAGTCGGGCAGCCTCTTCTATTTCCGCAAAAAAAGCCTCGCCAAAAGCCCTTACAATGGGTTCTTTCAGTGCCTTATAGAGCGGAATACCAAGTTTTTTGCCCAAGCTCAAAGCAGGTTTACAGATATCCCACTGGTCATAGTTTAGGGCTATCGAGTATTTATAACGGTGTACGCGTATCGGATAGAGGTGGCAACTTATCGGTTTGGGGAAAGAGCTTTTACCCTCTCTGTATATCTTCTCATAGGCACACAGGCATCGACCCTGCTCATCGTAAGTGGTGAATACACAGTCTTTTCCATGGACTAACTGTGTAACTTCTTCGCCCGACTGATCTATGTAACTAATCCCCTTCTCTCGTATCACGGCAAGTGCCTCTTCGCTCAAGAGAGGGGTTACCAGAGGAAGCAAACGACGCATAATCATCGGTTCTTGAGAGGATAAGGGAGCTCCACTATCCCCCTCGACGCAACAAGCACCGCGACAGATATCGTAATCGCAAACGAAATAGCGTTCAAAAACGTCTCGGCTTATTATCTTGTCGTCTATCTGTATCATAACAAACTATCCTGCTCAAAACTCCTGCAAAAGTAATCAGAATATGACGTTCTACAGCACTGTAAACAAAGAGAAAAAGGTACAGTGGGTGCATTTTTTTGCTCAACAAAATCGACAATAGTTCCTTAGAGCGTGTTACAAAAAGAGATTGGAAGAGAAGGCTCCCCCTCTTGACAGATAGCTACACTCTAAAAAGCGGATAAAAAAATCCGCCTAAGGATTCCTTAGACGGACTTTTCAGTAACATTGTGACCCCGGAGAGGCTCGAACTCTCGACCCACTGATTAAGAGTCAGTTGCTCTACCAACTGAGCTACGGAGTCGTACAAACGCAGGGAGAAAGGAGCTTCTACAAACCTCGTTTTTCTCAAACGCGATGCAAAGGTACAACTTTATTTGTAATACACAAGTCTTCTCGCATAAAAAGGTTTCAACAAAACGGTAATGTTATAGGGAAAGCCCCCCTAATTCACTCGTAAAAAAGAAGATGCCATACACCCCCAATATCCCCCTGTTAAAATCAAAAAAGAATGAGCACAACAAAATCACCAGAAAGAAGCCCTGCACAAGATGCTAAAGCTATTGTACTACTTCGTGCACGTAGACTTTGTAGGATAACAGTAATTGCAAAAAGAGCATAATTCCCAAGGCTATAACGGTACAATCGGTACACTTCTGAACCCGAATAACGAGGACTTACACTGCAAACACTCTATAACGCCCCGAAGTCTACTCCGAGCGACTTATCTCTATAAAAAACTCTACAAGAGAGGATTAAAATCGTTAACAAACTAACAAATAATGATTTACACCCATTATAAACTTGTAATACTAACGAGGAAAAGTCTATTTTTAGATTGTAAATATATATACGCAGATTGAATATACATATTTGCAACTTGAATATATATATTTGCAATCTAAAAATAGAGAATTACTCATAAGAAAAAGAATTTTCATCAAGGAGGCATCAAACTTTTGATCAGTAGCATTGAAGGTTTGCTAAAGAAGACACCCCTCCCTGTGGTACAAACAAATCGAGAAAGCACCGAGACAAAACTCCATTTTAAGCGGGATACAAAGCCACAAATCCTATAACAAGCTTCATTTTCCCTCAAAAGATTTTTATATTTTTGCAAGGAAACTCTTTTACTCCCAAGGGGTAAAAATCAAAAAAACATTATGAATGTAGTAGTTGTTGGGGTCGGTTACGTAGGACTTGTAAGCGGAGCCTGTTTTGCAGAAATGGGGGTACAAGTAACTTGTGTAGATATAGATCAAACAAAAATAGATACCCTGAATACTGGTCGTATACCTATATACGAACCAGGGTTACAAGAGATTGTTGCCCGTAATAAAAAGGCAGGCAGACTTCTATTTACCACAAGCATAGCCCCCCACCTTGCTACGGCCGATATCGTCTTTAGTGCTGTTGGAACGCCCCCTAAAGAGGATGGTAGTGCAGACATCTCTGCCGTATTGGAAACAGCTCGGCTCGTCGGGAACTCAATAGAGCATTACACCGTTTTTGTAACGAAAAGTACCGTACCCGTAGGGACCACTCTATCGGTGAAAAAGATAATCCAAGAGTGTTTAGACAAAAGAGGGGTTGCCACTCCTTTTGATGTCGTTTCCAATCCTGAGTTCTTGAAAGAGGGCAATGCTGTCAACGACTTTATGCACCCCGATAGAATCGTTATCGGCTCCGACAGCGAGCGGGCACGTTCTCTCATGACCACTCTATACAAACCGTTTATGGTCTCTAACGAGCGTTTCCTTTTTACAGACCCCAACTCTGCAGAGATGGTCAAGTATGCCTCAAATGCTATGTTGGCAACTCGCATAAGTTTTATGAACGATATCGCCAATCTGTGTGAACTGCTCAATGCAGACGTTACAGCCGTGCGAAAAGGCATCGGAGCCGACTCTCGCATCGGCTCTAAATTTTTATATCCGGGTTGTGGTTACGGGGGCAGCTGTTTTCCCAAAGACATCAGAGCACTGTTGGCAACAGCCGAAGAGAACGGATACACGCTGGAGATACTCGAAGCCGTTCAAAAAGTAAATGAGAAACAAAAGATGATTTTGGCAAAAAAATACCAGCAAAATCATCAGGGCGAAGAGCTGAAAGGGAAAAAGATTGCGATATGGGGCACTGCTTTCAAACCCGAAACCGACGACATGAGAGATGCCCCCTCTATAAAGACGATCGAAGCACTCCTCCAGTTGGGCTGTCAGGTAACAGTATTCGACCCCATAGCCATGGAGGAGGCTAAGCGTTATTTTGGTACCCTCATAGAGTATGCCCCCAATCAGTATGATGCGCTGCAAGACGCCGATGCCCTCTTTCTGATAACCGAGTGGAAACAGTTTCGCCTACCCAACTGGAGCTTGGTAAAGCAACTCATGAGGGGTAACGAGATATACGATGGGAGAAATATATTCAACAAAGAGTCTGTCATAAAGGAAGGCCTTCTCTACTTCTCTATAGGAGGTCGATAGCATAAAAAAGATTTTTAGATTGTCCACTCAAATACAACTTTCGTTTTACGGTAAGAACAAAGTCGTTTAGAACGTGCCTCAATCCTTGATTGGAGCTCACGCTCCCCTAAAAAAAGCTATTTTTCTACAAAACATCATCAAATAAAAAAGTTATGGACCACTCAAAGACTGCTCCCCAACTACCCGAAAATGCTTACAGGGAACTACATCCGGGAGAAACGTACCAACCTATCATGCCTGCGAGTATAAAGCCCAAAGAGATTACCCCCTACTCGATCATCATGGGGGTAGTTATGGCGATTCTCTTTTCTGCAGCTACGGCTTATCTGGGATTGAAAGTAGGACAGGTTTTCGAGGCTGCAATCCCCATTGCCATACTGGCGGTTGGCATCGGCTCTCTTTCTGGGAAAAAGAATATGCTCGGACAGAACGTAATTATACAATCTATCGGGGCTTCTTCGGGAGTAATCGTAGCAGGGGCTATATTCACGCTCCCCGCTCTTTATATCTTACATCTCGAAGCAGGCTTTTGGCAAATCTTTTTGTCCTCTTTTGTAGGGGGCTGTCTTGGGATACTGCTATTGATTCCCTTCCGTCGTTACTTTGTACAAGAGATGCACGGTAAATATCCCTTTCCCGAGGCTACTGCCACTACCGAAGTACTGGTAACAGGAGAAAGTGCTGGCAAACAAACCAAACTATTGGCTCTAAGTGGACTAATTGGAGGTTTGTACGATTTTATAATCAGTACATTTGGCTGGTGGAAAGATGAGCTTACTACCCGCTTTTTGGACTGGGGCGTTGCTCTCTCCGACAAATACAAAATGCTCTTCAAGATAAATACAGGAGCAGCCGTTTTGGGGTTAGGCTACATCATCGGACTTCCTTATGTTTCCATTATATGTGCAGGGTCTTTCCTTGTTTGGTTCGTACTCATTCCCCTTGTTGGCTACTTTGCCCCAGGCATGACACAGAGTGTAGGTGAGGGGGTAACGAATGTAATCGGACAGATGTCGCCCGAAGAAATCTTCTCTCACTATGCCCGTCCTTTAGGTATTGGAGGTATTGCTATGGCGGGTATCATCGGTATTATCAAATCTTCTGGTATCATCGGTAGAGCCATCAAATTGGCAACGCAAGAGTTAGGTAACAAACGCTCTCTTGTCGGGGAGAGTGTGCGTACAGAAAAGGATCTTTCTATGAAATTTATCCTTGCTGGGATAGTGGCCGCTCTGATAACAACGCTTGTCTTCTTCCAATTCGGAGTAATACATCATTGGGGACAAACAGCCATTGCGTTACTAATCGTTTTTGTGATCGCCTTTCTTTTTACTACGGTTGCGGCTAATGCTATTGCCATCGTGGGTAGCAACCCTGTTTCGGGTATGACGCTCATGACGCTTATCCTCACCTCTGTTGTATTGGTTAGCGTAGGTATTGACGGAGAAAGAGGTATGATGGCTGCCATGATTATAGGAGGCGTAGTATGTACCGCCCTTTCAATGGCTGGAGGTTTCATCACCGACTTGAAGATTGGATATTGGTTGGGTACTACTCCCAAGACACAGGAGAAGTGGAAGTTCTTAGGCACATTCGTTTCTGCTCTGACAGTAGCGGGGGTTATGATTGTACTTAGTAAAACTTATGGCTTCGAGGGAGAAGGTTCGCTTGTTGCCCCCCAAGCCAACGCTATGGCAGCTGTTATTAAACCTCTTATGGAGGGAGGCGAAACGCCTTGGATTCTCTACGCTATTGGAGCTATCTTGGCACTGATTCTCAACTTTATCAAAGTGCCCGCCCTCCCCTTTGCTTTGGGGATGTTCATTCCCTTACAACTCAATACGCCTCTGTTGGTAGGAGGGCTTATCAGCCATTTCGTAGGTTCTCGCCATAAGAGTGAAGCGATCAACAAGATGCGTAGAGATAGAGGTACCCTCATCGCCTCTGGATTCATTGCAGGAGGAGCACTCATGGGAGTAGTAAGTGCCATACTCAAGTTCTACAACGTCGATTTATTTGCCTCGGGCTGGTACGCATCTTTAGGTTCTCAATGGTTATCGCTCATTATGTACCTTCTTATCATCGTCTACTTTGTAGTAGATGCTATGAAAATATCCTCTTCCAAAAAATAAATTCACTTAATACGAAAAACAAAAAATGGAACTCAAAGATAGATTTTTACACTACGTAAGTTTCGATACGCAAAGCGACGAAAACTCCACCACATACCCCTCTACCGAGAAACAACTCGTACTCCTCAAAGCCCTCAAAGAAGAGATGATTGCTTTGGGTTTAACGGAGGTAAGCATGGACCAATATGGATATGTAATGGGCTCTATACCTGCCACACCAGGGATGGAAGATAAACCTATTATTGGTTTTATATCTCATGTAGATACCAGCCCCGATATGAGTGGTGCAAACGTGAAGCCTCAAATCATAGAGAACTACGATGGGAAAGATATCCCCCTCAATAAGGAGCTTACGATGTATGTAAAGGACTTCCCCGAACTCTCTTTCTATAAAGGGCATACGCTCATCACCACAGACGGTACTACCCTGCTCGGTGCAGATGACAAGGCAGGAGTGGCAGAGATTATGACCATGGCGGAGTACTTTATGAAGAATCCGCAAATAGCTCATGGCAAGATACGCATAGGCTTTACGCCCGACGAGGAGATTGGTCGTGGAGTGGACTTTTTCGACGTAAAGGCTTTCGGGGCTAAGTTTGCTTACACGATGGACGGAGGCTTTGAGGGCGAACTCGAATACGAGAACTTCAATGCCGCCTCTGCCAAACTCTCCATACAAGGGCGCAACATACACCCAGGTTCGGCCAAGGGTAAGATGATAAACGCCCTCCAAGTAGCTTGTGATTTACACGAGATGCTCCCCGTGGGAATGCGCCCCGAGCTTACAGAGGGGTACGAAGGATTCTTCCACCTTATCCATCTCTCGGGTAGTGTAGAGCAAGCAGAGATGGCGTACATCATAAGAGACCATGATAAAACTCTCTTTGAAGAGAAGAAGCATATCATTACCCAAGCGGTGGAGTATATGAACAAAAAAATAGGTCAAGAGGTTGTAACGCTACATCTCAAAGACCAGTACTACAATATGAAAGAGCAGGTAACCCCCTATCCCGAGCTTATCACACGAGCGCAAGAGGCTATGAAGATGGCAGGAGTTACACCCATCATCAAGCCCATACGTGGGGGAACGGACGGCTCTCGCCTCTCCTATATGGGACTTCCCTGCCCCAACCTATTTACGGGCGGTATGAACTTCCACGGGAAATATGAGTACTGCTCTCTTACTACGATGAACAAAGCCCTGCAAACGATGATACACCTCGCCTCTCTTTGGGCAAGCTAACCTTAAAAGAGGCGATTTGTTACCATAACAATAGTGCCTTATCGTGAACATTGTTTCTGCAGAATTACAACCTATTGTGTAATCAACTCTTTATCGTATCTTTGCGACGACAGAATAACAACACTAATATTAATTATTTAATCAATTAAGCATGAAAAAGTTATTGTTGGCACTCGGTGCCTTGGCAACTCTTGCTATGGTTGCCCCAAGCTGTAAAGGGAAAGATCCTAAGCAAAAGCAAAAAGAAGAAGTAAAAGAATTGTCCGTTAACCCTACTTCTTTTGAACTTTACAAGGGTGATAAAATTAGGTTCGCTCTTACAGGTGCAGATGTAAATGTTACTTTGGTTCCCAACTCTGTATCTTACACTCTCGAGTCAAGCGATGCAAACGTTGCTAAAGTAGACGGTAAGGTTGTAACTGCTATGAACGAAGGTAATGCTACCATCACTGTTAAGGCAGGCGATAAAACGGCTACGGTTGCTTTGACGGTGAAAGGCAAGGCAGCTATTGACGAAACTCGTTTCATAGGAGAAGACCTATACATCCCTGTATTCGATGGAAACATGAAAGCAAAAAAAGCCGAAATCGAAACTGCTCTGTTTAGTAAAGATTGGGAAGAGACCCAAAAGGTAGACCCTAAGAATCAAAAGATTGGATTCTTCTTTAATAAGAAGAAAGGCTCTCAACTCTCTAGTTTCGGAATGGTCACCTACATTCATACCCCCCAAAAAGGAAGTCAATTCATATCATGCATGGTAGGGACCAATGGGACAGGAACTTGGGCTCAAGGTTTAGGAAGAGAGATTATGAAACGCTTGGGATATGAAGCAAGTGAAATCGAAGAAAGAAATGTCGACAAATTAGGGCCTGTACTTTTTGGGAGAAAAGCAGGTAGAGAGTATACTGTTGCTGTTTACCACCAAGAAGAAAAAATAGGAGATGAACAATTGGATGTATACTATGCCGAGATTTTTAAGCCTAGCGAACAAAGCGGAGAAGTTTTCACTCCCCTATCTAAGAACTTGAATGTATTCAGTCCTATTCAAGTAATCTCTAAGTTCTAAACTGAAAGGTTCTCTCGAAGAACATTTCAATAAATAACTTCAAAACCCCGCTGTACAAAAGTACAGTGGGGTTTTATTTTTTGTTAATTGGTGTCCAACAAAAGCTTTTGAGTTCTATTGAATCTTTTTGCGAGTAGACAATCAACCTGCCATTCTAACCATGACTATACCACCAAGGCATCTCTAAGTCCCTATTTATTTCTCACTAGAGGACGTCAAAAACATTAATGATTCAAAAAAAAGAACCCAATGCATTTTGGAAATACAACAAAATACACTAAATTAGCGGCATTAATAACAATAAATACAAATAAAATTATGAAGAAACATTTCATTTTACCACTCATTGCATTGCTCAGTACTGTGAGCTACAACGGTTTTTCTCAGTTGAAGGTAACTACTGACGGACAAGTAAAAGTAGATGCAGGTAGAGGATTGCCCCATCAAAGTGCCACGATTGAAATCAACGACACTGGTGACTCATATGATTCGGGAACAGCATTAACATTACTGAACAAGAACACAAAGAAAAGGAATCACTTAAGTATAGACTTTTCAAGCGTAATAACAGGGCAAACAGCTCCCCAAAAGTTTGCAGATATGCGTGTAAGTTTCTTAGACCGAAACAAAGCAACATTAACATCCTATTTTTCTTTAGGAACTTATACACGAGGAAAATATAGGGCTATCATTTCTTCCTATCCTTCTTCTAAAGAGAGTAACCGACCTGCTGTTTGTGTTGGAGCAGGGATATCTGGGTACTATCGCCTCGATATTATTACGGAGCCTCTCTATCCGATAGGACATACAACAACATCTATACCTCCAGCGGAGCTACTATACGAAGAAGGAGTTTGTTTTGACGATTCTGGAGAAGGACAAGCTACCATACGCCCACAGAGTTCTGGTTACGGCTATATAGGAACTGCTGATAAGAAGTGGAATAAGTTGTACGTAAACTATGCTCACTTCAAAGACCACCCAACTATTACTTCAGACGAGAGGGCAAAAGACAACATCGAACCTATTGCCAACAGTGTAATCAACAAGTTGGAAAGTTTGCGACCTGTAAGTTATAACCTAAAAGCCTCTACCTCTGAAACGAATACTCCTAAGACAATGAGTTCAACCTCTACCGAAGAGGAGCAAGTGATAGCTATGCACATGGCAGAAGAAGCTAAGCGGTCTTCTAAAAAACAATATGGATTTGTAGCGCAAGAGTTTGCCGAAATATTCCCAGAGTTAGTAGACTACAACGAAAAAACAGACGAGTATAGCATCCAATACACAGCTCTTATTCCTCTATTAGTAGAAGGTTTGCAGGAACTAAAGATGGAGAATCAACGCTTGACGGAGCAACTCTCTCAACTTTCATCTTCTGTTCTTGACAAAAACAATAATATTGAAAACGACCCAACACTCAATAATCGCCCTGTTCTTTATGGCAATCGCCCTAATCCATTTGCTACAACAACGGAGTTCTTCTATTTCATTCCAGAGAGTAGCACAGATGCCTATATTGCAGTATTGGATATGCAAGGAAAAATGATTGAAACTCTACCCTGTAAGGAAAGAGGTGTAAAAGGGAAAATATCTTACTCTGCACACAATCTTGCAGATGGCCTTTATCTCTACAGTCTAATCGTAGACAATGAAGAGATAGCAACAAAGAAAATGATTGTAAAGAAGTAAACGTATGAAGTACTTAAAGTATATCTTTTTTCTACTGTTTCTCTTTCAAGGCATCTCCCTCTCGCTACAAGCTCAAGAGGATGGGTGTGGCACGAGAACAGGTAGAATCCCTCGAATTCGAGAGAGTGAATTAGCTCAATGGGAAAGGATTGTGTTGGCAAACGAGCATCAAGAGCAAGTTATACGAGTTAATGTGCACTTTGTGCTCCATCCCAATGACATTATTTTCTTAGACACCCTGCGCAACTTCCATCCTTCTATGCCCGAAGGTTCTGGGCTTGAAAATGGGTATCAATATGCAGAAAGACTCGTAAAAAGTACCAACGAAATACTCGAATCCAACTCAAAGATGTTTCTTATACCTGGCAATACGGTGGAAGTGCGCCCTGCTAAAATTAAGATACAGCTCTCTGGAGTCTTTTTCGATGTAGGATTTCCGTCCCAGGGTCCTGGTCTTAAATCAACTCATGATATCCACAAAAAGAATCCAGACGATTGCTTTGAAGTGTATATCTATGGGAAGGGAGGACACAATATTAGATATTCTGGGATAGCATCTCTTCCTGGCACCTATCTAATTCTTTATAATAACTGGTGTAGTTACCTAAATGATTACAACAAACTTCAAAACAATCCTCAAGAGCCCGTTTACAGTTATGCTATTCAGGTAAGAACTTTAGCTCATGAATTAGGGCATTGTTTAAGCCTGTATCATTCAATGGTGCGAGGAAGAAACGATGACTGTAGCGATACTCCAACCTCAAAAGAAGCAAAGGATTACGCGTTAGAAATTATCAAAGTAAAGGATCGCGATCCAGGACACTATTGGGTAAAGACCCGTTATGCAGAAACAGATACAATAATACCTGACGGAGATCGCTGGAAAACCAAGAGTAATAACCTCATGGACTACGGATCAGGGATACCAGCAGCTATAACTCCTCAACAAATCGCTAAGATGCATATACGCCTCACTAACCCTGAAATGCACTTCTACAAAAAAGGAAACATAAGAAAGGAGACAGAGATTGTTAGGAATTTCTCAAACAATAAAAGTGTTATCGCCCGTAAGGTTGTTATTGCTCCCAACGAAACTCTTACTATACCTCCCGAAAAAGCTCTATTCGTATCCTGTAAAGAGTTGGAAATTAAAAAGGGATTTGTAGTGGGAAAAGGAGGAGTATTCCAGGTTAATATAGAAAAGTAGAGGCTCTATCTATTTCCTTATAGCCTTGCACTTATTATAAAGAGACAATTATTGCCCCTTGAAACTCTGCAAATAGAGTTTCAAGGGGATTTTTATCAAAGTTCCGTAATAGCAACCTTATTCCCTTGGCCTGCAAAAATCTATTGAAACAGATTTTTAACAGCCAAGTATCGGTGCATGAAGGCACTACTCCATCAGCATCATGAGTTCTTCCCACTCATCCATTGCCTCTTGCAAAGCCTTTTGTAGCGTATCATAGCGTGCAAAAAGGTTGTTATCCGATGTCGCGCCCGATTGAGAGAGTGCCTGCTCAATCTCTTTTAACTCCCCCTCCAGTTCGGCTACTTTCGCCTCGGCCTTTTCGGCAGCCCGCTCTAAGTTGCGTTGCTGACGCGCCTTTTCTTTCTGCTCTTGGTAGCTCTCTTTTGAGGAGTTACCATTTTCTTTTGCTGTTTTAAGAGCAGGCTCCGTTTTAGCCTCCAACTGAGCAAGGCTCTCTAAACGACGCTTTTGCAGATAATCGTAGATGCCGCCCAAATGGGGGATAACCCTCCCATGAGAGAACTCGAAAACCTGATCGACCAAGCCATCAAGAAAATCTCTATCGTGCGAAACGACAATAACCGTTCCCTCAAAAGTTTTAATCGCTTCCTTAAGAACATCTTTCGAGCGCATATCCAAGTGGTTGGTCGGTTCGTCCAGTATGAGTAGGTTGGCAGGCTCAAGCAGTAATATCAAAATAGCCAAACGCGCTCTCTCACCCCCACTAAGTACAGAGACAGGTTTATCTGCCAATTCGCCACCAAACATAAAGGCTCCGAGTAGGTTGTTTATCTTCTCACGAACGGGGCCTATGGCAGCACGGTCTACGGTGTCTCGTATTGTCAGCTGGGGGTCCAACTCCTGTGCTCTGTTCTGCGAGAAGTAGGCAATCCTTATATTGTGCCCTATTTTGAGTTGCCCCGTATAGTCCGCAATCTGCCCCATAATACACTTGACCAATGTGGACTTACCAGCACCGTTTTTCCCAACAAAAGCAACTTTGTCGCCTCGGCGAAGTGTCATATCGACCTCTGAAAAGACACGATGCTCCCCATAACTCTTGGCAAGCTGCTCTATAATCAAAGGAAAATCTCCCGAACGCTCGGCAGGAGGAAAGCGAAAGTGCATAGCACTCTCATCGAGTATATCCAGCTCTATGCGGTCTATCTTCTCCAACTGTTTGATACGGCTCTGCACCTGAATCGACTTGGTCGCCTTGTAGCGGAAGCGTTCGATAAAAGCCTCCGTCTCCTCAATCTTCTTCGCCTGATTTTCATAGGCTCTGCGTTGCTGTTCCAAACGTTCGTGGCGCAACGTCACATAATGAGAGTAGTTGGTTTTATAGTCGTAAATGCGCCCCAACTCTATTTCGATGGTTCGTGTAGTAGTCGCATCCAAAAAAGCACGGTCGTGCGAGACCAAAAGTAGGGTAACCCCCGAGGTCTTGATGAATTGCTCCAGCCATTCGATAGACTCAATGTCGAGGTGATTGGTCGGCTCATCTAAGAGAAGCAAATCAGGTCTCTGTAAAAGTATCTTTGCCAACTCGATACGCATGCGCCACCCTCCGCTGAACTCTCGGGTAGGTCGCTCGAAGTCGCTACGTTCAAACCCCAAGCCGAGTAAAGTGCGCTCTACCTCTGCTCTGTAATTCCCCTGTCCCAAAAGAAGTAGTTTCTCGTTTTGGTGCGAGAAGCGTTCAATCAACTCTTTATAGGCATCGCTATCGAAGTCGGTACGTTGCTCCATTTCCTGCGCCAAAAGGTCTACCTCTCTCTTCAAATCCTGTAGCGAGGCAAATACTTTCTCGGTCTCCTCTATTACAGAGCACTCGTCTACAAGAGACATCACTTGCGGTAGATACCCGATGGTCAAATCTTTCTGACGAGCAATGGAACCGCTCGTGGGTTCCTCCTTGCCTGCGATTAACTTTAGTAGAGTAGATTTTCCTGCCCCATTCTTCCCCACCAGAGCTACACGCTCTTTGGCAGAAACTACAAATGTTACGTCGTCGAATAATAGTTGCTTTCCGAAGTCTACGGTTAGATGATTGACTGCAATCATTGTCGAGTCTTTTTGATGATACTATAGGCTTGATATATTCCTCCCTCTCCCGCTTTTCTCAGGTCTTTGATTGCCTCCTCTTTTTTGCCGAGGAAAAGGAATAAAAGCCCCCTATTAAAGTAAATCTCGGGATGTTCTAATCCCTCCAAAGCTCTATTATAATCTTCCAAAGCCAAGGCTTTCTGTCCCATTCTCTCCAATAAGACAGCACGGTTATAATAGGCATAATAAAACTTAGGTGATTTTGCTAAAACGTTATCCAAGTCCGAACGAATCTGTTCGTAACTCAAAGAAGGAGTTTTGCTCGGCTGCGAAGAGAGCCCCGAGAGGGAAGAAACTCCCATAACATGGGTTTTACGATCCAAAGGAGAGGCTTCTTGCTCGGCACTGCCTCTACTCAACTCCAACGTACGCTTACGTACCGCTGCACGAGCAAAGAAGAATAGAGGTTGTTTGGGATTTAACCTTATAGCCTCCGAGAGTGCGCGCTCTGCCAATTCTACATCTTGCAAAAGAAACGCCGCTATCCCTAAACGAAAGTAAACCTCTTCTGTTTTTTTTGCAGCACTATTGAGAAATTGGAGTTCCTGCTGTAAAAGCTGGATATCTAAAGTATCTATAATCTGGCCCGATGGGGTTAGAGATAATCGCTTGGGCAAGGTGTGTGCATCGTTATACTCCTCCACAAGGGCACTGTAGTAGAGACGAGGAGTAAGTCCTCCCTTTGAGACAGGCGGGAAATAGCTTAGAGTAAAGAAGTCCAAGGGCTCTAATGCCACCTCTCGATTCTGTATCTTACCCCGCAAAGACTGTGGTACATGAAGAGAAGTTTGAGCAAGCGAAGTCTCTGTAGTCTCAATCAGTTGATTATAGGCATCTATCGCTTCTTCCTCCTCGCTACGGGTCTCTTTTGCTATCGTCTTGGGAGCTTTCTTTTTGAAGTTCTTCCTTCTTTGCTGCTGTTCTGCCTGCCATAAATCTCGGTCTGAGCCCGCCAAATCACCCAACGCTTTTTTTACTTCTGCCCTCGCCAACAATCCCATCAAGAAATTAGGATAACGCTCCAAAACCCGATTAAAGCTCTTTAGTGCTGTTTTATAGTCGCCAATATCCATGCTTAAAAGACCTTGATTGTACAAAGCCATATAGTCGTTGGGGCGTTGCTTTAACACATGCTGTAAATCGGCCAAGGCATTATTGGCATCTCCCAAAGAGGCTAATAGCAAAGCTCTATTGTAACGTGCCGTTAGATCGTTGGGGGCGATTTGAATAGCCCGAGAGTAATCGTCAATAGCCCCCTCATAATCGTTGGAGTGATATCTCACCAAGCCGCGGTTAATATAAAAATTCTTGTCGTTAGGCTCATAAAAAATGGCACTGTTTAGAAAAGACAAGGCCTCTTTGTACTCTTTCTTCTGTGCCGAAAGATAGCCCAGAGAGGCATAAGCCTGCGCTTGTGTGGAGTCTATCGAAAGAGAGTTTTTGATGGCTGCCATAGCCGAAACAGTGTCTCTACTCTGCAGCAGGAGATCACCTTTCAGCAAATAGGCATATTTGTTCTTTTTATCTTTCTGTAGCAGTTTATCAATGGTATTGGCACTCTCTTCATACTGTTTGTCCCCAAAGAGTGCTTCAGCCAAACTCAATGCCACCTCTACGTCATCTGGAAGAAACTCGTAGGCTTTCTTCAAATTGACAACGGCTTGAGCATTATCCTTTAGAGCCCTTTGTGATAGTCCTCGCACCAAATATGCCTTAGCAATGAAAGCGTTCCGCTCTATCGCCCATCCAGCATCCTCTTCAGCTCCCTTATAGTCTTCCAACATAAACTTGGAAAGAGCTCTGAAATAATAGGGATCTGCCATCCAGGGGCGCAGTTCTATTACTTGGTTGAAATAGCCTATTGAGACGAGATAATCATTGAAAAAAAGAGCATTCTGACCAATAGTCATCACTCTGTTTACATCAATCTGGGCAAATGCCATAGAAATGAATAGAAACAGAGCAACAAAAAAAGACAGAAAAGCTTTCATCAAAATAAAGAGAAAAACTACCTGTTAGACTTCTTCTTGGGAGGAGCTATCACAACAGGATAATGAGGACGCACTCTTCCGCTCTCGATATTGGCTAATTTGTTTTTGATAAGCTTCTTGCGAAGAGGGCTAATACGATCGGTAAAAACGATCCCTTCTAAATGATCATACTCGTGCTGTATAACTCTTGCAGCAAAGCCAGAGAACGTTTTTGTTTGAGGAGTAAAGTTTTCGTCTAAGTACTCAATCGTAATACCTTTAGGACGGATAACCTTCTCGTGTATTCCAGGAAGACTCAAACACCCTTCATCTTCGGCAAGCGTATCCTCGCTAAAGTCTGTAATATGTGCATTTATCATCACAGTCTTAAAATCTTTACACTCTGGGAAAACATCTGCCATAGGGGTAGCATCAATAACCAACAGGCGAATAGACTTACCTATTTGAGGAGCGGCCAACCCGATTCCATCCGATTCATACATAGAAATCCACATGGACTGTATAAGTTCTTTCAAGCCTGGGTATTCTGGTGTAATATCTTGTGCCACCTCTCTCAAAACTGGGTGCCCATATAAATATACTGGTAACATACTCTTTACTGATTTAACTGTTTATACTCCAAAGATTCCATATAAGATTGAAGTATAATAACGGCACTAACTTCATCTACTAATGCCTTATTTCTCCTTTTCATCTTCCCCATGCCACTCTCCAAAATGGTACGTTGAGCCAGTTTGGAAGTAAAGCGTTCATCATATAAAACTACCTTGGCTTGAGGAAACGTCTCTTGTAGTTGCGCCACTAAAGGGCGTATTTTCTTCATCGTCTCACTCTCCTCACTATTCATTTGCGTAGGATGCCCAACAACTATAAGATCAACTTTTTCGGCGGAGATATACCTCGTAAGGAAAGAAAGTAGCTCCGAGGTCGCTACAGTCGTAAGGCCTCCTGGAATAATTCTAAGAGGATCTGTAACCGCCAGTCCTGTGCGATTTACTCCATAGTCAATAGCTAATATTCGTCCCATAACAGCGATAGAGTTAGTACTCTATACTCTAAACGTTTCTCAAACAATCGGTCTAAAACTCCAATAAAGTGTGCGACGCAAAACCAGGCAGAGAGGCAAACGCTTTCTCTATCGTAGTCTCTCCAACAAGGGTACGAGCACAGTTGATCACCCCTCCATGGCAAAAGAGCAATATATGCTTGTGCTTCTCGCGTTTCTTTTCTTCAAAGAAATGATGTACTCGATTGAGTTGATCCTTTAGAGACTCCCCATTGGGGGTAGGATTGTTGATGTAATAAGAGAAGAAGTCAGGAACATCCTCTGTAGTAAGAATCTCCGTCCAAGGTCTTCCCTCCCAATCCCCAAAATTCATCTCCTTAAGGCGATCATCTCTTTGAGCCTCTGGATAACCACAGTAGGAAGCCAATCTTACAGCTCTCTGTAGTGGACTTGTAAAAACGGCATCGGGCTGTAACTGCACAATCGCCTTTCGAGCCCCCTCGGCCTCACGCTCAAAATTTTCGGGTATAACATCAACATCCGTAGCACCATAGCAAAACTGGTTGCCATCCAAAAGCACCGATGTATGACGTACTAAGCTAACTTTCATAATCTCTAAAACATTCTTTTGAGTAGAGTCCCTTGATCAAACCCTTTTCTTTTTTTGAGGGGAAGAAAACTTATTACCCTGAGAATAAGGCTTTTTCTTTCCATCCGAAAAGTTATGCTCCTCTCGATTGCGATGCGGATAGAAGCTCTTTTCTCGTCTTTCTCCTTTTTGTGGGGACCTACTATCGGTATGTTTTCTTACTGCATCCGCTCCTGATTCTTCTTCTTCCCAATGTTTTCTAAACTTGGCAGGCTTACTGGTTGACGATTTGAAACCTGTACGAGAGGATTTCGCCCCTCTTGCTGCATGATTACTACTACCACGATTAGAAAAATTCTTACGACGATAATGGTCATCCTCGTCCAAGTCTACGTACTCACTCCCTATGCGAATAGGGGCTTTCTGCGCCAATTGCATCTTCTGCTCGGCTGCAAACTCTCTGATTAGGTCTCGTACGGGCAACTCTTCTCCATCAAGAGTTACTACATCGTCCTCCTCTATCACATCTGCCAGCTCTGCCAAAACGCCATTAACCATTACGCGCCCCTCTAAAATCAAAGCCTCTACTTCTCTTCGTGAGCCTAATCCTGTCTCACTTAGAAGTTTGTTAATTCTCATGTTCATGCAGTGTATCCTATTGTTGTGTTGTTATAAACTCTGTTAGTTGTTCTTTTGCTAAAAAGATTTTCCTTTCGAGGCAAGATAAATCCTCTATAAAGAATGTAGGTACTTTCACCAATTCTGCCATTCGAATCGACGATGCATCCACCCCCACAAAGAGATCCAAAGAAGCTAATAGTGCCAACTCTTGCGAAAAAGAGAGATTGGAAACCATGTGTATGTTGTCTAATCCTCTCTCTACATCTTTTGGGAAAGTAGAAAAGTCGCTCTTATTGAGACCGAAAATCAATACTGGTTTCGAAAAAAGCTGACGGATATAAGTAGCCTTACTGTATATTTCCTCCCAAGACAACTCTCTATCTTGTTTTTTCAGAGGCGCAAACCCAATAGCATGCTGGGGTAGCAACGATGTATTTTTCAATTTACCCTCTGTTATCGAATGGGTCTCTGTGGGGAAAAAGCGAGCTCTCTCGAAAAGGTCTCTATAAACTCGGAGGTACTCCCCTCCACTCTTGTAAGGGATGTAGTCGGTCAAAAGAGAAGATCGAAACGAATATCTTTTAGGTACCGCATAGTACTTTACACTCCCAAAAAGACGAAGATAGCCCCCCAAAAAGCGAGTCTGCTTATTGTTGTACAAATCGAAGATATAATCAAACCTCTCGTATAGAAGTTTGCGTCCTAAGACAAGCATTCCCCGTAGCGTGCCATCGTTTCTCCTCAAATCTATGGTCATAGGCTCCAAATTTTTGGGAGGAGCGACCACAATACCAGTAATTGAGGGCTTAAGAAGATAAGTGAATTGGTGTTGTGGATAGCTTTGAGCAATAGAGTAAATCAAGTCTAGCGACAAACAAACATCGCTGAGAGAGGCTGGATGAATAATAAGAATATGTGCCACAGGTCTATCTATTTGCTAAAAAACAAACTATCCACTAAATACTTACTCGAGAAAAGAAGATCTCCCCCTACCCTCTTTATAGAAAAGAGTGAAAGAGGGGGTTAGAGTTTAATTGAATAGTATTTTCTGTCCTGCCTTCAAGGTATTCATCATAAGAGAGACGATGGTCATGGGACCAACCCCTCCAGGTACAGGAGTTATGTAGGAGCAAAGAGGAGCGACCTCGTCAAACTTAACGTCTCCTGTCAGGCGGAATCCACTCTTGCGTGTGCTATCGGGAACTCTCGTAGTACCCACATCTACTACCACAGCACCAGGCTTAATCATGTCTTTAGTAACAAACTCGGGACTTCCCAATGCCGCAATGATTATATCTGCCGATTGGCACATCTCCTTCAAGCCTTGTGTGCGACTATGACACACCGTCACAGTACAATCTCCAGGATACCCCTTTTGAGCTAAAAGCTGAGCAATAGGCTTACCAACAATATTGCTACGACCTAAAACAACACAATGTTTACCTGATGTAGGTATTTCATAGCGACGAAGAAGCTCTACAATGCCCTGAGGAGTAGCCGAAACAAAACAGGGCAGACCAATACTCATACGACCTACATTGATGGGATGAAAACCATCCACATCCTTGCGGTAGTCCACGCGCTCTATAACTCTCTGCTCATCTATATGCTTAGGAAGAGGCAACTGTACAATGAAACCATCAACCTCTGGATCATTGTTTAACTGATCTATCGTAGCCAACAATTGCTCCTCTGTAACGTCGCTTTCAAAGCGTATCAAAGAGGAGGCAAAGCCGACTTCCTCACAAGACTTTACTTTAGAAGCAACATAAGTTTCACTTCCTCCGTCGTGCCCTACCAAAATGGCAGCCAAGTGAGGGCGTTTACCTCCGTTGCTTACAATCTTTTCGACCTCTAAAGCAATCTCTTTTTTTATCTCGTCTGAGATTTTTTTCCCATCTAATATCTTATAGGTTTCCATATTTGTTTTTTATTTGTGGCGCAAACGAGCCATTTTCTTGGGATTATTACCCATGGTTTGAATTGTTTTCATCATCTTTTTCGCCTGATCAAACTGTTGAATCAAACGATTGACTTCTTGGACTGTAGTACCACTTCCGTCTGCAATTCTCTTACGGCGAGAGCCATTCAATAAACCAGGGTGCGAACGCTCTTCGGGAGTCATCGAGTATATAATAGCCTCTATCCCCTTAAAGGCATTGTCGTCTATATCCATATCCTTAATAGCCTTACCAACACCAGGAATCATACCCATCAAATCCTTGATATTCCCCATCTTTTTGATTTGTTGGATTTGCTTTAGAAAGTCGTTGAAATCGAACTGGTTTTTAGCAATTCGCTCCTCCAATCTGCGAGCCTCACGCTCATCATACTGTTGCTGTGCACGCTCCACGAGAGAAACAATATCTCCCATCCCCAATATACGGTCTGCCATACGCTCTGGGTGGAAAACATCTAATGCCTCCATTCCCTCGCCCGTACCAACAAACTTTATCGGTTTATCAACCACAGTTCTAATAGAGAGAGCTGCCCCACCTCGGGTATCCCCATCCAGCTTGGTAAGAATCACTCCATCAAAGTCGAGACGCTCATTAAACTCTTTGGCAGTGTTAACGGCATCCTGCCCAGTCATCGCATCTACAACAAATAGAATTTCGTGAGGAGAAATAGCCTTCTTGATAGAAGATATTTCATTCATCATCTCCTCATCAATAGCTAAACGACCCGCCGTATCAACGATAACCACATCGTGATTCTTGGCTTTAGCCTCTTCAATGGCATGAAGAGCTATTTCAATAGGATTCTTATTAGTAACCTCTGCGAAAACAGGTATAGAGAGTTGCTCTCCAAGCACTTTCAATTGGTCAATAGCTGCAGGACGATAAACGTCACAGGCTACGAGTAGCGGATTTTTAGAACGTTTATTCTTGAGAAGATTGGCCAACTTACCAGAAAAAGTTGTCTTACCCGATCCTTGAAGCCCCGACATAAGGATAATAGTAGGCTCTCCCTTTAGATTCAGGTCTACCGCCTCGCTACCCATCAATTTGGCCAACTCGTCGTGGACGATTTTAACCATCATTTCACTGGGGCGTACTGCTGTTAAGACGTTACGTCCGAGTGCTATTTCCTTAACGTTATCGGTAAATTTCTTGGCAACATTATAGTTAACGTCGGCCTCTATGAGGGCGCGTCGTACATCTTTTAAGGTCTCTGCAACGTTGATATCCGTTATCTGACCTTCACCTTTTAGTTTTTTGAAAGATCGCTCTAAGCGTTCACTAAGATTTTCAAACATATTGTATTGTGTTCAAGAGTCTTTCTTTTGGTTGTTGTTATTGAGAAATACGATTGTTCTGGTCTGGGAATGCCAAAGCCGGGCGGAAAGCGCGCGCTTCCTCGACCTCCATCCAAGCATAGGCCATGATGATAACGACATCTCCCTGCTGACACAGACGAGCAGCAGCCCCATTGAGGCAAATCACCCCACTATCGGCAGGGCCCTCAATGACATAAGTTTCAAAACGCTCCCCATTGTTATTGTTTACAATCTGTACTCTCTCGCCAGGCAATATATTTACAGCCTCCATCAAAGTCTTATCTATGGTTACACTACCTACATAGTTAAGATTGGCCTCTGTAACATGCACACAATGTAATTTGGACTTAAGTACCTGTACTAACATATTCTCTCTTTTTCTTTTTTATCTCTTTATTCTTGCTCATCTTAAATCGACCAACTCACTTCCAGGATAGTCTGAATGCTTTTGGCTAAATAGACGATTAGAAATATTCTTTTGGGTAACTAACGAATCGATATACATAACCACCCGCGTACCATCACTAAAAAGGGTCATTAGCTCAAGAGGCAACCCTGTTTTTGGGCTAATGGTAAGCTCTATATGGTGGATATTCATCGTATTCTTTTTGGGTGTGAAAGAGAAAGCTCTCCCCTTTTTATTCTCGGGAAGTTCTCGCACCGTATACATCTCCTGCGATGTGGAGAGGTAGGCTAGCGGATTTATCGTAGCCAAATCCTCTACGGTCGGATGCATCAGGGTAAATGTTTTCTCCTCCTTATTATAATAGGAAAAGAGAGTTCCATTGTAGGTAGCGGTAAAAACCGTGTAGGTAAGCCTGAACTTCTCTTTATAGGTAATCAGTTGCCCCTGATCACGCTGGAGCAACTCTCCCGTAGACGTATAAGTATGCGAACTGAAAAGAATTTCGGCTCCACCCTCTAACTGCTTCTTCAAAGGCGATAGATGTTGCGACAAGCCCTCTCTCTGAGCAAAGAGAAAAACGGGCACACACAGTAAAAGCAACGAAAAGGTCAAGGCCTTAAAAACAGACTTTTTCATTTTAGAGAATCCAACAAATTTTGCAAAGTATAAAAGTCTTGGATTAAAACTTCTCGAGATTTACTTCCGTGCTGGGGGGCAACAATACCTGCAGCCTCCAACTGATCCATAATACGTCCTGCTCTATTGAAGCCTATTTCAAAGTGTCTTTGAATCTTAGAAGTAGATCCCTGCTGTGTTTCTACTACCATACGAGCCACCTCTTCAAAGAGAGCATCTCTTCGGTCCAGAGAGACTACTCGTCCCTCCTCTACCTCTTCTACAGGAGCCTCGGGAAGAGTATAAGGAGCCGTAAAAGAGGGCTGTTTCGAAATCATATCAACGATGCGCTGTGTCTCGGGAGTATCAATAAGGGCACACTGCAAGCGAAGCATCTCTTTACCTTGATAAAAGAGCATATCCCCACGTCCAACCAAGTGATTGGCTCCAGGACCGTCCAATATGGTACGAGAGTCTGTAGCAGAAAAAACCTTAAAGGCTATACGAGCTGGAAAGTTAGCTTTGATCGTACCCGTTATGATGTCGGTAGTCGGACGCTGTGTAGCCAAAACCATATGAATACCTGCTGCACGAGCTTTCTGCGCTATACGTGTAATGGGACGCTCAACCTCCTTGCCCGAGGTCATAATAAGATCGGCAAACTCGTCTATAATGAGCACGATATAGGGTAAGAACTTATGATGTGCAGCCTCGGAGAGCTCTCCATTTTGGATACGTTTGTTATACTCCGTTATATTACGAACTCGGGCCTCTGTTAAAAGCCGGTATCGATTATCCATTTCCACACAGAGAGAATTGAGTGTAGGAACGACCTTCGACATATCTGTAATGATGCACTTATCCTCATCTGGCAATTTCGCCAAATAATGTCTATCGAGCATTTCATAGACAGAGAACTCCAACATCTTGGGGTCTATCATGACAAACTTCAACTCCGATGGATGTTTGCTGTACAACAAAGAAGAAATCATAACGTTCAAACCGACACTCTTACCCTGCCCCGTTGCACCTGCAATCAACAAGTGTGGCATTTTGGTAAGGTCAAACATAAAGACTTCGTTGGTAATGGTTTTTCCCATAGCGATAGGAAGCTCCATCTTGTTTTCTGCAAACTTACGCGAAGATAAGAGAGAGTAAAACGAAACCGTTTGAGGACGTTTGTTCGGCACCTCTATACCAATAGTTCCCTTACCTGGTATAGGTGCTATAATACGTATCCCCCCTTCCGACTTCAAGCTAAGAGCAATATCGTCATCTAAATTGCGGATGCGAGATATCTTTATACCTGCATCGGGCTCGATTTCGTAGAGTGTTACGGTAGGCCCAATAGTTGCCTTAGTGGGGCGAGCTTTTATTTTGAAACTCTCCAGCGTATCTATAATTTGTCGCTCGTTACTTGCTATCTCTTCATAGTCGGGCGTATTGTCCTCCTTCTCATAGATCTCCAGCAAGTCGAGCGAGGGGAAAACGTAGTGAGGCAACTCTAAATCTCCACGGGAGGTCATAATCTGCTTCGCACCATAATCGGGTAAGTCTTGCTCTCCCTGAGGTACTTCGATTATAAGAGAAGAGGAAGAGGTAGGAGAGGAAGTAGTAAGTTCAGACTGCGTAGAGACTTCGGGCTGCGAAGCCCCCTCTGAACGGCCTAAGAGCACCACTCTCTCTGTAGACTCCTCTTCGGGCAAAGTTTTTTCTTCACGCTCTTTTTGTTCCTCTATCTCTCGTGTTCTTTCCGTCACAGTATTCTCTCCTTCAAAAGAAACCTCCGATTGAGGGCGACGCTTTACCCAAGAGAACGAGAGCGAATTTTGCAGCCAAAGAGCCGACTTCTGACTAATCGTAACGACAATCAGGATAAGAGAGAAGAGAATAACCCCCACCGTACCCAAATGGCCTAAATGGGTTAATAAGAATTGCGTAAAAAAGGCTCCCTGCGTCCCTCCTATCTGAAAAGGGAATGTCAAATCCAGCACAAGGCTGAAATATGTAGAAGCAACCGAGAGCCAAAGGGCAAAAAAAACTGTAACAAAAAACAGTTTCGGCATTGAGGTCTTGTAACCTCTGGAAGAGATAAAAATCCTCCGAATGGCAAAAACCAGAGGAAAAAGCAGTAAAGCAATACCTCCTACTCCGAGAAAACTGTCGATAAGCCAATCTGAGAAATAAACTCCCCAGCGACCTCCTATATTACTAATCTTGTCAGGCTCTTCTATAGTAGAAGAGAGCGTCCGATATTTAGAGAGTATACTCTGGTCCTTCGAAGCCGTAAAAAGGTACGAAAGAGACGATAAAAGCAAGAAAAGGGTTAGAAAAAAGATAACAAGAGCCCCCAAAAAGCGATAAAGACGGGCATTCTTGCTAAAAGAAAAAGAGAGACCTGCCGTCTTCCTTGCGCCTTCTTTATGTCTTTTCGTGTCGCTGTTTCCCCTACCCTTTGGAGTAGTTCTACTTTTTCTATTTCCCTGTTGAGAAACCTGTCTACCCTTTTGTGAGTTCATAGTTGCACAAAGATACTACTACTTTAGCAATGTATATCAATCGATATATAGAAATATTCACTCTATAACAAGAACTTAAGAGCATCGGGTACTCTCTTGAGATCGATTTCAAAAGAGTTTCGGCTAACCGCTCCTGTCTTTTCACACCCAAAGTACTGAAAAAGAGCCTATCAGAGAGAGCTTCCCGAGTAATCAAAACTCAATCGTAATGTAGCTATTAAAATGCCTATAAAGCAGAACAAACAATTCTCTTAGAGGATAATCCTCCCTGTCAGCCTCACAACAGATTACGAGGAGAAACTATAAAAGCGAGGCAAATAAATCATTAACTCTTTCAAAAAAAAAATTTAGACATACCTATAAACTCAAAAAGCATAGAGATATTCTTTATTTGCAGATTACGTATATATATATTCAATCTTAATATACATATATTCAACTTGCATATATATATATTCAGATTGCAAATAGAGAATTATTCAAGAGAAAACATCTTTTACGAAGCATCTTTTGAGGTTTTCCAAGGAGAGGTTGAAGTTTTTATAAAGAGACTTTGTGCCATTTTGAAACAAATGAGACTTTCTACACACGACTAACAAATAGAGAGCACAAAGAGAAAAATTTTGGAAAAACTTCACACTCCCAAAAGGCTTCTTATGCTCTTACCCCAAGCGAAGACTTCCGCCTAACAACCGAGAAAGAAACATACCCAAAGAGAATGAATCCATTTTCTTTTTGAGAAGTTTCTCTACCTAAAGAAAAGGATCACAAGACATTCCCCTAAAAATAGAGTTGATATATACATCTAATATCCTTACCTTTATACATACACCTTATATATTTTGGAAAAACAAAACAAAATCGTACCAACAAAAAGTAGTAATAATTATAGGGAGAAAACGTAAATATGAAAAGATTTTCACTTTCAATTCTGTTGCTTCTTGTGGGTTGGATAGTAACCAGCTATGCAGCTCCTGTTACCCCCCAAGAGGCCGAAGTTATTGCGAAGATTTATTTTTCTCAGAGCAGTTTGAGATCAGATCTTCCCATTAAACTAACGCACACGCGCTACATCAAGGGTAACAATGTGCTCAGAAACGGTTCTGCACAAAGCAATAACCTTGTCGGGTACTACATCTTTAACAGAGGAGATAAAGATGGATTTGTAATCGTTGCAGGCGACGATCGCATCTATCCCGTTTTGGGTTATTCCGATAAGGGTCATTTCAACTTGGAAAAAGCTCCCATACAGGTGCGTTCTTGGATGGAGGCGTATGAACAAAGTATCCTCCAAATACTCTCTCAACCCAGTATCAGTAGTGTAGAAACTCCTAAACTCCGAGCAGAAAGAGAGGTGCTCCCTCTTTTAGATACCAAGAAGATTTTGTGGGATCAAGAATATCCGTACAACCTCCTATGCCCTTACGATGGCAACATTCAATGCCCTACAGGCTGTGTGGCTACGGCTATGGCACAGATACTACGCTTTCATGAATGGCCCGATGCTGCCGTAGGAGAACACACCTATATTGATGGAGAAGAAACTCGCTATGTGAAGTATGGAGAAAAATACAACTGGCAAGATATGCCTGGTACATTCTCCAAAGAAGACCCCAATGCAGAAAAACAGGCGCAAGAATTGTCTCGTTTCCTCAGAGATGTGGGTTATGGGGTGGATATGTCCTACACCGCATCTGGCAGTGGAGCTTTTGAAACGGGAGTAATAAGAGCTCTTAGAGAAAACTTCAAGTACAAAAAAAGCGTTACTACCCTTTTCCGATACAACTATACGGCTACACAATGGGAAGAGTTAATCCGTAAAGAATTAGATGCCCAAAGACCTGTACTTCTCTCTGGTTACGGAACAGGTGGGGGGCATGCCTTCGTGTGCGATGGATATAATAAAGAAGGTTTCTTCCACATCAACTGGGGTTGGGGAGGTATAGCTAACGGTTACTTCCTTATAACAGCCTTAAACCCTGCACAGTTGGGTACGGGAGCAGGGTTAGGTGGTTATAATTACGGACAGTCTATCATCGTAAACATCATTCCCGATCGAAACAATAACCCAGGGACAGCTCCTGCGCTGGAACAACCCACTACTACGATTAGAGGCGTTATCTCACAGGACCAAACTGCTATTCGCCTCGACGGTTATCTGTACCAACGTTTTATAGAAAAGGCTCCTGGAGAAGCTCAATTTGCTTACTACAAGGATAATGTACTCAAAACAACTGCCGACCCTCTAAAACTAACTCTAACAAGAGGTAACCCGATGAACCTCAAAGGTGATTTCAAAATCATCGATGAAAAGGGCAATAAGTTGGAAGATGGAGATTATAAGAGTTGGTTTGAGTGGAAGCACCAAGGAAAAGATAAATTCGAGAAGTGTCTAACCTTCCACGACGAACCAGCAGAGCTCTATTTCACGGTTAAAGATGGCAAGTTTACCTCTGTGTCTTATGATACAGGTAGTGGGAAAATAGAAATTATCAAGAAAACCACTACAAGTACGCTCTACGCTTATGCTCGTAGCACCGTATCGTTCAAGGTGAAGAATAACGGAACAAGAGAATACTACGGCCCTGCTTTCCTCTACTGTCTGAACGATAAATACCAAGGGGACTCTGCCTTTGTTCCCCATGACAGTGACCCCATTGCAGACTCTAAAATAGTGGCCCTAAAGCCTAATGAAGAGACAACACTTACCTTTAATAATTTCTTCATCAACGAACCAGAGGGTACAAAAATGAATCTCTACATTCGTTTTGCCGATATTAACCCCAACGTTGCCACCGAAGATCTTATCTACCTTTCAGATCGTAGTATTGTATCATGGGCTAATTCTGTGGCTCTTCTCGAAAAAGTACAAAAACCAAGCGTCTACACCGACCCTGTATTGCATATAACTCCGTTGGAAAACGATCTCCGATTGAACTTAGCCAACGACAATGTCAAAGGCCCTAACTTCCTAATCGAAAATAAAGGAAGTGACTTCCAAGCGGTTCTGCCCAATGGAATTGTGGTAGGTATCGTAGGTGTGGCGTATGCTTTAGATGGAGGAAGTGAAAGACTGGTTGCTGTTTCTTCGGAATATCACTCCGATCCTATTGTTTCCAATGCTAAGGTTGAGTTTAGACCTGTCTTCAGTACAGGTTCGTTCAACCCCCGCTTCAAAGAAGCTACTGGGAAACAAGGAATCGTTAAGTTGAGAACGCTGTACGTAACTAAAGATGGAGTACCCGTGGGCTATGCAGACAAGTATGAACCCCTCTTTGGAAATCCGTTGACCAAGGTTTCTTACTATACCGATCACACCACATCCATTGAAACTCCAGACGCTTATGGAGTGGGAATACAGGTATATCCCAACCCTATTTCTGATATAGCAGAGGTAAAAGCTCCAAGTGAGATCTACACCATCGAGATTTGGAGTATGGAGGGAATGAAACTTCAAGAATATCACTTCGGAGGGAAAGAAAAGCGTGCAGCCATCAATGTTTACAATCTCCCCTCTGGATCGTATGTACTGAGAGTTAGCACGGTAAATGGACAAACATTCATGCAACAAATCATGAAATAAGTTCCACTCAGCACATTATAGAGTTATAATTGAAAAAGATACCATGACCTCGGTTATGGTATCTTTTTTGTCCCAATCAGTAGGAGCATACTTACCTCTAAAAGAGTTCTCAGGAAATCCTTCTGTCGCGCCTTAGAAACCCGAAACGAAAGTTTTCCGAAGACTATGCAACCGATATGCAAAGATGTGTATATGAAAAAGGGCTATGCCTCGTCTATGAAGCACAGCCCTTCTGTGTATAGCTTAGAAAAGTTAGCCAGATTAGCTTAACCCATCTATCTGTCCGTTTACAATATCCATATGAACAGCCTGTGGCACTTTGGGCAAACCAGGCATACGCATAATATCGCCCATGATGATAACCAACATTTCTGCTCCGCGGTTAATCACGATATCTGCAACCTTCAGTTCAAAGCCTTCTACTGCGCCGTACGCTTTGGCATCTGCCGAGAATGAGTACTGAGTTTTAGCAATACATATAGGCAAGTGCTCAAGCCCCAACTCTTGAATTTTCTTTATAGCCTTAGTAGCCTTGCCGCTATACGTAACAGCTGCTGCCTTGTAGATGTTATGAGCGATTTGATTTACTTTTTCCTCGATGGAGTGATTCAAATCATAAGCAAAATGCAACTCTTTAGATGGCTTTTGCTCTATCGTATCTACGATTAATTGTGCCAATTCAGTAGCTCCTTCTCCTCCTACGGTGTAGGCATTATTCACGGCAAAACCCACTGATAACTCATTCGCACAGTGCTGACGAACCAATTTAATTTCATCCTCAGTATCGGTTGCAAATTGGTTGAAGCAAACAACGACTTGCTGTCCGAACTTGCGGAGATTTTCCACATGTCGGTCTAAGTTCTTCAACCCCTCGATGAGACCTTCCTTATTAGGAGACTTGATCTCTTTTTCGTTAACTCCACCATGCATCTTCAATCCTGCGAGAGTAGCGACCAATACGGTCAGTTTTGGAGCCACTCCAGCCTTTCTACACTTGATGTCGTAGAACTTCTCAGCACCCAAGTCTGCCCCGAAACCAGCCTCTGTAATCACATAGTCTCCGTAAGACATCGCCATTTTGGTGGCCAAGATAGAGTTACATCCGTGAGCAATATTTGCAAAAGGACCTCCATGAATGAAAGCAGGAGTGTGCTCGGTAGTCTGTACTAAATTGGGTTTGATAGCCTCTTTGAGAAGAATCATAATAGCACCAGCAACGCCCAAATCTTTCACCGTAAATGGGGTTCCATCTTTTCTGTACCCCAAGAGAATGTTCTCCAATCTATAGCGAAGATCTTCAAAATCTGTCGCCAAACAGAGAATAGCCATAATTTCAGAAGCAGGAGTTATATCAAAACCCGTTTGACGAGGAATACCGTCCGTAGAGGCGCCTAAACCTGTTACCACATTTCTCAAAGAACGGTCATTGACATCCAACACGCGTTTCCAAAGGACTTCTGATAGGCCATCACAAGTATCTCTGTTTTGGTAGATATAGTTCTCCAAAAGAGTGGTGATCATGTTATGTGCCGACGTTATGGCATGAAAGTCTCCTGTAAAGTGGAGGTTGATTTGCTCCATAGGCAACACCTGCGCATATCCACCCCCTGCAGCTCCCCCTTTCATACCAAAACAGGGACCTAAAGAAGGTTCGCGCAAAGCGACAATAGCCTTTTTACCAATCTTATTCAGTCCTAACGACAAACCAATAGACACGGTAGTCTTTCCTACCCCACTTTTTGTAGGAGTAATAGCTGTTACCAGTATAAGATTGCTTTTCTCGATTTGTTCGGGACGTAAGGCATCAAGGTTAACTTTTGCGATGTAATGCCCATAAGGTTCTGTATATTGGGAGGGGATGCCTATTGTGTCTGCGATTTGTTGGATAGGTTTTAGCTCTATCTCGCGGGCAATTTGAATATCTGGCTTCATAAGCAATAATACTTTAATAATACTTTCCTGTAATCTAAAAAGAGGCTTCTGCTTTAGGTCATGGTACGAGCAAAATTTCTCCTATTCTCTCCCGCTCTTTGGACCGTAGCCATATAGCATTCACCACTCTCTGACACAAATTTAGTCTCTATCTATTTGAAAATATCTATAGCCGTATACACTTTTTGAATAAGAGAGATAAAAAAATCGAATATAAAACCGACTTCAGAACTTGAATAGGAACGTCTCTTTCCCTAAATTGAGAAAAGACAAACAAAAACTATACTATATGCAGTAGCCTTACATAGAAGAGACAAGAAAAAACTCTCGGAAGTTTCTATACAAAACTTCCGAGAGTTTAGGACTAAATCAAGTAAGACTTCTAAAAACTCTCCCTACGAGAGCAACTGTCTTACCGAAGATTGGGCTTTATCGGCGAATACCTAATTTCGCAATAAGAGCACGATAACGCTCAATATCTTTCTTCGCCACATAATCTAAAAGACGACGACGCTTTCCTACTAACATCTTAAGCGCACGTGCTGTTGCGAAGTCTTTTTTATTAGATTTAAGGTGCTCTGTCAAGTGAGCAATGCGATACGTAAAAAGAGCAACTTGGCTCTCTACACTACCTGTGTCGTTAGACGACTGTCCATACTGTTCGAAGATCTCTTTCTTCTTAGCTGAATCTAAATACATTTCGTTTTTATATTAACGAGTTAAACAAAGGGTGCTGCACCCGCACTACGGTTGCAGATCGCCCGCAAAGGTAATACATTTATGCAAAAAGACAATATCCCAAGTAGAAAAGTATTGCTTAGATGCGCTCCAGAACCAAATCAATTAGTCCCTCTATACTGCCTTTGTAGTCTGTATTCATATTCAGGTTTTGTCGTCCCGCTATGATGCAGCAAATGGTCAGAGCTTTATGACCTAAAAGACTTGCCATACCCGATAGAGCAGAAGACTCCATTTCAAAGTTTGTAATCTTAAATTCTTTATAGCGAAAATCCTCTATCTTTTTGTTCAACTCTTCATCTGCGAGAGGAAGTCTAAGTTTTCTTCCTTGAGGAGCGTAAAAACCGTTGCAGGCAATCGTGGAGCCTCTTACTATATATTCATCTGTTCCTACTATCTGCTCCAAAAGTTCTTTATCTGCAGTAACCACATAGGGTGTAAGCCCTTCTATTTTCCAGTCGAGTTGCTGCATCAAGGCCTTTTCGTATTCTACATCTCGTATAGAACGAGTATTAGCGTAGAAATTAATCACACCATCAAAACCGATAGTCTTTTCTGCCACAACATAAGCACCAATAGGTACCTCAGGCTGTATCCCTCCAGAGGTACCTATGCGTACCATCGTTAACTGGCGAAACTCATCCCTTACACAACGCTTTTCTAAATCAAAGTTGGCAAGGATATCAAGCTCGTTAACCACAATTTCTATGTTATCTCCGCCTATACCATGGCTCTGAATCGTAAGACGCTTTCCCTTATACAACCCTGTTATGGTGCGAAACTCTCTATTCGACACATCGCACTCTATAGACTCAAATCGAGAAGCAATCATACCCACCCTATCTGGATCTCCGCATAAAAGAATCTTATCGGACAACTGCTCTGGCTTAAGATGCAAATGAAAAACAGAACCATCGGAGTTTACAATGAGTTCGGAAGGAGGTATTATACGTTTTTCCATAATATTATTACAAAGTTTGTTTACCTATAATTATGAAGCTTTCTATTCTCCATATTGAGTAGAACGCCAGGGATACCAAGCAGCGAGAGGTCGCTTAGACTCTAAATCGTTGGTTGTTATTCTTTGAGGCTGCTCGTTTAGATGAAAGGTGTAAATATTTACCTTACCCGCTGGGCAATAACGATCAGAAGCTAAAACTCCTATCTTATACAAATCATCATAGATCAGAAAGAAATCATTAAAAGGAGAGTTGAAAGGCATCCCCAAAAGCGTTGGAGAGAGAAATTCTTCTGTATCTAAATTTTTTCTCGTTAAATAGAGATCGTACCCACCTATACCATCGGGACTCTTTCGGGCAAATATAAGAGTTATGCCATCTTGTCTTAAGATAGGAAAAGCCTCTTCAAAAGATGTATTGAGAGGAGTCAAAGGCTCCGTTGGTCTCCAATCTCCACCGACCTTTTGGGTGTAAAATAAATCAGAGTCTCCATTCTCCCCTTGCATAGAGAAAAAACGTAAAAGCCCTAAACTACTTTCGTAGAGAGAAGAAAAAAGAAAAGAGTCCGCCAATACCCCTCTTTTCGTTAGGAATTTACCCCACTCTTTTGACAACTTTCCTTGGGGAAAGTTCATCAAATGAATTGCATCTATCTGCACACTGTCAATGACTTCTATACGCTCTGAATACTCCAACATCTTCGCTGCCCTGTGTGCCATTGCACGCAAAGACTTAATCTCCTCAGATACCACTTTCCTTTTCCCCCCCATAAGTTCTATGGTTGTCACTGCCTCAGAGAAACGATAAGAATAGTAATAAGAGTGAGCCAAGAGGTCTAACGTAGTATCTTTCTTTTTCCCCCTTACGGCAGATAAGACCTCTATCGCTCTATCATATTGGGCAGATTGCATAAGCATCTTGGCCCACGAATCCCTAAGCGCGGCACTATTGGGAGACTTTTCCAAGAGCAAATGGTACATAGCATCCGCCTCGTGGAAAGCCCCTTGTGCGGTCAAAGCTTCCGCCTCCTCTACCGTTTGCCCTCTCAAATTGAAAAAAGATAAGGTACACAAAAGTCCCAAAAGGAAATAACGAATATATCTTTCTGTCATCTTAATGAATTACTAATCTCGAGAAGAAGAAAGGTTGTACCACTATATATATTCAAAAAGAAGTTCGATACAAAAGAAAAAAGCCTCTCCTCCCAAAGAGGAAAGGCTCTTTCCATCGTGTTTTATAAGTTATTCTCTACAAGATATTTCTCTGCCTCTAAAGCTGCTTTACAGCCAGACCCTGCAGAGGTAATTGCTTGACGATAACGAGAGTCTGCCACATCTCCAGCAGCAAATACACCAGGTACATTAGTCAGAGGTGTGCCGTTATGAGTTATGATATACCCAGACTCATCCAACTCAATCTGTCCTTTGAAGATGTCAGTATTGGGTTTGTGACCGATTGCCAAGAAGAATCCATCTATATCGATATCTACCATTGACTCATCGGACTCACCTTTACGCTTAACCAGATGTGCTCCCTCTACTCCATCCTCTCCAAACAAACCTACTGTATTGTGCTCGAAAAGGACCTCAATCTTAGGATTATTGAGGACACGATCTTGCATTACTTGAGAAGCTCTCAAATAGTTTTTACGTACTATGAGATAAACTTTCTTAGCCAATCCTGCAAGGTAAATAGCCTCTTCACAAGCAGTATCTCCACCTCCTACTACAGCTACAGTACGGCCTCTATAGAAGAATCCGTCGCAAGTAGCACAAGCAGAAACCCCCATACCTGCATACTTTTCTTCATCAGGCAATCCGAGATACTTAGCTGCAGCTCCTGTTGCTATGATGAGAGCGTCTGTAGTTATCTTCTTTTCGCCATCGATTGTTACCGTGTAAGGTTTCTTGGATAAGTCCACTTCTGTAGCCATACCCGAGCGAATGTCCGTACCGAAACGAAGAGCTTGTTCCTTTAATTGGTTCATCATTTCGGGACCCGTTATACCATCTGGATATCCAGGGAAATTCTCGACATCCGTTGTAGTGGTCAACTGTCCTCCAGGTTGGAGACCAGAATATAAAAGAGGACGTAAGTTGGCACGAGAAGCATAGATAGCTGCTGTATAACCAGCAGGTCCAGAACCTAAAATCAGACAACGTACGTGTTCGTTTGTATTACTCATTTGTTTTTGTGTGTATTCTAAAAATTATTGCTCTCTTCCTTCTACTTCCACTGTTGAAGCTATTTTACGCACTAAACCTTGGAGTACGCTACCTGGTCCTAACTCCACAAAATAAGTTGCACCATCTGCTACCATCTGCGTAACAGACTCTGTCCAACGTACAGGGGCTGTAAGTTGCTTAATAAGGTTTTCCTTTATTTCAGCAGGGTCTACCACTGCTTTAGCCACCACATTTTGATAGATAGGTGCTATGGGAGCAGAGAAAACAGTATCAGAAATCGCCTTTGCCAATTCTTCTCGAGCTGGCTCCATAAGAGGAGAATGAAAAGCTCCACCTACCTTTAGAGGCAAGGCTCTCTTTGCCCCTGCAGCCTTAAGAAGCTCACAAGCCTTCTCTACCCCTGCAATAGTACCAGATATAACAATCTGTCCTGGGCAATTATAATTGGCAGCTACAACGATCTCATCTGTTATAGAAGCACATACCTCTGTGACCTTTTCATCGGGTAATCCTAATACAGCTGCCATAGTAGAAGAGGTTTTCTCACAAGCCTTTTGCATAGCCTGAGCTCGCTTAGAAACCAACTGCAAACCATCTGCAAAAGAAAGAGCTTTTCCTGCAACCAAAGCGGAAAACTCTCCTAAGGAGTGCCCTGCCAACATATCTGGACGGAATTCATCGCCTAAACAACGAGCCAAAATAACGGAATGCAAAAAGACAGCTGGCTGCGTAACCTTAGTTTGCTTAAGCTCTTCGTCCGTTCCTTTGAACATTATATCTGTGATCGAAAAGCCCAAAATATCGTTAGCCTCTTCAAAAAGTTGTTTTGCTGTAGGGTTCCCCTCATAAAGAGGAAGCCCCATGCCTACGAACTGAGCCCCTTGACCAGGAAATACATAAGCCTTTTTCATAATGCGAATATCTTCTAAATATCTGTATTAAACTAATTTGAGTGTATTCAAAAGAACCTGATAAGAGCGAGCTACCGACTCGATATGCACTTTCTCATCTGGAGAATGGGGATGTCTGATCTCTGGACCGAACGAAATCATATCCATATCGGGCATAACACCTTGAATTATACCGCACTCCAAGCCTGCGTGCATAACCTTAATATCGGGCTTTTCCTTATAAAAATCTTCAAAGGCCTTACTCATCACGGTCATAATATGAGACTGAGCATTAGGTTGCCACCCTGTGTAAGAAGCATCAAACTCTACCTTAGCCCCCATAAGCAAGAAAGTACTTTCAATACTTGATGCAACCCACATCTTACGACTATCGGAAGAACTTCTCACAAGGAAGTTTACAGTAACCTTGCCTCCTCCAGCACGAACAATAGAAAGGTTAGTAGAGGCCTCAACTGTATCTGGGAAGCTTTGGAGCATAGAGACAGGGCCATTCTGACAAGCCTCTAAGGCATTTATCAAATTATCCTGAACATCTTCTGGAATCAAGAATTTGGGTAACTCACACTTCTCTACTTTGAGAGTGATTTTATCTTCTATACCTGCAAATTCTTTGGTAAAGAGAGCTTCAAATTTGGCGATGAACTTATTGAAGTTTTCACTATCCTCTGGAGCCAACGTAATGATTGCAAACGCTTCACGGGGTATAGCATTGCGCATAGTCCCCCCCTCCAAGGAAGAGAGACGAATTCCAAACTCCTCTATCGCAGCCTTAAGAAGACGTGCCATTAACTTGTTGGCATTGGCTCTACCCACGTGAATATCTACTCCTGAGTGTCCGCCCTTGAGCCCTACAAGAGATAGACGTACGGCACAATCATCTTCTGAAGAAGTTTCCTGCTCTTTATACTCTAAAGAAACATTCACATCTACCCCTCCAGCACAACCAATAAAGAGTTTCCCCTCTACTTCAGAGTCTATGTTGAGGAGAATATCACCTTTTAAGAACCCTGGTTTTAAGCCATTAGCTCCATCCATACCAACTTCTTCATTGATAGTAAAGAGTGCCTCAAGGGGACCATGTTCCAAAGAATTATCTTCCATAATAGCAAGAGCCATAGAGGCTCCGATAGCGTTGTCAGCTCCGAGTGTAGTACCTCTTGCTTTTACCCACTCGCCATCAATGTAAGCATCAATAGGGTCTTTGGAGAAATCATGCTCAACATCTGAATTCTTCTGAGGCACCATGTCTACGTGAGACTGCAGCGTTACAATCGGTCTATTTTCATAACCTTTTGTAGCAGGCTTTCGGATAAGGATATTACCTACCTCATCACGCAAGGTCTCAAGCCCCATTTTTTTACCACATTCATATACATAGTTAGTTACCTCTTCCATCTGTCCTGTAGGTCGAGGTATCTGTGTGAAATCATAAAAATACTTCCATACGGAAGCGGGTTGCAAATTCAGAATTTCTTTTGCCATAAGCTTTGTTTTATTTAGCTGTTCTATTATAGTTTTTGTTCAGTAAAGGTAGCACTAAGATAGCAAAAAAACCAACAAAAGCATTTCCAAGGGTTTGAAACGTGTGTACCACAAGAGCGAAAACACCCGCATCTTGTCGCGCTACCCCAAAAAGCGTCAGTGTAGTGATAACCATAAAGTGCCAAGCTCCAATACCCGACTGCACAGGTGCCACAACTCCTATTGTTCCCATAATAAAAGCCAATAAAGCCACGCTGCATTCTAAACCTTGCGTAAAGGTAAAGGCATCGAATGTCATACGAAAGGCGTAATAGTAACAAACCCACATCAAGACCGAGTACAATAGGAATAGCCACGGATGGGGCAACGAACGTATAGAGCTAAATCCCTCCACAATCATCCGAATCTCAGCCTTTACTTTCTGCCATAAATTTCTCTTATATATCCAAATAACCCCCACGGATATGAGCAGGAGTAGCACTACTATCAACAGCCAAAATTTAGGAGAGAGTAACCAAAGCTGTATTCTTTCGCCCCAATTGCTCTGTGCCGAGAAAAACAGAACTAAACTATCCCTAAAAAGAAACCCTCCTCCAACAATTAGGAACACAATCGCCACGACGTCCATGATCCTATCCATAAAAAGGGAGCCCAAGAGTTTGGAAAAAGAAAGATGTTCTCGACGAGCCAGAGCAGCGCATCGCCAAACTTCTCCAGCTCGAGGAAAGAGTAGATTCATAGAGAAACAGCCCCACGAAGCCAATACGACATTAATCCTCCTCGGAGGGGGAGTACTAAAAGGAGCTATAAGCAACCTCCAACGAAGACCTCTAAAGAAATTGGCCAAGACTCCCATAAAAATAGAGGCGAATATGATCTTCCACCGAATACTGCTATCTAAAAGATAAGATTGGAGATGAGTAATATCTATTGACTGATATACCCAAAAAAGCAATCCAATACCCAACAACAATGAAAAAGAATATCGAAACAGATTTTTCTTTGAAAACAAAGCGCGTAAACTACTCATTCTTAAAGTATTTATCGAGGCTAAATGGTTTGTTTCATAATTCCTTTTTTTCTTGTTGGGACAAAGTTATAGGGCTCTTATATCCTGTAATAGAACATGAATATCTAACTTCGCAGCCATAAACAGTGCAAATATACTTGATATTTCAAAGAGCATATGAATAAAGTACGTGCCAAAAAAGCCCTCGGGCAACATTTCCTCACCAATCAATCGGCTGCTCAAGCTATAGGAGAGAGTATATTGCCATGGCATGGAATACCCGTTCTGGAGATTGGTCCTGGTATGGGAATGCTTACACAGGTACTGCTTAATCTGAACTTTGAACTCTACCTTTTAGAAATAGACCACGAGTCTGTGGAGTATCTTCAAAAGTACTTCCCCTACTTCTCGGATGGAAAACGTATTACAGAGGGCGATGTGCTGCATCTTCCAGAGGAACAACTAATCCCCGATAAGCCCGACACTCCTTTCGTTATGATTGGGAATTACCCCTACAACATCTCAAGTCAAATATTTTTTCGTCTCTTGGAGCTAAGGGACAGAGTACCCTGTTGCGCGGGTATGTTACAGAAAGAAGTTGCCGAGCGTCTGTGCGCCTCTCCTGGGGGACGAGATTATGGTATACTAACCGTATTGCTACGGTGCTGGTATGATGCCGAATATCTTTTTACCGTAAGTGAATTGGACTTTGATCCACCTCCAAAAGTGAAGGGAGGAGTCCTACGATTGGTTCGTAATAAAAGAACATCTTTGCCTTGCGATGAAGCCCTCTTCAAAAAAGTAGTCAAGACCGCTTTTGGACAAAGACGTAAAACACTACGAAATGCCCTAAAAAGTCTTTTTGGAGAGCAATATGACTATTCCCAACCTATATTCTCACTCCGTGCCGAACGCTTGGATGTGGAAGAATATATTTGGCTAACGCAAGAATACGAAAAACTAATCCAATAAAGAGCCTCTCTGTCAAAGCAAAACCAGAATCAGTCTCTAACAAACTAACTCTGGTCCTATATTATACACCTTTTCACCCTTGTTTTTCGAGGTATGAAAAGGAGTTGATCAAGCATTAAATCTATTCCTTGGGCAAATCACTTCCGTCAAAAGCAAACGGGAGCAACATCTTATTATCGTCCAATACAATTGCTCGCTGCTCTCCTGACATAATCACCTGAAAGGAGCGATTAAAACGACTGCTCACCTCCAACAGTACCTGACGACAAGCTCCGCAGGGCGTTATCATATCTACCCGTTTCCCTTCTGAGAAAGCAACTATAAGAAGTGCTACAACAGGATCGTCGGGATAGAGTGCCCCTGCCGAAAAAAGAGCCGTTCGCTCGGCGCATAATCCCGAGGGATAAGCGGCATTCTCTTGATTACTTCCCGTAACAATAGTTCCACTCTGCAACAAAACAGCGGCTCCCACCAAGAAGTGGCTATACGGAGCATACGCCTTGCGCGCAGCCTCTATGGCATGTTGTTCCAAAAGCTTTATCTCTTCAGAAAATTCTGCTCGGGGTATCTCCTTGTAGGGGATATTGATTTGATTGCTTTTCATACGCGAAACTCTGTTGAGAAGTTATCGAAAAAAGAGTCTTTTCAAACCGTTACACGGCCTTTTATTTTAGTGTACTCCCTTAAATTGCTCCAAGAATCGCTTATCATTTTCAGAGAAAAGGCGCAAGTCTTTAGCTCTATACTTCAAGTTAGTGATACGCTCTATTCCCAATCCGAAAGCATAACCACTATAAACAGAGGAGTCAATTCCTGAAGCCTCTAATACGTTGGGGTCTACCATACCACAGCCCAATATCTCTACCCATCCTGTATGCTTACAGAAAGAGCATCCATCGCCTCCACATATATTGCAGGAGATATCCATCTCTGCTGAGGGTTCTGTAAAGGGGAAGTAGCTAGGGCGAAGTCTTATCTTGGTGTCGGGACCGAATAGTTCTCGAGCAAAATAGAACAAGACCTCCCTTAAGTCTGAAAACGATACATTCTTATCAATATAAAGCCCCTCTACCTGATGAAAAAAACAGTGCGCACGTGCCGAAATAGCCTCATTGCGATACACTCGACCTGGACAAAGTACTCGGATGGGGGGCTTTGAAGTCTCCATCACACGCACCTGAACCGACGAAGTATGCGAACGCAACACGATGTCGGGGTGCTGCTGCACAAAGAAAGTATCCTGCATATCACGGGCAGGATGATCTGGCGCAAAGTTGAGGGCAGAATAGACATGATAATCATCTTCTACCTCGGGACCAAGTGCTATACTAAAACCCAACTTAGAGAAGATCTGCGTTATTTCCTGACGTACCAAAGAGAGAGGGTGGCGACTACCCAAAGGAATAGGATAAGAGGAGCAAGAGAGATCCTCCCGTACCATTTCATCCTTTACCGACAGTGTTTCACGGAGAAAATTTATTCTATCGAGAGCTTTTTGCTTAAGTTCATTGAGCAATGCCCCGATAGCGGGCTTTTCCTCTCGGGGTACATCACGAAACTCCTCTACGAGAGCCTGTATTTTCCCCTTTTTGCTAAGAAACTGTATGCGTAAAGCCTCAACCTCATCTAAGTGTTGTGCTTTTAAATCCTCTACCTCGGCTATAATGCCACGTACTTTCTCTATTAAAGACACGAGTTCTTCTACTTCTTGAAAAAATCTAACTTCAATCTACCCTACTCCACAGTAAAGAGGTTTTCCCTCTTCCTCCAACTCCTGTTCGATATAAAACTATCCCAAAGCGATTCGGTAAAATGGGCTCCGCAAGGTCGATTGCCCAATAACGACCGAGAAGCGTTTGAACAACAGGGCAAGAGAAAGAAGAGACTCCATCCTATTCAAACAGTGACAAGATGTAAGTCTCTTCTTCTTTATTTCATTTTACTTATTTACTTCTGCCATATGAGCAATGAGGCAAAGCACCTTATTAGAGTACCCCCACTCGTTGTCATACCAAGAAACGAGCTTCACGAACTTATCGGTCAATGCAATACCAGCCTTTGCATCGAAGATAGAAGTACGTGGGTCTGAAGTAAAGTCGGTAGAAACCACTTCGTCTTCTGTATAACCCAAAATACCTTTAAGTTCGTTCTCTGACGCTTTCTTCACAGCAGCACAAATCTCTGCATAAGAAGCAGGTTTTTTCAAAGCAACCGTTAAGTCCACTACAGAAACGTCCATAGTAGGAACACGGAAAGACATACCTGTAAGCTTACCATTTAACTCTGGGATAACTTTACCCACAGCCTTGGCTGCACCTGTAGAAGACGGTATAATGTTACCAATAGCAGAGCGACCGCCACGCCAGTCCTTTTGACTGGGAGCATCGACGGTCTTTTGAGTTGCTGTAGCCGCATGTACAGTAGTCATAAGCCCCATTTCAATGCCGAAATTATCGTTCAACACTTTTGCCAAAGGAGCCAAACAGTTGGTAGTACAAGAAGCATTAGAAACAAACTGAGTACCCTTTTTATAGGTATCTAAGTTTACCCCTGTTACAAACATTGGAGTATCGTCTTTGGAAGGAGCAGACATAACTACATATTTTGCTCCAGCCTTAATGTGCCCCTCGCTCAACTCTTTGGTAAGGAAACGTCCTGTAGACTCAACCACATACTCTACACCCACAGCCCCCCAGTTAATCAAAGCAGGGTCCGTCTGTGCTGTTACACGTATTTTACGACCATTTACCACCAATGCTCCCTCTTCTACACTTACGGTACCTTCAAAACGCCCGTGTACAGAGTCATACTTGAGCATATAAGCCATATAGTCCACGTCAATCAAGTCGTTGATGGCTACTACTTCTACATCATCTCTAAGAAGAGAAGCTCTAAAAACCAAACGGCCAATACGGCCAAATCCATTAATCCCTACCTTAATCATAGCGATACTCTTATATTTTCTATTTTGAATTGTTTAATAAGCATTGTTTGCACGACACGAGAGAGAGCAGATTAGTCTCTTTTTCATTTCCCTCTCTGCTCATCAGAGAGTATAGCCTATTGCGATAGCTTAATATCTTAAAGAGAAAGACTTATAGTTACTCTTCTCGTGAAGCTACCGCAAAGGTAGCCAAGATTATTGAATTAGCCATATTCCCCAAGAAGATATACCCTATAAGAATACGGGTTTACTCCTAAAGAATAAAGAAGATTGTAATACCCTGATGCTACTACCTATCCCAACTTACTATGAATTACAACCTCTAAAAGGGCAATTACTCCTGTCGGATGTCGAACCGCCCTACTCGGTACCCGACTGACCTCATGCCTTTGCATTACCCCGACATTATAGATGGAAACGATTGCAAGGGTCTGAGAAAATCCTTCTTATCTACCCCACAAAAAGCACAATAGATAAGTCAAAAAAGGACTTTCCTCTCCAATAATTCTTTATTTGCAGATTGAATATACATATTTACAAGTTGCATATATATATTTTCAACTTGAATATACATATTTGCAGATTGCAAATAGAGAATATCTCAAGTCTAAACAGATTTACACTCCAGTGCAAACAAGTTTTTCCTCAAATGGTTAATAGATTTATTGCCACGCTGTTTAGAAAGAGGTGTCGCTCCTCCGCCCAAAGTTTCTCGTTACAAAAGAAAAGATTCTATCGATCTCTCCCAATTATACAAGCTGTAAGATCGGGCTATAAGTTTCGTTAAAACTAAATTTTGCACCTTTATGCAATCGGTCAAATTTGAATAATGCTCTCTTTTGAGTACCTTTGCGTGCGAATTTTAGGTTTAGGCTAAAGGCTCAAAAGAAGAGACGGAAGAAATGCGCATTCTTATTGTTACCAACAAAGCTTTAAGGAGGCTCCTTTCTTTGTCTCTCGTCCTAAAAAGTATTTCGAACACTCTTTTGTACAGAGAAGACTTACAGTAAAAATTGTAGCTACGACAATAAAGTAATATTCCTATGGAATACAAATTTTCCGATATCGAAGCCCAAATACAATCCTTTTGGCGCAAAAAAGAGATTTACAAAGTATCTGAAGAAAGTGGTCGTCCGCCCTTTTACGTACTCGATATGTTTCCCTACCCCTCTGGAGCGGGGTTACATGTGGGTCATCCATTGGGCTACATAGCCTCCGATATATTCTCTCGTTACAAAAGATTGCAGGGGTTTGAGGTGTTGCACCCGATGGGATACGATGCTTTTGGGCTCCCTGCCGAGCAATATGCCATTCAAACGGGACAGCACCCAGAGGTAACCACCGATATAAACATCAAACGTTATCGAGAACAACTCGAAAAGATAGGCTTCAGCTATGACTGGAGCAGAGAATTTCGCACAAGCGACCCAAGTTATTATAAGTGGACACAGTGGGTATTCGCACGTCTTTTTGAGAGCTACTACGATACTTCTTTCCAAAAAGCTCGTCCCATAGAGGCCCTTATTGCCCACTTTGAAGAGCGAGGGAGCGAGGGTATCTCTGCAGCTTGTAGTGAAGAGCGCACTTTTACCGCAGAGCAGTGGAAAGCGTACAGCCCCAAAGAGCAAAGCGATATACTGATGAATTACAGACTGGCTTACTTAGGCGAGTCTATCGTTAACTGGTGCCCTGCTTTGGGCACTGTGCTTGCCAACGATGAAGTGAGCGAGGGTTTGAGTATACGTGGCGGGCACCCCGTGGAGCAACGCAAGATGCAACAGTGGTGCTTGCGTATCTCTGCCTATGCAGAGCGTCTATTGGGAAGTTTGGAAAAACTGGAATGGACAGAGTCTTTGAAAGAGACACAACGTAACTGGATAGGACGCTCTGAGGGAGCAGAGGTAAACTTCCGCCTCCCCTCCATCGAAGAAAATCTAACAGTCTTCACCACGCGCCCCGACACCATCTATGGTGTCTCCTTTATTGTCTTGGCTCCCGAGAGCGAACTTATAGAGCGTATCGTTACCCCCGAGCAAAAAGAGGCCGTAAACGACTATCTCATGGCCACCAAACGCAAGACCGAGAGAGAGCGCATGGCAGAGCGAAAAGTTACGGGAGTATTCACAGGAGCTTATGCCGAGCATCCTATCACCAAAGAACTGATCCCCATCTGGACCAGCGACTACGTATTGGCAGGGTATGGCACAGGTGCGATTATGGCGGTTCCCGCACACGACACCCGCGATTTTGCCTTTGCTCGTCATTTTAATCTTCCCATCGTACAGGTTGTAGTACCCGAGGGCGAGGAAGCAAGCGACCCTGCCACATGGCAAGAGGCTAAACCAAGTAAGGTGGGCAAACTCACCAATTCTCCCCTACTCGACGGACTTTCGGTTAAAGAGGCTATTGCTAAGATGAATAGCTACGTAAAAGAACAGGGGTTGGGAGATGTAAAAGTTAACTTCCGTCTGCGTGACGCTACCTTCAGTCGTCAACGCTATTGGGGCGAACCTTTTCCTATATATTATAAAGAGGGTATCCCTACCCTGCTTTCAGACGAGCAACTCCCCTTACAACTTCCTGCCATAGACTCGTTCTTGCCGACGGAAAGTGGAGAGCCTCCTCTGGGAAGAGCTACGGCGTGGCACACCCAAGAGGGTTATCCCTATGAGTTGAGCACCATGCCAGGCTTTGCAGGTAGTAGTGCCTACTACCTCCGTTATATGGACCCACACAACGAACACGCTCTGGTAGGTAAAGAAAAGAATGAGTATTGGCGTCAGGTCGATCTTTATGTCGGAGGAACAGAGCATGCCACAGGACACTTAATCTACAGTCGCTTCTGGAATAAGTTCCTTTTTGATTTAGGTGTCGTTTGTGAGGAAGAGCCTTTCCGTAAGTTGGTCAACCAAGGTATGATACAGGGGCGTTCCAACTTTGTATATCGTATAAAAGATACCAATACATTCGTCTCGTTAGGAAAAAAAGAAGCCTGTGAAACGACGGAAATTCACGTAGATGTAAACATTGTACACAACGACATTCTGGACGTAGAGGCATTTCGCAAATGGCGTCCTGAGTTTGCAACAGCAGAGTTTGTACTTGAGGACGATGGCACCTACGTATGCGGTTGGGCGGTAGAGAAGATGAGTAAATCGATGTTCAACGTCGTGAACCCAGACGACATCGTACGCAATTATGGAGCAGATACACTCCGCCTCTATGAAATGTTTTTGGGTCCTTTAGAGCAGAGCAAGCCTTGGGACACGAAAGGCATTGATGGGGTACACCGTTTCCTCAAAAAGTTAATCGGACTCTTCTACCAAGACGAGGCTTGGAGAGTTACCGATGTAGCTCCTACCAACGAAGAGTTACGCTCTTTGCACAAGCTCATCCGCAAGGTAGGACAAGACATTGAGCAATTCTCTTTCAACACCTCTGTCTCGGCATTCATGATTTGTGTGGGAGAGCTACAACAGCTAAAAACAACTTCAAGAGAGATTTTAGAACCCCTTCTGATAGTGCTCTCTCCTTTTGCCCCACATCTCACAGAGTTTTTATACCAAAAAATTGAGGGCGCAGAGCACTCTATAGTCGTAGCCGAGTGGCCTAAGTTTGAAGAAAAATATTTGGTAGAAGAGACCGTTAAGTACCCCATAAGTTTCAACGGCAAGGTACGCTTTACGCTCACTCTCCCTGCAGATACCTCCAAAGAGGTGGTTGAAAAAACAGTTTTAGAGGCTCCTGATACGGAAAAATGGCTAGAGGGGAAGATGCCCAAAAAGATTATTGTGGTACCAGGTCGTATTGTAAATATCGTTTTTTAAAATATCCTTTTAATACTTTATAAAAAGCTTTTTATTGTATGTCACACACAGCAGCTATGCACCTTGCCCCTCGTAAGAACAAATCTTTAGGGTTGGCCAAGGAACTTCTTACTATGTTTTTAGGGGTCGTTTGCTATACCCTTGGATGGACAGCATTCATTCTTTCCCAAGAAATTACCTCTGGAGGGTTAGCAGGTATCACTACGATTATTCAGATTGCAACCGATATCCCAGCAACAATCCCCTATAACATCATCAACGTAGGTCTTTTGGTATTGGCACTTGTATTCTTAGGATGGAAGTTTACCATACACACCGCTATTGGGGTGGGTATGATTTTCTTCACTTTCCCAGTAGGGCAAGCCCTCTTTACACCTGCCGACTCAGATGTTTACACTAAGATTTGGCCTTGGTTGCGAGAGTTGGTACCTAATGTGGGACCTCTCTTAAGTGCAGAAGAGCCATTCTTGGCACTTGTATTGGGTTCTATGCTTTGCGGCTTGGGTCTTGGGCTCGTCTTCTCGGTTAATGGTTCTACTGGTGGAACAGACGTTATCGTAGCTATCATCAATAAATACAAAAATATCTCTTTGGGGCGTGCTATGATAATGGTAGATGCTGTAATTGTGATCAGCGGATGCCTTGTAGGGCACTATGTAAAAGGAATGCCTTGGGGAGTAGCTCTGGGCAAACTCGCCTACTCTTTTGTAGAGGTTATTATTGTAGCCCAAACTATGGACTTTTTCCTCAACAGTAATAAGCAAAGTATTCAATTCTTTATCAACAGCCTTAAATACGAGCAAATCAATGATGCTATCATCAATAAGCTTAACAGAGGCTGTACAATTATTGAAGCACAGGGAGGTTACAGTAAGAACCCTGCTAAAATTCTCATGGTAGTGGCTCGTAAGAGCATGCGTAAACAACTCATGGAAATAGTTCGCGAAATAGATCCTAAGGCCTTCGTTTCAGAAGGTATTGTACACGGCGTATACGGAGAGGGATTCGATACCATGAGAAGAGAAAGTAAGTAAGTTTCTCCCTCTCTTCTTGGTATCTCTGAAAAGAGGCCAATTATACTAAGCGTGAGAAAAAATCTTATAAAATATGGAGCAGTCGGGGGCGGCATCATACTCCTCCTACTGCTCTACTTTTTTAACCCCGAGAACTATTCTTTCTATCCCCGATGTCCTTTTCTTCTGGTCACAGGGTACCAGTGCCCTGGATGCGGGTCCTTGAGGTTTGCACACGCACTACTCCAAGGGGATTTTTCTTTAGCTTGGCATCATAATCCAGTTTTATTTGCAGCTCTTCCCTTTCTTCTCTTTCTTTTCTTCCTGAGCATAACACGCCAAAGAAACCCATGGGTGGAGCGATGCTACCTTTTTTTAAACTCAAAAGTGAGCATTATACTAATGACTTTGCTTATTTTTATCTGGTGGATTGGGCGCAACCTATAACAATCCCTATCGCTTAGCCCTAAAAAGGTAGTGTTTGGGGTGGTTGCCTGAGCAGAAGAAGTGCAAGACAAGACACAAGGCAATCAGGTTCTCTTCTTCAAAAGAAAACCTTAAAACTATTCCGTCGAAATTACACGATGCGTGTATTATGAACGCCTGGTAAGGTGTTCAAACGATTGCGAAGAGCATTTAGATGGGGGCGCAAAGCCTGTACGGTGAACTCTCCATACATGAGAGCTTCGTTCGGCTTTATATTGTATGATAATAGTCGTATCCCTACGGAGTGATTGAAAAGGGAGATAATACGTGCAACAAGGTCCATACTATTTATTCCCTCTATATGAATATGCGCTTTGGTAGGATTAACTCCCAAGCCATTCCATTGAGCTGGTAGTATTTTCTCGGGATTGTTTTCTATTAGATTGGGCATGTTAGGGCAAGAACAGCGGTGAATTCTAATCCCATTGCGAGTAGGATAGGCCACAATAGAGTCTCCATACTGCGGATTGCAGCACTGCGCCAGTGTATAATCCAGCCCTTTTATGTTCATATCAACAATAAGAACGGAGCCGTCTCCCTTGCCTGTAATGGTATTGTCTTTATGAGCATCGTCTCCCGTCTTTACCTCCTCATAGGAGAGAGGGGCATCAAGCCTTTGCTGTTCCTGTATCTCCAGTGCTTTATGTAGAGACTCATACTCTCTTTCATACTCACTCAGGAAAGTAACAATATCTACCTTACCATCGCTTAGATCAATAAAGAAATCTTTGGAAGAGGTATATTTCCAGCGGTAAACAACTTGTAGGAAAACGCGCTCATTATAAATTAGCTTACGATTGCGAAAACGTCGATCCAAAAGCTCTCTGGCTGCTGCAAGACCTTTTTCTTTTCGCTCTCGAATCTTACGTCTAATATGCGCCCTGGCAGAAGATGAGACCACAAACTGTAACCAATCTTCTCGCGGATATTGATTTCTACTGGTTATAATATTTACCGTATCTCCATTGTGCAGTTCTGTCCGTAAAGAAACATTGCGTCCATTCACAATGGCAGAGACTGCATGACTACCGACATTGCCATGAATAGAGAAAGCAAAATCGAGCACGGTAGCTCCCGAGGAAAGTTTTTTCAGTTCGCCCAAAGGCGTAAAAACAAAGACACTTTCCGTTGCTTTAATGCGATACTTTTCATCGGAGATAAGAGCTTCATTGGGAGACTTCTCTAAAAATTTTCGCACAGAGGTAAGGGAACTATCGAACTCCCCCTCTCCTTTAAGCCCCTTATAACGCCAGTGTGCAGCAACTCCCCTCTCGGCAATTTCATCCATCCGCACCGTACGTATTTGTACCTCTATAAAACGTCCTTCTGGTCCCTTTACCGTTATCTGCAAAGACTCGTATCCATTATCCTTGGGATGTGTAATCCAATCCCTCAAACGTTTAATATCGGGTTCAAAAGCATCTGTAACTACAGAGTAAACGTGCCAGCAAGCCTCTAACTCTTTCTTTAAGGGGACATCGAGAATAATACGAATAGCCGTGAGATCAAATATGTTATCAAAATCGACGCCTTTTGTTTTAATCTTATTGTGAATAGAGTATATTGACTTAGTACGAGACTTGATCGTATATTGCCATCGAGAGGCACGCCCCTTGTCAAGGTGTTTTTTCAGCAAAGCCAAGAAATTATTCAGATATTTCTCTCTATTGGTTTTAGTTTCTCCCAGTTTATTTTTAATCCAATAGAAAGAGTCAGGATCGGTATACTTGAGATACAAATCTTCCAGCTCTCCTTTTATAGCATAAAGCCCCAACTTATGAATAAGTGGAAGAAAATAGGTACCAACCTCAACAGCTTGCTCTTTTCTCTTTTCTTCCGGCAGATAATCCTTTGCCGTGCGCATACGGTAAAGCCTGTCGGCGATAATCAAAAGCAAAACCCGAGCATCTTCTGCAACAGAGAGTAAGAGCTCTCTAAAAAGATCGCCCTCTAACGAGGTACGACGCATATAGATTTTCTCCGTTTGGAGCATCTTTTCGATCAAATCTGCAGTACTCTTAGAGGTTAAACGCTCCACCTCCTGTAAGGAATAGAACTCCTTTTGTACAGCTCTATAAAAGAGAATAGCGGAAACTGATATAGCACTTAGTCCTAGCTCCTCTACGGCAATAAGTGCTGTCTCTAAATGTCGCAAAAAGCCATTGTAGCCAAACTCATCCCTACTCCAACATCCCTTAAGTAGCAAATCTGTAAGAAGGGAGCGATAGGATCTATAGTCGTATACCAGATGACCGCACGTTTTAAGTCTTCGGTATACCTCTAACAGACGTTTCTTCTCCTCTCCAGAAAAATAATCTCTACCCTCAGTTTGATCTTTTAGGAAAAGGTCTGACATCGTTACCTTTTGTTTAACTCTTAAAACTCATCGAGCTCTTCAAGCCCTGCTACTACATAAGGACGCACCAGATCATGAGGCTTTATCACCTCATCATTCCACTCTATCAGGTCAATATCTATAACGACAATGCCCTCTTCCTCATCTTCCTCTTCTCTCCCCATTTCTGTCTCTACCGTTTTTAAGTATTCGACAAAAACTTCCTGAGAGTATTCTGTTTTTACCACAGCAACAAGATTCAAAAAAGGCTTAGCTCCCTCAGGGAGATCAATCGGATCTGTTATCTCTGGGGTAGAAAATCTCGTGTCGGGATAATCTACCTGTAAGCGTTGGATGGCCATACGTATATTCTGCGTACGCTCATAATTACTACCAATGCTTATAATCGCTTTGTTTGTCATTTATATCTTAAATGAATTTTTATTGTTTTCTTCTGATTGCACACGCACAGATTCTTCATGAACAATAGACATTATATGTTCAACAAAAGCTCTCTGCAAGCCCAATTTTTCTCCCCAAGAAGCTCTCTCTTGCAGTATAGAAGCAAATTGCTCTGCTTGTAAGATCGGGATATGAGCCGACTGCTTATAGAGACCTATTTCTCGGGAAACAGCCATCCTTCGAGACAAAACAGAAAAGAGGTGTTCATCTATTTCTGAGAGAAGTATGCGGTAACGATTCAATTGCTCATCTTCAGAAAAAGATATATTCCGAGGAGATATCTTTGCCATTATATCGCATAACTCCAGTGGTGTTATTTGCTGTTTAGCATCACTCAAAGCTTTTTCTGGCTCGACATGGCACTCAATCATCAATGTGTCGAAACCTAAATCAACCGCTTTCTGGCACATCGCATCTACGGCACTACGCTGCCCTGTTATATGACTTGGGTCACAAATAATATGAATGTCTGGGAAAATACGTTTCAGCTCAAAAACGATGCTCCAGTAGGGCACATTACGGTAGAGGGAACGCCCTGTAGGATAAGAAGAAAAACCTCTAAATACGGCACTTATGTTAGAAACACCCACTGCCTGTAAGCGTTCTATCGCCCCAACCCAGAGAGAGAGATCGGGACTAATTGGGTTTTTAACAAGTACAGGAGCCTTGGAAGAGCGTAAAATCTCTGCAATGCTCTGTACCGCATAAGGATTAGAAACAGTCCTTGCCCCTAACCACAAAACGTCTATGTTAGCCTCTAAGGCAAGAGCTGCATGCTCAGGCAAACAGACCTCGGTTGCTACTTTATAACCAAAATCTCGCTGAACGCTTTGTAACCATGATAAGCCTTTCTTACCGACCCCTTCGAAACAACCTGGTTGCGTACGAGGCTTCCATAGCCCAGCGCGAAAGAGCGATATATCTAAAGGCTTTAATCCTAAAGCTGTAGCATAAACCTGCTCGTAACTTTCGGCACTACAAGGGCCTGCGATTAATGTTATAGGGACTGCCCCCTCTTTATTTTGTTGCCTCATTTTTCTTTTCTTTTTTCCTATTTGCAAGTATCACCTGCTCTAAAAGACTCGCATATTTTGTGGCAATATCGGAGCGAGAAAAACCTTTCACATAGGTTTTATTCTGATTTTCAATGCAAGTATACCCATTTTCTTTCCAATAGGCATAATATTTCTTGATAAAATCTATTGCATCTTTCTGTTTTTCGACAGCACAACCCGCATTGGCATCTCTCAGTATAGTACTTCTGATGGCATCATCACTGCGTACCATAAGAATCGGCTTTTCCATTGCCATCGCCTCAAATATTTTAGTGGAAACAATCCCTTTAGCCCCTTCTGGATGTGCCAAAAGCAAGACAATCGAAGACTCCGACAGGATATCAGCAACCTTGCGAAAAGGCACCATAGAGTAAAAATGCTGCATCTCTTTTATATATTCAGGTTGTTGCTCCAATTGCTTTCTCAGAATCCCTTCTGAGTGGGCATCCACGTACCATCTTACCTCTAAGGCTTTGGTATTAATTATATCTGAAAGTTCCTCCGACTTTAAAATATCAAAAAAGAGAGAAGGATTGGCATGCTCAACAGAAAGAAGCCTCCCCGTAAAGACAATTCTAAAAAGGTCTACCCTCGGATGACGCGGTGTAAAGATGGTTTCCTCAAAACCATTATAAAACGACTCTATTGATTTATCAGGAAAGTAACCTTTTAATGTTTCACAATGCCATGGGGAAACAGTCGTTATAGCCCCAGCCTGCTGTAAAAATTGATTTCTCTGAAAAATAAAGATCTTACGCAATATGCTCAAAACACCCCTTTTCAAAAACAAGGGATTGTCGGTAGCAGTAGGCAAAAACTTATAAGGAGGGTATTGCTCTATAATATCTCGACAATCCATTACACAAGGCTTCCGATACTTCCTTGCCAACTTTTTTACAGAGAAGAGAGGAAATGTCCTGTAGGTAAAGCCTACCAATATGTCAAAAGAAGATACATCAACCCTTTTTTCTACCTCTTTTACAAACTTTCTACTCTTAGAGAAAAGAAATAACTCCTGCAAAGACTCTTGCAAGTTATATCTCTTGCGAAGAGGTATTCTATGTACTGCAAATCGATCAACCTCATCTTGAAATACCAAACCATGAGCCGCCTTACTCCACTCAGTTATATGCTCGGTAACGACCTCTACATGCCACCCTATCTGTGTCCACTGTGTGGCCATAGAGTAGACCCGTGGAGCAAAATGAGGCGGATATAAATCTGCAAAAATTAAAACTCTTCGGGACATGGAGCAATGGTTTCTAAAGGGAGATCTTTAAGTTTGTTTTCCTCAATCCGAAGGATGGTACGCAACAGTTCTCTATAAAGCCTCGAATGAAATGGGTGTACCTCTTTGGCCAAAAGATTATTATGAAACAGAAGGTTGGCCTCTCCGCCGAAACGTGCTGTTTGAAGTATAAGGTTATGAGCATAACGAAGAGATTCCTCTCCATTCAATCCCATATATTGAGGTCTATCCAAAGAGCAATCCATAACCGTAAGAGGATGGAGTAACAAATTGGTAATAATACCTGTAGATGGTAATATAAAATGTACAGGACGACAAGTACCTAAGCGAAATCCAGCAATGTCGGGATAACCCATTGAAAAGTCTTCCCAAATACCCGCATCTGACAGAAACAAAAAGTCTTCTGGCTCTCTACACGCCAAATAATGATAGCGACATTTGGTAATACTCTTTCTCAAGTCATGTTTCAAACGATTAACATGCGTAATAATCCGCCCTGGATGTTTCGAACACTCCATAGGAAAATGGATTTCTTCCTCTACACCATACTTCTGAGCATAACAATGTACCTTATGGGCTACCCCTCTAAGAAGACTATAATTAGGTCGGTCTTCTATCTCTTTCCCCTGTGTTTTGTAGAAAAAAATAGAGGAACATTTTCCTGGAATGCGCCGCTCTACCTCTCGATTCCACTCCAAGAAACGATCGAAAGTAAAGAATCTATCTTTCAACAAGGGTTGGAAAGCTAAGCTATAAGCCTTTTTCAAAGACTTCCCTTCCTTTAGTAAAGCTCGCAAAAAGCTCCTAATACCATGATATTCATAGGGTTCATCAATATCATGGGTAAGATGTATGTAACTGAACTTCTGCTCGTATTTAGGCACAGAAATTCCCTCCTCTTCCAAGAGAGAGAGTAGATAATCTCCGTACTCTTCCACCACAGGACGATGTATAAAACCTGCTTTTACAGGCAGAGACCACTGTCCTAAAAAACGCCCATACTTATCTCTTTCAAAGCGTTTATACATCTCCTCATAGCGAGAAATAAGAAAATAAGTAGAAGCTATTATATCTGCACGCAACAAAAGTACTCCAGTCTCACTACAACGCTCTACACGAGGCTCTCCAAAAAGTATAGGGGTATTTTTCCACTCCTTAAGAGGTAATTCTGGATAGGCCTCTTCGGTACCGTAAACGCCAAACTCAAAAAAGCGAGAAGGGATAATAACAATTTTATAATTACTCCATTCGCTCCTATTCGATGTATACCCCACAAGTTTGGAGAGCACTCCCACAGGAGGGTCCTCTCGCAGTAAGAAAGAAAGAATATATTCAACAATCTTATCGGTACGCATCTCAAGAATTAGCTCTTAAATAGTAGTGTCTTAGTCTAACTTTTTGAGCAATGCTCATATTCCCCTTAGAGACTTCAATAAAAGGTATTTGTGTGGAAGAAAAAGAGCGAAAAAGAAACTCGACCCCCTTAATCATAGAACCTTCAAAGTCAAATAAAAGAACTCCCCGCTCATAGAGAGAAAGTAACACTCTGTGCAAAAGATAAGCCGTAGGGCTACTATCCTTAACTTCGGGATGCGTAGCCGTTGCTATCAAATAGGCTGTTTCACAAGACAAGGCTACAAAAGCAGATGCCAAAAGTACTCCATCGGCAGAAGTTATCCCTGCAATAAATCCTTGCTGGAGAGCAAGGCTCTCTGTTACTCCTCTTTCTAAAGAAGGGAGCAAAAGAAGAGAAATATTTCGTCTTTTGTAGAGATCTTTCAGGTGCTTAAAAAACTCTTGGCTCGCAATTTCTTCTGAATAAACCCATCCGTTCTTCTCGGCAGTTACCACCTTTTGTCGGATATGACTACTCTCTCTTCGTAGCAAATCTCTCTCTTCACAGAGAGAAAGCTGATAAGTATAACGCACCGAAGAAGAATATCCCCTCCAATAAAAGGGCAACCAATCTGAAAAATCGGAAGAAAAGGGAAGCCTAAAAAATCGTTTGTCGCTATGAGACTCTAAGAAAGACTCTAAAAGCTGCCTTCGCTTAACAAAGACTTTATGATCATTGCGATACCTCCCCGACAAAGAAGAGTGATAAACGATGCCTCCCGATTGAGAATAGGGAGGAGTTATCACCAAATTACCCACAGGTTGAAAAACAGGTATTACCGCCCAAGTAGCCGAGGAGGATATAGTATAAGGCTTCCACCCCTCTTTTCCTACCATAGCATCAAGCCACCAGGGCATATAATACAAAGAGGTTGTCTGCGGGTTTTCCGAGACAAACTCTTCGTAACGTTTTCTATCTAAAACGACCTCTGAGTAGGGCATTCAAAGAATCAATAGCAAGCGAGTATAGGGCAACTACTCTAAATTATTTCTAAGGAAATATCCTTATTACTTATTAGACTCTTTTATAGCTTGAAGAATTTTTTCGCGCAACTCTTCCCTTAACTCGGGATTATCTTTTAAGAGCGTGCGTATTGCTTCCTTACCCTGCCCTAATTTCGCCCCTTCATAGCTGTACCAAGAACCGCTCTTTTTAAGAATATCCAGGTCTGTTGCGATGTTAATAATCTCGCTTTCCAAAGAAATACCCTCTCCAAAAATAATTTCGAAGTCAGCGGTGCGGAAAGGAGGAGCAACCTTATTTTTCACCACCTTGACTCTTGTTTCATAGCCATATATGTCCTCTCCATTTTTCAATGCACCCGATCCTTTCTTACGGATATCAATACGAATAGAAGAGTAGAACTTAAGAGCGTTTCCTCCTGTGGTTGTTTCTGGATTACCATAAGTAACCCCTATTTTATCGCGCAGCTGATTGATAAAAATGCACACAGCATTCGACTTACTCACAGCACCCGTCATCTTACGCAGGGCTTGCGACATCAAACGTGCTTGAAGTCCCACGTTTTTGTCTCCCATATCGCCCTCAATCTCGGCCTTGGGAGTTAGAGCCGCCACGGAGTCTATAACTACTATATCAACGGCAGAAGAACGTATCAACTGCTCGGCTATTTCCAAAGCCTGCTCCCCGTTGTCGGGTTGAGAAATCCATAGTCGCTCTACATCTACACCTAAATTGGCAGCATAAGCGGGGTCAAAAGCATGTTCGGCATCAACAATAGCAGCTAAGCCGCCTAACTTTTGAGCCTCTGCAATGGCATGTATAGCCAAAGTAGTTTTACCAGAAGACTCTGGTCCAAAGATCTCTATAATTCGCCCACGTGGGTACCCACCCACGCCTAAAGCCAAATCAACAGAAAGGCTTCCAGAGGGAATCACACTAATGTTTTCTGCATGTCCATTGGCAAGGTTCATAATAGCACCCTTACCAAAACTTTTTTCGATGCGCTCCATGGTAGCCTTGAGGGCTTCCAATTTATTTTTGTCTACCTCTGGTTTGCTCTTTTCGGCAGGTTTAGAAGTAGCAGGGTTTGTTGTATCGGTACTCATAATTTATAATGCTTTAAGTATCTGAGCTGCGTGTTCTTTTGTTTTTATCTCTTTTCCACGGAAAACAAAGGCAATCACACCCTCTCTATCTATAATAAAAGTGGTACGTTCTGTACCCATATACTCTCTTCCATACATCGATTTCTTTACCCAAACACCCATCTGCTCTTGCAATGTATGCTCTACGTCTGCAATTAGGGGGAAAGGCAGTTTATGTTCTTCGATAAACTTCTGATGAGAGCGTGCAGAGTCCTTGCTTACACCGACTATTTTACAGCCTTTTTCCGCCAAAAGTTCTATGTTATCTCTTAAGGAACAAGCCTCTGCTGTACAGCCCGATGTATTATCTTTCGGATAGAAATATAAAACCCAAGGAGAGCCTAAAAAATCACTACTTTTAAGCATGTTACCCTCCTGATCCAATCCCAGAATTTCTGGTACTTTATCTCCAACGTTCATAGTTCATATTGTTTATCACAAAGATACAATTAAAAGTCTGTTTCAAAAGACTTTTTACAAGACTTCGAAGTATAGAAACAACTGCGATATACAGAGAAAGGAAAAAGCAAAAAGATTACAAAAGAGGAGCTTTCACCCCCTCTTTCAGTAACAGAGGAGCAACCTCACGGTCAATCGCATCGTATAAATTTTGGTCTATAAAAGCCTGCAGCGTATATGCCCCACCTTCAACCAGAAGCGATTGTATCCCCTGTCTTTTCAATTCCTCTAAAAGCTGTGATAGTTCCCCCCGCTCCGAATCCCAACGAATAGCTCTTAAATAAGAGGGAAGCAAAGAGGTGTCGGCATCGGGAGCTACTACTATCCATGTGGGGACATCATTAGGTACAAAAAGATGGTAAGTTCCCGTTTTCAGTAAAGATAGCTGCTTATCTAAGACAATCCTTATAGGAGATTTCCCCGACCAATATCGATTGGTTAGCTTCGGATTGTCCCATACCACCGTATTGCGCCCCACCAATATAGCATCATGTATTGCGCGCAATCTATGCACTTCACGCTGACGCAAAGGAGTGCTAAGCACAAAAGGAGGCTCTTCTGGAGAGGTGCGCAAACTATCAATATATCCATCTTCGCTCTCTGCCCACTTCAAGGTTACATAGGGACGTTTTTTGCGAACGGCAGTAAGAAAGAAACGGTTGAGATACTCTGCTTGCTCTTCCAACACACCACAAACGACTTCCACCCCATTGTTTCGCAGTTTTTGAATCCCCCTCCCCGCGACCTGCGGGAAAGGGTCTTTCATAGCTACCACTACCCTACGCACTCCTTTCTTCAAGACTAAATCCACACAAGGAGGCGTTTTACCAAAATGGGAGCAAGGTTCTAAACTAACGTAGAGAGTGCTATGAGGTAGGAAAACTTCATCTTCTGCTTTCACCGAGGCAAAGCAGTTAACCTCTGCATGTGGAGCACCTGCCTTTTGATGAAACCCCTCCCCTATTATACGATTATTATATACCAAGACAGCCCCGACCATCGGATTGGGCGAAGTCTTACCCTCTGCCCAAAGAGCGATGTCTAAACAGCGCTGCATAAAGAGTTCATCTTGAGAAGTCATAAAAAACGATAGCTTTAGCCCAATTATTTTACCGTGAAAGATAAGCGGTGCAAAGGAGTTAGTCCCAACTCCTTTATGGCCTTGCAATGTTGCGGTGTAGGATACCCCTTATTCTCTTCCCATCCATAACCTGGATAGCGAAGAGCTGCGGCTTGCATATACTCGTCTCGATAGGTTTTTGCCAATATCGACGCAGCAGCAATCGCCATAAACTTCGCATCTCCCTTTACGATACAGTGGTGGGGAGTATCCCTGTAAGGCGTAAACCTATTCCCATCGATAAGTAAGCGGTCAGGGCGCAATGCCATAGCATCAATAGCCCTATGCATCGCGAGAAAAGAGGCTCGAAGTATATTTAGCTCATCGATTTCCTGAGCAGATACGCGCCCTATACCCCACGCCAAGGCAGTCTGCTCTATTACGGGGCGTAGCTGTAAGCGTTTGCGCTCACTAATCTTCTTGGAGTCATTAAGCCCCTCTAAAAAAAAGCCCTCTGGTAAAATGACTGCAGCGGCAAAAACATCTCCCGCCAAAGGGCCTCGTCCTGCCTCGTCACAACCACACTCCAAGAGAGTATCGGCTTGAAAACGAAGCGATAAAGAAGCTACCTCTCCCGACATGCCCATCCCTTAAAAGAGGCGTAACACCTTACGTAAAGCCACGACCAAAGCATCAATCTCTTCCATCGTATTGTAGAGCGCAAAAGAGGCTCTAAGCGTAGAGGAGAGACCGAGCAAATCAAGTAGAGGTTCGGCACAATGATGCCCCGAGCGGAGCGCAAAGCCCAATTCGTCTAAAAGCAAACAGATATCATAAGGATGGGCCTGCTCTGCTACAAAAGAGATGACTCCGCTCTTCTCCTTGGCCGTGCCAATGAGACGTATACCCTCAATCGTAGAAAGTTGCTCCATCGCATAGGTCAATAGACTGGTTTCGTAAGCTGCGATTGTCTCTATACCGATACTCTCTATATAATCAATGGCTGTAGCCAAAGCCACAGAGCCAACATAATCGGGTGTACCTGCCTCAAACTTGTAGGGTAACTTGTTAAAAGTAGTGCACTCAAAAGTAACTTTCTCTATCATCTCTCCCCCGAAGTGATAGGGGGGCATCTCCTCCAAAAGAGCCTTTTTACCGTAGAGTACGCCAATCCCCGTTGGGGCATACATTTTATGCCCCGAGAAGACATAGAAATCACAATCGAGTTCTCGCACATTTACCCGACTATGCGCTATTGCTTGCGCTCCATCGATAAGGATTTTTGCCCCTACCTTATGCGCCTCTTCTATAAGTTCTTTTATCGGATTGATGCTACCCAATACATTACTAATGTGAGTGATAGCCACAAAACGAGTTTTTTTCGTCAAAAGCGATTTGTAGGCTTCAACATCTAAAGAGCCATCTGCTCTAAGGGGTGCCACTCGTAGCGTAGCACCTTTGCGTAGTGCTAACTGTTGCCAAGGCACCAAATTGGAGTGATGCTCCATGGCAGATATAACGATTTCATCTCCCTGCCCAATAAAAGTAGCCCCATACGTACTTGCCACCAAGTTGATACTCTCGGTAGTACCTCTTGTAAAGATGACCTCTTCTGATGTAGCCCCTATAAACTCTGCTATGCGCAAACGAGCCGATTCGTGTCGTTCCGTTGCCTCCCTACTCATCTTATACACCCCTCGATGCACGTTAGCATTGCACGATTGATACGACCAGTTAATACTATCAATTACGCACTGAGGCTTCTGGGTGGTTGCAGCACTATCTAAATAAACCCACGGACGCGTTAGATCTGATCGGTTTAATATCGGAAAGTCTGCTCTTACTTTATGTATATCGTAATTCATTTTGTTGCTTACATCTTGTATTTACAATGACACAGGTCAGGGATAATCACTCCAAAATTAGTGAATGTATAGGGGTTTTGCAATGGCAATATGCCAAAAGAGGAGAAAGAAACACCAAGCTTCGTAACACAAACCTTTTCTGAAAGATGAAAGACATAAAAAACAAGAGTAACGCTCTTCCTCTTTTTAGGCAGTCACAAAGAACTAATCACAAACTATTCGAATACGAACATGTAACTTCTACAATAACAATGTGTACGTATGGGGGTATCGATCTTAGCTCCCCTTCCTCAGAGGCTATTTGCAAAACTTTTTTATCTACACTCAAACACCCGCTTGGAGCAAAAAAAACCACAGCCCCAATAAGGAGCTATGGTCTTTCCTATAGTCAAACTGAACAGAGACCGTAGAGAGCCTCTGATGGGAAGTTCGTTATTAGCGGATACGCTTGTAACCGTACACTGCACGTTCACCCAATTCTTCCTCGATACGGAGTAATTGGTTGTACTTAGCAATACGGTCTGTACGGCTCAAAGAGCCCGTCTTAATCTGTCCAGAGTTGGTAGCTACGGCGATGTCTGCAATAGTTGTATCTTCCGTTTCTCCCGAGCGGTGTGATGTAACCGATGTATATCCGTGACGGTGTGCCATATCGATAGCATCCAACGTTTCGCTAAGGGTACCGATTTGGTTTACCTTAATGAGGATAGAATTTGCACAACCCTCTGCGATACCACGACGGAGGAACTCAACATTGGTTACGAAGAGGTCGTCCCCTACGAGCTGACACTTGCCACCAATAGCCTCAGTAAGTTTCTTCCATCCGTCCCAATCGTTTTCAGACATTCCATCCTCGATAGAATCGATAGGGTACTTTTCTGTCAACTGCTTGAGGTAAGCTACCTGCTCATCAATACTACGCTTGGCACCATTAGCACCCTCAAACTTAGAGTAGTCATAGATACCATCTTTGAAGAACTCGCTGGAAGCACAGTCAAGAGCGATAGTAATATCTTTTCCTGGCTCATAACCTGCTGTGCGGATAGCCTCGATAATGCTGTTAAGAGCATCTTCTGTACCCTCAAGTGCAGGAGCAAAACCTCCCTCATCACCTACTGCGGTGCTTAAGCCTCGCCCGTGCAACACTTTCTTCAAAGCATGGAAAACCTCTGCTCCCATACGAAGACCTTCGCGGAAACAACAAGCCCCCACAGGGCGGATCATAAACTCTTGGAACGCGATAGGTGCATCACTATGAGAACCTCCATTGATGATATTCATCATAGGAATGGGGAGTACATACGCATTGGTGCCTCCAATATAACGATAGAGAGGAATATCCAGCTCGGCAGCAGCAGCCTTTGCAACCGCAAGAGAAACACCTAACATAGCATTAGCCCCGAGGTTAGATTTCGTCTTAGTACCATCCAACTCGATAAGCTTCTGGTCAATAGCTCTTTGGTCCAAAGCAGACATACCGAAGAGTGCAGGAGCTATAATTTCGTTTACATTCTCAACAGCCTTAAGCACTCCCTTGCCGAGGTAACGTTTCTTATCGCCATCTCGCAACTCTATTGCTTCATGTTCTCCTGTAGAGGCACCACTGGGCACCGCTGCACGACCAATAAATCCGCTATCCAACACAACCTCTACCTCTACCGTAGGGTTACCACGTGAGTCCAATATCTCACGACCTGTAATTTTCACAATCTCCATAATGATTGATGTTATTTATTTTCTCTTTACGTTTTGTTCCCCACAAAGTTACTCCTTATTTATGAATAGAGAATAACCTCAAGCAAAAGAATACCTCTTACCCACCCAGAAGTAGGTAAGAGGTATCTGTTTTAGGCTTAGTTCTTGAATATAATCTTTTTATCTTCAGAAAGTTCGACCGTTATAGGGCGTTCGTTTACAATCGTACCCGCCAAGAGTGCTTTGGAAAGCTCATTGAGCACCTCACGCTGCAACACGCGCTTCAAGGCTCTTGCCCCAAACTCTGGACTGTATCCCATAGAAGATAGATGCTCCAAGGCTTGATCTGTATAGCGCAACTCTATGCCGTTATTTTTGAGCTGACGTGCAATGCCCTCAAGTTGCAAACGCACAATAGTGTGTATCTCCTCTCTGTTAAGCGGATTAAACACGACAATTTCATCGATACGGTTGAGAAACTCTGGGCGCATAGTACGCTTTAGAAGCGTAAGTACCTCCTGTTTGGATTGCTCCATGGCTTCGGCACCGTGCGCATCGTTACTATCGCCCATCCTTTCACTGAGGATATGGCTGCCCAAGTTGGAGGTCATGATGATGATTGTATTCTTAAAGTTCACCACATGTCCCTTATTATCGGTAAGACGACCATCATCAAGCACTTGTAGCAAGAGGTTAAAGACATCGGGATGCGCCTTCTCTATCTCATCGAAAAGAACGACCGAATAGGGTTTGCGACGAATAGCCTCTGTGAGTTGTCCCCCCTCATCATACCCTACATATCCAGGAGGGGCACCGATTAAGCGCGTAGCGGCAAACTTCTCTTGATACTCACTCATATCGATACGCGTCATCATATTTTCATCATCAAAGAGACACTCTGCCAAGGCTTTCGCCAACTCTGTCTTTCCCACCCCCGTAGTACCTAAGAATATGAAACTACCGATAGGACGCTTAGGGTCTTGCAAACCTGCTCGTGAGCGACGTATAGCATCCGAGACGGCACGTATAGCGTCGTCCTGCCCCACCACTCTCTTGTGCAGTTCTTCCTCAAGGGTAAGAAGTTTCTCACGCTCGCTACGGAGCATACGACTGATAGGTATACCCGTCCACTTAGCAACGATATCGGCTATATCATCGGAAGAAACAACCTCTTTGATCATACCCTCTCCGTTGCGCAGTGCCTCCAATCGAGCATTTTCCTCTTCGATAGCACGGGTCAAAGCCTCCATCTTACCATACCTTATCTCGGCTACTTTGCCATAATCTCCATCACGCTCGGCACGCTCGGCTTCTTGAGCGAGTTGCTCTTTCTCTATTTTCCTTTGTTGAATGGCATTGATAATCTCTTTCTCTGCCTTCCAACGCTTTGAGAGTGCCTCTTCACGCTCTTTCAAAAGAGATATATCGGCAGATAGTTGCTCCAACTTAGGTTCGTCGTTCTCCTTTTTAATCGCTTCTCGCTCAATTTCCAACTGTTTGATACGTCTACTTATCTCGTCCAACTCCTCGGGCATAGAGTCGATTTGAATACGCAAACGAGCAGCTGCCTCGTCTACCAAGTCGATGGCCTTATCAGGCAGGAAGCGATCCGTTATGTACCTATGCGACAAGTGAACAGCAGCAAGCAACGCTTCGTCTAAGATGCGCACCTTATGATGGTTTTCGTAACGCTCTTTTAGCCCTCTTAATATAGATATGGAGGCCAACTCATCAGGCTCCTCGACCATAACCATTTGGAAACGACGCTCCAAAGCTTTATCTACCTCGAAATACTTTCTGTACTCATCCAACGTAGTTGCCCCAATAGCTCGCAACTCTCCACGTGCCAAAGCTGGTTTGAGGATATTGGCTGCATCCAAAGAGCTTGCACCACCCCCAGCACCAACTAAGGTGTGAATTTCATCAATGAAGAGTATTATCCCGCCCTGGCTATCGATAACCTCTTTAATAACTCCTTTGAGACGCTCCTCAAACTCTCCTTGGTATTTTGCCCCTGCTATAAGGGCTCCCATATCAAGAGAGTAGATTTTTTTCCCTTTCAAATTCTCTGGCACGTCTCCTCGTACAATACGATGCGCCAACCCCTCTACGATAGCGGTTTTTCCCACTCCAGGCTCCCCTATTAATATAGGATTATTCTTCGTTCTTCGTGAAAGGATTTGCAACATACGCCTAATCTCATCATCTCGACCGATTACAGGGTCGAGTTTGCTCTCCGAAGCGGCTTGACACAAATCGCGTGCATATTTGCTCAAGGCTTCTTGTTGATTGTTTTGTTGGTTGTTGTTCATAGCTTTCTTTTTTATTGTTTACAAAAAGATATACAAGAGCAATACCCAACGTAGTTTTTATGCCAAAATGACCAAAACAACATCGAAATAAGACTTTTTGTCCGAAATATTCTTCAAAATGAGCCAAGAAAAAAACAAAAGGGCATAGCAAGTAACTCAGTACGACGCTTACCTATTGAGACATTACACCCCTCTAAAAAAGAGTTTTCTCCTTAGCTATAATTCATAAGGATATGAGGAAATCTCTATTTGCAGATTAAATATATATATACGTAGATTGAATATATATATTTTCAATCTTAATATATATATACTCAATCTAAAAATAAAGAACATGTCAAAAGGAAACAGGAATTACCCTCTGTTTATCAAAACTTTATATGGAGACAAAACTATTTTCTACAGAAAGGCTGGAAGCTCTGCAATGGTAAGGAGTAAAAGAAAGGTATTCACACCAACTCCCCGAAGAGCAAGAATTTGATATTCTAAGTATATTTGTACTCAGGAAGTTTATGCACCTCTCTCCCCTCGCGGAAAGAACAAAAAACAAGTAACGTATTATGGGTCAATATCGTTTACATATAAAACTATTTTTACAAGGGCTCTTTGGAGCACTTTTAATTTGGAGTAATTTCCTTACAGCCCACGAACAGCAACACGTAGAGGTTACGTTGGCAATCCCCCGCCAAAGCTATGAATTAAGCCCCTCGGGACGTACACTCGTACTCTGGAAGGGAGACCAAAGCAAAATAAACATGGGCACGGACCCCGTTTTGAGTAAAATAGATACTATCGGAGCCTATGCCTTTCATGCGTTAGATAGTTTGGGACAGATGGTAGCGGATTATACCATCGAGGAGTTAATCCTCCCCCCAACCCTTCGGGCGGTAGAAGAGGGAGCTTTCTACTGTATGGCACTGAAGAAGATCTACCTGAACAATCGCTTGGAATACTTAGCGCGGGCTGCCTTTATTGATTGTGCCCTGACGGAGATCTATCTACCCGCTTCGTTGCGCCTTGTGGCGTCTCCTTTCCTCCGCTGTATGCGTTTGGATCGTGTAGAGGTAGCCGAAGACTCTCCATTCCTTGCCATTGAGAAAGGGGCTTTGGTCAATCTTGATAGAAAGGAATTACTTTACTACCCCACAGGGGCTATCTATGCACAACCTTTATTGCCCGAAGAAATCGTTGCTATAGCTCCCTCTGCCTTCGCCAACAATCCCTACATCCAAAAACTAATTATCCCCAAAGGCGTTCGCTATATTGCCCAAGAGGCTTTTGCAGAGTGCCCCTCTCTTACTACCATAGAGCTACCCTCTACCATTGAAGCTTTAGGAGAGAATGTGTGGCGTTATAGTCCCGTAGATACTTTAGTGATGCGAAGCAATTTTCCCCCTCAATTTGAAGGAAACCCTCGGTTTTTAGTTACCCGTCGGCCTGCACACCTTTACGTTCCCTCTACCACCTTGTCCCTTTATGCAGGAGATGAGTTTTGGAAAAAACACTTTGCGACTCTTGAAAGTATGGACGTTTTAGAAGAGTATTTTATGCAAGAGGGCGAAGATAGCCTACCCTTTTACTTATTGGACAGAATGCTCTATCTAACCCTCCCCGATGGGGTGCGAGAGGCAAGACTATTCGATAGGGATGGGATATTAGTAAAAGTATTATCCCACAGCGGAGGGCACGCCCTATTACCTGGGACGTACCTCCTGCGTATAAAAGATAAAACTTATAAGGTGATTTGTGCCAACCAGCCCTGATTGGAGTAAAAAGCCTGCTCTTTAGGCGTGGAATAATCTAAGATAATTGCTATAAGTTGCCTCTGCAATCTCTTCCAACGGTTTTTGGTACGCATGAGCAATCTCTTGCAACGTATTGATAATGTAAGAGGGTTCGTTCCTTTTTCCTCTATAAGGAGTAGGAGCCAGATAGGGAGCATCCGTCTCTACCAGTAACCGCTCCAAGGGAATTTGGGCGATAAACTCGCGCAAGGGCGACTTCTTAAAGGTAACAACACCATTTATCCCGATATAAAACCTCTCGAAAGAGAGGAGTTCTTTTAGTTCCTCTTCCGTACCCGTGAAGCTATGAAACACACCTTTCAACGATGTCTCATCGTAAGAAGCGATGCATTGTAGCATCTCTTTATGCGCCTCTCTGGTGTGCAAAACAATGGGTAGACAATGTTCCAAAGCAAGCTCTATCTGTAGGTGTAAGGCTTTTTGTTGCTCGGTATAGAATGTTTTATCCCAATAATAATCAAGCCCAATCTCTCCAATGGCGACACATCCGTGTAGGCCTTCTTTTAATTGGAGGGCTATCTTTTGTACATCTTCTTTGTAAGATGAAGTTATAGAAGTAGGGTGTATGCCTATGGCTATATCTGTCAAGTCGGGGAAACGGCTGTGCGTAGCCCATAGAGCAGAGAGTGTATCGAGGTCGATATTGGGGAGTAGCATCTTTTCTACCCCCCTACTCAATGCTCGCGACACCATCTCATCTCCATCCAGATCAAAGGCTTCATCAAATATATGTGTGTGTGAGTCTGCTATTCGTAGCATATTCGATTCGTTAGATGGACCGTTCGGCCAAAGTGTGTATCAAACTCTGGAGAAGTTGCATCGATGTTTCTTCTAAATTGGGAATGGATAAGAGTTTTTTATCGGCTCTATTGGAGTAAAAGAGAATCTCCTTTTTAACCAAACGGTCTATCTCGTAGCGGTCATAGATGGCACGCACAGCATCATATTTCTCTTTTTTGGAAGAAGTTATACCGAGAGCTAGCTCCAAAACCTCTTGCTCCTTTCGCAAAGAGGCTATCTCCCTCGCTTTTATGAGCAACCACGTCTTTTTGTTCTCCTCTATATCGCCACCGATAGGTTTACCAAATACCTTTTCATCGCCATATACATCCAAATAGTCATCTTTAAGTTGGAAAGCAATACCCATATCAATTCCTACCTGATAGAGATCTTCGGTCACTGGCGTAGAAGCTCCCCCAACATATCCGCCTATCTGCAACGCTGCCCCTAAAAGAACTGCAGTTTTATTATGTATCATGCGGATATACTCTTCCATAGCAACCTTTTCTCGCCACTCAAAGTCCATATCCCACTGCTGCCCTTCCATAATACCAATAGACATATTGGTAAAGTGGCGCATGGCCTCTACAATATATTCTCGAGGTAGTTGCATAAGGGCTTTATAAGCTAAGGCAAACATGGCATCGCCCGAGAGAATCGCAGCAGAGAGACCATACTCTGCGGGAACAGAGGGGCGACCTCTTCTCAAAAGAGAGTTGTCCATCACATCGTCGTGCAGGAGAGTAAAGTTGTGAAATATCTCCAAAGCGATTGCAGCTGGCAAAACCTCTTCTTCTCTCCCCCCTACCATTCGGTTAGCCAAGAGAGTGAGTACGGGGCGAAGACGCTTTCCTCCTCCCTCCAATGCATATTGTATAGGTTGGTAAAGCCCTTCTGGCTGTTTATAGGTGGCTAAAAAGTTGAAAAGTTCTTTTTCTACCGTTTGGGCTAAATGTGCAATATCTAAAGTCATAATATATTAGGGACTCTTTAAGAAATGATTGTTTGAGGATTCTGGGGAAAGAAAGAAATCTGTAGCTGAATTTATGAGATTAGAAAACATGAGATTCAAAAAAGAGGGAAAGCTCTTTCTATAGGAACTTTCCCTCTTTTACTATTCATAGCACAAGACCTTTGCCGAATTAATACCCTCTCAAGCCTTATGCTTTCTAAATTACCGTTTAGAGGATTACTGGAGTTTAAATTGGATAGGCAAAGTATATTTCACACGAACAGGTTTTCCTCTTTGCTTACCAGGCTTCCACTTATCCATCTTGTTCACTACACGGAGTGCCTCTTTGTCAAGAGAGGGGTCTACTCCTCTTACTACCGTAGCCTTACTGATAGAACCGTCACGCTCTACAACGAACTGTACGATAACACGTCCCTGGATACCATTATCAGCTGCAATTTCTGGGTAAACAATCGTGCGAGCAACCCATTTCAGCAGAGCTTCCTGACTTCCGCCTGGAGGAACTGGCTCTTCTTCTACGATCTCGAAGATTTGTTCTTCCTCTTCTACCACAGGTGCTGGAGCTGTCACTACAGGAGCAGGGGGAGGAAGAGGTCTCTTTTCGTCAGCAGAGACAAGAGCAATCTTGACTACTTCCTTTTCATTGTCCACGACTTTAAACTCTTCGGGGAGCTGTACTTCTACCGTTTGTTGTACCGGAGTTTCTGGTTCTGGTGGTGGTGGCTCTTGGGTGTCTGGAATGAACAGAGCATCTTCCATGTCTGCCACATCAAGCCTGTCGGCTACTCTTCCATCATCTGCGTTTGATGAATGCCACTCAAGGGCAACAAACACAATAGAAAGCGAGAGTACCAATCCCATCAGAAGTGAGAGTGTTTTCCCACGTTCCAAATTTGCTTTGGGTGATTTCTTTACTTCCATACTTTAATGTATCTTATTAGCTAAACATAGCAACACAAAAGTACAAAGTTTTTTACTTGTATCCTAATAACTCTGCACAACAAGTTCAAAATAAATTTCTGCAAGAGAAATAGATGACTAAGAAGATATATCGCTCAGGGCAACCGCATCAAAATAGGCTTATCTTTGGGTTATGGATATACAAGATTATTTTTCTAATGTAGAAGACCCACGTGTAGTGGGTCGTTGCAAGCATAAGTTGAGCGATATTCTAGTAATTGCATTGGCGAGTTATCTGTGTGGAGGCGAGGATTATGAGTCGATGCATGAACTTTGCTTAGAGCGTGGAGAATCGCTTCGCCCACTAGTTGAGTTGCCTAATGGTTGTCCGAGTGTAGACACTTTCGAAAGAGTGCTCCAACGTATTGAGCCTCAGTCTCTCTATGCCT
>NZ_FUXE01000004.1:70050-168088 GCF_900167105.1 Porphyromonas circumdentaria | reverse complement strand
CAGGATCAAACTCTCCATTGTTATTTTAATGTTCTTTTTTCCTTTTTTCAGCTCATGATGTTATTGAGTAGTACAACAAAGAATTGAATAGTCCTTAAAAACTCGTTTCAAGGGGCTTTATTCCTTTTGTTACCTCGTTTCGTCCAATACTAATTCGTATTGTGCACTACACTATTTGTTCTTTATATCAAGTATCTCAAAGATCTCTTATTTCAATATCCCCAACCTTACCAGTCGAAGAAACGTCCCTCACAGAACGTGAATGCAAAGGTAATACTTTATTTCTATTCTGCAATACCTCCAACATCCTTTGTCGCCAAAAAAAACCTCAAAGCAACAACCGCTTTTCAAAGAGACCCGCTGGCCTCCCCTATTTTGCGAGTGCAAAACTACTACTTTTTATCCCATATATCCAAATAAATACAACCATAAAAACCGTTAAAAAGAAGCTATACCCTAAAAAACAAAGACTTACATCTCAAAATTATTTTGACAAACAACCCTTCTGCAACAAAAAAACAAAGAAAAACATGATAATCTCGTGGAAAAAGGTAGCCCCAAGAAACCCTCAAAAAAAATCGGCACAACAGAATAGTCTAATCAATTATAGAGGAAAGACTCAATACACTGCAAAGATTTTTGCCTTTTACTTCTTCCCCAACGGAATTGAAACAATCGGTATACACTATCGTAAATCTCCCGTAAAAAAGAGACTGCCCTACTTGGTAAAACAAAGTAGGGCAGTCGTTTTTAGAGTTTCTGTTAATGCATCAGATTTGATGCTTCTTACACAAAAGCAATTCCTTGTATATTAACTTTCATTTTGTAAAAGCGGTTACGGAACACACTCCAATCTTTTGAGTGATCTAAGTCTCCTAACACTGTATCATAGTGAGTCGCTCCTGCATTTCTAATGGGATAAAACCTACTCTTAGGATTAGCAACATTTTCTTCAGAGTAAGTTATTTTGACCCCTGGTCGCTGTTGCTCCGTCAAAGTTTTTGAAGCCAAATATTCAGGCAAATAGACATAAAGCTTATAGTCAGCCGTTAAAATACCTCCAATGGAGGCATCGTCGATATTAGGGGGAAGCACTACATATGCTTCCTTTGGATCTCCTTGAAAACTAAAAACATAGCCTTGTACAGCTCCTACAATTGCAGGATCTGTAAGTTGTTTTCGAGGGAAAAGGGTATATGTTTTGGGCATATTAAGTAACTCTACCTTTAGACGGCTATTAGGCGTATAGCCATAAGGTAAAATCCAGCTATATTTCTTATTGCCATTCTCATCAATAACAACCTCAACAATATCCTTTAAGGTGATTTCCATTTTTGCCAAAGAACGCATCATCTCTGCAGATTGTCGGTTTTGACCCTGAATTTGAGGACGCTGCATTACATTTTGAGATTGTAAATCTATACGATGTGGATCTGCTTGCGTACCACTACCAGGCAAAGTACGAGAGAAAACAACGTTCTTGTAGACTGCCGTCATCATAAAGTAGTTTTCTACACCACTTCCTACCTGTTCTGGGGTAATTCCCACCATCTTAACATTCGCAAAGGATTCTAACTGATTGCGAGAAATGCCAGCCTGAGAAAGAAAAGCTAAATCTGTAGCCGACTGTCCCGAAGCAGATTCGTTGGCGAGAAGATATACATCGTAGGTACGAAGTTCAGACATCCTGAATGTAACCCTACCGTTCACAATGCCGGCTTCATCGAATTTCATATTCATAGCCGCATTGGCTCCACCAGAGGGGAAGAGAATCAAACGAAGCTCCTTAATGACATCTTCTCTTTCAGAAGGGTCTGTATTTGGGTCTGTAAAGCCAGGATTTTCCGTGTCCTCTCCATGGGAGCGTAAAGAATTAATCCCTAAGCTAATAACCGCTGTATGTTGCTGCGTAGGGTCTAACCCCTGTTTTGCCTTGGTACAAGAGGTTACCCACCCAACAAACACCAAGAAAGGGAGCAAGAATATAGATTTTCTTTTTAGCATAATGTTTTTATGGATAAATATTTTTTCTACTACACCTGCACTCTATGGCTGTTAGCACTCTATAGGGTAAGAAGAAGAGCCCTTTAAGCGGCAGTTCAATCTCTACCAAGAGAGGTAACTCCGATACAGGTGCTGCGTAATCATTATAGCACTTCCTATCTCTACGCAACGATTTGTTTTTATAAGGTTACTGAGGTCGGGAGCGAACTACAGCTCGCTCCCCATCCTCAGCAAAAACCATGAGGATAATCTCTATAATGTTATTCCATTCCTATTATTAGAGACCCAAATCTACTTCGTAAGAGTGAACGTTCCACTTGAGAACCTTAACAGAAACACTCATATAGATATCCTTGTCTCCCAATGGATCATCTGGCTTAACAGGAGGAACTGGGTCTTCACCTGGATCAGAAGGATCGGAAGGATCTTCTTTTTCAGGTCTTGGGTCTGGATTCACAGGATTCTTAGGATCATAAACATCTGAAGTACCAGGAGTAGTATTATCTGGATCTTCTGGATAGAGGGGGTTCCAGTTGAAACCAAGAGCCTTGATAGCTCTAATGTGTACGTGGTAAACATTGTTACGGAACGCAGGCGCATTAAGAGTCTTGGGACGCTCTATGATATCAGGATTGACATAAGCATAGTAAAGTACTTTACCTTCTACATACTTACGATACTTCTGTCCTTTAAGACCGCCCTTAGAGGGATCTGCAACATTAGCCGCTTTTGAATAAAGCTTACCTGTTATTGTTCCTAAATAGAAAGTACCATTAACCATTTCTGCAGGAGTGTTTCCATCTGCAAAAGCCTTTTCATTAGGAACAAACTTGGTACGTATAAGCACATAAGGAGTATTAGCTCGGCGGAAACCTCCATCATAAGTAGCAGGTGTCTTCCCTGCATCTGTGTTGCGTTTATGATTGGCTTCCAACAAGAAAGCAGGTCTTTCAATTGCGCCAATCTTCTTAGGATCTAAATCTCCATAAGTAGCTTGAGAAACAGCACGATCCTTAATAAACAAGTCAGAGTAATCATAGTTGTCATTCATTTGACCATAGGTAGCGTGATTATCAAAAGGCCCTGTAATAACTTCGTAAGCAGGGGTTTTGATAATACCATTCTCTATCAACTGTTGGATATAAAGTTTCTTCTCACCTTGAGCCACAGCATATTTAAGGTCAGTAATCTTTCCTATTACTTCACCAGTACTCGTGTTAGTAATATTATACTCAAGTTCAGAAGTTGTTACCACTACACGGGCAGCAGCTCTCTTTACAGGTACGATAGCACGGTTTTTAGGAGCCACAGCATTCATAGCTTCATCGTAAGTTACATTAGCCTCAACGTTGATAGTATAATTTTCGCTATTACTCATCATAATAACATCCTTCTTATCGGTATCTTGGCTAAAAAGCTTCTTCATAGCCTCAGGAGCCGTAGTTTTGTAATCAGCCTGATAGCCATTAGCTTTATGAGCTTCATAAACTGTTTTCCAAGCTGCTTCAAAATCTGCCTTTGTAGTTACAGCTAAAGTCTGACGCATATCGTTAGGAGCATTTACCAAAACGTACACCGATTTCATTCCTGCAGTGGTCTTGATAGCCTTTTTAGGCATAAGCTTCGTTTCTTGACCAGCGACAGCCTCAACATTGAAATCTGTAAGAGTGTACTGACCAGAAGAAACCTTTGCAGCATCTACCAAATACACATCTACTGTCTTGATAGCATCATTACCTTCCCACTCTCCCTTAGGGTTAAAATCATTAACTTCATCATCTGCACGGAAGTCATTTTCCCCGAAAGAAAGTGTTACAGAGGCATAGGTATTACCCTCCTCCACCTTGTTGATTTCATCAGAACCCTTATTACAAGAGGTCAGTGCCCCCGCAAAGAGAGCCAAACCAGCAACTAAAATCGATTTAATTCTCATGATCGTCTAATTTTTATTTAAATGAATATTCTGTTATTTGTCATACTATATTATAGTCAATCTCCCAAGTCTACTTCGTAGCTGTGTACCAACCATTCGTTAATCCAAAGCTCGATAGCCATATAACCGTTAGGGCACTCACACTTTTTCACACGAACAAGCACATCAAAGTCATTAGTACAACGCAAGTTAATATTATCTGCATTGGGACTTAGAAGGATAGCTCCTACCAAATCTACTTTGAACATCTCTTCGCCATTATCTACCTTACGGATAATAAGATCATTGCTACGCCCTGTTTCCAACTTAAGTGTAGAAAAACGAGCAAACAAATCCAACTCGTTGGGGTACTTAAAATTGGGCAAATATTCCATGGTAGTAGGATAAGAGAGTTGCTCATGCTTGAAGATTCCTCCCTCGGCAATATAAGTTGCATTGTTGGAGTGTAACTCGATAGCAAACTCTTCAGGCTTTTCAAAACCAATTACTCGCACATTAACCCTATTGGTTATTTCGCGCAAATTTACTTGAGTATGAGGCGCAAATTCTTCCTTTTCACCTACAACAACGCGGGGAGAAGTCCCCACATAAAGTCTATGCTCTCCCAAGGCTGTAGCCTTTTTAGCCTCTCTCTTGAGAAGCAGCAGTACATCTTTGCGAGTAGACTCGTTATTCAACTCTTTCAATTCAAAGTGATCATCCACATTGGCCCACACTACAAAACTGTAACGACCGTGAGTCGGCACAGGCACGAATAACTCGCCCTCGGCAGAAAGACGAAAGTCTTTGTTTACTGTGGTAGACACCCACTTATCTTGCTCATCAAAAGTATAGATATGCAGGCTTTTCACCTCTGGATACGAAGGAGCTTGATCACACTCTGTCTGCTCATAGATATTGACATACACTCCCCTATCGCAAGCGGCCAAATTATCATATACATGCTGCTTACAGGAAGTTGCTATACCAGAAAGAAGTAATGCAACCAATCCCCAGCTCCAAATTTTGAGTTTATTCATACGATTCATAAACGATGAGTTCTTTTTAGTCAGTGTTCGTCTTAAATTTATCGGTTCAAAACCTCTTGCGCTCTTCTACATCCCTTAGCGGCCGCTTCTTCTATAATCCTATCAGCAACCTCTTCATTACCTTGCATGTGCTCTGCAATAGCTAAAGGAAGAGCTGTGCGCAAATCACTCTTGAACGGTTGCAACACACAAGCTGCCTTATCTGCCTGCTTGCGGTCATACTGCAAGAGAGCATTGGCATAGTTAAGAGCTGACTCTACATCCTCTGGATAGAGACGATAAGCAGACTCAAATATAGGAAGAGGGTTCTTACCCTGTTTGATGTACTGTTGCGCCAACATGTAGTGCTCTTGGTTACTCATCAGTTCGGGCTTCTTAGCAAAGATACGGGGGAGTTCTTCAACCGTAAAAGGACGCACCTTATACCCCATGCGGAACGTAGTACGACGTAATGGAGGATAAACGTTGGCTAAAAGATAATCATAAGCTCTTCCACCCTCTATTTGCTGAATAGCATTATGTTTGCCCCAATAATCTGAGTGATTATCGATTGCTTTAATAACTTGTGCTTTATAGGACAAATCAGATGCTTCAACAGCCTTACGAAGACCAGCCCAATCTGAACCAAAACCTTTTACCTTAAAGTCTGGTGTACGCTTAATCTCTGGATATTTGTTGCGTACGTAGTTTGCCAAGACATTGGCACGACGCTCAGAGAGGGGGCCGTTAAAGTTATCTCCACCCTCGGGTGATGCATAACCCTCTACGCGTACTACATCCAAAGTCGTACCTTCCAAATCCAAGGCTTTCTTTACGAAATCATCTAAACGAGCCAACTCCGTAGCATTACTCTTATAGTCTCTCTTAAGTTCGTGACGAGCTACCTCAAAGTTTACTTTGCTCTCGAATGTCTCTTCATGACGCTTTACATCTACCGCCTTAGGCTCAACAAATGAGTAACGATAATCTTCGGGAGAGAAAGAATGGATGCCTGCATCATAGGAACCGCGCTCACGATCTTTCTTCTTACACTCGGCACAACCATACACTTCCTCACGAAGTACAAGGCGAGACTTCGCCATCCAACGTTCAAAGGGCACAGAACGCTCTACCTCTATGGAAGCAAACTTGGCTGAATGTACCTCCTCTACAACGGGGAGGTGCATCTTATTCTTTAACACCTTTGCACGCTTGATAACCTTTGCACGCTTATTGCCCACAATGCACAAAGGCTCAAGGCTTACCTCCTTAGAATTGTCTGCACTTACCAGTGTAGGATAGATGTACACCAACTCTTGAGACATTATCTTGCGATCGGGGAGAACAGAAAACGACACATTGAGGTGTTGTCTGTCTTGCGAACGCTCTATCTTGACATTACTACTCGTCCACTTATATGTTTCAGCTTTCTGAGCATAGGCTCCGAAAGAAAGCGAAGCTCCAAGGAGAGAAACGATTAGAAATATGTATATCTTATTCATTGTTAAATCCTTTTTCTTTATCGTTTTTACTTAATCATGTATATCAAAGAGAGAGTAGCCTTTGTAGGTCCAAGATAATCTGCTGCCTTGTCTTTTTCAAGACGCTCACCACAATTGGTACACTTATACTTATCGTACATAATACGTGCGTATCCAGCACCTAAAGAAGCCTCTATACTGAAACGAGAAGAAAGCATCCAATGATATCCTACACTCACACCTCCTCCGATGAACCAACCCTCGTAGCGATGATCTGCCATCTTGTTCTCTTTGTTCTGAAGAATCATGTAAGGAATATTTATCCCCCCCACGTTCATAAGACCTCCGTGCGCATGCACCCCAAAAAACCAACCATTAAAGGCATCGCAGGTCCATAGGCGCAACTCGGGTTGTACCATCCAGTGGCTCCACTTTTTAGGGGTGTAACCATCTGCACGCGAATCTTTTTCGTAGAAAAAGAAGTTAGCTCCAACTTGGGTATCCAAGGTAACCTTACGTCCTAAAGCTACCTCCAAAGAAAGGTTAGGAGTAAGAAGAGCATCATAGATAAGGTTGTTTTTAAGTGCTACTTTCTGTGCAAACGCAGAAGAGAAAGCTGCAAGTAACAACGCTCCAATAAGCAGAAACTTTTTCATATCATAGTGTTTTATCATATTATCTATATTTCTTTTATAACGACAGGAGAGTAAGTTATTTATCGCAAATCGTATTTACGTACGGTACGCATTCCGTTCTTGAAGAATACCTCTACCACTACTACTCCCTGCGTATTATTAGTGTCTACCTCTATAATGCGAGTAGCATTGTCTGTCAAAACTTCGTCTGCCAGAGTCTTACCCTGCATATCGTAAATAGCTACTCGGTGAAGAGGCTGTGTACTCTCTACTCTGAGCTTACCTGCTGCATCGTACATCTTGAACTCGGCAAGAGGCAATTCTTCATTGGTAGTCACATTAGTGATACCGAAGCGTTTGATACGCAAAGCAAAGCGTGTAGCGGGTGTAGTATCTGGTCTATTCATGAAGTCGTATTTAGGATTACTGAGTAGGTCTTGCTCTACCCCTTCGTGCTTATCGATCAAAGTAAGCTCTTCGTACACCGAGCGGTCTATATGGTCGAACGAAAGCGTCAAAGGAGCCGAAAGCGAAGAGGATACTCCTAATTGAATCATACCGTGTGCACGAGTAGGATAAGTAATAGCGTTGTAGTCACCAGCATCAGGCTCTACCATGAAGACCGTAGGGACAGAAGCATACTCATTATTAACAAACACAGGAGCGCATACACCACCAGACCAACCCAAGAAAGCCTGTGAATAGTCTCCCTCTTCATTGGCAACATTGACTGTAAGAGGTATCTCTACAATAGCTTCTTCCTCTGCATTCTTCAAATTGTAAGGTCCCGATACGCCTTCACGCCAAGCGGGGAGGAGTACAGACTTAGTCCCAGAAGTTGGGAAAAGTAACTCTCCCGTTCCCTTACGACGAACGACAATAGACTGCAACGGAGCGATTTCTTTCGACAAATTAGAAGCTGGTGCCGTTGCTTTGGTATAGACTTTCCAAGCGTTCTCTGTAAAGAGATAGTAATAAGGCTCGATATTATCCTGATTTACTTCCAAGAACTTGTCAAAATCCATTGGCGTCATGAATGGGTTACCCAACATGACCCAATCGTTTGTTGCACCTGCAGGTTTAGCACTCAACGAATAGCCTTCTGTATTGACACCTCCAACAAGAATGTTACCAATCTTTCCACGACGCCCAGGAGTATTGCTCTCAAAAACAAAACGGTATGCATCTGGGAGTGTTCTCTTATAACTATCCGTCCTATTAGTTAGTGCCAAAGTATTTTCGTTATAATAACGGAAAGTGCTTGTTTGGGTACCTGAGTCATAAGTATGATGAGCATAGGCAGAAGCAGAGCGAGGATTCTCAAAGAAAGGCAAGCGGAAAATCCCATCTAACATATTGAGACGATCGTGGTTACTATAACCCATCTTACCACTCTGATGACCTGCCACACGCAACGCCATTGCGTGGTTGTATTTTGACAAAGGCTCTACCTGAGAGTTAAAGGGTTTTGTAAAGGAAGCATCCGTTAAAGGAGTTGTCGTAGACACCTTCAAATAGCGTTGATACGTCTTGGGATAACCACCCACTCCGAAGTCTCCAGAAACCATATCCTTAAGAGGGGTAGCAATCATATACCAGCGGTTACGCTCCATTAACTTACTATCTGCCGTAGGATGTCCCTGCTCGACATAAGCCGTAATAGACCCATCACCACCCATCTCACCAAAGTTATAGTCCACATAAGCGTTATGATAAGAGAGTTGCTGCGGAGTTCCTAATTGTGAACCGTAGTGGAAATAGATATCATTACACTCTGGAGCTCCATATATATCACGTTTGGTAACCTCTCCTGCGAGGTCGGGGAAAGCCTTATCTACCTTAGCTGGGATATGCACCACGGTACAAGGTGCTGGAACGGCTTGGACGGGTGTACCATCTCTTTTCGCCCAGTTCTCCAAGTTGTGCCAGTTGGCATCTTTGGCATCCTTACGCCACCAAAGCTCTAATGGAGCTACCGAAATAGTAAACTTCAAAGTCGTTTCGGTGGGCAATCCAGCACACAATATGTTTTGAATATGAACTTCATACTCGCCAGAATGTGCAAACGTAGCATTGGGAATCTCTATTTTTTGCCCTGTCATTGTTTGCCCATTTGGAAGTTTCCAACTGTATGTCACATTATTTCCGAGATTGATTACAGAGAGTCGAATGGTCTCTCCTTCACAATACTTACGCTGCTGATTAGGAGTTCTAATAATATCAGGCGAATCCAGATTGTAGATAATTATCGACTCATCGTTAAAGTTTCCACACTGCAAATCGGTTAGCTTAGCTCTCAACTTACCAGGTATAGGTTTCTCTGCCGTACCGACCAAATCAAACCCAGCTCCCTTTGAGACATTCTCTTTAGTTAACGTTTCCGTTGCAAAAGGCAGACTCTCACCTTCTCGGAAGAGTTCTATCTTGACCCCTCCTACATTATTTGTAGGCACGATAAAGAGGTGACCAGAGAGAGAGCCTTTACAGCTATAACCAATATAGGTTTCTCGCTCATAAGAGAGAGGAATATTAAAAAGATTTATAGGGTATTCTGGCATACAGGTAAGGTCCTTAAAGACCTTGTCATATTCTGTATGACGACTAAAAGGAGCAACCTTTAAGACAATCTCCCCGTTTGTTTTAGGCAATTCTATATAAAGATTCTCATTATTAGGTTCTGCAGAAACCCACCACATAGCAGTATGATACTGCCAAACCCAAGTACTTCCTGAGGGGAAATTATGGGTAACATCACTTTTAGAAATTCCCTCTGGGAACTTGTCTACATAAATCATCAAATCTCGAGGATGTGAAACGGGTCCCTGCACAAAAGTAGTCTGTCCTCCAGACTCTACTTGCCAGAACTCCGATTTGAACATGAAGTTGTCTCTATTCTCTTTTGTAAAAGGATAGATACGAACACGTCCACAAGAAGCATTGACCAAACGGGGTTTAAAATTATCCTTATTTACTGTCCAAAGAGGTGTTTTAGCGGTGGTAATCTCGACCTCTACATCATGAGATTTCTTACATACTCGATCATATATCCGAAATAGGTATTTTCCGTTAGGTGCAAAAATCTCTCGCTTTACTGTAAAAAACTGCGATTTTTTTCCAAAGGCATAAAAACGAGAAACAGAAGTAACCCCAGAGGGGAAAGTCTTGGGGAAGCTAAATGTTTCTCCCACAGCCAAACCATCTGGCCCTGGAGTATAGCCAGCAGGAGCACTTACCAGTGTAACATCGTGGTTTAAGAAAGGAATTGTAGTGGGGGTATAACGTGTTAACTCGACACTAGTTCCCCTCATCCTTTTACAAATATCAAACATATTCGTCTCCACACTGGGGTTGGCAACACCCGTATACTTGAAATCATTCACTATCCTAACAGGGTACTCTACATAAGACCCCGTACCGTCAGTCGCCTTTATCCAATAGGTATTTCCTCCCTGAAGAATATAGTCATTAAAATTAGTTGCCTGCCCCATTTTTGTAAGAAGAACATCTTGGGCTGTTCCTAAGCGAGTCGTTTTGTCCGAGGCAAATAAACCAACCGAAATAGGATAACAGAACAACTCCGTACTGGACTCTGCGGGTTTAACATTAACCTTGTAGGTTATAGCACAAGAATCTACAATAGTGTACCAACGTATAGTAAACTCCTCTGGTAGATTCTTGATAATCTGATTTCTATATCCCTTAGGAGTTCTATCTGGAGATCCTTTTAGACGCAAAAAAAGACCTGGGAACACATCATTATTCATTGTATTTACATGGGGCGTCTTGGTTCTATCCACAAACCCCGCATCGCTCCACTTCTTACCCTTTTGAATACGACCAAAAACCCACTTATACCTATCCCTCTCGGCTGCTAATCGTCCTGTGGCATCCATATTATCCACAAAGGGGCTTTCTCCCACAGCGTAATATTGAGAAGGCTGGTTATTTCCATATCCAAAGCCATAATCATAGTATTTAACCAAAGAATCCTGAGGAGAAACAGTAGTCGTAGTCGTAGACAAACTTACTGTTGGAGACAAGTAAGGCTGCAAATCCTGATCTTGCCCTTCGAACTGAGACACTCCTCTTTGTTGAAAAGAGAAATAGAACCATCCACACTGATTACGAGTCTCCTCCGAAGCTCGGGGATGGGCGGCAAAAGGAATGACTCCTCCCTGTGGAGCATCAAACTTCACAGCTTCCATTTCTACAGTCTGCACTTCCTGGCCGCCACACTCGTCATGAACTTGAAACTTATAAGTCCCTGCAGGAAGGTGATGCATAAAAATCTTCTTATCAAGCTCCAAAGGAATCTCTGTGGGCCCAGTGTAGGCAGCAGGCTTTTCCGTTAAGACAACCTTATAGCTAGGTCTATTACCTCCTGTTACCAAAACAGAAATAACACCTGTAGGCTGTGGAGTACTGACACCACTGGGTTTAAAACTCTTAAGGGTCTTACGCTCCAGCTTAATCGCGACTGTGGGTATTTTGTAATTTGAGTTTACAATAGCCTCAACGGGACCTACCTGTATCTCCACATTATTCTGAAACACTACTTTCGCATAAGCCTTATAAGTCCCTTTTTTCAAACCATTGAACAAGTTATTTTCTACGAACTGACCGCTCGCCCCTGCCAAGGAGTTACCTTTATCATCTCGCAAATCATATGTAATCTTTTTAGGAGTATAAGGCGATCCTGTTTTTTTAGTTACTGTAACAGTCACTTCTCCGTTTTGAATACAATGAGCATCCTTAGCCGTGGCAGTAATTTCAACATCACCCGCCGACTGAGCAAACGCATTTCCAACCCAAAACACCGCACTACTCAAAAGGAGTAGGGTAGCCTTCAAAAATTTGTACATTATTTGAGAACGATTCATATCTCTTTCGTTTTATAATTCAACCTATACGACCCCAAAGGATGAGATCAAACGCGGCAACAAAAAAACGCAACCACCAGAATACCCCAAACAAGGAGGTAGCACATCAAAACAAACCGAGGAGACTCTCATGGCAATTACATTTTTTTGACGTTTCATACTATTTCTCGCCCCAAAAGTACGCAATCTCTTAGAAATAGGCAAGTTTTTTGCAGACAAAGTATGTGCTTTTATAACCCTCGAAAGAGAGCATTTCAAAAAGGGCTCACAGAAAAAGTTTCTAAGACCTACCATAGAAAAGAAGTTTGCCTCCCCCCCAAAAAACCGATAAAAATAGAAAGTTACTTAGCCATACACGCGATAGAACGCGAGAGTAGTCGATACATTTCTTGCCATAACTCGGGATGGTCTGCCAATAGTTGCTCGTGCGTTTGCATAGTAACGGTATCTCCCCTGCGAGCAGGGCCTGTTTGTCCCTCCAAAGCGCCCAACTGTATCGCTTTCTGCAGAGTCTCCTGCATCAACGGATGCAAAACCTCAACGGGAAGTGCCGCTCTCTGCAAAATTTTCGTAGCCACTGCCCACTGATGATTGACAAAATTACAAGCAAAAACAGCCGCCACATGCAGTTGTCTGCGGACACCAAGAGAAGCCTCACGCCCGTTCATCTGCAAAAGATGAGCTAAAGAGATCACGGCATCGTAAGCCTTTTGATCTGCCACTTCATAGAAAAGAGGCGTTTGCTCTAAAGGGAGGGGGCGTCCTTTGGTAAAAGTATTCAGCGGATAGAAGACCGCACTCGAGCGATGAATAGAGGAAAGCTCTTCGAGAGGCACACTTGCTGCCGTATGCATCCAAACGCCCTCGGTGGCAGGCATAGCCTGCGAGACCTCTTGCACAGCATGGTCGGGAACAGCAAAGAGGTAAATATCGGCATCCGTTGGTAACTCCATCAAAGTATGCACGACTTGACTTTTCAACGCATAACGCTCGACCAACTGCTCGGCATGCCCCAGTGTCGGGCTCATCAGTGCCATAGGCGAAACAGTTCTCAAGGAGAGGGCAGCGACCAAACTCTCTGCCACACCACTCGCTCCGACAACCACAATTTTAGGCTCTTTCTCTACCATTTTACACCTTATTATATATATAGCATTACAACCGACCCTGAATTGAGAGCAAAAGTACAAGAAACTTTCAGGAGACTATGCCACAAGCTCCACAAAAAACTTTCACAAGAGAAAAAACTCTTAGAGGACTTTTGACAAGGCTTTACGGCACTGCCGACTATAAAAAAGAAAGGTAGTGCTCGAAAAATATATCCAAGTCTCTGCCGCTTACCTTTAGCCTTGGAAAAGAAAAAAAGAGAAACAAAAGTTGCAATAGCCAGACTTCTCTCTATACAACCTCTCTTTTCCTCCTTTTATCTGGTATACTTTCTTCTTTTGCTGTGTACAATTCTCTATATTAAGATTGAATATACATATACGCAACTTGAATATATATAAACGCAATCTAAATATACATATACGCAGATTGAAAATAAAGAATTACTCCGTATGAAAGCAACTTTTGCACCTATGAAAGACAATTTTTAGCAAGGTTCAATGGGATTACTACCCTATTGAAGAGGTTGGAAGCCCAAAGCGAATAAAAGAACAGAAGTCAATAAAATAGGAGAGAGCAGCTTGGATAATAGTCTTAATCGTGGAGGATTAATAGAGACATTAGCTGCTTACTCTCACATATTCCCAATAAAAAAGCCCCCTGAATGGAAAGTTCAGAGGGCTTTTATTATCAGAGCTTTTTTTCAAAAGCCCTTGTGTACTACTGAAAGGTTCACTCTTCTTTTTCTATCGAAGAGCTACCTAACCCTATTATTCATCGGCGGGTAATGTGCAGACCACAAAATGGGTTACCGCTTTACTCTTGTCATGGGGTATCATCAGAGATAAAGAAGCGGTAGGCAAAACAGGATCATGCGAGAAAAACAATCCATAAAAATTCTCTCCTTCTGGGTCGAACATCTGCATCACATAAATAAGTTTGGGATAACGGTGGTAAAAGAGTGCCACCCAATCATTTGCATTCCCCTCGGAGAGAGGAGCTAAATCTCTCCCATCCTCCAGTTTTATAGGATATTCGGTGCAATTATAAATAACACGCGTCCAAGGGCCTTGATTGAGGTGATAAATGGCATAGCCAAAAAGCAACTGTTGGGGAGTTACTCCATCCTTAGGAGAAAAAAGCATAAACTCCTTACCCTCTTTCTTGCCATAACCTACATTTTCACGCAATCCCAAAGCCTTTTCGGCAGAGAGTACCATGGCGGGACTCCACTCGATAGGATCTCCCACGAGAAACTCCTGCTCCCAAGTAGCCTTGCTATAATCAACCTCGGGAAAAGCAAAAAGAGAGAAAGTCTCCTGCTTATCGCCTTTGGAAAGCGTCAAAGTAACCTCTCCCTCTGCCTTAACGGTGATTTCATTGCCCTTCACATCTACCATACCGCTCTTGTCGGCCGTAACATTAAAAATAGCCTCTTTAGGTTCCACAGGAAGGGTAAAAGTATCGCCCACGAGGACGGCTTTTGACAGATAAGCAAGATGCACATCCTCAAGAACAACCACCCTTAGTTCTTTTTTTAAATGCTGTGCCGTGAGGAAAATACGTGTCTCGCCCAACGCCTTTGCAGTAACAACCCCTTTGTCCGAAACGGTTGCAATAGCCTCATTTTCAGCTTTGAAAAGCACAGGCACATGAGCGGGGAGCACTTCGAGCTCGATACTCTTGCTCTCGTTTCTCAAGAGATAAAGTGTGCCCTCTCGGAGATTCAGGCTCTCTACTTTAGGTTCTTTGGTTCCACAAGAATAAATCGCAAAAAGAGATGCGATAAGAGAAATAAGGAAGCTAATTTTCTTCTCCATAGTTTTTATCGTTTATAATGAAACAATGTGTATGTCTAAACTTTTTGCTACGTCCGAAAGGCATATCGCAAATTTAGCATAATTTCATTATCCAAACCAAAGTTATCACGGTTTTTATGGGCATCTCGTCCAATAACCCCTTAGGGAACAGATTTTATTTTAAGAAAAACCCCCTCCAACGCAAGTGGCTGAAGGGGGAAAAGGGGTCTCTAATAAAAGGTGCAAACAGAGAAAACTTCAAGAAAGAAAAAGGGAGGTTACTCCTCCTGCCGACCGTAACGTCGAGGCGTTATGCCGTATATTTTGCGGAAATTTCTCGAGAAGTTGGAGGGCTCGTCAAAGCCACATTTCAAAGCAATGTCCCCGACAGACCACTCTGGATGTTTATCCAAAAGTTGCTTTGCACGACGCATACGCACCTGCATCACGTAATTGGAGGGGGTATCTCCCGTTAGGGCTGTTATTTTACGATACAACTGTCGCGAACTTAGAGAGAGACGTTCGGCAATGGTGGGCACATCTACCTGCCCCTTTTCCATAAGCACATAGATGGTGGTGATTAGTTTATTCAGGAAAATCTTATCTTCATGTTCTCCCAAAATATCCTCTTCACTACCGCTTTGGGTTAAAAAGTCGGCATACTTCTCTCGTAATAGAGAGCGTTGCTCCAATAGTTTCTCGACACGTACTCTAAGCTCCTCTTCATTGAAAGGCTTCTCTAAGAATGCATCCGCCCCCTCTTTGAGCACACTGATGCGGTCCTCTTCGTTCACTTTGGCAGTAATAACAATAATCGGGATATGATTGAGCAACTCGTTGCCTCGTATATGCTGGCAAACTTCTATCCCTCCCATCTCGGGCATCATCAAGTCGGTGATGATGATGTCGGGCACTATCTCCTCTGCCTTTTCCAATCCCAAACGTCCATTAGGTGCATAGGAAATGGCATATTGACTACCCAATCGGCTGCCAATGAAAGATGCTACCTCTCTATTGTCCTCTATAATAAGGATTCGTATGTGGCTATCGTCCTCTTCGTTAGAGGTGTCGAGCGTCGAGTCTTCTTTCTTGGGCAAAAGGGGATGGTTGTAAAGCTCTTCTTGGGCAAGTAGTGCATAATTACCCTCTCCATGGCGGATAGGAATCTTTAGGGTAAACGTAGTACCCTCTCCCAAGCGGCTCTTGACTGAGATGGTACCGCCCATAGTATCGACAATCTGCTTGACAAGAGCCAACCCCACACCCGTACCAGCACTATATTGGTCTCCCTCCACCTGAAAAAAGGGCTCAAAAAGATGCTCTAAATGCTCCTCGGCAATACCCGAACCCGTATCGGCAACGGAGAGGAGCAGCTGATCTCCATCTTTCAAAACAGAGACCTCTATCTTGCCGCGGTCTGGAGTGAACTTAAAAGCATTGGATAGCAAATTGTTCAACAACTTATTGGCATAGTCGGGTACAAAGTCGGCTTCCAGATTTTTATCGGCAACAAAACGGAAATCTATCGAATGTCTACAAGCATGCTCTCGGTACCCCTCTACAATCATCTCCATATAACTACCCACATCTCCCCTGCGCCAGTGAGGGTCTCCGACCGTAGATTTAACCTTAGAAATATCGAGCAACTGATTGATAAGCTGTAGTAGATTGTTTCCTTGCCGCTCTATTAGCTGTGCATCGTGCCTAATCTTAGGTGTCGTTTCCGCCCCATTTTGCAAGTCCCTACTTACGCCCAGAATAAGGGTAAGAGGTGTACGAAACTCGTGTGTTATATTGGTAAAGAAGGTCTCACGCATACTGTTCATTTTCTTAAGCATACGGTGATTGCGAGCACGACTGCGGCTGATGTAATACATCGTAGAGATAAGTAACAAGAGTACAAGGATAACCATAAAGAAAATGGCAAATCCTATCCTACGCACGGTGCGCTCTTCTTGAAATTCCTGCTCTGCCAAAAGCGTTTTTTGCTGCTCTCTGCTGCGCTCTATACTCAAGCTGATGTTCTGTATCTGATTCATCTTCTTGATATCTACCACACTATCGGCATAGAGAGTAGCCTGCTCGTGGAAAGCAAGGGCTCTGTGATAGTTGCCTCGCTCCTTATATATAAGGTAGTAGAGATTGTATATATCGGAGAGATGAGCTATTGATTTTATTTTCTCGGCTTTTTGTTGCGCCTTGTTCAAGTAGGCTTCGGCCTCTTGGAAAAGAGCCTCCTTGTAGGAGATGCGCGCTAAGGCAATAAGACTATTGAGGGTATGCCAATCATCTTTTGAAACCTCCATAAGCCGATAAGCTTCGTGATAAGCTTCAGAGGCTTTATCGTACTGCTTTTCCTGTTCGTAGAGCTGTCCATAATAGGTATAGCAGAGCGATATCCCAAGCGTATTGTTTGCCTTTTGGTTAAACTCCATCGAGCGTCTGTAATAGGTCCAAGCAGAGTCTAACATTCCCTTATTCTGAAAAATAGAGGCGATATTGGCATAGTTGATAGCTCTCCCCACATCACTTTTGAGCCGCTCTTCGCCCTGCAAAGCCATGCGAAAAGCACTGTCGGCACGCTCATAATTGCCCAGTGTTATATAGATATTCCCTAAACCATTCAGAGAGACTACTCGGTTTTTTATAGCCACATAGGAAGTGTCAGTTACCTCCTCACTTATCTTCCATGCTTTGTAGTGGTACTCCGTAGCGACATCAAGCACGCCTAAACGTCTATAGTTCGTACCGATATTATTTAAGGCTCGCACTATTTCTGCCGTATCATTGAGTAGCTCAGCCTGCTCCAAGCCTTTACTATGTACTTTCAGAGCCTCTTCAAAACGACTTTCGTCGCGCAGTCTACGCCCCCACTCTCTGAGGACCAATACACTCCCCGTAAGATTTCCCTCTCTCTCCCACGCTTCTTGCAGTCGTGCCAACTCCTCGATACTCTTTTGCGCACGTACGATACTATCTATCCTATGATGCTCTTGCGGAGAAGTAAGAACCTGCTTTTCTCGACATGAAGAGAAGAGAGAAACGATGCAAAAAACAATCAAAAGGGGGCGTAAAAAAACACGAGAAAGTAGCTCCATAAGGATTCTTAAAGTACAAACAATAAAATGCGACCCATTCTTCGCCTTACAAAAATACACTCTCTCTGCTGAAATCCGCTCTTTTCGACAGGAATAATTAAAAAAATGAGTTGTATTGATTCTTTCTTAAAACTTGTTTGAGTCTATTTTCTTTTTTGGGGCTTCTCGAATAAGTTTTTCTCTGTTGAAGTTGCATCTCTCAAATGGATTATTCTTTTTGGAGAAGCTCAAAGCGTTTATGTAAAAATCGGACATCAAGAAAAGGCATTTACTGCCTACTAATCAATTTGTTACAAAGACCCCATGTCCGAAATTGACGATTTTAACATTTAAAAAGATGTCCGAATTTGACTGATTTTTGGCAGAATTTGATTAGCAAGATAGGCGTTTTCATGCCGAAATTTGCAAGAGAAGGAGGTGAGAGATATGAGAGACTCAAAAAAAGAAACTGAGGTAAGTAAGAAAAAGAGGCGGGCACTGGAGCTCGCCGAGGAGCGAATGGAGCTCTTGGATATGTTACGCCTCATTGCACGAGACGAGATAGAGCATTGGACAGAAGAAAGGAAAAAAGAAAAACGGAAGAAGAAAAGAGAAAAAAAGAGGGAGCAAAAGCTTCGCAAAGGGCATCGTTCTCGCTCCTGCTCTCTGTGTAGTTTTTGGGAAAGATTATTCCATCTCGATAAATAATAGGGTTTATCTTCTTTTAGAATTGTCTCTTTTATCCTACCCCTCTAAGTAAAGAACAGAAAAAGAAAAAGTGACCCCCTACCCTCTCGCACGCAAACTAAGGGGTGTACAGGAAGCAAAATGAGTATGAAAGGAACGAAAAAGTAATCGACCAGAGTTTTATGTTAAAGTATCACGTAAAGAAAGAAATACTGCGAGTCGGTAAAGAAAGAGGTAAAAGCGTCTATTATGCAGCGCAAGTACCGCACAAAAAAATCTCTCCTAAGGAAGTGGAAAATCAAATAATGCAAATAACCTCCCTATCCCGTACAGATGTACGAGCCACGCTCAGTGCCTTTGCCGAGGTAATACGAGAAGAGATTCTTTTGGGTAATGCTGTTGATTTGGCCAATTTGGGCACTCTGAAAATCGTCTCCATCGGAAAGCGAAAAAATGAACGCTCTGAGGTATCGACAGCAACGCTCAAAACACCTCGCATCCAATTCTTACCGAAACACTCTCTGGCTCTGAAAGCACGAGAAATTGAGTGCAAGATTATTGACGAAGAGGAGGTGGCAGCTGCCTCTGGCGAACGAAAAAGTGAAGAAGTTAACAACGTAGGCTTGAATATACCTCAATCTTAAAGGCCTCAATGCAGACTTTTGAAACCCGTGTAGCGGTGCTCGTTGCCATATAAACAGCTAAAAAGATGTTACAGCCTCTCCTTGGAAATGATTCCTGAGGAGGGGCACATCGTGAAACTCAGGACTGCTGGACTGTTTCCTAAAATCATTGAAAAACATCTCTTTATAGTTTTCTATTCCAAGTACAAATCCCCATTTTTCTCGGGAGATGAGATAACCCTCGTTAAGCCTCATTGAAAGGCTCATTCAGCCGCGTTCTGAGTCTGGTTACAACCCATCCATCCCCTATCGACTAACCGTACAACGAGTGTCGATATACTATACCGCTGTACTGTTTCGTTGTATTAGGGTTATTGTGTACTTTTGAAGTATGATAAAGATAATAGGTATTTTCATTGCCTTAGGATTGGTAATTTGGGTGCTCCGTCGCTGGGCGAGACGTCACGGTGCTATAGAGGAGCATGTAGAGGATATAAAGAAAGATATCGAAACATGGGGCAATCCCTCGGCAGGGTGCAGTACATGTAGCAGCTCGACCTGTTGCTCTTCGGGTTGTTCTACCCCCACTCCAAAGAAAAAAGAGGTTGTTTATTACGACGATGAGGAGTTAGACCGCTTTGCTCGGCGTACCTCTACGGACTATACGCCCGAGGAGGTCGAGGAGTTTCGAGAGATCCTCACCACACTTTACCCTCAGGAAGTGAACGCATGGCTCAAGAGCCTTGAGCAACGTTTCATAAACCTTCCGATAGCGTTACAGGAAGAGGCGCATCAGCTCATAGAATCGGCAAAAGAGTTACAACGGTAGTTTTGATGACCCGCGTACAATACTATTCTCGAGTACTATGCCTGCTACTGATTGTGGCAGTGGGTTATGGGTGCTCTACACGCAAGAATACATCGTCATCACGCTTCTATCATCGTCTCACAACTCGCTATAATGTCTACTACAACGGACAGAAACAATTTTCCGAATCTTATAGCAACCTCATCAAATCTCACACAGAGAGCTACTCCGAACCCATATTCTTAGATCCCATAGAGGCACAGCGAGGTGTCCTCAAAGAGACTGTAGGCGGAGCCTTTGACAAGGCTCTTGAGAAGGGCCAGAAAGCCATCAAAATGCACTCCATACGGGTAAAACCAGAGCGGAAGCGCAATGCCTCGCCCAAAGATGAAGCCTTCTACCGCCGTAGAGAGTACAACACATTCCTCCATAATGCTTGGTTATTGGTGGGGAAGTCGCAGTTCTACAATGGCGATTTTATGAATGCCATGGCGACTTTCTCCTATATGTCTCGGCTCTATGCTACCGAACCTCTTATCCGCGACGAAGCTCGTTTGTGGCAGGCACGTAGTTATGTAGCGATGGATTGGCTTCACGAGGGAGAGACTTTGGTCGCGGGACTACAAACGACCCAATCGCTCCAGCGTAAGAGTGCTATATACGATAAAACAAAGGCAGAAATAGCCTTGGCACTCGGCAAACAGGAAGAAGCCATCGAACCCCTTCGTAGAGCCATACGCAAAGAACCCGACCGAATAGAGCGTATGCGCATGCGTTACCTTCTGGGACAACTGCAAATGCGTGCCAAACGCAACAGAGAGGCAGACCGTACTTTCGCTACACTCTTACGTCAGGCCCCACCTTTTGCCATGGAGATTGCAACCCATTTGCGCCGTGTAGAGATAGAGGCGCAGAAAAACCCTCGCAATGCCATACGCTCCACACAGAAGCTCGCGCGCAATGGGCGTAATAAGAATGTTCTCGACCGCATATACCTCACACAGGGACAACTCTATCTCATGCTCCCCGACACACTTGAAGCGATCAAAGCACTCCGCTTGGGAGGGGAGAAAAGCACCGAGAGGAAGGAAGACTATGCCCTCTGTCAAATCACATTAGGTTATATATACAGAGCGCAACGCAACTGGCTCGAAGCGCAAAAAGCATTTGCTGCTGGAGCTCCGACTCTACCCCAAAAACACCCGCTATACGACGATGCCAACCGACTGTCGAAGCAGTTGGACGCCTTGGGACTACATGTAAAGTCGTTGGTAGAGCAAGATAGTTTACGTCATTTGGCCTCTCTGCCCGAGGAGGAGCGGTTCAGAATAATCGATAGTGCCATCACAGCCTATAAAAGGGCTGAGAAAGAGCGTATGCGCAACGAACAAATGGCAGAGCAGGAAGAGAAGCAACGCATCGCCAATGAGGAGATGGGCGGACTTTCCAAACAATCCCCTGGACTTACTCCTGCGCAACCCCCGACTGTAGGAGGGGAGTTTTATTTCTATAACCCTCAACTCATCGCACAGGGTAAAGCAAAGTTCGTGCAATTATGGGGGCAGAGACCACTCGAAGATGATTGGCGCAGGCGACGCAAGCAAATAGCCCCAACAGCAGAAAGCAACGCCTCCCCCACAGAGGGAGAGAAGAGAGAGACGACGGATGCTCCCACAGCCGAAACTCCTGAGGGAGAAGAGAACCCAGCTTTGGCGGTCGTTCCCGAGGCAGAAGATCCTAAACAGCGTGCCTACTATCTGGCACAACTTCCGCTCACAGAGGAACAAATGGCTGCCAGCGACATCATTATCCAGAATGCACTCTCGGGTATGGCTCAGGTCTTTGAGAACGAAATGGGGCTTTATCAAGAAGCTATCGAAGCTTGGGAGGAACTTCTAAGGAGATACCCCGATTATAACGAGAAACTTACGGTATACTATCAACTCTACATGCTCTGTGAGCGGGTGGGAGAGCGTAGCAAAGCCGCCGAGTGGCAAAGAAATCTTGTAAGCCAATACCCCGAGGAACCGCTTGCCAAGGCCGTATCGGACCCCAATTATATCAGCAAATTACGCTCGGCAGACAGTATTTCCAACGATATTTACAAAGAGGCTTGGCTTGCCTACCGTGGGGGAGAGGCTCCCAAGATACGTCTTGCTATGGAGCGTATGAAACAGGAGTTTCCGCTATCGGAGCTACTCCCCAAAATGTACTATCTCAATGCTCTGAGCTACGTACTCGAGGGAAATCAGGAGCAATTCAAGAAGGCTCTCGAGGAAATGATTGCTCTCTACCCGCAGGGAGAGGCGAGCGAACCAGCGCAACGTATGCTCTCTGAACTACTGCGTGGTCGTAAAATAGCCCAAGGAGGGTATACAGGCTTGCAGTATGATGCCCTCTTCGGAGGGGAAGAGAGTGGTGCAGGCACCGATTCGCTCTACTACGCTCTGCCTCTTCTTGCCGAAAAACACAAGGTAGTACTACTCTACCCTGCCGAGGAGACAGATCGTAATACCCTGCTGTTTGCTATCACAACGTTCAACTTCAGTCAATTTACCGACCAAGACCTCTCGCTCTCTCTGGAGCGAGGAGCGACCTCAGACCGACTGCTCATAGGCGACTTTAAGGGGGAGTTTGCAGCCTGGCAATATGTACAAAAAGCCTATTCGCCCAAGGGCTATATGACTCAAATGGGAGGGGAAGCCCTCCTTTTCGCCATCAGTGAACGTAATTGGGAGCAACTTCAAAAGGGCTTGTCCTTAGAAGCGTATATGAATTTCATGGCAGACAGCATCGCCGAACGCTCTCCTACGGCTGCTATTCCTCTGGAGCGATACGCCAACCTCAAATTGGAAGCGGAGCAGCAAGCCCAGCAAGCCGACAAGGGCACTCGACCCACCGATACCCCCGAGGAAGAGCATCCCTCTCAACCCTTGCTACCAACGCTCTTAGAACCCTCTAAGCAAAAGGAAAAAGAACCTATTACAGAGACCTCCACCGAAACCGAACAGAGCGTTGAAACTCCCGAGCAGGAAGAAGTAACAACTTCTACGGAAACCACTGCCGAAAACGACAAAAAGAAAATTGTCTCTGAGAGCAAGCCGATCTCTTACGACGATGTGCGTCGCCTTGAAAAAGAGCGAAAGATGCGCGAAAAACAACTTGCCGAAGAGAAGAAAAAGAGAGAACGAGCCGTCGAGGAGGCACGTAGACAAGCACTCCGAGAGCGTGAAAAAAAACGTCAAGAGGAGCGTCGTAAACGTGCCGAAGCAGAGAAAGAACGTCGGAACAAAGCGCGTGCCAAGGAGCGCACCAAGAAGTAATCAAAGAACATTGCTCTGCCCCCAATCCACCCCACCCCCTTTTGATACGACTTTGCAGAGTACTGCAATCACAGAGCGTTAAGCCCCACAAGCGTCAGGAAGTATGACCTCTTCTTAATATAGGGGGCTAATGGGCTTAAAGCTAATAGAGATAAGGAAGTTGTTCCAAAAAGTTCTCCCCCTCCCCTCTCCCTTACGGCAAGACAACAAGTACCCTGCTATACAACAACTGGTAGCCTCTTTTCCAAAAAAAGTGGGAGTAAGTCGCTGTCTCTTATCTTTAGTACTGGAAAGAGAAAAAGAGAAAACGGGAGTTTCGATAGGAGAACGTTTCTCTCTGTAAGCAATCTTTTCATGCTTGTATCCTGCGAAATTTCCTCTTTTATCATGCCTAATTCTCTATATTAAGATTGAATACACATATACGTAAATTGAATATATATAAACGTAATCTAAATATACATATACGTAGATTGCAAATAGAGAATTACGCAGAATAAAAGCAACTTTTGCTCCTACAAAATCTACTTTTTAAAAGGGTTTAATCGGGTTATTCACTCTCATCGAAAAGGGAAGAGAGCAAACGTCAATGTATGAAACAGGCTTAAATTGCTCTCTTTTTGATACACCACCTCCCCCCAAAAAATCTATTTCTCCCCCGCAAGGCACTACTCCTTTCTGTTCTCCCCTCGCTTATTTTAACATATTCCTTTGCCCATAAAAAGCCTTTTTACAGTCCTTTTAGCCATACTGTAATAGCAAGATATTTCAGTTGTGAAATTATGTACTATCTTTGCCGTATCAAAAACATAATACAGGCAATTAACCTAAGTAAAGTATCGAACATGATGAAAAGAAGTAAAACCCACTCCATGGCCATGATAGGGCTCCTCAGCCTAATACTCGGCCTCTTCACGCCTGAGCAGGGGAAAGCACAGCGACAGGAAATAACTCTCAAAGGAGTTATCATGGATAGTGTTACCAATGAAACCATACCCTATGCAACCATAGCTATCACACCGATGCGAGGAGCGCAACAACTGGAAACCCTCCAACAGGTAACGGACGACATGGGACGCTTTGCCGTATTGGTTCCTTCGGCAGAGGAATATAGCCTCTTAGCCTCTTTTGTGGGCAAGAAAATGAATCCTCTAAAAGTCTCTTACGAACGTGTACAATCGGGAGCTATGGTGCGTGTGCGAATGCAAGACCGTACAGAGGAACTCTCCACCGTAACGGTTACAGCTGCTCGTCCCTTGGTACGTATCGATGCCGACCGCATTGCTTACAACGTTACCGACGACCCTATGAGCAAGAGTGAAAACCTGCGAGATATGCTCCGCAAAGTACCTTTGGTCACGGTAGACGGAGAGGGCAATGTACAGGTAAAGGGCTCTTCCAACTTCCGCATATATCTCAACGGTAAACCCTCCTCCATGATGAGTTCCAATCCTAAGGAAGTGTTGCGTAGTATCCCCGCCACCTCCATCAAAAAGGTAGAGGTCATTACCGACCCAGGGGTTAAATACGACGCCGAGGGGGTCAATGCCATACTCAACATAGTAACCGATTCTACCTCTTTAGAGGGGTATACAGGTACGCTCTCTTTCAATGCTTCGCCCCTACAACCCTACCTCTCGCCCTCGCTTTTCTTCACAGGAAAAATCGGCAAGCTCGGGATAACCACCAACTACAGCTATTGGGATTACCGTACTACAATAAGTACAGAGACCCATACCGACATAGATTTTACCCATGGTAAGCAGAGAGAACTCTCCCGTATGCCCGACAATAAAGCCCATGGACACTATGGAAGTCTCAACTTAACCTATGACTTTAATCCGAAAAATCTCCTCTCGGCAGATGTTTCCTTTAACCTTTACGACTCAAAAAACAGAACACTCTCCGAAAATAGACTAACCCAAACAACAGGCGTGCTACAAGATGCCTACGAGGGCAATACGCATAACAAGAGCCATTCGGGTTCGATAGAAGCCAATATCGACTATCAGCATAGCACCGATAGAGAGAACGAACTCCTTACACTCTCCTACCGATTGATGCACAGCCCCAGTGGTAGCGAACAAAATATGGACCTTAACTACACGCATCGTGGAGGAGTAGCCATTGTTTCCCCCTTGCCCCTTCAGCAGAGGTCGCACTCTCGCGCCGCTCTCAATGAACACACCGTGCAGATAGACTATACTCGCCCCTTTGGGACGGTACACCTTATCGACGTAGGAGCTAAGACTATCTTCCGCCGCGGTAGTAGCCACTCAACGTACGAACTGTTCAATCCTATCCAGCAAACTTGGGAGAAGGGAAGTCTCTTCGGGCAACACGTGGGCATTGCTTCGGCTCCCATGAAGTATCAACAAGACATATATGGCATTTACGCCAACTATACCGCCAAACTTACAGACTTTACCCTCATAGCAGGTGTGCGAGGCGAGTACGGCATTTATAATGTACGCTTCGATGACTTGGAGGGAGCAAACTTCTCTCGCACTTTCCTCGACCTTGTACCCCAAGTAACGCTCTCTTACCAGCTGAGCAATATGCAGCAACTCAAGCTCTCGTACAATTATCGTGTAGCTCGCCCCAACATCAGACAACTCAATCCCTATCGCACGCAACAATCACCCACACTGATAAGTGAGGGGAATCCCGACATCAACAACTCTAAGATGCACCACCTCAACCTGTCGTACAACTATTACAGTCAGAAGTTTACGCTCATGGCATCACTACAAGGAGGTTACTCCAACGATAATATTACCCAGATTATGTACCTCGACAAGGAGAATCCGACCATAGTACACGCCTCTTGGGGCAACTACGGCACCTCTCGAAATATGGGTGGAAACGTCTTCATCAACTATACCCCCAAGCCATGGTTACGTATCTATGCCAATGGTAACCTTACTCACTACTACTTCGAGGCTCGCAACCAAAAAAATCCTCAGGGCGAAGCTTACACCAACAGCCAGCAAGGGTTCGGGGGAGTATCCTACCTCGGAGCTACGATTACCCTCCCCAAGAAGTGGACTGTGGGGCTTAATGGAGGGTTCTTTGCTCAGGAGCCCCGATTGGGGCATAGCAGTGTCTACGGCACATGGCATAATATGTCGCTCTCGAAAGCCCTCTTCAAGAACCGCCTTACGCTCTCTGCCTTTGTCAATAACCCCTTTATGCCCTATCAAACATTCCGTGTAACAACCACCGCTCCTGGCTTTAGAGGAGAGGTTGCCGTCAAGCAGTTTATGTTCAATGGAGGGATAGGAATAAGCTACAACTTCGGTCAGATGAAGAGCCAGATACGCAAAGTACAGCGCACTATTGTAAATGATGACTTAAGTAAGGCTAAAGGTTCCGAATCGCAACAAGGTATCGGACAGGGACAAGGCGGTAAATAAAACAACCCTACAACCCTGAGACTATAACGTCTCGACACTTGCAAATTTTTCTGTTTTCATACTCGATGAACGGAGGGGAAGTGCCTATATGCGCTTTCCCTCTTTTCGTACTCAAGGGTTACTGCACAGGAGATTTGACAAAAGAAGAGAGAAGAAAAGGCTCGCAATAGGGAGAAAAGCTCTTCTTGATATGCTTTTAGCATCTTTACGACACCGCTCTTAAAGCTGAGGAGAGGAGATATTGCGCGGGATGGTCGCTCTACTGGCACTGTTGCTCGGCTTCCCAACGGAGCAAAGCCTCTTTGAGAGAGATTCCATAATAGTACCCCCCAATACCTCCCGACGAACGTATAACCCGATGACAAGGGATAATTAAGGGGAAAGGGTTCGCCCCGACGGCATTGGCAACAGCTCGCACCGCTCGGGGGCTTCCTATACGCTGGGCTATCTGCAGATAGCTAACGGTTGTACCTATTGGTATTTTGCAGAGTTCTCGCCACACCTTGCACTGAAAGGGAGTACCCCGCCAGAGCATTTCGTCAGGGATTTCCTCTTGTAAGAGACAGAGCAAGCCTGCTCCCCCATCATCGGTAAGCTCCACGCCCTCGGGGAGTAACTCCAGATGCCAAGCAGAAGGGCTTTTCATCACACGAACCGCCCCAAAATAGGGGACATAAAGCAGGGTTGCGACCATAACGTGAGAGGCTGCCGACTTTGGGAGCTTTCCCATGAAGCCTCTCGTCAAGAGAGTGCTTGCATCACGGCATCGTAATTGGGTTCTTGCGAAATGTCTGCGACTAACTCATTATACATCACCCTACCCTCGGCATCGATTACCACCACGGCACGCGCCAAAAGTCCTCGAAAGGGTCCAGTAGCTATACCGACGCCGTAGTCGAGATCGAAGGTTGTGTTACGAAACATTGAGAGCGTCCACACCTTGTCGATACCCTCCGCTCCGCAGAAACGAGCCTGTGCAAAGGGTAGATCCTTCGAGATACAGAGTACTATCGTATTCTCCATCTGAACGGCTCGTTCGTTAAAAGCGCGTACACTTCGGGCACAAACACCCGTATCAATGCTGGGGAAGATATTAAGCACGACCCTTTTCCCCTTAAGACTGCCAAGGGTAACCTCCGAGAGATCGCTCATTACGGCGGTAAAGTCTGGGGCTACCTCTCCAACTACGGGCTGATGCCCAATTATCGGTAAAAATTCGCCCCGCATCTGCACCATAGTTGTATCGGGTGCTTTGGCAATATCCTCTACGGCAAAGGGAGGTTCTTGTTCACTTGCAGTACAGCTCATCAAGAGCATAGCTGTTACTCCTAAGAGTATTTTTGAGAATAGGTTCATAATTTTTCTGTTATTACAATGGGCACTCCGCCCGATTCACTTGCCACAAAAATAAAACGATATTGGTAGAAAGCAAGCCCTCCTGTGCCAACTCTTGTTTCCACATATAGAAACTCGAGTTTCCATATATCCTAACTTTCACTACAATATGTGGTGTGAACAGAGGCGATACCGAGAGAAGGAAAAAACTTCAAAGAGAGATGCCAGAAGAGGTATAAAGAGGCTTACACAGAGCAAAGCAAGACAAAAAAACTGCCCGAAAACCCCTCTCTGCATAGAAGCCAGTAGGGTTATCGGACAGTAAAAAGAGGCGGAGACCCTATACGCGTCTCGAGCTACTCTCTCTTAGCGATAGTTCACATAGAATGGGGTACCGAGTGAATGGTAGCGATATGCTTCGTACTTGCCTGCACCAGGCGACCATTTACCTGCCATCGAGCAGGGGATAGCTTGATAGCGTCCGTCGGGCTTCTTGACAATCACATAACCAAAGACTACTCTATAACGGTCTGATCCCTGATCTTGGATAGTCCACTCATCACTTTTGATTATGGTCTTCACGATCTTCTCGTTGGAAAATTGCTTACGCATAATCTTCTCAAATATTGCAATCATCTGAGGCGTATTCATGCGTCCCACCCTGGGCATATCATAGACACGATTCTGTCTCTCTTGGTATTCTTCGTATATCTCCTCCTGCTGTTTTGTTTTTCGTTTTTGCACCATCTCATTAATCTCTTGGCGCGTCATTGGCGCAGGATAGATAGACTTATACTCCTGCCCCATAGAAGCGTGCACCTTTTTAAGCGAAGCCACGAGCGTTTGTATCTGAGGGTCATTGTCTGAGAGCCTATCATCGCTTAACCCCTCGGATAGTTTTACCACCGATGTGAGGAGATAATATTTCTTCTGGTTCTGGCTCTCGATCTTGTTGAGGTGATTATCGATTTTAAGAAGGAGATCTTTCAAGCTGACAGTACTCCCATTCCATTTCCCCTTGAAAGGGGAGAGCATGATTTTCTCCACGGCACTTGTTACCCTTTGATACTCCGAAGACCAGCCCCTCCAAGAAAAACCGCCCTTTCCTTCATTCTTGGGATTACCGAAAATTGAGAAGTAATACATCATTACCTTATTATCTTCGGGCCAAGCCATATACTCAATATCTCGGTTTTCCACGGCTTTTTTCAACTTCAACAAGTAGTAGGCAAAAGACTCAAAGCGAGCGCGAAGATCTAAATTCTCATTGAAAACACCGTTGTCTCTCTGCTTCGCCTCGGCATAGAAACTATCGTCTGTCTGCTCGGCTATCTGTACGTTCTTCATAATAGAGAGATAATCCTGCTCTTCGGGCTGAGGCATATTGGGCTTTTGAGATTTATCGTAGCTCTGAACAGGACTCTCGGCAGCCTTCTGTTCTATAGCTTTTTTCTCCTCTCGAGTAGGGGTTTGCTTCTGCTCCAACTCCTCCTCCCAACTCTTCTTAACCTCTTCTGTTACCTCTTTTGCTGCCTTTTTGACTTCCTTCTTCAGTTTCTGCCCCAAAGAACCCAACTGTGCTTGTCCTGGAAGTGTAGCGAGACATAGGACTATACCCAGCCCCAAGAAATTTTTAAACCATGTAAGCTTCATTTTAAATGCAATTATATAACCCATTTATGGGTTGCAAAATTAAAGATTTATTGCAAAGATCCTAACGCACGAAGCAAAATATAGATAACAATAGGTACAAAAAACACACCTTTAGCAGACAAGTGACTAAAATACATACTTATAGGGATTTTACTACTCTTTCATAATCTTTACTTTTGCCCACAAACCATCTTACTACATTATGAACAGAAAACTCTACTACTGGACAGCTTGGGCGGGACTATTGGGGGGCTTGCTAATGTACATAGGCGATATATTGCTCTACTTCTCTACCCAACACTTTATAGATATTGAACGAGAGATACTACCCTCTATGGGAAGTATTCCTACAACGCGCTTTTTCATCGGAGGAACTATCGGCCCCATGGCTACGGCTCTCTACCTACTCGGGTTTTATCACCTCTATCTGCGCGTAAAACCCGAGGCGAAAAAGTGGGGTAAATGGAGCTTTGTTCTCTTTACCCTTGGGATGCTCTTCGGGTGCTCCTTTCATACGATGTTCCCCGCCTTTGGCATTGTCTCCAAAGCAGGGCATCCCGAGCTTGTCGAAGAGCTTTTGAAATATGCTTCTTACTTGGGCGATACATTCTTAGTAGTGACGGGTTTGGGCTGGTTGCTCTACGTTGTCCTCATACTGACGGGGAAGACCTCTTTTCCCCGCTGGAGCATTTTCTTCACGCCCCTTATTACCACAGGACTGGGCGAACTGTGGAAATTCCTTCCCGATCCTATACCTGTCATCACTTGGGGCGGTTGGCTTAGCCTTATCTTCGTGATATTCTACTTCATAGCTCTGATAACATGCAAGCGAGAGGAGAGGGCATACCCCTCAATAAACTATGGAGCGTAAGCGCATTTTGGTATTCGGGGCAGGCGTTATCGGCTCCATCTATGGAGGGTTACTCGCCGAGAGCGGCGCAGATGTTACCCTACTGGCTCGGGGAAAGCGTCTGAGCGAACTTCGGGAACAAGGGCTTGCGCTGCAAAAAGTATCTTGTAAAGAGGGGGCTACCCATGAGGTACTCCACCCCTCGGTACACCTTATCGAAGTACTTACCCCCGACGATGTTTACGATTATATCTTCGTTACCCTCCGTGCCGAGCAGGTCGCAGAGGCGTTACCCCAACTCGCTGCGAACGCTTCGCCCACGTTTGTTTTTATGATCAATAACGCCCACGGCTACACGGCTTGGGAGCAAGCATTAGGCAAGGGGCGAGTGCTGCCCGCTTTTCCTGGAGCTGGAGGAAGCATCAAAGAGGGCATTGTGCAGTATGGCATAGTACAACAGCAGGTACAACCGACCGTATTGGGCGAAATCGACGGCACTCTAAGCCCGAGACTGTACACCTTGCAGAGACTGCTACGAGAGGCTGGATTCTGTACAACCATACAGCGCAACATGGATGCTTGGCAAAAAACACATTTGGCACTTGTATGCCCGCTCGCTTGCGCCCTTTACTACGACGGCGGGAACAATTACTCGCTGGCGAATAATCGTAAGGCACTACTCCTAACAGGCAAAAGCATTCGAGAAAATCTCTCGTTTCTCAAGCGTGCAGGCATCGACATTACACCCAGAAGAGTAGCCGCTTTGCGCTTTATACCCAAAGGCTTGATGTGCGACCTCCTGAACAATATCTTTGCCTCACGGTGGGCAGAAACGTTTGTCTTGGAGCATAGCCTCAAAGCTCGTACAGAGATGCTCTATCTTACAGAGCAGTTGCTCGACTTAGCCCAGCAAAGGGGCTTTGCTCTTTCCTCGCTCCAAACGCTTCTTGGCTCCATGCCTCTGGTAGAGAAAAACAGGGTGTAACCCTCTCTTCAAAGCTCTACTACGCCCAACAGATAGGAGAATGCAACAGACTCTAATAACTATTATTAGGGGGATATTAAGGCTTATCGATACCTACATTTGGGTGCATATTTTTTCATTTAGGCTCTGACAAAGTGGGTAATTTTGCGGCGCGTATTGCCCATAGGCTTCCATGGCGAAAAGTATTTTGCATAGTTCCTATTCCATAAGGTATAAAGTTCTTTTTTGTATACTCCTCTCGGCGGTTGCTCTACCCTCTTGGGCGCAAGGCTCTCGGCAGTGTAGCCTAAAGGTTACAGTGCACGATGCATCGACCAAGGAATTTCTACCTGGTGCCTCCGTCATCTTTGAAGTAGAGAAACGTCGGTTAGGAGCGAGTGCCAATGAGCAGGGAGTAGTACTCCTCAAAGGCATTGCTACGGCTACAACAGGTCTATTAAGAGTGCGCCATATAGGGTACAAAGAGTATCGACGTAAACTTACGTTGGAGCAAGACCTGCAACTCACCATTGAGCTACACTCCAATACTGAGTTGAGCGAAGTAGTGGTAACAGCTCGTGAGTCTCAAAAACCAGTTACAGCAGGTATCATAGGTCGTCAATCTATCAACTTACTACAGCCCTCTACTTTCTCTGATTTACTTGCCCTCCTACCTGGGGGAATGACCTCCTCGCCCTATCTGGCAGAGCGCAATACCATACGATTGCGAGAGGCAACTCCTCCCTCGTCGGAGAACTATAGAACCTCCTCGGTGGGTACTGCCTTTGAAATCGATGGCGTACCGATCAACACCGATGCCAATATGCAGAGCTACTCCAACAATGTGTGGTCTACCGACAATCAACGCCGTTCGGGTGGGGTACTTAATATGGGCGGTGGCGTAGATATGCGCAGTATATCCACGGACGACATCGAAGAGGTCGAAGTGCTTCGAGGAGTGCCCTCTGTAGAGCATGGCAATCTGGTATCGGGTTTGATACGCATCAAACGTAAAATGCAAGCAGTGCCTCCCATGGCACGCGTTAAAGCCGACCCCAAGAGCAAACTTATCTACTTGGGTTCGGGCTTTAGTTGGCGCGAAAAAAAGAGTGTACTCAACCTCTCGGCAGACTATCTCGACAGTAAAATATCGCCTATCAACAGCTTTGAAAACTTCCGCCGACTCTCTTTTTCGGCGCGCTATCTACACGACTTTACCACACCCCAATATAGCGGGCGGTGGAGGCAAAGCTTAGACTATGGAGGTACCTTCGACAACGAAAAGGTAGATCCCGAGCAACAGAAAAACCTGCAAGACAAATTCTTTAGCAGTAACAACCGCTTCTCTCTATCGGGAGGGCTATCGCTCAAAGCGCACCAAAGCAAGACTTTCGTAGAGCAATTTGACCTTCAGTACAGTCTTTCGGCACAGAGAGATGATGTACATGAGCAGCGTTTTGTCTCGACCGTGCGCATCAATCCGCTTACTACAGTAACTGAGGGCGAGAGTGATGCTTTCTTTGCACCCAATAGTTACCTTGCCACGATATCGGTAGAGGGGCGTCCCGTAACCGCTTTTCTCAAGCCGATAGTTCGCTTCCGCCCATGGTGGGGCAATAGAGTTACAGTGGGGGGCGAATACACTTTTAGCAAAAACTTCGGAGCAGGAGCCTCTTACGATGTATCTCGCCCGATAGATTTGGGGCTTCCCACTCGTCTACGCCCACACCACACCATTCCCGCAGAGCATAAAGTAGCCCTATTTTTAGAGGATAGGGGGCACTGGAAGATAGGACAGAGAGCCTCAATAGAGTGCTTAGCAGGGGTGCGTTTACAGACCATGGCAGCACCTAAAGCCTATAGCATAGCATGGTACCCCCACATAGACCCACGGTTTAACCTACGCTACGAACAGAGTTTTCTCTCCACAGAGCATCCCCTGACCCTTGGTCTCAACCTCGGAGCAGGTCTACTCTCCCTGCTCCCCTCATCGGCCTATCTCTATCCTGCGCCCGACTATTACGACGTGGTAGAGCTTAACTATTATACAGCCCAAGAGAGCCAAAGGCGCGTACACTTCCGCACCTATGCCTTAGACCTTGCCAACTATCGGCTAACAGCTCCCCGCAACCTAAAGACCGAAGTACGGCTCGATGCCGCCATGACAGGGTATCAACTCTCCGTTACCGCCTTTAGAGAGGATATAAAAAACGGCTACCGACAGATGCCTCGTATAGCCTCTTTTCCCTATCGCAAATACGATGCCTCGGGTATAGACCCCAACACACTGGTAGGAGCTCCCGACATCGGTACTATTCCCTTTGTACAAGACACTACGATGGCACTATATGGCGTAACAGACAATGGAAGTCGCACCCTAAAAAGAGGTATCGAATGGCAATTTTCCACCCCTCGCATAGCCGCTTGGAATACCCGTTTCACCTGCAATGGAGCTTGGTTCGTAACGCTTTATGAAAATAGCATCTCCTATATAGACAGACCCAACATCATATTCGATGGGGAGAGCCTACCGCTCTTCGGGGTGTACAAGAACGATACAGGCTATACCAGCTCGCGCTTGACAGCTTCGCTAATGATCGATACCTATATTCCTCGTCTCGACCTGCTCTTTGCTACTACGTTGGAGAGTATGTTCTTTAGCCGACACACCGTACAGCCTCAAGCCCGTATCCCCGAGAAATACATCGATAAGCAGGGTGTGGAGCATCCTTTCACCGAAGCCTCTATGAACGATGCTATGCTCAAGCAGTTGGTTCGTTCGGGCAGCAGCACCCCTACCACTACACATATCCCCTTTGCTGGATTTGTAAACTTCAAGGCAACCAAGCAATTCTTCTCTCGCAAGCTCGGTGTAGCCCTTTTTGTCAATAGATTGATTTCGATAGAGCCTCTTTACGAGAGATCGGGACGTACCGTACGCAGAGCCTCGACCCCCTATTTCGGCATGGAGCTCCACGTACATCTATAATCTTTCTTTAAGTATCAACAATTAATCCCATTAAACAAATGAAAAAGCAAATTTTATTTCTACTCGCAGCTGTCGGCCTCTTGGCGATAAGCTCTTGTCATAAAGAGGCACCTCTGCAAAAGTCTAAGGTTACCGTATCTGTAACCCTGCAATCGTTTGAAAAGTCCTATACGTTAGAGGATTCTCAGCTCACCTTCAACGAAGTTAATACGGGACAGAAGCTCCAATTTAACTTCCCTCAAGGCACCTCTCAGGCAGAAGTGCCCTTTGGGCTCTACAACATCGATGCAAAAGGGAAGGCAAAGTACACAGCCAATGGTCAAGAGGTTACTACGCCTGTAGTGGGAAGTAGTAAGAATGTTACTATAAACACTGCCACAAGCCAGATAAGCCTTGAACTCGTTTTTGCAGAAGTTCCCGTAGTTGAGGAGGGGGATATTCGCTCTCTTGTCATCTCCGAAATCTTCCCCTCGGGTACGCTAACCCCCAATGGAGATAAGTACATAGGCGATCAATACTTTCGCATCTACAACAACTCCGACAAAGTGGTATATGCCGATAGCCTACTGATCTTGGAGTCCTCTTTCAACACTATCTTGGTACAAAAAATCGAGCCTAAACTCACCGAGACTTGCTTCCCCGTGCAAGCAGTCTATATGATACCTGGTACAGGAAAAGACGTTGCAATACAACCTGGTCGTTACCTAACCATTTGCGACCAAGCAAACAATCACAAGAGTATCAACAGCAACTCTCTCGACCTGAGCAAAGCTGATTTTGAGTGGTACGATGAAACACCTGCCAACTCCAGAGTAAAAGATGTGGATAACCCTGCCGTACCCAATCTTGAGAAGATCTACTGCTACACACGTACGATCTGGAGTCTTCACGACAGAGGAGGTTCTTCCTACGCTATTGCAAAGATGAAGACCTCTAAAGAGGACTACCTCTCCAATTACGAGGCTGATTATATCTGGAAGTTTGACATGCCCGACGGAACAGTTAGAGAGATTGAGAAAAAGACCTATTATATCCCCACAGAGTGGATTATAGATGGCGTAAACATGAGCATCAAGACTTTGGACAAATGGCTTGTAATGCCCACCGCTCTCGATCGTGGTTTTACTTATGTTTCTACCATAAACATGGATCCCGAGCGTTATGGCAAAGCCGTAGTTCGCAAAATAGGAGAGACCCAAAAAGGTATCGTACAGATGCTAGACACCAACAACTCGACCAACGACTTCACGCCTCAAGCGAAACCCTCGCTGCTTAACTGATTGCAAGTACGATGAGTAGGCGAACTATATTTCGTACTATATGGGGGCTTCTACTTCTCCTCTTGGGGGGAGCAGAGGTACTATGCTCAGTGGCTAAGGCACAGAGTACTCCTGCTATGCCCCAACGAGATACTCTGGCAAGGGCTATCGAGGAACGGCAACGGGCAACACATCTATGGATAGCCCCACACTACTCGACAGCTTTACTGCACCCCTTGCAATACGATAGTTCGCTTTCTCAAACTATTATAGCTCTCTCTTCTCGAGACAATAAGGGAAGAGAGAGCCTCTCCGAGGGCACACGACAAACCCCTTTCTCGATACAGTACCGCTCTCTCTATCATCTGGACAGTGCTACCTCCGTGTGGGGCAATGCCTCCTACACCACGTCTCGAGCCGAAAGAGTAGCAGGACGCGAAAGTGCAGACTACTCGCTTACTGCTCCCTATACTTCTGCCGACACCATCGGAGGCTTTCTACATAGTGAACAATATGCCTTTAGCGGAGGGTATAGCCACTCCTTCTCACCTCTATGGCGATGGGGCGTAGAGGGAGCATACAGTGCTTACCAAAAGAGCAGAGACAGAGACCCTCGTGTCCTTAACAGCGTGGGCGACCTGCTACTCAAAGCAGGAATCGGATACAAATGGCACTCGCATACAATCGGATTAGAGATAGGCGGACGCATCTATAAGCAGGTGCATCAGATGAGCTTTCTCAATCCCAAGGGAACACAATTTGTGCTTAATGTTTTAGGCTTCGATGAGTATTCTCTTCGCTTTGCTGGTAATGCAGAGGCAAAAGCTTTCAACGGCCATGGTTACAGTATAGGATTGGATTACACTCCCATAGCCCGACAAGGCTTTTTTGCCACTGCTTACTACCGCTCTCTCGGGATAGAATACACGCTCAAAGGGCGCAATGAACTGCGCTTAGCTTATCTACAAACGCACAATATAAACCTTACAGGAAGCTACCTCTCGACTCCTTGCCCGCTATCATGGGGTATTAGCAACAGTATAGAGTTGGAGGGGCGACGGGGCGACGAGTATGTTTACGGACTTCAAGAGGGCATCTTCTATCCCTTAGTGGCAGTACAACGGGGCAATTATCAACGTTACTTCATTGCCAATGATCTGAAAGGACTTCTCTCCCTCTCTACAAAAAGAGATCGTTGGGAGTTCCTTCCAGCCGTAAGAGTTGAAGCCCTGTACAGTAAGCGAAAAGTATCTAAAGCGCATGAAGAGCTACTGCACCTCTCTCCCCGCCTTAGGGTGCACTATCATCATCGGCCGAAGTATATCCCCAACCTTGTAGTGAGAGCAGAAGGCCTCTTACAACACCGATTTTGCCTCAAAGAACAACTTCATTTTGGTGCCCTACCCGAAGATGCTTTCTACCATCCCTTTTCTAAAAAACTACGTACTATCGTAAGCCATAACCACCACCTGCAAACCATAAACCGAACCGATATTGAGGCTTCTCTTCGTGGGGAGTATCTACTACCGTCGGCACGTGTTGCTATTTGTATGGAGTCAAGAGTAGCCTTTCAACACCTGCTGGGACGGGTAGCACCGAGTGGATGGGCAGCCGTAGCGGGTATTCTATTCTAACTCCAATGCCCAAAGAGAGGGGCAACACAACAGACAAACATTTATACGCAATTCATAAATAAATAAAACCAAGTTATGTACAAAAAGTTTACGTTACTATTAAGTAATCTGGCTTTGCTAATTGCTTTCCTCTCCATAGGAAAGGTGCAAGCACAGCAAACCTTTAGCTTAGGAGACTATGACACGACAACGGAGCATTTCCAAGGAAGTATCGGTCAAAAAGCTCCTTTTGATTTTGACTACAAGTATAGTCGCTCACAACAGCTCTACACTACCGAAGACCTTAATGGTCTTGAAGGTAAAGAGATTACCGAAATCCGGATGCGCGTCTATAATCAAGACGGTATGATATATGTGGATGATTACAGCGTTAACCTCCGCCTCTACCTAACGAATACGGAGATAACCGAATTCAAGAAAAAAGAGGGAGAAAATAAATATAGATGGCACGACATAGACAAAGAGAAAGATCTATGCGCCACCATGACCTTTTCAGGAAGTTTCATGGACGAACTTTCAGAAGACTTCGAAATCGTCATTAAGCTCGACAAGCCTTTCCTCTATACGGGTAAGAGTATGCTCATGACCATGGAGGCAGAAGCCAATCAAGCCTTGGGAGAAGTAAGCCAAACTTACATAGACTTTTACTGCTATCCCAAGAACGTGTCAGGGAAACCCATTACGACTATTTACAAAGCGGACGACTCTAAAAACGTGGCAACCCCCGAGGGCTATGGAGAGTACTCCAATGGTTCAGGACTTAAGCAACGAGCTGTACTCAAAATCAGCTACCGCACTCCCGAACCCACTCCGATAGATGACCCACTCGACCCCGTTAACCCTGTGATTACGGTCAAAGAGGCTGGAAAGATTGAAAATCAACTAAAGACAATTACCAACTTGGCTGCTTGCGAAAGTCTCACCGTGATAGGGTCAATAACCCCTACAGACATCGCTTTCATACAAAGTAATATGGGAGGGCTTAAAAAGCTCGATATGCAACAAGCAACTATCGAGGGCAATGCACTCCCTAAGACAGCTTTCTCTAAGCACCCCAATTTGGCAGAGGTAATACTTCCCTCCAACCTTACGTTAATCGACGATGCCGCTCTTAGCGATATGCCTAAACTAACTCGTGTAGTTATGGGCAACGAGGTTACAACCATAGGAATGAACGCTTTCGCTCTGAGCCGTAGTCTCCAAGATATCGTCTTAAGCGACAAATTGATAAAAATATCTTCTGATGCTTTCAAAGAATGTAAAGCACTTAAAAACATTGATATTCCCAATAGCGTAACTATTATTGAGCAAAACGCCTTTACAGAAAGCGGATTAGTTGCCTTCAAAGCTCCCGAAAGATTGCAGACCATTGAACGCATGTGCTTTCTTAATTGTGCCGACCTTAAGGAAATATACCTCCCCGCCAGCATCACAGAGCTTAAAATACAAGCGTTGGGCAACTGTAAGAGCTTAACCAAAGTAACCTCTTTGAACGTAACACCTCCTACCCTGCATGCAAAAACTTTCGATAAGGTTAAGCTCGCCACAGTAGAGCTATACGTCGCTACCGACGAAGCCGTTACAGCTTACAAGGCAGCTAACTGGTGGAAAAACTTCGGCAATATCAAGAGGATGGGCGAGGTCGTAAAAGAATTTTACAAACTCACCTATAAAAGCGCGTACGAAGAGGGAACGGTAAAGGCTTACCGAGGTGAAGAAGAGCTCCCCACAGAAGCAAGCATCGAAGAGGGAACTACCATACGTTTCGTTGCAACTCCCAAGGAAGAGGTCTATCTACTTAAGAAGTGGAAAATAAACAACAAAGAAGTTTTGGCAACAAGTGCCGAGTATGCGATGGAAATAAAGGAAGAAACTACGGTAGAAGCCATCTTTGAAGAGGCTTACACACGCCACAGAGTGAGCTTCCAAGCCAACAATGCCGAGTGGGGACGTGTATCTGCTACCATCGGAGGCAATGAAATCGAGTCTAGCTCTCTGCAAAAAGCCGATCAAACTGTAACCTTTACAGCGCATCCTGCCCCAAATTACCACCTCAAGCATTGGCTCGTAAATGGTAAAGAAACTCCCAAACAGGGCGAATCGACCCTCGAAGTGGTCCTCAATAAGCAAACTCTCGTCGAAGCTGTATTTGAGAGAGACATTATTTACTACCAACTAAGCATCTCTATTTCCGACAACAATGGCGGAGTGTACGCTACCGTAGGAGGAGGTAGAATACCGCTCTCTTCAAGACAGAAAGAGGGAACTGAAGTGGAGATAACTGCCGAACCCGAAGACAACTACACGTTTGACTTTTGGACAATCAATGGTAAGAAATCTGAGCAAACAGAGCCTACCCTCCAAATCACCATGGATACCAACTACCGCATCGTGGCAAACTTCAAAAAGATAGTGAGCAATGAACAAATAGCTAAGGGGCGTAGCGTTCAATGCACCGTAGCGCAGGGCATACTACAAGTAAGCTATGGCGTAGAAGGGGCATCTGTGCATCTATTCGACACAAACGGACTACTCATCGAGAAGAGCGCAATCCATGCAGGGCAAGCTGTTTTCAACCTACACGAAGGTATCTATCTGGTACACGTAGAGGGTAGCGAAGAAGCTGTTAAAGTATCGGTGCGTAGATAAAGTGGTGCTTTACTTATTAGCACAGCTCTAAAGAGTTTGTGCGCCACTTTCCCCAAAGTCTCCCCAAGAGGGGCACAATGAGAGAACCCCAAGAGCTTCACAAAAGCTTTTAGGGTTCTCTTTGTTCCTTCTCTCTTATCAAGACACCCCTCTAAAGAAGTGCCTTATTTCCTTTACATTTCCTGTTTTGTAGGCTTGCCACGGCTCCGATTTGAAAAGCCACACTTTCTTGACCAGTGGAGCAACCAAACGCATCAAAACATACTGCCATGCGGGGATGCTATCCTCTACACGCTTCCAATAGGAAGCAAGGTTATCACGCCGAAAGTGCAAGATACTCTCCAGCTCATCTCCATCGGCATAATAGGCGCAGTGAAAGTTCTTCTCGGCAAAGGCCTTTGCGGGAAGGTTGAATTTACCCAATCCAAAGAGCCTGAAATTATTGACCAACAAGTCACGGAAGAAGATTCTATTCTCTGCTCCTCCACCGAGATTAAAGATTTTACCCTCGAGCAAATCAACCTGTTGTAGCGCATTGACAAAGGCACGCGCTGTATCTTCGGGCGAAATTATCTCTATGGGGGTGCCAAGTGGCATGCGATACATCAGTGAACCCATCTTGTGATTTTGAGCTCCCATAATGGCCGCAAGACGAAAGATAGTCCAACGTAGTTTACTCCCACGCACAATCTTCTCGGCCGCCACCTTGGTGACTGCATAGTAGTCCCGTTCGGAGGGCTTCAACGGGTCTGTTACACGAATCCAAGGGTCCTGTACACGATCGCCATAAACAGAGATGGAAGAACCATAAGCAAAGAAAGCATTGGGCGAATAGCTCTCCAAGTTGCTGATGAGGTCACGCGTACCCTCTACGTTAACACGCTGTGCCAACTGCCTATTTTCATAAGCCAAAGGCGGGATTACCGCTGCCAAATGAATCACGTAATCCACACCCCGACATACCGTAACCAATTGATTGGACTGCGTTACATCGCCATAAACCAACCTCACTCTATCCCTAAAAGGCTCCAGAGCGTGCCTGCTTTTGGGTGTTTCTATATCAAAAACCGTAACATCGAAGCACATACTCTGCGCCACAAGCTGTTTCAACACTTCGTAGCCTACGGTACCCGATGCTCCTGTTACTAATACTCTCTTCTTTTTCATAAAAAGGATTCTTCTACGCTAACCTCTTTACTTTTCTCTCGCATAACGAGACCCAATAAGGAAAGTGGCTGAGGATACAAGTCCCCAAAAGAAACACCCTCAACTACTTTCCGAGGAAGAGGGGGTATTGCATTATCCGCAAGTGTGGCAAAAAGCCTTTCAAAAAAACAAGAATAATAAACCTCTAACAAAATGGAGATAGAATACTCACCCCCTCTCTTATTTATTTAGACAAGAAGAACATTCGGAGGTTTATCCTTCTCTATACATTTTTTCACAAAAAGAGACTATCCAATAGATAGCCTCTGGAAAATAGATAACATGCGTTGCCCTCGATGCTTAGCGTGAAGCGGCTGGTATCTGACAGGAAATAAATACCTGCTTGATATTTTCAGTATCTATAATGTGTACGATATCAACCTTGAGGGGAGCCAATTGAGAGAACAAACAATTAATTCCCCGCTTTAGGTAGCCTATCTTTCTACGCTCTTGAGTCATCACGCAAACAGCCATCTCATCGTACTGGTTATCGGGTTCTGCCTCACAAATAACTCTCTCCCCGACAGACAACTGTTTGAGATCTATCTGGGAATAGCTTATACCTGCAATATCCGTAACAAATGTATAAGGAATAGACATCTGCTGTAAGACAGGCAAAAACTCAAATTCATCGTTAGCACTGCGCCCTTGAGTTGCCCCCAAAAGGTACAACTTATTGGGCATTAGCTCGGGCTTTATGCCCCAAAAAGCGAGTTTATGCTCGGCGTCTTCTCGTTCTGTATTGATAATTCGTCTAAGAAATAAATCAAAAGCGGTCTTCTGATCAATCGGGTTCTCTAAAGGAAGTCCGTGAAAACCCATAAACCCCTCCTTTTTGATTTCCGAGACACCTGCTCGGTAAGAGAATAGAGCCCCTCTCTCTTCGTCTAAAGTAATCTCTCCGACAATATGTCGACATTGGCCTAATCCAGCCCGCCAACTCACCAGAATGGTTCTAAAGGGACAATCTTTTACCCAAGCTGGGTCTACTATATGGCACATAATGTTTCCTCCATTTTAATGATACGCTCTATACGCTCCGTAATGAGCCGATACATAAACTCCTTTCGCTCCTTGCTCAATCTATATTGCTCTGGGACTTTATCGATACACTTCCTATCCACGTTGTCCAATATAAATCGAATCGTATCTCTGTGATAAGCCTTTCTCATCTTTTGTATTACCTCTCTCATAGGTTTCTCATAATCACAGTTGGACAAAAGGTATTTTATCGTTTCAAGAAAGGATATCTTCTTTTCCACTACTCTAATATCAGGCTTTCCAGAAAGGATATATTTTTCCATTGCCTCCGAATCGTGCACCATACGCACAATTTTATCTTCTACAATCTCTCTACCCAAGGAGCTTCCATTGTCGTATAAAGGAGAGAAACGCATCAACGCAGAAATAAGTTTCTTTATCACCCAATCAATCTTATCCCAAAATGGTTTTTCCTGCTCTCCAGACTTTGCGTTTTCACCCTCAGAAGCCTCTTCCAAGTTTTTTAGAAATCTGGAGAAACTATCTGTAATGATAAAAGCCCAGTTTTCTGAGTGTCGGTCTGTATTACCGATAATGGCATCAAAAAGCATACACTCAAACACCCGCTTCGACTCCTTCTCTAAGCCGTGAGATTTGAGGGTTCTGAGAATCAGTTCTAAACGATGCTCCTCCTTATAAGTATGGCTAAATAGTGGGTAATACTGTACAATTAGACTATACCCAGAGACCAGCTCTTCATCCAAAGCATGAACAGACTCGACCAAAGCTCCTACTGTTTGCACCTTACCCTCGGAAGTGATAATACCTAAATTATAGTCCGCCACAGAAAATCCCAAAGCTTTGCCAATTTTGCTTGCTACAATCTCTGACCAAAACTCAAAGGGATAACTCTTTCCCATTTTATTGAGCGACTTCTTAAAGTAATACGTCTTCCCATCCTCAGGACTTATCAACACGTTCTTATCTCGTGTCCCCTCGGCCTGAATTTGCTGTTCCGTCCATTGAGATACATCTACTATCTGGGCTAACATAAAACTAAAACCCTCCTCACAACAACAAAGTTATAGAGAAAAAGCAAAAAGAGGTACATTTCATTGTATGGAAAGATATGGGCTTGAGAAGAATCTCTCCACCTTTCTTTTGGATTTTTCAAAAGAAAGGCTCTATTCTGATTAGAGCCATCTGCGAGTTTTCTGACAGTACTTCTCGAAAGTTGCCCCAAACTTAGCCTTGAGCATCTGCTCTTCGGGGCAGATTTGAAAGTAGTTCATATATAGCACGAAGCCGACTACACCGAGTAAAGCGAGCATCTCGCCCAACCAAAAAGCCCAACCGAAGAGGATTATTGCCATACCCAAATACATCGGGTTGCGACTTAGAGCATAGATTCCCGAGTCTACAAGAGCTTTGCAGCCATCGAACTTCTGCGGGTGGACAGTAGTTTGTGCTTTCCGAAAGGCAACTACGCCCGCAAGGGCTACACCTCCCCCGAGAAGAATTGAGATGCCTGCCACGTAAAGTGAACGAAAATGTAGCAGCGAAAAGTTCCATGCAACACCCCACATCAACACGGCAAAGAGTGCGCATACAACCACTGGCGGAATTTTCAGTTTCATACCCTCTCCTATCACTTATTTTCAAACACCCCCTCTTACGACTTACTTTTAACACAAAAATATATCACAAATTATTTCCATTGATAGTTTGCACAGGTGCTAATGAAAGTTTATACCCGAGAGGAGTAAAGTTTACTCGGGAGGAAAGTGAAGTTTGCACGAGTGGTTTTGTGCGTTGGAATATATCCCTTTTTGGGAGAACCTCCATCAGAAGCCCCAGAAACCTCCTCCGACAAATAAAAGAGAGCCTGCCCATTCTTCCTTTATGGGAGAAAGAAAAGAGGACAGACTCTAAAAAAGAAACTAAATCACAAATCTTATCACATATCCAAGAGGGTTGTACAGACTCCCTAAGGTCTGTTTCAACAAACTTTTTCTTGCCAAAAGAGAAGGCCTATGGGAACACATCCGACCTTTTTGACCGAAAAGAATTTGATAGAGACACATTGCCGAAAGAGCTTTCCCCCAGCTTCGAGCCTCGGAAGGGTCGGGTCCCTCTTTGAGTCTCTCAATGCAAGAGCTTTTACAGCTCTACTTCGTCCATACTGATGCCCAAGGCCTTAGCAACCCCTTTTCCGTACTCTTCGTCGGCACGGTAGCAGTTGACAATGTGCCTTATTTTGATATGCTTAGGAATATCTCCCATAGCACGGGCCGTATTTTCAAAAAGTACTTGTTGCTGTTCAGGGCTCATCAATCTAAAGAGGGCACGAGGCTGAGAGTAGTAGTCGCAGTCGTCCTCTCTGAAATCCCACTGATACGCCGCCCCGTCAAGCTCGAGCATCGGTTCTTTGTATTCGTTCTGATCGGCCCAGTGTCCGTAGCTATTGGGTTCGTAGCCCAAACGAGAGCCGTAGTTACCATCTACACGCATCGCCCCATCTCTATGGTACATATTGAGGAAGGGACAACGGCTCTTATTAACAGGTATCTGGTGATGGTTCACTCCCAAGCGGTAGCGGTGCGCATCGCCATAGGCAAAGAGACGCCCCTGTAGCATACGGTCGGGCGAGAAACTGATACCAGGTACTACATCGGCAGGGTTAAAAGCTGATTGCTCTACCTCTGCAAAGTAGTTTTCAGGATTACGATTGAGCTCCAAGACACCCACTTCGATAAGAGGGAACTCCTTTTGAGACCATACCTTCGTGAGATCGAAAGGATTGTAAGGCATCTCCTTAGCCTGTTGCTCGGTCATAATTTGCACCTTCATAGTCCAACGAGGGAAATCTCCCCGCTCAATAGCTTCATACAAATCGCGCTGATGACTCTCACGATCCTTACCGATGATTGCCTCTGCTTCTGCATCGGTTACATTCTTAATACCCTGATGCGTGTGGAAGTGAAACTTAACCCAGTGGCGCACCCCCTCTGCATTGATGAATGAGAATGTATGGCTACCATAACCATGCATATGACGGTAAGAGTAAGGAATACCTCTATCACTCATCGTGATGGTTACTTGGTGGAGTGCCTCAGGGAGGAGCGTCCAGAAGTCCCAGTTGTTGTGTGCGCTTCGCATGTTCGTACGGGGATCGCGCTTTACCACGTGGTTCAAATCGGGGAACTTAAGAGGGTCGCGCAGAAAGAACACAGGTGTATTGTTACCTACCAAGTCCCAGTTGCCCTCTTCGGTGTAGAACTTAACCGCAAAGCCACGAATATCTCGCTCATGGTCAGCAGCACCACGCTCACCCGCTACAGTAGAAAAGCGAGCAAACACCTCTGTTTCCTTACCGATTTGGCTGAAAATAGCCGCCTTGGTATATTGGGTAATGTCGTGCGTTACGGTAAACTTTCCGTACGCTCCACTGCCCTTAGCGTGCATACGACGCTCGGGGATTACCTCACGATTGAAGTGCGACATTTTTTCAATGTACCATACATCTTGCAGCAACATAGGGCCACGTTTACCCGCTGTCGCAACGTTCTGATTGTCTCCAACGGGAGCACCCGCTGCGGTAGTCAATTTTTTGATTTCGTCCATAATCTTTTTATTATTTATTTCTTGCTTTTCTTTTGAGTTTATGTAGCCTTTTGCTGACCACGTACCTGCTGCGCTATACAATTCAGGCTACTTTTTTGCTCTTCGGTAAGCGCTCCCGTTTTGGACTTTAGGGTGTGTACCGCCTCTACGCCACCCAAAGGCAAGTGATGCTTCATGTTTTTGAACATCGACCCTGTGCGAAACTTGTAGGTCGTAAAGAGCAAAAGATGCTTAGGCAGGGGAGTTGTAAGTTGCTGCTGTGCGAACTGTACCCAACGACGATTGGGATGTTGATGGACAACGAACCATCCACTGGTCCAGCAGCCCAGCACCAAGAGTTCGCAGTCGTTCATCTTTTCGGGCGTAAAGTCGGCCGTCGAACAGAGGCTCACACTGAGCCCTTGACTCCAGAGGTGCATCGCAATCTCTCGAGCGTATTGTGCCGTTTTTCCACGACGACTGCTGTACAGGATAGTTGCCTTCATAGCTAATTTTCTTTTTTATTTGCGACAAAGGTATTAGCTCTCGTTGCGTTTCTTAATTGTATGTATTTATAGATTTATAGGCACTATCTATAAAAGTATATATAAGAGGTAAAAAAGTCGCTTTTTATGCGGAGAGAGGATAGCACAAACCCATCGTTTAACTCTTTTTGGAGTATTAAAATCGAGAGAGAAGCCCACCTCCCCAAGGGAGCCTACACGAATATCCCCTCTATTATTCTCTCATCATGTCAAAGATAGAAATTTATTTCACAATTTACACCTAAAGACACGTTACATCTATTTTTATATAAAAAGCCTCATAGAGATATACCCCCCCAATCACACTATGAATACAAGGGGAAATAGCGTACAGAGTAGACTTATAGCCTGTTTTCTCTAAAAATCTTCTTGTTGTAACGATAGAAAAAACAGACGAATTAGTTTTTTATATATATTTACCACGTAAAAAACTTCAAAAAAACAAGATTCTATGAAGAAGCTCCTATTCTTTCTATCCTTTGCCCTTCTTATATTGGGCAGTACCCTCTATGCACAAGAGACTAAAAAAGAGACACGTTTCCTCTCTCTCCATGGTCGGATAGGTATGACCAAACTCGTTACGGAGAGCAGTATGCGTAGCGAAATAACCCGTTCTTCCGAATTATTACTGGACAAGAGAGCGTTGGAAGAGGGTACACTTTCTCTAATGTACGGTACGCAATACAACCGTTTCGGGGTGAGCTACTCTATGCAGGAAATCAACTATGCTGCCAGCCCCATCCCTACGGGTGGAGAAAATCAATGGATGCTTAACACGCACCGCATACTTCTCAAAACAAGTCAGTATCGCCCCATCACTAAAAACCTCTTTTGGGTATTAGACGAGGGCTTCGGATATGCCAATCAAAGACTGGTAGGCAACCTCGGCAAGGGAGAGATGAACCATGGAGTAGCCATCGACTTGGGTACACATCTCGCTTTCAAACTGGGAGGATCGACTTTAGAAGTAGGTCTTTCGTACCAAATAAATGGGTTCTGGGGTGTAACGCAAAGCAATGGAAAAAAGGGGAGGAGAACTTTCCACTCCTTCATGCCTATGATATCTTATAGCATACCTCTTTGGACGCACCGTGCGAAATAAGAAGTACTTCTGAGCCTCTCGGAGAGAAAGACCTCTGAGTAAGACTTTTCTGACTTCGGGAAATACATCAAAAGCATTGTACACCACCTTTTTAAGAGGCACACGGCACAATGCTTTTTTATCTATCTATAAAAAAAGACACCCTAACAGCTTAGGATGTCTCTTTATGTTATCAGAGTAAGGCAACACCCATCGGTTCTACCCTCTCTTTCGTGCAAGTTTCTCTCTTACTTAACGCTCTTTGAGAGAGAACGACGCTCTTTGATACGAGCAGCACGACCCATACGACCACGGAGGTAGTAAAGCTTAGCGCGGCGTACCTTACCATGTTTTTCTACTGTAATAGCTTCGATAAATGGGCTATCGTAAGGGAAGATACGCTCTACACCTACTTCGCCAGAAACCTTACGTACAGTGAAACGACGCTTATCGCCATGACCACGAAAAGCAATTACAGTACCACGATACTTCTGAATACGCTCCTTACCACCTTCTGAGATGCGGTAATCGATGGTGATAGTATCACCTACTGTAAACTTGGGGTGCTCTTTGCCAGACTTGAACTCTTCGTGCACCAACTTAATGAAATCCATATTTTCTCTTCTTTTTTAATTAGTATGTATGCTACCAAACGCAATGTAACGAGCCGCTCTAACGGATTATGTCTCGACAGAGATTGCGCAAAGCGGAGGCAAAGTTAGCCAAAACATTCGATATACCAAAGAGTTAGCTCTTTTTGCCCCAAGTTCGAGTACCTTCGCTCGTTTGAAACGTCTGAATTTGTGTCGAGAGATCTTATTCGGCAGGCTCAATCCAATCACCATGCGAGCGGATGAGTTCGATGAGTGCCTCTACCGCCTCCGTCTCAGGGATGCCTCGCACTTGACACTCTTGCCCCTTGTAGAGGTCTATTTTGCCTGGTGCTCCTCCCACATAGCCGTAGTCGGCATCTGCCATCTCTCCTGGGCCATTTACGATGCACCCCATGATACCAATCTTCAAATTGGGCAGGTGTGCCGTAGCCTTTTTAACGCGCGCGATAGTTCCCTCTAAATCGAACAGGGTGCGCCCACATCCAGGACAACTGATAAACTCGGTGTGAGAGAAGCGTAAGCGCGTAGCCTGCAAGATACCCAAGCCGACAGAGTACAACTCCTCGGCTCTATAACAAGGCGACGATAGGACAATCCCCGAAGCGACCTCCTCTAACAGAAGTAACCCGATATCGGCAGAGGCGAAGAGTTGGATATCTTCCCAAGCCTCCTCCTCGAAACTACGATACAAAAAAAGAGGTGCCGTACAATTCTCCTCGGTCAGAAGTGCTACCGCTCTGCGCCACGCACCTACCGCATTGGCTCCCGTAGCGTGCAGGAGTAGTACTGTGCAGGCGTCGCTCTTCACTTTGACTATATCGGCAGGAGTCAATCGCTCGGCATCAAAGCATCGGAAGTGCACTCCCTCTGCTGCCTCGACAGAAAGATGCTCCCACTCCACACCATAGGGCAAGAGGGCATCCCCTGCGATGAGGGGTTTCTCCCCCCCTCTTATCTCTCCGCAGACCAACACTTTAGGGAGAGTTGTTCCTCCGTAACAATCTGCTACACAACGGCTCTCCGTACGGGGCAACATAGCAGGAGTGTACTCCAGAGCACCTGCATAGCTAAGCAGAGGAGCCTCGGCACGCTGGGTTACGTGGTACACCAATCGCTGTGCTACAGGCAACTCTGCCTCAGGGGCTTCGCTCAGAGAGACCCGAAGTGTATCGCCTATACCATCTAAGAGCAGAGAGCCGATACCGACAGCACTCTTGATGCGTCCATCTTCGCCCTCGCCCGCCTCGGTAACCCCCAAGTGGAGGGGAAAGTTCCATCCATGCGCATCAAGACGGGCTGCCAATAGACGCACCGCTTGTGTCATTACCTGCACGTTGGAGCTCTTCATCGAAATAACAATATCGTCGAACTGATGCGCCTGTGCCACAGAGAGATATTCCCAACAGCTCTCGACCATTCCCTCGGGCGTATTGCCCCAACGGTGGAGCATCCGCTCACTCAAAGAGCCATGGTTAATACCCAAACGCAATACCCGACCGAGCCTTTTGGCCTCTTCGACAAAAGCTCCGAACACCTCCGAAACCCGTTGTGCTCCCGCCTCATACCATGCCTCTTCGGAGGGATACTGGGCTCTATCTCCCTTACGATCGGCAAAGTTACCTGGATTGATGCGTACCTTCTCGACATGCTTTAGGGCTTCGTACGCCGCTTGCGGATTGAAATGAATATCTGCCACCAGGGGAATAGGGCAACCTTTCTCTCGCAAGACCCTATGAATCTCGCCCAGAGCTATAGCCTCACGCACTCCTTGAGCTGTAAAGCGCATATAGTCGCACCCCACGGCATAAACCCGCAAGGTCTGCGCCACACCCTGCTCCACGTCGTTGGTCGAAACATTGGCCATGGTCTGTATGCGTAAGGGGTGGAGGCTCCCCAAAGGAATACCCCCGATGGTAACCGTTTTCGTGGCGCGACGGCAATAATTCAGCGCACTGTGAGATGCCTCTGCTGTTTTCTGTTTTTGCATGGGTAACTTTTTCTTCTCTTTTTCAACGTGAGCTTTGGATTTTTATGGGATTTTACGGCGTTCCCATTCTTATACAAAGATACAGGGTGGAAAAGGTTGACGTCACAACTTCCACACAATCCCAAAGAGAGCCTATGCCATATAAACAATCCATGTATAACAAAGAAAGCAACCGTACACCTCACCTCCGTTGGGGTGGTATGTACCGTTGCTTCCTCTTAGACAAGTCTCTATTTATTTATGTTCTCCCCCCGATTGGGGATTCAAAGACTATATACTTGACCGAAATAGAACGAAAGCTTTTTCAGTTTACCTTGTATTGGAACTTGATTTCACTCAGGTCTTTATTGGCACGCACTACCTTCTCCTTGAGCGACTCTTTGAACTCTTTCATGCGCTTCATCAAGCCCTCATCGCCCAAAGCGAGCATCTGAGCGGCAAGTAAAGCTGCATTCTGTGCTCCATCTATCGCCACAGTAGCCACGGGAATACCAGGAGGCATCTGCACAATAGCCAAGAGAGCGTCCATACCATCCAACGAAGCTTTAATGGGAACTCCAATGACAGGTAGTGGCGTCATCGAAGCCACCACGCCACACAAATGGGCAGCCATACCAGCAGCGGCGATAATCACCTTCACGCCACGCGCCTCGGCTGCAGTGGCAAACTCGGCCACCTCATCGGGCGTACGGTGCGCAGAGAGAGCCAACATCTCGAAAGGGATCTGCAACGCCTCTAACTGGCGTGCCGCTTTCTCCATAACGGGCAAGTCCGAAGTGCTACCCATTATGATGCTAACGAGTGGAGTCATCATGCTTTTTCGGTCAATCTATTAAAACGTACTACCTAACGATTATCCCAAGAATGCTTGGTAAGCAGCAGCATCCATAAGAGCATCGATTTGAGCCGCATCTGCAATGCGTACTTTCACGATCCAACCCTTACCGTAAGGATCATTGTTCACCAACTCGGGTTGCTCTTCCAACTCTGCATTCAACTCGATAACCTCTCCCTCTACGGGCATGAGAAGGTCTGCTACGGTCTTCACAGCTTCGATAGAGCCAAATACCTCGCCTTGCGCTACGGTTTCACCTTCGGTAGGAACGTCTACGAATACGATTTCGCCCAACTCGCCTTGAGCGTAATCTGTGATACCAATAGTTGCTACATCGCCATCGAGGCTCACCCACTCATGATCGGTGGTGTACTTAAGATTTGCAGGAATATTCATATTTCCGTTTTCTATGATTATAATGTTGTAATTACTATTTGTCTATTCTGTGCCACCCTCTGCGAAAAGGGGGTAAAATGCGCCACAAAAGCACCTCGCAAAGATAGTAGTTCCTTTTTGAATAACAATACATTTCCGAGCGATGCGCCTCGCCTACGAATGCCACACACGCACCATCCCGCTCCAAGCTATACGCCTTCCGATTGCTCCGCCTCCTCGGCTCGTTCGAAATACTCATTAGCCTGCTCCTCATCCTTGCGAACATCTTCGAGGAATAGGGCATAGCTATAAAGAAAATCTGGATGATTAGGTGCTATCTCAAGAGCTTTTAGATAATACGTCTCTGCCCCATCATAGTCTTCAAGAACCTCTTCCAAGAAAACAGCATAGTTGCCCAGATTATTGGCGTGCTTAGGGTCGGCTTCAAGAGCCCGCTTGTAGTACTCTTCTGCCTTTTCATAATCTTTTCGAACATGCTGCAAGAAAACAGCATAGTTGCCAAGAGCATTGGTAGCCTTCGGGTCAACTTCAATCGCTCGCAGGAAGTACTCTTCTGCTCTATCATGGTCTTCGACAATATCGTCCAAGAAAACAGCATAGTTGCTAAGAGCCTTGACATCCTTCGGGTTGGCTTCGATTGCTCGCTTGTAGTACTCCTCTGCCCTATCATAATCTTCTCGGAAATTCTGCAAGAAAAGAGCATAGATGCCAAGAGCATTGGCATCCTTCGGTTCAACTTCAATCGCGCGCTGATAGTACTCTTCTGCCCTATCGTAATCTTCTCGGACATACTGCAAGAAAAGAGCATAGTTGTAAAGAGCATTAGCATATTGAGGATCGACTTCGATCGCCCACTTGTAGTACCCCTCTGCCTTATCGTAATCTTTTCGTACATCCTGCAAGAAAAGAGCATACATACCAAGAGCATTAGCATATTGAGGATCGACTTCGATCGCGCGCTGATAGCACTCCTCTGCCCTATCGTAATCTTTTCGTACATCCTGCAAGAAAAGAGCATAGTTGTAAAGAGCATTAGCATATTGAGGATCGACTTCGATCGCGCGCTGATAGTACTCTTCTGCTCTATCATGATCTTCGACAATATCGTCCAAGAAAACAGCATAGTTGCCAAGAGTATCGGCATCCTTAGGGTCGGCTTCAATCGCCCACTGAAAATACTCCTCTACCTTGTTGAGATTTATATTCTTCTCTTCCTCGGGTTGATTTTCTAAATTGCTCATACCATTTATACCGAATAATTGGAGTTTTGAGTAGTGGCTATTTTAGCAAGTTTTCAGCTTACGAAGACAATTACTACACCACATACTATACAGACGACAAAAGTATAAAACAAATCCTATAAATAATCTATTAACACTCTTAACTTACATAATAGAAAAGGGCAGACCCTACCGAAAAGAGCCTGCCTCTGCTATCAAAGCAAAAAGGTTGTGATGCGCCCTACTGCGGGTCTTTTGGGGTGTTAAACTGCACCTCGAAGTAGGGGAAGCGGTAGGGGGTACTCTGCTGCACGAGGCGACAGAGGCGGAAGCCCTTTGCCCCATCGATATAGTTGATAACGGGCACTTTGTTTTCCGTTATGCCAAGCTCGAGACGTCCACACTCTTTCCCTTGGGCATCGGCTATGGTAAGTAGGACGGCATAACTTTTCTGAATGCCCCACATCGCCTTAACAGATTGATTAGCAGGCATGAGAGGTTTCTCGGTAAGAGAGGGGATACCAAAAGTAACCTCTACGCTGTTCCTCCCCAGAATGGGCTTCTCATAGGGGGCATACAGACCTGCCTCGCTATTCTTTAGTGCAAAGTGGTAGGCACTCCAATCGTACTCAGGCTCGTCGCCATAGACGAAAAGCAAGGTGAGTGCCGCTGGGGCTGGTCGGTCGGGGTTAAGAGGGTCTTGTGCTCTCTTATCTTGCTCCCTTACAATGGGTTCTTTCTGTCCGTTGGGTCGGCAACTCACCAACCCCATACTGCCCCAAAGGAGGAGCAGTAGTCCTATTACTACATAATGTTTCATACGCTATTCTATATGGAGACTCTTGCCCACACCGCACTTACCCAGCGATTGTCGATATTCAGGTCGGGGCTCGCACCTCTCTGCACTTTTCCTCCTCTCGGTCTCAACACCCTGCAACAACGGCACGCAACAAAGCCTCCTCCAATTATTTTCTATCGAAGAGAGTCCTGCGACCCCCTTTTTAACTATTCCTTACAAGCCCTCTTCCGAAGTAAAACGCACCTCAAAGTAGGGCAATCGGTTGGGCGACTTCTGATCTACCCAACGGCAAAGCGACCAGCCATCGGCTCGTGCTACGGGGCCCACGATAGGCGCACCCGCTTCCTCTCTCAGTAGGAAGAAGATACTCGCCACTCTGCTCCCTTGGTCTTTGTAAACGATAAGCTCCATGGGCGTCGATTTATCCCTACCCCAAAAGGCATTTATCTCCTCTATGGGCTTAGGAATGAGGGGCTTCTCTGTCAAGGTGGGCTTACCGAAGAAAAGCTCTACCTCTCGACGATGAACAACGGGCATAGCAAAGGGAGCATAAGCCTCTGTCGCTACATTTTTGAGGGCAAAGTGATAGCAATCCCAATCGAAATCTGAGTGATGTGCATAAACCAAACTAAAGTGTAGCGTGGAGGGTGAGGGCTCACTGGGATAGGAAGAGGGGGTAGACTCCTCTTGCATGTTCATTTTTTCTTTCAACAAAAATTTATCAGCCCCCTTGGAGGTACATGCAACCAAAAGATAAGCACTAATCAAGAGCCAAAAGATGCTCAATGTTTTTATTTCTCTCATTTTTTTACCACTAATTTTACTCGTTTCCTTTTAGGATAAACCTGTGACATCTTTATAAAGTATTCATAATTTCGAATATCATTATCTGTTCGTAATTCTTCAGTTGTAGGGAATAGAGACCCTACATCTGTGTTAACACAAAAAGAATTTGCATAATAATAGCCATTCAAACTACGTGAGTTTCCCCATCCCCAATTTACATGCACCAATTCATACTCCTCCTCTTTTGTCCTCTCTTTGACTTTTGCATAACCATCTAATAACCATGCATGCCCCGAAGTAATCGTAATTTCACCTTGCCCTGAAGGATCTTTCTCTCCCCTAAATCCCTCCATATAGGTTAAATTGCCTTTTCGTAATGCATTCACCACCTCTTGAAGATTGTATTCTTGCATTCTAGGATTGCAAATAAATCCATTCCTCTGCGCTAATTCTAAAGCCTTTTTTGAGGACATACCAGTTCCCCTTTCTCCATAACTAGCATCACTATTTTGCCCAATCCACCACAAAACTTCCTCCACATCCGACAAAAGATTTTTAGGAGAAGTCCTAGTTAACTCTCCATTGTTTCTAATAGACTCTTCTGACAAACCATCCCAATCTATTTTTCTTCCAGCAATAGGATTTTCGATAGTGCCATAAAAAGTAAAAATCTGAGATAAAGCAACGGCGACACAGCCAGCATATTTATGATTATTCTTCGAAAAGTAGGGAGTTGACTGATTCCATCGAGTATGCACTTTATGTTCTATTAAGTCAACAACATCAAACCCCAAACTATCTAAAACATGGCGATCATAAGTGTATTCTATCGGTGATTGAAGAGGGTTGTCAGGGAAACTAATCAGGTCTTCTATGGCAAAACTAAGGATTTGATAGATTATAGTATCCACCTGATGATCAGACTGTTTCTGCACATCAAAATACCCTTTATCAACAATCGCTATAGGAGCGATTTTATCCCCTGTAGTAAGAATGGCAAACCCTTTATCTTCCGCAAAGTTAACCACACAAACACCAAGATTGCCTCTGTTCGAATCCTCTGAACGCAATCTCGGCATTGACAAATAGGAAAAATCTGAAACCCTCAAATCTTCTTTGGCACGTAACCCTGAGGCAAACAAAGAAGAGCGCAAAGAGAGAGCCTTACCCTCTAAGTACTCTTGAGTTTCAAAGACAGAACTCTGCCGTTGTTCCAAGACCTCCTTCCGAGAACAAGAGAGAAACACCCCTAGCAGAACTACAAAAAAACGATACAACTACAAAATCTATCCTTCATGAGAAAATAATAATATATAACTACTTGGCAAATGTAGATTTTTTATCACACACAAACACTCAACTGTCCCCAAAAAACAACATAGAAGTATCAATTAGCTATTATTGGAAAGAGATAAAAATCAGATGCTCTTTACTTCCCCTCGTACACGGCACCATGCGTATAAAAATTGAAGTCCCAATCAAAAGTCTTCGCCACTTGATAGCAGGTCCAGTTGCGCTCGGTAGCTATCGCCACATCACTTTTGAGACACGAGTTGAGCTCTCTCTCAGCGAGTGGATTAACTATCGCAATTTTGGACTTCTCGCCACGGATAGGGAGCGACGCAACCATTTGTGTCATAGATTTACCCACTATTTTATTCTCAAAGCAAGCTACATGAAAGAGCTTTGAAGAGTGTGATAAATCTAACTTAGAGAGCTGATTACGATAGCAGTAGAGAGACCTTAAAACAGGAAGTCCCGAGAGATCTAAGTGCGTCAGTTGATTATCATCAAGTTCCAAAATACTCAAGTGCGGATGCTCTCCGAGGTATATCGTTTGCAATCTGTTAACAGAGGCAGTAAGAGTTTGTAGGTTGCGATTGTTACGCACATCAAGGGTAGTCAAAGCATTCCACCTCACATCAATATGAGACAACTCACGATTATGTGTTAGGTCAAGAGCTGCCAATTCACAACTATGGCACTCCAAAACGTTCAATCGAGTCATATGGCGCACATCAATTCTCTTCAACGGATTGTTCGACACAGAGAGCGTATTCAGAAGAGCATTTTGCGAGAGGTCCAAATCAGTAAGCTGATTATCATTACAATAGAACGAATACAACTTTCTATTCTGCGTTACATCAAGGCTTGTTAGTTTGCTGTGAGGAACGAGTAAGTAGGCAAGATTGGGAGCCTTAGAAACATTGACATACTCCAAAGTAGGCTTTTCCGTCAAGTGAGAATTGTTGTAAATAAGGCTCTTCAAGAAAGTTGTAGGGCTCACAACGATAGATTTTATGCGGTTGCTCTCCTCCAGTTCGTTCAAATCGGCATCGGTTCGAGTAGACAAATCAAGCACAGTAATGGGTCCCTTAAGCTTAATAATGGGCTGTGTAACCGTATAAACCCAATAGTGTCGACCTCCCTTTTCGGTCCAAACACCCTCTTTTAAACCCTCCTCTACTTCAAAAGGAAAATTGACGCTCTCGTCCACTTTATAGGTAAAGGCGAGGGTCGAACCGACAGGCTTTTCCGTAACGATTGTTATTATATTGTCCCGCACCTCCTCCTCTCCAGGTATGAGAATGGGGTCAACAATAGGGTCAGGCTCTTGAGTACTGCGCAGACAACAAGAGGTTGTTACCAGAAGAAACACAATGCCTGCAAAGAAAGGAGCTCCAATGCCCTTTAATATCACGTGTTTCATAACATATAATATGGAAAATAGAAGTGTAACAAAAGTAGTAAAACTCTAAAAACCAACAATAGAGAGATGATTCCCACAAAATAAGGTAAAGACAAAGAGGAGAAAGAGCTTCTTCCCCTTCTCCTCTTAATTTATACATCTCGGCATCGGCTAATCGCCCGCGCCTCAAAGATAGCAACCCCGACTATTCGGTCCCCTTAAAATCAATAAAGAAAACTGAGCAAATACCATCTCGACAGTGCGCCATACGCTGAAACTCTTTGAATCCCTCGTGCCCAAAGAGTTCGGTAACCACCACCTTATTACCCTTTTCGGTAGCTTTCACCCGAAAGCGTATCTTTCCACACTCCTTAAAAGAAATATCGTAAATGGTCAGTTGGGCGGAAAAAGAGCCTTCGTTCCATTGTCTTTTGGTCTCTCCACCAGAGCGCAGCGGACGTTCAGCAAGAGAGGGTTTACCAAAACTAAGCATCACGCTATCCTCATCGTAAGCAGGATGCCCAATCGGAGCATAGAGCCCTGTTCCCAAATCGTGCAGGGAAAAGTGGTAATTACTCCATTGAATGGGCGAAGCTGGGTTATGCACAAGGATAACCTCAAACGAACGGAGAATACTCCCAGACGAACTACGCACACAGCTCACAAGAAAGAAGAGACTCAAAAAGAAAAGTGTAGAAAACAACCAGAGAGAGTTGCACAAACGACCTAAAAAGCGAGAGCCTCCCCTCACAAAGGGGGGTACAACTTTTGACTGCATACGAGGTTCCTAAATTTTAGTATGTCTTTATCTTTTGTTTTGCAAATAATAAAACGTCTGCGAACGCTTTACGACCGCCACACAAATATAAGAAAATAAAAGCAGGGAGGTACTCGAATCTCTCTGCCTAAGCTTTTCTATTCCAAAGACACGTTCTATAAAGTCAAGAGAGTAATTTTTCTCTTAACATTTTACCAACACCTTCCAAATTCCATGTCGGTAAAATAATCGGAGGCATTCCTCCCAAAGCCGTTATATTTGATATATAAGCACGAACGTAAGGGAATAGAATTGCAGGGGCATTTGTGGAAATATAAGGCAACAAATCTTGTATTTTATCTACCTCATATTCAAAAAAGCCCTTTATAACCATACTAAAGTCTAAGTTCTTTTCTTCGTCGCGAATCAATACTCTCAGGGTAAGAAGAAATGTCTTTTTCGCTTCGTCTATATCTCCTTCTGGTTCAATCCCTATTTGTACTGGCTCCTTAATTTCTCTACCTGTCAATCTCACAGAGGTATCAGTAACGAGATACCTTTTAAACTGGAAACTCGCAGGCTTTACACTTTTTTTGTCCATAATTTCAAGCTGCTAATGGATAAAAGGAAGTCTCCTCTTGGACTTTGTGCAATATGTGAGCAATCTCACATTGATAAGCTTTTTCTATGTTTTCCATCAAACCCATCGAAAAGTACTCATAATTGCGGTATCTTACCTCCTCGGCATCTGGGGAGAGTTTGAAATACGCCTCTTCATCGCAAAACAAAGGGGCATTATCTCCATAGAGCAGATTCAATTTGTCTTCAAAGGCCATCACCTCCCTCATAAACTCTTCGTCTTTCTCTATTTCCTCAACAGGAGCATAAGAAACGAGATAAACGTATAGCTTTTCACTGTACTCAAATCTTACAGTCAGCCATTTATAGCGATTTACCATTTCCTCAAACTGATTTCGCAGTCTGATTTCTAACTCAGGATTTCTCATATATTTCCAAAACAACTTTTTAATTTGGCAATCAATCCTTCCGCCAAATTTCTACACTCCAGGCTTTCCTCTACTGAGAAGTTGCCTATTTCATAATCTGCAATAATCCTTTTTTGCTTCAAAAGTCGAACTTGTCGAGCAAACTCTTTTCCTGTACGACAATCCGAAATCCTCTGTCGCACTTCCCCCAGAATATACTCGTGTGAGGACTGTTGTTCCGCCCTGCTTTTTTGTTTTTCATAGGGTATAGGAGTTCTTTCCGTATTTGCCAATATGTGCTTCATGTACTGTAAAACAGCATAATAAGAACAATGAACACTAATCGTACAAAAGGGGGATTTCTGACTGTTTATAAGGGACTGCGCAACCTCAAGATTACAGATGGCTTTTGACTTCATTTTAATGCCGTTTACAACATCCCTTTACTCTTGCATTGTTTATATTTACTTCACTCTCACACTGCAAATACAAGTGCAAATATATTAACAAGAAAGTAATTGACAATCTAAAACACAATGTAAACAACAAAACAGCGAACAAAGTTTGAACAAAAACAATCAAAAAGGGGGTGCCGTTCAGACTAATGAAAAGCGGAGTTTTGACAGGAGCAAAGTCAAGTTTAGTCCCGTGCAAACTTACGTTATCCTACGTGCAAAGGAGCGTTTACACGAGTGGAAATGTAGTGCTGCTTCCTTGCATTTTGCGTTTCCATTTCGAAGCCTCCTAAAAGAGCAAATGGGTGGTCAAAAACTTCCCATGGGCGCAAAGATAAAAAAGTGGAGAGATCCCAGTAAAATCGATAATTCGAGATAATTCGGAGATAATTATCCGATAATTACAAGATAATTCGCTTGAATTATGTGCAGAATTATCCCCTATATATAAAAGAAAAGAAAGGAAAGAGAAACAAAACAAAACTCACTAAAGAGGGAAAGTGGGTCGAAAAGGAAAAGAGAAGTGTGGGCGTTATTTTATAACTTTGCCCCCACAAAATGAAACCGCGTTTTACAAAAAGCCTGCGCTTTTTGGGGTGTGCTGACGCACGCGGACTTCGCCACGAAGTCCTCTCTCCACAGGGGTGTAGTTTTAGGAGAGCGTTAGGTGTGTGCCTACGGCGTTGTGCCGAATGACCGCCAGCAGACATCGCCACCTCGTCTCTTGCCACAGAAAAGGCGACCCCGACCCATAAGCAAGAGGGGAAAGTTGGCAGAGGGAGCGAACAGTGAACCGAGCGAATAACCGAGAAAGCCCACGAGAGCCCAAATGGTCAAAGAGATTTTGAATCGACACGTTATGATATTGAAAAGATTTTCTTTTGTTTTCTCACTTCTTCCCCTCCTCGCGTGGCTCCTTTTGGGGTCGTGCAGCCGCTCTTCACAGCGCAGTTTCGAGGTACAGGGAGTAGTGGAAGATGGCGCAGATACCACGCTATACCTCACCGAGGTGCTGGAGGCACTGCGCGTTGTAGACTCCGTTCGCACCGACAGCAAAGGGCACTTCAGCCTACGCTACGCCATAGAGCAAGACTCGATACTCTACCGCTTAGGACGAGGCAATCGGGGCGTCGTGTTCCGTGCCGACTCTGCCGATAAGATCACACTCTCTTTCCGCCTCGACAACCCCTTGGGGAGCTGTCTGCTCAAAGGCAAAGCAAGCAACGAAGCCCTGATGCAGATACAGCAGGCCACTCAAGTCGTAGAGGATAAGATCGAACGCATCACCCAACAGTGCCGCGTAGGCGAAATGAGCCTTGCAGAGGGCAATGAGCAAATAGCAGCACTGGTCGAAGCACACAAGAAGCACCTCTCCGAAAAGTACATCTACCCCCGTCCGAGTTCGCTCGAGGCCTATTTCGTACTCTTGCAAACCCTTAATGGCGGTCAGACGCTCTACCCGATTGACTTTTTTGCTCCCTCGACTATCGACCTGCACTCATTCGGTTATGTAGCCTCTGCATACGAAGCGTTCAAACCTGAGCACCCCTACACAAAGGGATTGAAAAACAGAGCCTTGCAACTAATCAAAATAGACAAACAACGCCGAGGCATGCCCTACGACAAACTGCTTGAGCAGGCTGAAGAGCGAGAATTTCCACCCCTAAAACTCATCGACAACCGTGGCGAGGAGCAAGATTTGGAGCAGGTCGTTGCCCAAAACGCTCGTGTACTTCTGGCTTTCGTCTCCTTCTCCATGGAGGGTATGCCGAGCTTCATTGCCGAACTGAATAGGCGTTACTCCCAACAATCGGAGCCTCGTACCGAGGTCTATATGGTTTCATTCGACAGGGATATGAGTCAGTGGATGCAGGCCACACGCAAACTGCCATGGCTCAACGTGTACGATGCTCAACAGACGAGTGTGGTACCCTTTAACGTAACGCAGCTCCCCCAGCTCTATCTGCTCCAACAAGGCTCTATGCAGCGCATCGGCTCACTCAAAGAGGGCTTTCGCTAAGTTGCCATGAAAGCAATAGCCCTTTCTACCCCCGTAACGTGGAGCGGTATAACGGAGACGAGACGCCTTCGCTATGGGGAGAAAATTCTCTCGTTAGGCTCCTGCTTCAGTGAACGTATCGGGTCGTGGCTTTTCCAGAGGGGGTTCGACACTGTGGTCAATCCTTTCGGCACACTTTACAACCCGATTTCGATAGCCCAGGCCTTAGAGAGTTTGGCAGAGGGGCAAGGTGCTTTTGACCCCAATATGCTCTTTGAGCATCAGGGCAAATACCACAGCTTTATGCATCACAGTCGCTACTCGAGGGCGACCCAAGAGGAGGCACTCAAGTGCATAGAGGAGGATCTGCAACGGGGGCGCGAGCAACTCTTGCAGGGCAGGTGGTTACTGCTCACTCTGGGTTCCTCTTTCCTCTACACCCACAAAGAGTTGCAGAGCGTGGTAGCTAATTGCCACAAACTTCCCGAGCATCATTTCACCCACACCAAGGGCGACAAATCGCTTTTCGTAGCACGTTTGCAGCCGATAATCGCCACCCTTTTGGAGCGCAATCGGGAGCTGGAGATTCTCCTCACGGTAAGTCCCATACGCTACCTACGCTATGGAGCGGCGGCAAGTCAGCGCAGTAAGGCAGAGCTACTCCTCACGGCTGAGGCTCTTGAGGATCTATTCAAAGGCAGGGTACACTACTTTCCCGCCTACGAAATCATGATGGACGAGCTACGCGACTATCGCTACTATGCCGAGGATATGATACATCCGACCGAGCTTGCCGTGGAGGTGATCCGTCAGCGTCTTCTGAACGGTTGGTTGTCCGCGAGCGAGCAAGAGCCGCTGCAGGTAGCCGAAAAACTCTTCCAACGCACCCAGCACCGCCCTATTCATGCCTCCGAAGAGGAGCAACGAACCATGCAGCAGATTTTAGAGCAGGAGGGCAAGCGTATCCGCCATAAATTTCCTAACTTAGTACTTCGTAACATTCTCCCCACGCTCGAGGAGTAATACCTAATGTAGTTACACGAGATACGACAGAAGTAGTAAAAGCATGATCTACACGATAGAGAAAATAGTACAGCGATTACGCCCTTTGCAGTCGATCGTACGCTTCGACGACACCATCGAGCATATCCTCACCGATAGCCGCTCGCTATCTCACACGAAGCACACGCTTTTCTTTGCCCTGCTGGGCGAGTCGGGCGATGGGCACCTCTACATAGAGCAACTCTACCACCATGGGGTGCGTAACTTCGTTATCATCAACCATATCGAAGAACTGGCAGAGAAGTGCCCCGAGGCCAACTTCATAGCCGTGAGCGACACCCTGCGCGCCCTGCAACGCCTCGCCATAGAGTGGCGCAACGCCTTTCAAATACCAGTAGTAGGGATAACAGGGAGTAATGGGAAAACCGTGGTCAAGGAGTTTCTTTACCAACTCCTCTGCGATAGTTACAACATAGTGCGCTCTCCCAAGAGCTACAACTCACAGCTCGGCGTGCCGCTCTCGGTACTGCAAATGCGAGAGAGCCATACGCTCGCACTCTTTGAGGCGGGCATCTCCAAACCAGGCGAGATGGAGCGACTTTTCCCCATCATACACCCCACGATAGGGATATTCACCAATATCGGCTCGGCACATCAGGAGAATTTCAATACTCTGGCACAGAAAATCGACGAGAAACTACAGCTCTTTGCCGACTGCGAGCGCATTATCTACAATATGGACGATAAGGACATAACCGACGGATTGCGCCGTGCAGGCCTTCTGGGGCAGAGCCGTGGGTGGAGTGTAGAGAACAAAGAGGCTACGCTCTTCGTTAAAAAGATAGAAACCAAAGAGAAAGTTACCGAGATAACGATAGCCCCTTTAGGCACCGATTTGGTCATACAAATACCCTTTGTGGACCAAGCTTCGGTAGACGATGTACTCCACTGCATCGTGGCAATGATGGTGCTCAAACCCAACTTTGTAGAGTACCCCGAGATATTCCTACGCCTCGAACCCGTGGAAATGCGTCTGGAGGTCAAAAAGGGCAACAACAATAACATTATCATCAACGACGTGTGCAGCAACGACATCAACTCGCTTGCCATCGCGCTCGACTTTCAGCAAAGAAGAGCCAAAGAGATGGGGCTTAAGCGCGTCGTAGTGCTCTCAGAGATACAGCAGAGCGGGCTCTCGGCACGTCAGTTGTACCACAATGTAGCCGATATGATGCAGCCTCTGGCGATAGATCACCTCTTCGTAGTCGGCAAGGAGATGACCCGCTTACAGGACTATCTGCCCGATCACAAGATCAGCTACTTTGCTCACACGGACGACCTTCTGGCGCATGCTGCACTGGAGGATCTATCGGATAGTTGCATACTGGTCAAGGGAGCGCGTTCGTTCCAATTCGAGCGTATCATAGATCGCTTGTCGTACAAAGTGCATCAAACGACCCTGCAGGTCAATCTGGAAGCTATCGTACAGAACCTCAACTATTACCGTTCGCTCCTGCCCAAGGGTACGCAGTGCATCGGTATGGTCAAAGCCAACGGCTATGGAGTAGGCTCTTACGAGGTGGCACAGTCGCTCGACGAGGCACACATCGATGCCTTGGCAGTGGCCGTAGCAGACGAGGGGAAAGAGCTGCGCAAGGCAGGTATTCTCTCGCCCATTCTGGTGATGAACCCCGAGGAGAGTGCCTTCGACACCCTTATCAACTATACATTAGAGCCTGTTATCTTCTCGCGTACCCTACTGGAACGCCTCTGCGCTAAAATCAGCAAGCAGGGATTCAGCCGTATAGCCATTCACTTAGAGATTGACACGGGTATGCATCGTCTCGGCTTCTCTCCCGAGGAGCTTATCGAGCTTGTCGACTTCTTTAAGGGCAACAATCTGGTTTACGTTAAGAGCCTCTTTACTCATCTGGCTGCGGCAGACGATCCCGAGCAAGATGCTTTTACCCTACGACAGATAGAATGCTTCACCGAAGCGAACCAACGCTTTGCCGAACTTATGGGTTATACCCCACTGCGCCACATACTCAATACGGCAGGCACGGAGCGATTTCCCGAGCAAGCAGCCGATATGGTACGCTTGGGTATCGGGTTGTACGGCATCTCCTCGTCGGGCGATACGCACCTGGCACCCGCCCTCCGCCTGCGCACCACCCTTTTGCAGAAAAAAAATATCCTCCCAGGCGATACGATTGGTTATGGTCGCAAGGGACTTCTCCCCGAGGGAGGTACTATCGGTATTATTCCTATCGGTTATGCCGATGGTTACGACCGTCGCTTTAGTCAGGGAAGAGGTTGGGTCAGCCTACGTGGTAAGCGTTGCCCCATTATCGGCAATATTTGCATGGATACCTGCATGATAGATTTGACCCACTGCCCCGAAGCGGAAGAGGGCGATGAGGTAATCCTTTTCGGTGATGCCCTCACAGATATTGGCGAGTTGGCACGCTCTATCGACACTATATCCTACGAACTGATTGCCGATCTCTCGCCCCGCATCCAGCGCGTTTACTTTCGAGCTTAAAGCGAATACTCCTTTTCAGCGCACGCCCCTACAAAATACTCTCTCCCTTGCAAAATATGATAGATGAGGTAACGAAACAACGTATTTTAGATGCCGCCAACATTGTCGATGTGGTGAGTGACTTCGTTTCGCTCCGCAAGTCGGGTGTAAACTACGTAGGGCTCTGCCCGTTCCATGCCGACCGCCGCCCCTCGTTTCACGTCTCGCCCTCGAAAAATATCTGTAAGTGCTTTGCCTGCAACGAGGGTGGAACACCCATTTCATTCCTGATGAAGCTCGAAAAGATGTCGTTTCACGAGGCTCTTCGCTATCTGGCACGCAAGTACAATATAGAGATTGAAGAGCGCGAAGAGACCGAGGAGGAGCGTCGCCGTCGCAATGAGCAGGAGAGCATGTTCCTTATACAAAAATTCGCCGCCGAATACTTTCAGCAACAACTACTCGGCTCTGAAGAGGGAGAAACCATAGCAATGCCCTACCTACGTCACAGGGGCATTACGCAAAACATTATCGAGAAGTTTGCCTTGGGCTATGCCACCTCGCAACGAGACGGGCTATGGCAAAAAGCAACGCAAGCGGGGTACAATCCCAAATATCTCTACGAAACGGGGCTATGCTTCGAACCGTCAGAGGGACGCACGGCAGGCGATCGTTTCCGCGAGCGCATCATATTCCCCATTCACTCGGTCAGCGGACGCATTGTCGCCTTTGGTGGGCGCATCATGGTCAATAAGGACAAAACCGCCAAGTACATCAACTCGCCCGAGAATATCATCTACTCCAAAAGCCGAGAACTATACGGACTTTATTTTGCCAAGAAAGGCATCTCGCAAGCCGACAAGGTCTACCTCGTAGAAGGGTATATGGACGTTATCGCCATGCACCAAGCAGGCATCGAAAATGTGGTAGCTTCCAGCGGAACGGCACTGACCACCCAACAAATACGCCTCATCCGACGCTTTACGAAGAATATCACCTTGCTCTTCGATGGCGATGCTGCAGGGATTAAAGCTGCCATTCGAGGGGTAGATCTACTCTTGGAAGCTGGCATGCACATCAAAGTATTGCTTCTCCCCGAGGGTGAAGATCCCGACTCATTCGTACGCCAACGCTCCGTTACCGAGTTCAACGAATACATACAACAGCACGAGGTCGATTTTATCTCCTTCAAAACCGAGCTATACCGCACAGAGATGGCAGAGAGCCCCATGAAGCGGGCGGCTGTACTCAACGAACTGGTACGTACCATCGCTATCATCCCCGATGTAGTGGAGCGCAGTGTATACACGCAGAGCATGGCACGCAACCTTTTTTTGGACGAGAAAACACTCCTCCAGCAGGTATTGATAACCCGCAACAACCTACACTTTCAGCAACAAAAAGCACCGCAAACACACTCCGAGCCCACCCGAGAAGAGCCCAATATACCCGCTGTTCAACCCCCTAAGATGCGCACTGATTTGACTAAGGGCGAGACTGATTTGCTCCGCCTCTTGGTGCGGTATGGCGAGCAAAAGGTACCAGTACAGAATGACGACGGCACAATCTACCAGATGTCTATCGGGAGCTATATCCAGGCGAGTATCGAAGAGGAGTTGGAAGAGAGAGAACCATCGCTCTTCTCCATCATGCTACACGAAGCGGGCGAACGTATGGAAACCTCCAGCAACTTCCGTCCCGCCACCTACTTTGCCAACCACGAAGAGCCAATTATAGCCGACTTCTCGGTAGACCTCCTCTCCGATCGCTATCAACTCAGCACTACTTCGCGCAAAGTACTCAACATCGACAACGACGACGAGATGCCCAGCATCGGTCAACTAATAGAAGACACCGAGCGATGCGTCAAAGCCTACCAAGCCGAACGCATACAACACCAAATACAAGAGTGCCACAAACGACTGCAGGAGGCACAAAACAGAGGCGACAACGAGGCTCTCATGCAGGCAATGAAAGAGCTTAACGAGCTCAATAAGATAAAGATGAGCTATGCGCACGATTTGGGCGAACGCATGATTTTAGGCTCCTAATCTCCCCAACAGCACAACGAATTTTAGACAATGACGACAGCAAAATATCCCTCCGTATATCTACGCAAAGGAAGAGACGAGGCGGTGCGCCGCTTTCACCCATGGATTTTTAGTGGAGCCATCGAACGCATCGAGGGCAAGGTCTGTGAGGGCGATCCCGTAGACCTCTTGGCACACGACGGCACACTCTTGGGGTGCGGCTTCTACGAGGGGGGCAGTATTGCGGTGCGTATGCTCTCTTTCGGCTCTTCGATAACGGACTTCGACACTTTTTTTGTGGAGCAAATAGAAAAGGCCTACCGTCTGCGCCACGCCTTGGGACTTATACAACCGCACGAAGTAGCAGGCACCCAACGCAACAATGTATATCGCCTCATCCATGGCGAGGGCGATGGTCTCTCGGGATTGGTAGTAGACATCTACGGAGATACTGCCGTAATACAAGCACATAGTGCAGGTGTGTATCGACATATCGAACGCATCGCACAGGCCATCGTAACGGTATGCCAAGGCGAAGTAACAGCCGTTTTCGACAAATCGTCCGCCACTCTTCCCGACCCCTCTATAGCCAGTGTAGGCGATCGCTTCCTCATAGGCAAAAGCACGGCACAACCCGTCTACGAAAATGGTTTGCAGATACTCCCCGACTGGCTCAGAGGGCAGAAGACGGGCTTCTTCATCGACCAACGAGACAACCGTCGCTTGGTGGGTCAATACGCCTCGGGAAGACGTGTGCTCAATATGTTTTGCTACTCGGGCGGATTTAGCCTCTACGCCCTGCAAGGGGGTGCCGAAGAGGTAATTTCGGTAGATAGTTCGGCTCGAGCCTTGAGCTTGGTAGAGCATAACGTGGCACTCAACTTCGGCGATGCCATAGCTGGCGGACGGCACGAAGGCGTGGTAGCCGATGCTTTCGAATACCTCAAAGGGATTGCCTACGGAGCCTTTGACCTCATCGTCTTGGACCCTCCTGCCTTTGCTAAGAAGCGTTCGGCACTGAAGAATGCCCTCAACGGTTACCGCAAACTGAACGCCCTCGCCTTAGAACGCTTAGCCCCTGGCAGTTTCCTCTTCACGTATAGCTGTTCGCAAGCCGTTTCGCCCGAGGACTTCCGCTTGGCAGTGCTTACAGCATCGGTGCAGGCAGGCAGATCGGTACGCATCCTGCGACAACTGGGACAGTCCACCGACCACCCTGTGAGCATCTATCACCCCGAGGGCGAATACCTCAAAGGCCTCTTCCTCTACGTCGAATAATCCCCCCAACCATCCCACAAATCAGCAATAACAATATGGGCGAAAGAGATAAATTGTACAACGCCTTCTTGCAACGCTTCCCCATTGAGTACTTGCCCAACATGACCTTGGAAGAGTATAAAAAACTTGGGGAGAAAGATACTTTTTGCTACTGGTTAGAATCAAAATTGGACAAACTCGGTTCTATATGGGGTGGTGCTGCTTACAAGTTTGGAATATACGAATACAAAGACAATCCAAAAAACGACAGTCAATATACCCATGATGAACAATATGCGTGGGAAAGAAAGTCGGGGAAAAAAGCCTCTGATGTTTTTAATAAAGTAAAGGAAGAAATTATACAGATCGCTCTCGCAGCACAGAAAGGAGATTGGAAAGCAATCGAGGCACTTGAGCAGAGCAAGACAAGAGCCTTAGGTCCTGCTATTATTTGGAAAATAGCCTTCTTGTATTCTAACAAGCAACTACTGCCTATTTATAATATGGATCCTGTGAAAAAAGAAGGATGGCTTCCTTCTCTTGCTCAATACTTTGGAATGCCCAACGCAGACAAAGCCTCCAGAATGGAAATACAGCATTTTCTATTAGAGAAGAAAGGCGACAAGAAGCTATTCCAGTTCTACGACGAACTATGCGAAATTTACAGAGTCCACTTTGCTAAGAAAAAGAAAAAGAAGAACAAGAAAAAGAATACGGCTTTGGTCACAGAAGACAAGGATACCGAAGAACACGTAACAGTCCCTTCTCCCCAAATAGTTTCCCCACAGCCTACCTCAGAGGAGTCTCTTGAGGCTTACTCTGACAAGCAATTTCTGCAAGAGGTCTATATGTCAGACCATGAGCTACAACGCCTCAAAGCCCTATTGAAAGAGAAGAAAAACATCATCCTACAAGGAGCCCCCGGAGTGGGTAAAACTTTTACGGCAAAACGGTTGGCGTATCTGCTCATGGGAGTCAAGGACAAGCAACGGATAGAGATGGTGCAATTCCACCAAAACTACTCCTACGAAGACTTTATCTTAGGCTACAAACCCAATGTACAGGGCAGTTTCGAGCTACGACAGGGCTTGTTCTACAAGTTCTGCATGAAAGCGCACAACAGCCCCGACAAGGACTTCTTCTTTATCATCGACGAAATCAACCGTGGCAATTTGAGCAAGATATTCGGCGAACTCCTCATGCTCATCGAAAACAGTTACCGAGGCAAAGAGATTAAGTTAGCCTACACGGACGAACCCTTTGCCGTGCCCAATAATCTCTATATCATCGGTATGATGAACACCGCTGACCGCTCTTTGGCTATGATTGACTATGCCCTGCGCCGTCGCTTTAGCTTCTTCGAGATGCGTCCAGGCTTCGAGACCGATGGCTTTAAGCATTATCAAGAGGGATTAAATAGCCCGCTATTAGACGCTATCATTCAAGGGATTATCGCTCTCAATGGAGAGATTAGTGCCGACGATTCGTTAGGCAGAGGCTTCTGCATCGGACACAGCTACTTCTGCAACCAAAAGGTCTTCTCCGACGAGTGGCTCAAAAACGTTATCGAGTACGACATCGAACCGATGCTACGAGAGTATTGGTTTGACGACACCTCCCAATGCGAGATGCACATCGACCACTTGAAAAAGTTGCTAAAATGATCATCAATAGGGAGATACCCATCAAGAATATCTACTATATGCTCTCCTATGCTTTCAAGGAATTGAGGCATAACAACTACGAGCATATCGAGGGCGAGGCGTTCGAAAACATCTATGATTTGTTGGCAGAAATCCTCTTCAAGGGTGTTTCCCATCTCCTAAAACGGGGGTTGCACAAAGAGTATATCCTCTATGAAGATACCCTCTCCACCCTAAGAGGCAAGCTCTCCCTGCCCGAGACCATCAAAGAGAAGATGGCACAGAGGGCTCGCCTCGCCTGCACATACGACGAACTCACCGCCAATAATTTGTTCAATCGGATTATCAAATCAAGCCTCACACGCCTCATCGGCGAGCGAAGTGTCAGGAGCGAACGGAGGAATGCCCTCAAAAAGTTGCTCTTCTTTTTCGATGACATCGAGGCTATCGAACTAAGCCGTGTGCCGTGGAGTCGCCTACAATACGACCGCAACAGTCGCACCTATCAGATGCTCCACAACCTCTGCTACTTCCTTTGGCAACGGGAACTCCTCTCCAACAAAGCGGGTAGCACCCAGATGGAGCACTTTAAGCACGATCAGATGCCCCTCCTCTTCCAACGCTTCGTCCTCGAATACTACAAACAGCATCACCCCGAGTGTCGCCCCTCTGCCCGACAGATTACGTGGAACTTCTGTGAAAACGGCTCTTCATCGTGGTCGCTCCTCCCCGCTATGCAGTCCGATATTACCCTGACTTCGGGCGAGCGCACCCTCATCATCGACACGAAGTATTACAGCCGAACATTGCAAAGCCATTACAACAAAGCGACAATCCACTCGGACAACCTCTACCAAATCCACGCCTACGTGATCAATGAAGACAAGGCACACAACGGCAAAGTGGACGGTATGCTCCTCTACGCCCAAACGATGGCAGAAGAGCAACCCGACGAACGCTTCGTCACTCCCGATGGCAACATCTTGATGGTCAAAACGCTAGATCTAAGCGCAGACTTCGCCACCATCAAAACCTCCCTCGACACCCTCCTCACCTACCCCCTCTAACCGCCTTGCATTCCTTTCCCCCCAAGAAACAACCTCGATCTGTGATGCAGACCGAGGCTTTTTTGTATCCCGATTGTAGTAGACTATTACACTCTTCGGTAGTACATCTAAAAAGAGTATATTTGTTGCTACATCGGAGATAAAATATGTAGAAAGTATGGACTACATCGAAATAAGTGGGTACAAATCTATAAAGCATGTCGAACTGACGCTAACCCCTATCAACATACTCATAGGTGCCAACGGGAGTGGGAAAAGCAACTTTATATCTTTCTTCGATTTTCTCAATAGGCTATACAATCAAAAACTTACTGAATATGTTGCTCTAAAAGGAGGAATGGATAAATTTCTCTTTCAAGGTCGTAAGGTAACAGATACTCTATCCTTTCATACCCAATTCAGCAAGGGGATCAATGCCTATTCCGCAACGTTAAAGTCAGGAGACGAGGGCTTTATATTTGTCAAAGAAGATTTGATATACAGGGGCTCTCACTCGAACATAATCAACTTTCAGAAAGAGGCAAAGCTCAAGACTTCAGATATGTATCGGGCTGCTTACATCCGCCACTTCTTAGATGCTTGCCGAAAGTATCATTTCCACGACACGAGTTCTAACGCTCCCTTTACCAAGCCGAGCAATACAGAGACAGATATACATTACCTCTACTCCGATGGAATGAATATTGCCGCTTTTCTGCATCATATCCACGAAACAGAGCCCATTGTCTACAATAGGATTATAAAAAACATTCAATCCGTAGCCCCCTATTTCTCCGACTTCTACCTTGTCCCCAACGCTGAAAACAACCTCAAACTACTTTGGAAAGATAAGTTCAGCGACATGACATACGGGGTTAATGATTTGTCCGATGGTACGCTTCGCTTCATAGCTCTCTCTGTGCTCTTTTTGCAACCCAACCTACCCGACACAATCATTATTGATGAACCCGAATTAGGCTTACACCCCTTTGCTATTGCCAAGCTATCGGGTATGATTAAGTCAGCTGCTCAACGCAACTGTCAGGTTATTATCGCTACCCAGTCTGCCGATTTAGTAAGCCATTTTGAACCAGAAGAGATTATCACCGTAGACCAAATCAATGGAGAAAGTCTTTTCAAACGCCAAAGCAGAGAATTGCTACAAAAGTGGCTCGATGACTACTATACAATAGATGAGTTGTGGAAAAGAAGTATGCTCGAAGGAGGACAACCTAATTATATCCCATGAAAAGACTTATCATTATCTGTGAAGGAGAGACCGAACAGGAGTTCTGCTCTATGCTGCTAACCCCCTACCTCCGCTCTAAAAGGGGGTATGTCCTCGTTCAAACCCCTCGAATAAAAAGATCAGGAGGAGGCCTCCTCACGTGGGAAAGATTGAAAAAAGAGATTGAAACCTACCTTAGAGAAACCGATGTCGTTGTCACCTCATTGCTTGACTTCTACGGTATCGGTCCCTCACTACATTTTCCTCTATGGAAAGAAGCCGATAGGATAACCGAGAAAAATCAAAGATTGGACTTCTTAGAAGGAGCTATGAAAGAGGATATTGACGAACGCCTCCAAAACAATTTCATCCCCTATCTACAATTACATGAGTTCGAAGGACTTCTTTTTAACAACATTGAGGTTTTTGAAACGCAATTTTCCCCCAAAGAATTGATTGGAAGGAGGGAGTTAATAGAGGTATTGGAACAGTACGATAATCCCGAAATGATAAACGATGGTCCCAATACACACCCCTCACAGAGATTAGAGCGTATAATCGACGGGTACGCAAAAGTAGTTTATGGGAATATTTTAGCCGAAGCGATTGGCATTGAGAGGATAAGGAGCAAATCTCCTCGATTCAATCAATGGATAGAAAAAATCGAAACAGCATGTGCATCATGATTCTCTAATAGAGGACTACCTTCTCATACAGCATAACGCCTTGTTCTTAGTTAGAGCGGGGCGTTTGTATTTTATCACACTACGGATTGGTGGTTTCTGCTTATTTCTATTACTTTGCAGCGGAAGAATTACAAAAAACAACTGTACGATGAAGAAATTGTTCCTTACATTATGTCTCGCTTTCACACTCCTCCCCTCTCTTAAGGCAGATCAGTTGGCCTACATTAGCAAAGCAGAGGCTCAACGTACCATAGCACTCCTCTCGAAGTATCCCGAAGTGCTTGTCTGGTGCGCTTGTTGTGATACCGAGTACTCCTACTGGTCTTTGATTAAGATTAAGAAAATCTATATGAGAGAGGTCGGTTATACCGATAGTTCGAGTGGAGAAAACTATTATGAGGTCATTGTAGAGGGGGTCAACCATAAGGGAGAGAAAGTTACGGAAGAGTTGGATCTCGCCTACGCCCACGTCAGAGGCGATGATGGTTGGGGCTACTGTGTCGGTCGATTAATCGGGGCTGAGTGCGACCCTTGCACCCCTCCTTTCCCATGGCTTTTAGATGCCCAAAAGCCCCAAAAGAAGCGTTAAAAAACACTCGCTAACCGTCCGAGGGCAACGTCCCTCTCGTGGAGATGATTTTGGCTCCGAATCGCACTGTTCGTTGCACAAAGCCGAAGCCATCTCCTTTTTTGTACCTACATGCCCAACAACTCGTTTCATCAACCTCTCCTTTCTTTTCTTTCCGATTTCCTTAAAGGCATCATAGGGAGCAGGCGTTAAAGGGAAAAGAGCCCATGCTCTCCTCTAAGCAGATTTACTTTAGAGCATTGTGAATGGCTCCCTCCTAAGCTATCGACAGACACGAACGCTGCTCCCTTTTTTAGGATAAATCAGATATCCTCCTTCTACTCTTCGAACTCCTTCTATTACGGAGCGGCATTGAAAGTTAGCACACGTTATAACTGAGGTTGAGACACGTGTAAAGTAGCGTTGTAACGGACCCTAATAAACACGACACAACAAGAAAAGAGTTAAAAAACTCTGCTTTTTTCCACCAACCGATACTTTTTTGTACTAAATAGTGGTTTCCCTTCTTCACCTCTCCTCATAACTTCATATTTTTGCAATGTTAATAAGACTTCTAAGGTTAAATATGGCAAACAACAACTTGAAAGAGGCAAAAGCTGCCAAGAATGATGAGTTCTATACGCAGTATCACGACATTGAAATAGAAATGAATGCCTACCTAGAATACGACCCAGACGTTTTTCGGGGCAAAACCGTTCTCCTGCCCTGCGATGACCCTGAGTGGAGTAACTTCACGCGCTTTTTTGTCGCCAAGTTTGAGGAGCTTGGCCTCAAGAAACTCATCAGCACGAGCTTTGCCCAGGAGAGTAAGAACTACAAATCGGATTGGCAACCGACGCTCTTCGAAACCGAAAATCCACGCTTTAGGGCCGAAAAAACGGCTATCTGTGGCAAGATTTTTACGCTCACACACGACACCAATCGTAACGGCAAAATCGAAATAGATGACTTAGAGTGGGAATATCTCGAGGGGACGGGCGACTTCCGCAGTCTCGAGGTAACGGCTCTGAGAGACGAAGCCGACATCATTATTACAAATCCCCCCTTCTCTCTCTTCCGTGAGTTTTTAGCCTGGATTGTCGAGGGCAGCAAGCAGTTTGCCATTATCGGCAATATGAATGCCATCACCTATAAGGAGGTATTTCCTCTGATTAAGAAAAATAAGATGTGGTTGGGAATTCCATTTCCAAATGGTAATGCATACTTTCGCCCAGCCCTCCAAGGGAACTATGCAACAGGAGTATATGATCCGAAGACCAACTTAGTAAAATTCAGAAACTGTATTTGGCTAACCAATCTTGAGCATGGTCGTCGCCACCAACCATTGACTCTTATGACAATGGCGGACAATCTGCGCTACAATAAGAAGATGAAAGAAAAAGAGGCTTATGACCGCTATGATAATTATGATGCGATAGAAGTTCCTTTTACCGATGCAATACCCTCAGATTACGAGGGAGCAATGGGGGTTCCTATCTCCTTTTTGGACAAATACTGTCCAGAGCAATTTGAAATCTTAGGGAATGAATATGACCTAAACTTAGAGCGTGGACGTGGCTACATCAGAGGGAAACGAATGTATAGCCGTATATTTATTAAACGGTTGCTTTGATAAAAATACGCTTATACACCTTTTTCCTTTGTACAAGGGCTTGTGCTATACCGCTTTCTATATGCCAAAGCCCATTAGAAAATCCTTTTCCTTCACTCTCTGTACACCCTAAGATTTCAACTAAGTAACTAACAAAAAAACGTAATACAATGCAAACAGAATTACATACAGAATGGAGCGTTGCAGACATCTGCAAAGGCTTTGTCTATAATGAACTAGAGGGTAAGGGGCTCTTCGGTCTTAATGGTCAGTTGACAATACAGCCCGAGTATCAGCGACATTATATCTACAAGGAGGGCAAGAAAGAGGTTGCGGTAATCAAGTCCATTTTGAGTCGTTATCCTCTAGGTTTGATTTACTTCAACCGTACCCCAGAGGGGCAATATGAAGTCTTAGACGGACAGCAACGCATCACCTCCATAGGTCGCTTCGTAACGGGGAAATTCGCTATCGAAGATGCGAATGGAAATATCCAATACTTTTCGGGGCTTCCCGCGGAGCAGCAGAAACTCATCTTAGACTCAAAACTATTGGTTTATGTCTGTGAGGGCGAAGAGCGAGAAGTAAAGGAGTGGTTCAAGACCATCAATATAGTAGGTATACCACTCAACGAGCAAGAGTTACGCAACGCCATCTATTCGGGCCCCTTTGTCAATGCCGCGAAGCGTGTATTTAGTAATTCACAGAATGCAGAGGTACAGAAGTGGAGCCACTACATCAAGGGAGAGGTTAAGCGACAAGGCTATCTAGAACAAGCCCTTCAGTGGGTCTGTGCTAGCAAGCAGATGAGCATAGATGCTTACATGAGTATGCACCGCCTCGATAGTGATATTATAGAATTAGAGAACTATTTCCGTTCGGTAATTGATTGGGTTACCACAATGTTTACAATGATAGAAAAGAATATGTGTGGAGTCGAATGGGGACGCTTATACGAGACATACCATAATTCATCCTACAGTATTGACCACATCACTCAGCGCGTCGAAGCATTACTTGCAGACGAGACCATTAGATGTCCTCGCAATATCTACGAATATGTACTTGGAGGAGAGCAGAACCCCAGCTTGCTAGATGTACGCTTATTTAATGAAAAAGACAAGAAAACTGCCTACAATAGACAGACGGAGGAAGCCGAGAAAGAGGGTAAATCGAATTGCCCCCTATGTGCCATAGGAGAGAATGCTAATAAAGATCGTATTTATAAAATCTCAGAGATGGATGCAGACCATGTAACAGCATGGAATAAAGGGGGAAGTACGACACTCGAAAACTGCGAAATGCTCTGCAAGACACACAACCGCTCCAAAGGCAACAGATAGTTGTTCGCTCCATCTCGGTACATAATTAAAGAGTTTATATGTCTATGAACTTTAAAATATGTACAAGATGCAAAAGACTTTCGAAGAGCTCTCGCAAATATGGAGCGAGACCAAGCGACCTCTCGTCAAGTACTCTACAATGTGTGCTTATCGGCTTGCACTCCAGACTCATCTACTACCTCACTTCGGACAAAAAAACAAAATCGATGAAGATGAAGTACAACGCTTTATTATTCACAAAGTAGAGTTAGGTTTAGCCAAGAAAAGTATCAGAGATATTATAGCGATTCTCCGCTCAATAATCAAGTATGGTGCGAGACACGGCCTTTTTGACGGAGAAGATTGGCAACTCTATTACCCCACGGTGGAAACAGATAATAGGTTGTCTGTTCTCTCTATTAACCATCAAAGAAAGCTGATGGCCCATCTACTCAAAGAGCCTAACTCCCAAAATATCGGAATACTCCTTGCTCTCTGTACGGGAATGAGAATAGGAGAAGTCTGTGCCTTGCAATGGACAGATGTGGACTTGCCCATCGAATGCTTCGAGTGTCTCAGACAGTAGGACGCATATACAACTGTGACTTGAGAGCGACGGAGTTTGTTCTCTCCACCCCTAAGACCAAACATTCTTTTAGAGAGATACCCATCTCAAAACAGCTATTCGAAGCATTGAGAGTTGTTAAAAAACAATCATCATCGGCTTTTGTTGTTGGTTCATTGGCACACGCTGTCGACCCACGATCTTATAGAGACAACTTTGCCCGACTACTCAAAAGACTTCAGATACCCCCTATAACCTTTCATACCAGTAAACATAGCAAAACTCACAAGTAGCTATATTCCAGCGAATTGAAACAACAAAAAAAGAAAAGTTGGTAACGATAAGGAAACCAGCGAAGTTCTAGATTCTTCCCTGTTTTGCATTTTCAAAGAATCGCTTTTGAATACGACAAAGGTAATATTATCTGTGGAGAAAGACGAAACTTTCTCCGTTTTTCTTTTCTAATAATTCTCTGTTCAAACAGCTTTATTCTTTTCGTCTCATTATTCATTGTTATGTCAGTCTTTCTTGTGAAGACTGCCTTTCATTTTTTTCGCTCTGTCCTCTCCGGTGTTCCTCTCCACGTTCCATTCTATGTATTCGCATCGGGATCGGTTGTTCGTTGTCAGCGGCAAAGGTAGTTTCGGGCTTTCACGGACAAAAAAGGTCGGAGCGGCAAGCCGTTACGACGACAATCTCCACACTTCCATTTCATTGCAGGTAGTATTCTCGCCGTAAAACCTTGTTTGTCCTGAGCCCTACCTTTTTACGCCACTGAAACGAAAACGACCGACCCGACGGAAAGACGCATAAAAAAATGTCGGAAACACGAGGACAGAGAAAATGAAAAATGGAAACTCAACTCCCTCACCTCTGGAATCCGCATAAAATCAAAAAAATCAGACAAGATGAAACTGAGATACAGAATATCAATTTGGGTGGCACTTGCACTCGCAGGCTCTCTCCTTTGGGGTGGAAGTGTCTGGCTTTGGCTGACAGGGATATGTGTGGGAAAACTTCTCTTTCGGCTGCTCCTCACCATCGTTTTGGCAATCGCAGTGTACATCTTGGCTTATGCCCTCATCATTGGGGGAATATTTTGGTTACTCATTTCTTAAATACGCTCATATATGAAAAGAAGAAGCAAGACAATCGCATAGCAATGCAAATACTATGAGGTGGACAACATCTTTGAGTATATGGTATCGGTTTTCCTCAACGGAAATATCTCCGCCTTTGGGGAATAAGATGTAATATTTTAACATACTGATATTTACGATATTGCAGTAACATAAAAGCAGATGACTTTCAATTTAGTATCATTTTAGCACTATTATTCAGCCACTGCAACAATCTAAACAACAAAACAAATTCTATCATAGGATTGGGAATGGGCTTGATTTGAATTTACTTCTAAAAATCACATAAAATACATCTTGCGACCATATTTCGTAATTTTTCTACTAAAACACGAATCATAGTTTGCCGTGTAAGATTTTATTTGTACATTTGCACCGTGTAATAGATAAATTCAACGAATATGATAGCAGAATTCAACATTGAAAATTTTTTCTCAATAAAGTCTCCACAAAAGATAAGCTTTGAGCCTTCGTCAGATACTTTTATGTCTGACGAATATTCGTATGAAGTTAAGGATGGGATAAAGTTGCTAAAAGTAGGCATCATATATGGTGCTAACGCTTCCGGCAAAACCAACATCTTGAATGCTGTTGAATTTTTCAGGATGCTTGTGCTTAGGATGCCCAAAGACCGAAACGAGAAAACTGGGGTTGTTCCTTTCATGCTGGATGATATATCAAGGGATGAAAAGACTAAGATGTCAATGGTATTCTATATCGGTCAGTCGAAGTATATCCTTGCTTTTGAATTGGATGCAAAATATATCCATTCTGAGACGCTGATTGTTTATGATTCTATCCGACCTACCAAATTGTATAGCCGCAGTTATGATGCAGCAACAGATTCCACGACAATAGATTTCGGTGTAAATCTGAAAATGACAAAGAAAAGTCAAGATGTGATTTCTGGCAACACTATTAATAATTGCAGTGTGCTTGCTGCATTTGGTAAAAGTAATGTCGAGCGGACGAAACTAAATGATGTGTACGATTACTTTGCCAAACAAGTAAAAGAAGTGCTGGCACCGGGTATGTTGCTATCGGGTTATGTCAAATCACGATTGGACAAAGACGAATCGGGCGACTTGAAGAAGTTCATCCTAAACTTCCTGAAAGCCTCTGACTTTAACATAGAAGATGTTGCATTACACGAGGAGGAGGAATTGATTACCCCTGAACTAGAGCAGCTGATTCAGAATGCCCCTATTGGTGATGAAGCAAAAGCCGACATACTTAGAAAGGGAAAAATCACAAATACCGAATTGACATTCAAACATAAAGCTGGCGACAAACTTTATGACTTGTCGGAAGAATACGAATCCAACGGTACAATGAGGTTTTTGGGTATGGCCGTAATTTTGAATTTCTTGCTAAAGACCAATCGGTTTGTTCCTATTGATGAAGTTGAAACAAGCATCCATTACGAACTGCTGGCTTATTTTATAAAAGTCTTTTTAGCGAATAGTGAAGGAACATCGCAAATGCTGTTGACAACGCACGACATTAATCTTCTCAATGAGGATTTCATTCGCCGTGATACGATATGGTTTACTGACAAAGACGAATTGGGCAAAACTAAAATAGTGCGTTTGTCCTCTTTGGGGCTACATAAGAATCTCTCTCCATATAATGCCTATAAACAAGGTAAATTAGTAAAACTGCCGTTCCTTGGCAGTCAGTATATCAACTTAAACGACTGACAATATGGGACGAACAGTAACAAAAAGTATCGCCATCATAGGCGAAGGAGAGACCGAGTGGTTCTATTTCGACTCTTTGAGAGTTGCATGTCACTACTCTTTCAAGGTTGCGCCAGACTTTCCGCAGCATAGCGACATCAAACATATTCTAAAATTGGTTGAATCCTATTTGAGCAAACAATATGATTTTATCGTATGTCTGTTTGATATGGACAGACTATTTCAGTTTCCATCGGAAATGCAATTGTATCAGCGAGCAAAGAAGAAATATGCTGCAAAGAAATATGCTGGAAAGGTGATGTTTGTAGAAACTAATCCTTGCACAGAGTTCTGGTTCCTGCTACATTTCTTGCCTAATATTGTTTGTCGGAGATATGAGAATTACAACCAACTGCTTCCTGAATTGCGGAAGTATATGCCAGGGTACGAGAAGACAAAACGGTATTTCATACGCACCAATCTTTACAAATATCTGACAGAGAATGGTGATTTAGAACGTGCGATGTCAAATTCCGAAAAGTTGTGCCAACTCTGTCAAGAATCACCAGAGGATTTGATAGCGTATTCTGAGGTGCATAGAGTGATAGAGTTGCTAAACGGCGTGTAAACATAATCAAATTTTTAAAGAATATGAGCTTTGATGAGAACAAACATTTAAGAGAAGTATTAGACACCCACAAAATGTGTCACGTGCAAGAGTTCGTGAATAAAGTCAAAAAACGTAGAGAGGAGATAAAGGCCAAGATGAATAATCACTATGGTAGCAACAAGTATTCATCGTTTGGCTCTGGCAGTTTTGCCAAGCATACCGCCACTAATGTTAAATTCGACCTTGATTTGGTTGAGCCATTCAAGCATAATGCCTTTGGAACATTACAGGAAATGTTTGACAGTATACACGATTTTCTTGCAGAAGAATATAAAAACAGCAATGTAACTATTCGCAAGCAAAAGGTTTCTATTGGCGTAAGTTTCCCTATTGAAGAGGGGGATGAAAAACCGGTTGAACTTGATGTGGTACCTGGCAGGGAACTAAGCGATGGTGACTATTCTAATTCGCACGATCTGAACCTATGTTTTAATGAAGACCATTGGGGATTCAAGAAGGGATCAAGCCAGAAAACGAACATCCAGAAGCAGATTTCACATATCGAAGGTAAGTCGAGTGAGCGCCAAATTATCCGTCTGCTTAAAATATGGAAAAAGCAGAAAGATAAGAAATACAAGTCGTTCGTTATTGAACTGGCCGTAATAAGAGCTTTAGACGGCTATGTTGGTGATATGGGTCTTTGGCCAAGATTAAAATACACGATGGAGTATCTACGTGACCACATCGCAGAAAGCAGTTTCCACCTTTCTGACCCAGGTAACACGAACAACGATGTAATGGAGGCTATGCTGGACTACGATAGACAATCGTTTAAATCGGATATGGAAAGTATGCTCAACAACATAGACAGTAATCCCAATGTGTACTTGCCTTACTACTTCAAAGTAAACGAGAGGTATAGCGGATATAAAGAGAAGGATGCGGGCACGGCTTACCCTACAAGTACAAAACGATTCGGGTAGTATAGAATATGATGACGGCAGATAAAATAAAGAAATTGATAGGTACCCTTTCTGGAGTTAGCCTTGTTGATGATTTTACCATCGATGAGGCTGGCTCGTTGAAAGGTCGTATTGCTGTGGCTACAGGCCAAGACAATACAAATTTGGAATGGAATGTAGAAATCAGCCCTACCTACCCGTTTAAAGCTATGGGCAGTGAACCTATCCATTTTCAAAATAAGAATCTGCTAGACTATCCGCACATTATGCAGGGTGGGAATCTTTGTATGCATCCTGCGGAATATGAGAATGCTGAAAGTCAGTTTGTGAACGACTTGAAACAGCTGAAGGAATGGGTGGAGAAATACTATGTAAGGGGAGAAAAAGATGCACACTATGAGCATCTGGTGGTAAACCATGATCTGATTCGCGAGCAGTATTATACTTTTTGCTTCGCAGAGACTCAAGAGGATTTTACTGAAGGAGATTATGGAGAGGTACACTATGCGGCATTACCAATAGGTCGAAAAAATGACAAGCCAGTCATCAACCATGTGGCACAAAAATTTGTGTCGTGCGTGCAGGTAAAGAAGAAGGAATTGTTCTGTAGGATTAGCAAGTCCTACCAAGAATTAATTTCGTTTGAGGGAGTATATTGTCTGTTGAACAACATCCCATCGGTGTACAACAAGTTTATTGTTGAGAATTACGATTCTATCAAGGGACTTTTCTCGCAGAGTCAGAAAAACTATATCCATAGTTTTGTGGTATCGCATAGAGACAAGTGTGATTTCTTCCCGTTGTTTTGTGGATATAGAATACCTGAAGGCGGCGTTCACTGGCAGGCAATGATGCTCTTCATGGATGATCTGCCGATAGAACCTGTGCGGGTGGGCACTGGTAAGAACAGGTTTTGGTTCACTGATTTTAGGCAAGGGCAAATCCAATGGGCAGAAACCGTGGATATTTCCTATAAGTATTTCTTTGGGCGTGGAGCTATGCCAGAAGAACTGGCTAACAAAAAAATGCTGATTATGGGTGTCGGGGCTATAGGAAGTATTTTGGCTGAAACTCTAACAAGATGTGGTGCGAAAAACCTGACTCTATATGACATAGACAACAAGGAACCGGGTAATGTTTGCCGGTCTGCATATCCTTTTTATACAGGTATAATTGAGAAAACCTTGGATATAACGAATTTACTGACGCAGATTTCGCCTCATGTTGAATGTTCCAGTTTGAAGTCTATTGCTGACTTAGTGATAAAAACATATGCGGCAGGGCATGAAGAAAAAAGTGCTCTTGCAGAGTTCTTTGACGGGTTTGATGTGATATTTGATTGTACTACGGATAATCAGTTAATGAGGATAATGGATTCCGTGGGTACGAAAGCTCTGCTGGTTAATCTATCTATAACAAATCATGCACAGGATTTGATATGTGCCTTTTCGCCCAATGTGACAGAAACAGTTTTGTTGATATATGGCTTGCTTAAGCACGATGCGGAAACCGACATGTATAACCCCACGGGATGTTGGAATCCAACCTTTAAGGCTTCGTATAATGACATAGAATGCAAAGTGCAAGTCGCCGTGAAGCATATTATCAAGATGTTGAGCAAGCAGGAAGCCTTAAGTAATTTTTATATAACAGAAGACGACTTGAATTTAAAGATAAACAAGTTATGAAGTATTATTTGGCAAGTAATGATTTGTATATAGAGATACCAACCTTAGTATTCAACCAAATAAAGTTGCAGGCTGAGGGCGAATATCCTAACGAGAACGGAGGAATGCTCGCAGGACGATATTCTACAGATAGGCATACGGTGTATATAGAAAAAGTTGTGGTGCCTGTGGAAAAATTGACTGGCAGGACAAAGTTTATGCGCATTACCAAGGGTTTGGAAAATGTATGGGAACAATTAGCCAAGGAGGGGTTGCAATATGTGGGCGAATGGCATAGTCATCCAAATGGTTCCACACAATATAGCAGCACTGACTTGGCGGCTATGATAGATATTGAGAAAGAAGTGGCCATTAAGAATCCGTTACTACTGATAGTCAGTGTTAGAAGTAATGGACTTAGTGCTCATAACTTTTATTGTTATATGAATAATCAATTGTTGGAATACAAGAAAATGATAGATTTAAGGGATTTATTTCATGGCTTGCAGAACCAGATGTTGGCTAGCCTGAATGTAAACAGGGAATTTATTGAACATCCTGGCAGCAAAGGTGATGCTACGGAGCAACATTGGATTGAGTTTCTACGGACCTATCTTCCTGACAGATATAAAGTGGATAAGGCTATAGTGATAGATTCGACAGGCAATGTTAGCGAACAGATGGACGTAGTCATTTATGATGCCATTTATACACCCTTCATATTCAAGCAGGATAGTTTTATGTATATACCGGCAGAAAGCGTGTATGCCGTGTTTGAAGTGAAACAGGATGTAAAAGGGTATATAGAATATGCAGCCCAGAAAGTTGAGAGCGTTCGTACGCTGAAAAGAACAAGTATTGGTATGGTTGCCTCAGGAAAAACTGCGGTCGCTAGACCACTAACTAAGATAATTGGCGGTATTTTAACTACGACTAGTTCATATAGTGGGAACGATACGGTAAAAAAGAAGTTAAAGGAATTGAAAGGGCTACAGACATTAGATTTAGGATGTCTCTGTGATACAGGCAGTTTTTATGTTGATTATAACGAAACAGAACCTGAAGGTATAGCTCCAACCTGCAGTATCGAGGATAATCGCAAGTATATAAGACAAGTGTATGAAAGCCGCAAAGTAAAAGAGGTTATGTTTAGCGACAAAGACGTGTCTCTCTTTACATTCTTTCTTCAGCTTGTAAACTATTTAAAGTTTATTGGCACTATTCCCGCTATAGATATTAATGCATATCTGAAAGCCATTCATGCAGAAATTGACGAAGATATTTAAGAGTAGATGCGATAGATTTCGTGTTTCGTGAAACTACTGCATAATTGCTCTTCGTTTCAATTTTACTCTTAATTTGTCACATTGGTTTTATCATAGATTTGATGAAGATATAATCAAGGTAGTTATACGTTATATAAAATACGGAGACCACCTTATTATATTATTCTTTTGAAACATAAACCTCTCTAATATCATAGTATTAATTTTTATCATCAATGCTAAATAATTCATAAAGCTAAGTATTTGCATCATCTGTTGGGAAACATAGACGGACACTCCCTTTTTCATGATATACCGTTTTCGAAAAGTCTCCTCGTAATCACCGACCTCTTGTTTCGGCTTTTCTGTCCTGTTTCCGAACGCTCTATAAGCGTAGTAGAGTTGTGGATAGTCACTTTGGATGATACACTCTTGTTTTCCGTTCGGGCTGCCTGCCTTACATTTTGTCTTGCGTTTTGTTTTTTCATCTTACAATAGCTTTTTGAATTTGAGTTCATTTAATCTGTTTATTTCGTCCTTATAGACTTCAAAGTGATGGAGAATGATGTTCTCCACATAGATGCCGATGGTCATATCCCTGTTTCTCATAGACATGACTATCTCTGCCAATGTGTCTTGCAACTCTTTGGCAATATAGATGGTCTTGCGATTTTTCAAAGTATTGCGACAGATGAAAAGCAACTCATAATCACCCTTGTCAGCCTTTCGCCTTTCTCTTCTTGGGGCTCTTGAAAAATCCTTTGATATTGGTTCGTCATTTGGACGTTCCAGTTCGATACACCGCTCTTCTGATTAAGAGCGTTTCATCTCACTCTCTTTTCTTTTCATGGGAATACCTTGCGAAATAAGTTCCCGAATGGCAACGGGATCAATCGTGCCGATTTTCTTCTCTGTCATCAGGGCAACCGCCAGGGCTCACGCATTTGAAATCTGAATGTCTTCATCCGAACAGAAGTATATGATAAATCATTAATATTCAGCATATTAGCTTTGTTTTTTCTTGTCCATATCGACACTTTTCAGTATCTTTATATCTGATTATCAACCAATTAATGTCATATCAGATATAGAATCATGGATAATATCTTCTCTATCCTTTCCACTATTCCAGACCCTCGTCATGGGAATCATTTGACATACCCCATAGACTACCTGCTTCTAATCATGTTCTGTGCAATTATGTCTGGCTATACAACTTGGGCTGACTTCGAATTATACGCAGAGCTGCATGAAGATGACCTTAAAGAGCTATACACAAGAATAACCTGGAGAAAGTTAAAACGATACACCCCTTCGCATGACACTTTCAGTTATGCTTGTGCTCTCCTAAATCCTGAAAAGTTTATCGAAGCTTTTACTGCTTGGCTCTCCTCGGTTTTTGAAATGATGGGGCAGCATATCTGCATAGATGGTAAGACTATGCGGGGAGTAAAAAAACTCAGTCCCGATGCAGAGGCACACTCTGTTACTGCCTATATTGCCGGACTTAGAGCTTCTTTCAATCAGGTCTATATCTCTCAAAAGTCTAATGAAATAATGCCATCAAAAAGCTGCTTGATTTGATAGACTTGGAAGGCAATGTGGTTACCATAGATGCTATTGGTACACAAAAAGAGATCGTAAATAAGATTGTGGACAGCTCAGGGGATTACATCCTGAATGTAAAGGGCAATCAGTAGGGGACCCTCTTGGAGGTAGAGGATTTTTTCAGTCCTTTTTACAAAGACAAAATCACTAAGATAGAAGAAGTCAATGCCAGTCATGGTCGCATAGAGAGCCGTGTGATGGAGTCGTTCGTTGAACCACAGAGATTTAAAGAGATTGAGCAGTATAAAGATTTGGACAAGTGGGTGGCACTGCATTCCATTCACAAGATGACAAGGACTAGACACAATAAAAGGGACAGCTCGGAGAGTGTCGAAATCTCTTACTTTATCTCCTCTCTTTCAGAGCCCGACAAAGTGTTTCACCTTATCAGAAACCATTGGGCCATAGAGAATAACCTACATTATTGTTTGGATGTGATTATGGGAGAAGATAAATCTTTAAGACGTAAGGGGAATGCTGCCAAGAATGTCAATATCATCTATAAAATGGCACTGTTCTTTCTCGAAAGATTGAAGAAAAAGAAGAAAAAAGCACTTGCTGCCATACAAAAGATTAATGCCACGAAAGACCCCTCCCATATTGTCAACATCGACTATCTATGAATTTTCAAATGCGTGAGCCCTGGGCAATAACAGGGATAAAGATATATTCAGTTTTGACCCTAAGAATATCAGACTTCAACAGAAATTCCAATAAGCCTCTTATGCTTTAGCTAAGGTAGTATGCTAAAAAGTATAAGCTCCGTATTTTTACCTCGGGGGCTTGACCCGATGAGGAGGCGTAAGAGTCTCAAATACTCCCTACCTTTGTGGCAAACGCAAAAGACAACTATATGATACTTCACACCCTCCTTTTATCCTGCGCCTGCACACTATTCTCTCCCGCCGAGACATCTTACACGGCTTCTCTATCGTACCCAACAGTACAACAAGCAGGCTCGAAGCACTCCTTAGACGCCCTTATGCTCCGCCATGGAATGGTAGAAGTAACCACCCTCGCCCCCGAGATAGTAATTGATCTGCGCTACGCAACAACCGACAACTTCACAGGACAACAACTCTATACCGACCTCAACAAAGCCTACTTAGAAAAAGGATTTGCCCAGCGAATTGCCAAGGCGCAAACTATTCTTTCCCGACGTCGCCCTGGCTATCGTCTTGTCATATTCGATGCCGCACGCCCCATCAGTGTACAGCGCAAAATGTATGCTTTGGTGGCCAATACTCCGCTCAAAATCTACGTTGCCAATGGAGACAGAGGCGGAAGACACAACTACGGTGTAGCGGTAGACCTCAGTATAGTAGACGAAAAAGGCAATTTACTTGATATGGGTACACCTTTTGACCACTTCGGCGAGGAGGCACATACCGACAAAGAGGAACAGTTGGTAAAGGCGGGACGTATATCGCCCCAAGCAAAAGCCAATAGAGAGTTTTTACGCCAAATTATGGCAGAAGTGGGGCTACGTTGCTACCATCGAGAGTGGTGGCACTTTCAGGAACGAATTGATATGAAAGAGGTACGCCGTCGCTACTCCCTACTCAACTTCTAAAGTCCCAACTCTCCTCCCGAGAACAAAACAGGGAAGACCCCAAAAATAGGAATCCTCCCCATCTATCACAACTTAATTATTACTAACTATTTCAAACCATTGGGCTTTTTCCTCTGCAGTGCTTTAATGGACAAAAACCTTTTGCCTTACAACGCCTGCATTGAATAGATAAGCCCCTGCGGGCACTCCCTCAGCTACAAGCTTGCAATAACCCTCTGCGTTGGTGCGATCTTGACATACCACCTCTCCTCTCATATTGTAGAGTTGTACAGCTACGTTGGGTTCTGCACGCTCTATTAAAATCTCTCTTCCATCTTTCAATACCGAAAGAATAGCAGTATTTGCTCCTTCAATACCCTCATTACTGCGAGGTTGGTTACCCTTCTCTTGAGAAAATGGATCAGTAGAAAATGTTGCCGCTATAATAACAGCTTCGCCAATCTCATGACGATAGGTAAAAGGAGTTGCCATAGGCTCACACACAACACCTAAGCGTCCTACCGTAAGTTTAGTTAGCCAACCGTGTCTTTCGGGAATGGTCTTCAGAGTTAAAATACCCTTTAGGGGCACTTGATCGTTATTATGCACCTGCTTATCTCCCAAGAATACGTATAGGCGACCTCCGTCTCCATAAGTATTTATACAGAGAGGTACCGTCTTCTGTGGGATGGAATTATAATGCTCAAACAATACATTTACAGAGGTACTCCTATCTTGAACTTGATAAAATACTTCAACAGGTTCATTGGTGTAAGGCACATCAAGCAAAGATTGACCGCCCTGCACTTTTATAGCAGTAAGAAGGTAGCTCTTAGCTGATTGTGCCCCAATGCGCAATATAGTACCTACAGGAACCTCTTGACCAGAAAATATTTTTCTATCTCCTACAGACACTCCCATAATACCCCCTTGCGTGCTCTGAATATTCACACGAGATTTTGCGTTTTCTTGAATCACTGTAAAAATTGCCTTGATGAAAGTTTCTCCCTCTACCCTATACTTTACAGAAACGCTCTGCACGGGATGGTTTACATAATGCTTTTCACCCACTCTTAGCACCGCCAAAGAGTAGTCCCTCACAGCTACGGATGCTTGGATTGTGATGGTAGAGCCATTCCTCACCATATCTCCATCGCGAAGTATGCGACTACCCTGCTTAACGACAACCGTACCTCCCTCGGGAGCTTTGTCGAACCAGACATTAACTAATCTGCGATCATCATTCTGCTGTGCAGAAGCTCCCATCGTGCTAAAGAGCACCAATATAGAGAGCGCGAACGTTATAAAAGATTTAATTTTCTGAGTCATAAATACACCTGCATTAAACAAAACTTTTTACACTTAAAAGAAACACTATGGAGCAGATACATCCCTCACATAGGTCATAGAGATACATAGCGCACTGTCTGCTCTCCCGAGGATAGGGTCTATATTGTGCATCTTTAGGACAACATAGAGCAGAGAACAACAAACCTTAACAGTACCGAGGCAACAATCCACTCTATCCTCACCGCAAATGTATACATTTTTATACAATAGAACAATTTATTGCAAAAAAATATCACAGCGAATGAAAAAGCAATTAGGCACAATAAAAAAGGAGCCTAACGCTCCTCTCAAAAACCTCCTTTGAAGTTAAGGGAGGAGAAAGCTCCCCCTGCGACAAAAAAAGTTGCCTCAAACACTCATCGCCATTACCTGCGACGATTACGACGCCTGCCATTATAGCGGGTAAAGCCCAACACCAATACCAAGTTGAAGAGTGCCAAGGCTCCAACGCCCAATACCACCCCCTGCATACTCTCGGGAAGATATAGAAAAGCGATTACAGCCCCCACCACGACCGCGATAATCAGCACGATAGCAATCAACATGATAATCCAGTACATTCTTTTCATAGTGCCTTTTGTTTTTGATGCTTGTCGCTGGCAAAGATACGATTTATATCGAGAGCAAGAAAGAACGTAGCCTACAGAAACAGAGAGAGACCCTAACAATGGCCTCCCTCTAAAAATTCGCATTCGACCGACGTTAGTGGCGGTGAATCAAGTAGACGAAAAACTCGCTATCGACTTTTGCCTCTACGCCTATCGTTGCCTCCCCAGCAAAGTGCAGCACCTGCCCCACGCTTAAGTGGTGTACCTCCTCGCCTTGAAGGGTAACTTCCACCTCGCCTTTTACCAGAGTGAAGAATACTTCCTGTCCTTTATGATCGTGCGCAGGTACCTTCTCGCCCGCAGCCAGCTGCAAGTGTACCAGTTGTAGGAGTGCGTTATTGACCAAGATTCCTCTTTTTGTATGAATTGTTCCCAGCATATTCTCGTTGTTTTATAGTTTATACTTTATTAGTCGGGCTAAAGGTACAATAACCACCGAAGAGAGGAAATACCCAATTGTAGGGAGAAAAACAGAATCACAAAATTGTCTAAGAGTGTCGCATACAGACCCATTGGAAGGTTCCCAAAATTCCCATCTCTCACAGAACAAAGCAATCACGACACCCATCAAGGCCTTGGAGTAGCTCCCATCATCTCCTTAAGAATTTTAATAAGCCGTGAGGATTATAAGCTCAAAAGTTGCTCTCTTATGTAGTATATTCCTATTTTTACATCTTATCAGACTGGCTATTCGCCTGATTTCTATATCTTTGCAAAGGAAATAATGGGTTGCTTCCCTACCTGTAATTCAAATCACCTTTTGGATTATAGGTTTTGAACGTTTAGATAGACCCTTGCATTTGTTTAGACAGGTCATAAGTAAAGTTTGCATAGGTGATAACTGGAGTTTGCATAGGAGAAAACTGGAGTTTGCACAGGAGATATAAAACGCTGGGATAGAGACCCTTTTTCATTTGAGAGTAAAGGCATACATAAAAAAATCAGAAGTTATCTATTTCTACCCACCAATAACACTCATTATGAGCCGTATAGCTTACGACCTAACCCAAATAAGAGCTTTCCTTTTCGACATAGATGGCGTACTGAGCCGCACCACAACCCTACTGGGTGAAGATGGCAACCCAATACGCACGGTGAATGTACGGGACGGCTATGCCCTGCAATATGCCGTAAAAAGAGGCTATGTAGTAGGCATCATTACGGGCGGATATATGCCCCCCATGGAGGTGCGAATGGCGCATTTGGGTGTAACCGAGTACTACCAACAGTCACGCAATAAGATGCGAGATTTACAGAAGATTATCGAGAAGTATCGGCTTGCACCCCACGAGATACTCTATGTAGGCGACGATATACCCGATATGGAAGTGATGCGCTACGTAGGCTTGGCAGTAGCTCCTGCCGATGCCTCGGTGGAAGCCCTCAATGTGGCGAGCTACATCTCTCCCGTCAAAAGCGGCGAGGGAGTGGCTCGGGACGTCATAGAGCAGACCCTAAGAGCTAAAGGCGAGTGGGCTACCCAAGGCGAGGGGCTCAACTGGTAAGCTTTCTCCCTAAACTACCTCGAAGCCAACAATACAACATGATAAAAACAACACAACAAACAACATTCAATGATACAACTTCCCTATAAAATCATATTGGGTTCACAGTCGCCCCGACGGAAAGAATTACTCGCAGGGTTAGATATCCCTTTCGAAGTACGCACCATGCCCAACATCGACGAGACGCCACCTACACACATTCCGCCCCATGAAGTAGCCCGTCATCTTGCCTGCCGCAAAGCTCAGGCCTATCGAGAACATCTCGCATCGGACGAACTACTCATCACGGCAGATACGGTGGTTCTCACCGAAGAGGGGGAGCTACTCGGCAAACCACACTCGCCCGAAGAGGCACGCCACATGCTCCAAACGCTAAGCGGTGTAATGCATCGGGTCATAACAGGGGTAGCCTTAATGAGTCCCTTAGGTAAGGGGTACTCTTTTTCGGCAGAGAGTAAGGTTTGGTTCGCGCCACTCAGCGAGGAAGAGATCGAATACTACCTCTCGCACTACAAGCCCTACGACAAGGCTGGCTCCTATGGAATACAGGAGTGGATTGGCTACGTGGCGATAGCTCGAATAGAGGGTTCTTTCTATAATATTATGGGGCTTCCCGTACATCTTGTGTACAAAGAGTTGAGTAATTGGTTGCAAAAAGAAAAAGAATTAGTACCTTTGCACCCTGATTGCATTGTATAATAGAGTTTACATAAGTTACATACAACGATGAAAAGAACGTTTCAACCCTCCAACAGAAAGAGAAAGAACAAGCATGGCTTCCGCTCTCGCATGGCTACCGCTAATGGTCGTCGCGTTTTGGCTGCACGCCGTGCTAAGGGTCGTGCCAAACTAACTGTTTCGGACGAATATTAAAAAGAGGCTTAGCTTCTTTCATCTTTCCTAAAAAGAACCCTGCAAGTGATTTGTTCCTTTGCGTAGGGTAGCAAAATAATTCTCTTACAAAAATCGATGAGTGTAGTTCCTCCGTGGAGCTACACTCTTTTTTGTTCTCTTTTCTCAGCCTTTTTCGGTGCAAACTCTCGGGGGAAATCAAGAGAGAGCGTCATAGAAGTCTCCAAACATAATTTCCCAACAGCAGATAGCGTAGCATTCCCCCCCCCCTCCTACTACCCAAAATGTGAGATGAAGGCAAAGCTAATACTGTTTTAGAAGAGGTAAAGTTAGCCCTCCCGAAACCCAAGCTATACTGCCTAAAGGAAGGGATTTACTCCTCCTACCTCAAGTAACTTTCTAACATTCATCAAAATAAAAACAAATATTTTTATCCACCTTTTCAATCTTTTTTGTATATTCGCGCCATAAATACATCTACAAATAGGAAATATAAACAAATACTCTCTCTGAAAAAGCGGGCTATCTAACGGATTGAGAGTGTAGTTGTTTCCCCCTTGTAGATGGAGTGTTTACTTTCTGATGTATATTCAATAAAAAAAACAAAACTGGTATGAAAAAGAAAATCATCTTGGGCTCAGTCTTAGCTCTACTCGTTGTGGCACTTCTGTTTTCATTCGCTTGGAATATAGATACCCGTCGCAAACTACGTACAGCAAGGCACAACATTGAGGCTGTACAAGACAGCATTCGCTATTTCAAAGCTGCCAATGGCAGTTTGTATGCCGAGAAGAAATCTTTTATCTCTACCATCAAAGAGCTGAGAGATTTGAATAAAGAACTCTACGACAAGGTTGAAGACCTCAAAAAGCGGGTACGAAAAAGACCTGTTTCTGCGGTAGATGCGAGCATTGTAATACGTGATACCATCTATCAAGAGAGTAGTCTAAAGTACACATTAGGAGACTTAGTGAATATTCACTTTGCCGACGAGACGATCGATGCCAATAGCCTCATACGCATTGATGCCGATAATCTCCACCTAAAGCAATTTACCTATCAAATAGATGTACCTCTTGAAGTCTACTTTACCGAGAACTATGAGGTGATTGCTCGCAGTCCGAACAGTAACGTGACATTTAGCAAACTCAACAGTTTCGTAGACCCCTCTGTACTGAAACGCCGCAAACCCAAACGCTGGGGACTTGGCCTACAGGCAGGTGTGGGCGCAACAATGAGCTATAACTTCAAGCAAAAAGACTTCTCTTGGGGTGTAGGTCCCTACGTAGGGGTCGGTCTTAGCTACCAATTCTTACAGTGGTAACATTAAACGGAATAGGGTTCCTTCGGGAATCCTCACTCCGCTTCTATTCCGCGCCTCCATCTTGAGCAGTGCTATCCTCTGTTCAAGGTGGGGTTTCGCTTGCTCGCTTCTCTCGCAGACACAGGTTTCCTCTTGCAAAGTAGAAAGAACAAAAGCAGACAACAACCCGAGAGCTGATACTACGGCCTTCGGGTTTTCTTTTGTAGCACCCTGTCCATTGTAGAGCAATGCCTCGTCCTTTTGTCATCAACCCTTCGGTTCCTCTTCCGTAGCGACTTGCCCCCTCTCATCGCAGAAGACAAGGAGGGAGGAGCACATATAGAAATAGTCTGTTGCCATGCTATCAGCTGAGAAGGAGACTTATAAAGTCTACCCTTATCATTGAGTTGTCAATTTCCTTTACTTAAGTCGCAAACATACTTGAAGCTAAACGTTGGCTCTATGTCGAGATGTGAAACGAGAAGATAAGTCCATGGTTTACCACCGTGTTTTGTGGTGTAATCCGTTGCCAAGAGGCAGTATTGCCTTGCGGCTTCGGCTTTGGCTTGCACCTCTTCATTGCTCAATTGCGTGTTCGCTTTCGTCTCTACCAAGTAAATACCATCGGTAGTCTCCACTACGAAATCAGGTTCATAGCGACGACTCTCTCTGCCCCAGTGGATATTGAACTGCGTTGCTGCTGGGCGCAACCATGTGATCACCTCGCCGTCTTGCTCCAAGATCTGAGCAAAGTTGCGTTCTGTACCACTGTCGAAAGCATAACATTCATGGCAAGCTTTTGTAAAGCCATGGAAGATGAAGCGGCGGATTTGATGCAAAGAAGGTAAGGCCTCATAGAGCGTCTTGCGAGGGTAACCAGTTCGCTCTCCAAGATGAATAGGCTCGATCCGAACAAAGGGGAGGACTTTTGCCTCTCCATAGCTTATTACTTCCTGAATAAAGTGCTCTCGTATCTGCTCGTACAGACGAGAGGCAATGAGTTGACAATTCTGGTCAATCGTACGGATAGCAACTTCATCATCTGTACTATAGATACGTATATACTCTAATACTTGACCGAGGATATAGAGCAATTCCTCTCTCATCTCTGAGTAGTCTATCTCTGGCTCATCAAGAAGTAGCATTAATAGTTTGTGCTTGATATTTTGCGTGCGACCACTCTCCACGACCTCCAGTAGTTCCTGCTTGTTATCGACAAGGTCTCGGCGTACGATACGCTCTTTGCGCTCTATAAAATCGAATTGCCCTTTGGAAAAATCGACGTCGAAGTGTTCCAAGCCATAATGTATCTCCTTAGGCAAGATGCTAATACGAGGGATCTCTATCAAATTACGTTTGAAGCGAGTGATGGTTTCCTTCACAAAAGCAGGGCTAAGCTCCTCTTGGATAAGAGGGGTAAAAATCGTAACCTTCCTTGCCACTGCTTCTTTGGCTCTATTCACAAGCACTTCCAATTTCTCTTCATTCTTTGCGATTTCCTCTATCGATGCCGATTGCGTTTCTATTGCCACTTCACTGAGTACCGCTTGTATTGCCTCCGTAGCATCGCATAGAGCCTGAGCCTTCTCTCGCTCTTGATCTGTTGTGGCAGTAGCGACTTGAGCCTGATATTGCACAACAGATTCGTTCACTTTGGGTTCGACAGTTACGATGTTTACGGGTTCGGCATCCAACTCCTCTGCATCCAGTTCTACATATTGACAGCGACGCAAGATACTGTTCTCTTCATTGGCAGCATCCACTATCTTTTGAAAGTTGTCGTGGGCAATGATGGTAAGTTTATCGATATGGTCCACTCCCGTGCGCTTACCTCCAAAAGGTAGACGTAACCCCCTGCCGATGGTTTGCTCAATGAGGGTGTGGGCGTTCGCGGCACGGAGGGGGATAATGGTGTAAAGGTTGCGCACATCCCATCCTTCGCCCAGCATATTTACGTGTACAACAATCTCAATGGGGTTCCCTGTCTCCTCAATGGTTAGGAAAAGCTGTGCGAGGTCATCTTCGCCCTTGGTAGAGCTATCTACTTGTAGCACTTTTCCCTTGTATCGTCCTCCGTAGAAGTTATCACTTTCTAAGTATTCAGCTGTTTCTCGAGCATGCACAATATCTCGGCAAGCTACCAACACAAAGGGCTTTATATGAGGTTTATCGTAAGTACGTGCATAGATCTCCAGACTTGCCATAGTGTGCTGATGCACCGAGAGACCATCTTCCAGTTTGATACGCTCTACCTCGGCGGGTGTAAGTCTTTCGCTACGGAAGTTAGCTCGTTTGGCAATGGCAGGGATCTTTACATATAAGCCCTCTTGAAGAGCTTCTGCCAGATTGTACTCATAGATGATGTTTTCTACGGGCTTATTATTTTTGAGAGGAGTGGCTGTCATCTCTATCCCGAGGACTGGGGCAAGCTCATCAATAGCCAAGCGGGAAGCATCGGCATAGTAGCGATGTGCCTCATCCATAAGCACCACAAGGTCGGGCAGGGAGGCAAGGTAGTCATAATAGCTCGTACCGAGATACTCCGACAAACGCTTCATCCGTGGAGCCAACACCTCACCTCCTTTCTTAGAGGTCTTGTTGTCGGAGTTAAACTTGGCAATGTTGAAGATATTAATTTCTATATTCTTAAAGTCAAAAAGCTGTGGCCCACTCGTATCGGGACGAAGGGTGAGATAATTTTCTCCCGTAATGACTATAGGAGGATGGGTCACATATTCCGCCAAGCCTTTGAATACATACTTATCATAACCAGAATCACCAAAATCACGCAACAATTTGTTGTAGAGGGTGAGATTGGGAGCGAGGATAAAGAAGTGCTTGATACCATGCACTTGATGTAGGTAATAAATGGTGGCAGCCATGAGGCGTGTCTTGCCAATACCTGTGGCGATGGAGCAGGTAAACGAGGGGAAACTACGTCCGAAACCTTTGAGCGAGGGGACTACTTCGCGTGCTTTTGCCAACTCGTCGCTTAGGAAGTCTTTTTGCTCTGCTGGGTCACTGGGACGTTTCGTGAGCGTAAGTCGTTCCGTGATGTTGGCTATTACGTCTAAGCATTTGCCCAAAGGCTCTCGCATCGAGAGGCGACTTTTCACCTGTCGTAGTGTTTCGTTTTTGTCTCGCTTATTCATTGTCTTCTTCGTCTTGGGGTTCTACTTCGGGCAGGGTTATGATATTGAGGCTATAATCTTGCTTAGGCTCAAATACACATCGACCGAGGAGCATACGGGGAATGCGCTTCACAGAGATACGAGGGAAGCGACTACCCAAACCTGCCGTGTGCGAAGTACAGCAGATGAGCAAGGTTTCGCCATCGGCGAGGAGCGAGTCGATATACTCCAGCGTTTCCACGGTCAGATGCTGTGTAGTGGTATAGATATAATCCTTCTCTGTACTGTGTCCCTGCTTCCAAAAGACTTCGGGGTCGGGGGCATAACGAAAGCCCTCGTGCAACGCCATGGCTGCGGCAAGCATATCGGCATTGTATTCGGGACTGATCACCATCACTCCGTTTTCGTCTTCGTTGAGTAGCGTAGGGGCAAGCTCACAGAAGCGGTAACCTCCGCCTCCAGTCCACCCCACCGAAGTGGTAATACCACCCTTGTCCGTACCGTCGATTACTTTCCGAAGACGTGGCACGCAATGGGTGTAGGCATGGTCACCCAGCTCAACCCCTATATATCGTCTGCCCATCTTGTGTGCTACGGCTGCCGTGGTACCGCTACCGAGGAAGCTATCCAGCACGAGGTCGCCCTCTTTGCTGGCGAGGGTGAGTACTCGTTCCAGTAAGCGTTCGGGCTTGGGAGTAGAAAAAACATCTTGAGCATTAAGAGCCTTGACTTCTCGCTTGGCTTCCTGCGTATCGCCTACTTCGGTACGAAGCCACAAGCTCAAAGCAACAACCCCCTCTTTAACCTCTGATAAGAATCGCTTTATTCGAGGTACATTGTCCCCGTTTTCACCGAAATAAATCCGATTGTCCTCAATTAACTCTTGCAAGCGACTTTCGCTGTATCTCCAACTAAATTCTTCTGGAGGAAGAACAACTCTTCCCGAAGGTGTAACTATTGGATAAACATTAGATTCAACCCGGGGACCGACTTGTATAGGTCCTGAAGTCCACGGACCTCTTGGGTCGTTGTCGGGATTCTTGTAGCGGCTGTTGGCTTCTTCACTACGAGGGAGTTTATTCAGTGTGAAGCCCTCTGCGTTGCGAGCATAGATGAGGATAGCATCGTGCGCACGAGATACGGTCTTCTTAAGATTGATGGGAGCATACGAACGTTGCCAAATTATTTCGTCCACAAAGTTGTTGCGTCCAAAGACTTCATCACACAATACTTTGAGATAGTGGCACTCGTAGGCATCAATACTTATCCAAATGCTACCATCGGTCGAGAGCAATTCGCGGAGTAGTTCTAAGCGTTGCTTCATCAGCGATAGCCAAATGGAGTGCTCTACATTGTCATCGTAATGCTCAAAAGCCGAGCCAGTATTGTAAGGCGGGTCGATGTAGATGCACTTGACCTTGCCCGCATAGCCCGAGGCCACGAGCGATTTGAGGGCGAGGAGATTGTCGCCATGTATGAGAAGGTTGCCCGTGTTGGGGTCTCCATAACTGTATTCGGGGTTCTCTATAAGGATACGTGGCTCAAGGACGTCCTCTTCGCCTTTGCCTATCCACGTGAGTTCGAGTTTTTGTTTCATATCGTAAGTACTACGTTGTCCTAATCATCTATTCTTTTACTAAAGGCTTCTGTTCCTTTTCCATTATAGGAAAACCTATTTTCCAAGAAGGGAAAAACATTTTTCCAACAATGGAAAACTTCACTCCCTATTTGAGTAGTTTATGCGCTGCTTTACCCTCTACTCTCCGAGGCTTGGTATAATGCTCTTCGAACCCCTTGTATTGAGGTTTATTGCCAGGAGCCACTGTTTCAAAGATACCCGTAATGGTGGCTTGCTCCTCTGGACTAATCGCTTCGTAACCACAGCGCATACGCACCACCTTGCTATACCCAAAGTGACTGATGAGAGCAGCATGAACACGCTCTAATTGGTCAAGGGTCATCTCCCGATAAGTCCAAACTAAGGCACGGGCAAAACTTCTGAGTTTGTGCTCTTGATGGAGCGGACAATACTCATAGCCACCAGCCTCTTCGATGAGCTTGGGGTTGGTGATATTGAGTTGGGTAGCCCCCTCTTGGAGGCTTTGCAGAGCGTTGTGCCATAGGGTGCAAGCTTCTCGCTTAGGGCATTGGGGGGTGTAGCAACTATCGTAGTCCATAGCCTTTATATGCTTTTAATAACTGTCGCATCAACTGTATCATTTACCGTGTCATTGACTGTCGCAACTGTCGCATCAAGTGTATCATTTACCGT
>NZ_FUXE01000004.1:0-69590 GCF_900167105.1 Porphyromonas circumdentaria | reverse complement strand
TTAGCGTGTCATTGACTGTCGCAACTGTCGCATCATCTACATATCATTATCTACCGTATCATTGACTGTCGCAACTGTCGCATCAAGTGTATCATCGACTTCGTCAACTGTCGCAAGAATCCTCCACTTTCCCTTTGTCTTAATCTCGATGCCTAACGCTGACAGCACTTTGAGATCACGCCAAATCGTAGCTGAGGAAACAGATAGGTTCTTGGCTATTTCAAGAGCAGAAGAGATTTCACCCTGTTTGATCAGGCTAATCAAGGCAAACAATCGCTCCTTACGCTTCTTGTCTTTTATTCTCGCTTTTATTCTGGCTTTTACATCTACTTGAGAGAAACTTTTGTGCACAAAATCTGGATGGCAAGGGATAGATATCAAAAAGTAAGTACGATCTATATCAGTTTCAAAAGTGGCTAAAGGGGACCCATTGCGTACCAACTCCTCCTGTATTGTAGGAATACCCGTAGCCCTCCCCTCGGAAAGGTCAAGCTCTTTGAGAAACTCTCCCAAACGGCGGTTACGATAACGACGTGCCTGCAAACGTCTGCCAGCACGAATACTCTCTTCACTAATAGAGCGGTCAGGACCCGAGTGGCTAAGAATCGAAATCGCGTGAGGCTCTATAGTAATTTCCACTGGTTCTCTCACTTGATAGTCTCGATGATATAGAGCATTTACCACTGCTTCTTCCAAAGCTTGATAGGGATAGTTGAAAAAACGAATCGACTCCGCTCTATCCTTAGGCTTGATGATTTGCTCTCTGATAATATGGGTACGCAAGTAGTTGAGCGTAGCACCAATGATAGTTGGTACAGAGCCCCTAATTTTCGGCACCTCAATCATATTATTAGGGTCTCGTTCTGCCCCACCAGGGAAGTGGACGATCTCTACTTGGGTATAGGGAAAAAACTTCTCTGGCGTCTCGCAAAACATCATCGCTGCTACATTTTTCAGATAGCGTCGTTCAAGAGGCCCTACAAACAGGTCCATTTGTTCTAAAGTTTTCTCTATGGATGTAATAGAGAAAGTCTGAACCAAGCGACTTTTGACCTTTCTTAGATAGTCATAAATAAGTACAGGAGAGAGGTCCTCTATTGCAATCTCACTATTTCCTCTGTCGTCAAAAGGCGTACGATTCGCCATATCTCTTAATTCGACCAACACCTCTCCTCTGGCTTCGATCGTGCTTGTTCCACTGCGTACATACCAACGTGAACGAGCATCTCGCTTGGTCACATCGTCCATCACATCATAAGGACGGTCGAGCCCCGAAGGCACCCAAATGACTAAAATATATTTGCCATCTATCTCTTCCACTGAGACTCGAGGACGGTAGTATGGGTTAATCTTGTGGTCGTAACCAATCATTGCTCGCTGGATACGGTCGAGTTCGCCCACGGATAGCCCACGCACAGGACGCTTGGCTATACCATTTTCCTCCTCTACACCCACCAAAATATATCCCCCACCAATGTTGTCAAAATCATTGGCAAAAGCACAAATGGTTTGGTAAATTTTAGTAGGATTCCACCCCTCCTTAAATTCTATACGATTGCTCTCTACTTTTCGCTTATTGAGCAGGTCCTCTATGTTAATGGGTAGTGCCATATCTTATCCATATTAAATCATCTTCCACCTCAAGGTAAAGAGGTTTTGTTTCTCATAACGCAAGGAGAGCAATTGCTCCAATTGGTCGATGAGTAGATCTTTCTGCGCTTCAATGCGGTCGTGCTCGGTAAAAAAGTCTGCCCGCTTGCGTTTGAGGAGGGCTTCGCTTGCCTTTATTTCTCGTTGTGCAGCAAGACGAGCTTCTATGCTATCTGCTTTACGCGCCTCCATCTTCATAAGACGTATGGTTTGGTTTAGATCTGTGATTTCTCTCTCCAAGCCCAGTTTCATATCCTCCGCCCATCTATCGAGCTTCTCCTCCTGCTCATCAAAGAGTTGCAGGGCTTCTTGCCGAGCTTGTTGCGTGGTTTCTTCTATCTGCGCAACCTTAATCTGCTCCAATCGATCTATACATACGGTCGGTATGGTACTGTCTGTCAGCTCCACACTACTGGGAATGGACCATATATGCTCGATGAGGTCCGAGGAGATAACTTCACCACCCTCTGTTATCATCGCCACAGCCCAATGATCTATGGTCTCCGCCGTTTCTATCGAAAGCAGGTCTACCGAAAGATACCCCCTTTGCCCCACTAAGTCAGCCAGAGGAGATATACGTTTTCCCGAATGACTGTAATCCAAAACAAGTGTATCTTTGGTTGTTACCTCTATGTTCTTGGCTTCTTTGATAGTGTATTGTGCCAAAGGGTGGTTGGCTCGATAAAGTCCCTTGCCCTGCTGCTCACTCTCACTTTTCTTATTTTCGGCAGAGGCCTCAAGCATATAGTAGGGGCCTGTATCAGAAATGCCATCAATAGGCTCTTGTAACACGAAACTATAATCGCTCGATGAGAAACTCGCTTTTTTGCGTAAAATGTATTGAGTGAGCATCCAAAGTCGCTCCTCATAGCGTCGCAACAATCGACGACTACTGTCTTCGCTGTCGCGAAGGCGTGCCCGCACCTCGTCATCAAAGTTTTCCAAGAGTACCGTTCTGGTTTGTTGCATACGCTCATCAATCTCAGGGCTTAGCTCTGCTTTGAGCTGGTCGAAAGCAGCTTGTATCTCCTCTTCGCTACGGCAGGTCTGGTAGATGTAGGCAATACGTTGCTCAAAGTCTGTGCCCGAACTGATGCTCCCCAGCACCTCATCGCTCGCACCAAACACACCATCAAAAAGACGAAACTTCTCGTCAAGAAGTTCATAAACACGACGATCGGCAGCGTTGCTCTTGTTCAAAAAGTTAATGACCACTACATCATGTCGCTGACCATAACGATGACAACGCCCTATACGCTGCTCTATACGCTGAGGGTTCCAAGGCAAATCATAATTGACCACTAAGGAGCAGAATTGAAGATTAATCCCTTCGGCCGCTGCTTCGGTAGCAATCATAATCGTAGCCCGATTGCGAAACTCATCCACCAAGGCGGCTCGCATATCCGCTTCCTTAACCCCCGTTACCAATCCTGTGTCTTTGTTTGCTTCTCTCCAACTTCGAAGTATCGTTGTGCTTCGAGCATCATTGTTCGTTCCACTAAAAGTCATTACTTCTCCTTCGTATCCTCTCTCGCTCAGCAAACGATAAAGAAACTCTTGTGTGCGCCGACTCTCCGTAAAAATAAGAGCTTTACGATTGGCTCCCAAACTGGAAAGTTTTTTGAATCCACTCTCCAAGGCTATGAGTAGTTGCTCTGCCTTGCTGTTGCTTGAGATGCGCTCTGTTAGCTCCAAACAGCGTTGCAACCACTCTCGTTCCTCTCCAAGGAGTTCCAATTCTTCGGGGCTAAGGTTTCTATCCTGTTTAACCCAGTTCTCCTCAGCTTCGGGTATTTCATCCATCATGGTCTCCCAGCTCTCATAGTCTGCAAATTCGGGTAAGTTTTCTTCGGCTACCACCTGTGCATCTATACGTTGCAATATGGTTTGCAGGGTTCCCCCAATGGCATAAGAGGAGGAAGCCAAGAGTTTTCGCAAAACGAGCGTGGTAAGAGCACGCTGACTACTACGTATAGAGACAAGGCGCTCTCTTTGCAAAAACTTCGTAACGAGGTTATACAACTCTGTCTCCTCAGCACTGGGCACAAATTCATGAAGCATAGGTATACGAGAGGTATACTTGATATACTCCAACACCTGACGGCGTAACGTACGGTGACAGAGAGGTGCTAAACGATTTTTAAGTTGGGAGAAATCCATTTCAGAAAGATTGCCATTATAGCGTGACTTAAAGCTCTTCAAATCACCAAAGGCATACTCATCAATAAAACTGGTGAGTCCATACAATTCAAGCAAGCTATTCTGAAGAGGTGTTGCAGTAAGCAATATTTTCTTCTTATTAGCAAGAGCCTTTCTCAAGATCCTACCCGTCTGATTGTCGGGGCGATAGACATTACGCAAACGATGGGCTTCATCCAAAACAACAAGATCCAATTTAGCTAATTGCAAATAGCTCTCTTGACGACGAGCAAAGTCATAAGAACAAACAACTATCCTATTTGTCTCAAAGGGATTGACCCCTTCTTTATTAGCCCAATATTGCTCCATCACCTTTTTGTCCAAAATGAAAGCTGGCAGGTAAAACTTCTCTTCCAACTCCTCTACCCACTGTTTGCGAAGGTTGGCAGGTGCAATGATAAGCAAACGCCTCTTGCGTTCTGCCCATTTCTGCGACAAAATGATTCCAGCTTCTATCGTTTTTCCAAGACCGACCTCGTCTGCAAGGATCGCACCGCCAGAGAGTGGCGAACGAAAAGCAAATAGAGCACTTTCTACTTGATGAGGATTAAGGTCTACACGAGCATCTTGCAAGGTCTGAGTAAATGAATCTAAATCTGAACTTGCTCTCCGACGGACAAGGTCTGTCGCTATGTATTTAGCCTGAGGCCAAGATATTTTGGGCTCTTTCATAAGAGTATGCAATTACAGGCTTTTCTATCGGGCTTCTTTGGTTGACACGATTAACTCTCGAACATCTACTTCAAGAATTTTCGCTATCACAATGAGTATCTCTAACGAAGGTTGCACCTTGTTGGAGCACCAACGGGAAACTGTGTTTTCTGCCTTACCTAATTGTTGTGCAAGCCATTTACTGGTCAACTGCTTCTCTGCCAAAACAGACTTAATTCTATTTATTGCCATAAAATGATAATTTCATCTAATAAGAATGCCAATAATACACTTACAAAGATATGATTTAAGAAGAGAACGATGAATAAAATTTGGAAAAAGTATCATTTCAATCACTGCACCTTAGCCCTCTTCTAATCGATGATGTGAACTTATTTTTGTGCATTAGTAAGAAACTTATTGCTTTGATCTCCTAACGAACTTTGTGGATAGGATAGCCTACTTCAATGTTACATTCACAACATAGACGAAAGACCTCTACTGCAAGTAAGAAGAAAGGGGGACTCTTCGGGAGAAGGTGGTTGCCCGTGGAGCGGGGGAGGGAGGGTTATTTCGGGAGAGATTTGAGGCGATAGGGTTTCGGATAGAGGTTATTGGCGCGATGCCCTAAGTTGTGCGCTACAGCCACTGGCACTCCCTCGAAAAGGAGTAGACAGTAACCTTGCGGAGCGGTAGCGGGGAGCTGAATAGCTTCGCCTGCCAAGTAGCGCAAGGCTTCACGCAACGAAAGTTCGACCCTCGGGAACGCCTCAGTTTCTATCGCCTGACTGAAAGGAAGAAGCGACGAAGGGCGCAGTTTGTTCCCTTTCTGCGTAGCGCAGGGTATGCCTGCCGAAAGCATTACGATACCGCTTGCCTGCAACGCCTTATAGTGTTCCAAAAGTTCGCTCGAGAGCAACACAATCTCCTCGCCCATAGCTACGGGCGTATAGTCCCTGTAAGAAGCCTTGACCCATTGGGTAATCTCTTTCGAAAGGGATAGCGGTTGCGCCTTACGTTCTCCTTTCCTCGCTCGCTTGACACTACTCTTCCCCTCTACAACCTCGTCACTACCCGCTTTGCGGAGCAGAGCCCAGTAAAAGCCCTCACTATCGGTAATCCCTGGCAGGAAATGATAGCCCAAGCCTTCCTTTCCCTCGACCCAGTTCCACTCCTCGGGCACATCAACGAGAGGGGTATAAGTTGCGCCCAATTCCTCTATGAGAAAGCGAACATTCTCTTCATTCTCCCGCGGATTAAAGGTACACGTTGCATACACTAACCATCCATTAGGACGGAGCATCTGCCACGCCTCTCGGAGAATATCTCTCTGTCGCAAGGCACACTCCTCTACTGCCTCGAGCGACCATTCGTCGCGCGCCTCGGGCGATTTACGAAAGAGCCCCTCGCCCGAACAGGGCGCATCTACCACGATAAGGTCGAAGACAAGCCCCGCTTTGCGCAGTTGGTCGGGGTAAGATTGTGTAACGATAACCTCGGGATAGCCCCATTTGGTCAAGTTTTCACTCAATATCTGCGCCCGTTTGGGTATTGGTTCGTTGGCAATGAGACGGCTACCTTTTGGAAGAATCTGCGTAAGGAGCGTGCTCTTACCTCCTGGAGCTGCCGAGAGGTCTAATACGTCCATCGGTTCCTCGCCCCATAGGGATTGGAGCTGAGCGAGTGCCATAGAGCCCGCCTCCTGCACATAGTAAGCCCCTGCGTGCCACAAGGGATCATGAGCAAAGAAAGGTCGCTCGGCAAGATAATACCCCTCACGACACCACGCTACCGCCCTTTCTAATGGCAGATGGTTCAAGGAGAAATCGTACAATTCTTGTTTGCTACGGTTGCATCGGATAGAGAGAGCGGGAGTGGTATGTTCCAACGCCCAAAGCAAACGCTCTGCCTCTTGCGGATAGGCGGAGGCGATCCAACGGCGGAACTCCTCCAGGAGAGGAGGCGTTAGGGTTGCTTCACTCATGCACCGAGGATAAAGAGGGTGGGTAACTTCTCAAAGACAAAGGGAGCTTTGCGCCACTGTGCAATCGTTTTGGTAACAATCCGTTCGTGTACTCCCGTTATATCCTGCGCGATGCAGAGACGGGTAGAGGCTTGGCAATGCGACCAAAGAGCCTCTGCAATGCGTTGATTGCGATAGGGCGTTTCTATAAAGAGTTGAGACTCGCCCTGCGATGCTATGCGCTGTTCCAACTGGCGGATAGTCTGTTTAAGTTCGGCACCCTCACGAGGTAAATAGCCCACGAAAGCGAAACGCTGACCGTTCAAACCCGATGCCATAAGCCCCATAAGAAGCGAAGAGGGACCAATCAATGGTACCACTCGTACCCCTTGTTGATGCGCCCAGCGCGCCACCTGCGCTCCTGGATCGGCTACTCCAGGGCACCCAGCCTCGGAGAGCACACCCGCCGAGACACCTGCTTTGATGCGCTCAAACGCTTCGTGCCAAGTAGCCTCATCGGCATGCTTGCCAATCTCGATAAAGGTAATCGGGTCAATCGGCTTGGTGGGACAGAGCGAACGTATAGCCCGACGTGCTGAGCGGATATTCTCCACGAAGAAAAGCTCTAAGCCCTCTACAATAGGCGCATTGACCACAGGGAAGAAAGAGCTATTCTCCCCCTCGGCAATCGGTACGGGAATCATGTACAAAACACCCGCCTGCATCTCTATTTCTTTTTAGAGTTGGGACGTTCGACGAGGGTCATGCGACGGATTAGCACATCTTTCGTAGGGCGATTCACAGGGTCGGTTTTCACACTCTGTATCTTCTCGATCACCTCCATGCCCTGCACCACTTCGCCAAAGACGGTGTAATCATTGTCCAGATGAGGCGTTCCCCCATACATTTTATAGGCTTCTCGCTGCTCTGGAGTATATTTGCACCCCTTGTTACGCTCCATGTTATCAAGGTCTATATCGGTAAAGTAGGTACCCGTTACAATATAGAATTGTGTGTTAGATGAGGCCTTTTCGGGATTAACATCATCACCCTCACGAGCGGCACACAAGGCACCTCTTTTGTGGAAGAAACGTGCCATATCTATTTCGGCAGGGAGTGTGCCGCTAATAGTATCTATGCTCACATCCATTTGGGGCGTAGCATCGCGCGTCATCATATTGCCCCCTTGTATCATAAAGCGGTTGATTACGCGGTGAAAGATGGTACGTTCGTAGGCTTTCTCCTGCACCCAGCGCACGAAATTATCTCGGTGCTGAGGCGTTCCCTCATAGAGAGCGACGATAAAATCGCCCTTGTTCGTCTCTACTTTTACAAATGTTTTGACCTCTTCGGTACAAGGGGCTTTGAGTTGTGCCCAAGTCGCACTCGCCACAAGGAGCAGTGAAAGGGCTAAAAGTATGGTTCTTTTCATAACTAAATCAATGGGGGTAAAGTATCGTTGGTCGCGTTGGTCGTGGCGATAAAGGCTTTCGGGTCACGCTCCAAGACCAATCGTTTGAGTGGCGCCAAGTGCTTACGCTCCACAATCATAAATATAGTATCTCGCTCTACCCCTGCATACATTCCCTGCCCATGCAGGTAGGTGGCACGCAATCCCAGCTGTTCTACGATAATATCCCTTAGCTGATGAGGGTTCTCACTGACTATGAAAACGGCCTTATTGGGGTTCTCGGGCGACATCAAATCAAGGACCTTACCATACACTACGATGGTAACCAACGAGTAAAGGGGCACTTTCAAGTCGCCAAAGACGATCAACCCGAAGAGGATTACCATCGCATCGACGAAGATAATCAGGTTACTCGTCTTTATATTGCGCCCCTTGCTCAACACACGTGCCAACACATCAGTACCCGCACTCGTACTGCCCACTTTGAACGTGAGGAATACCCCCAAGCCCAGAATAGCCCCACCATACACGGCAGCGAGGAAGGGGTCGTCCTCAATAATCGGCTTGCCATGGGTTATATAGGTGGTGATAAGATCTGTAAAAAGACCAATGGAAAGGAACGTGGCGATAGTCTTAGCCCCCGAGGAGAGCCCCAAACTGCGTGCCGCCAATAGGAAGAGTGGTATATTGAAGAAGTACGCCACCACCCCGATGGGCAATCCGTTGGGGAAAATGTCCCACACCCCTTTGGAGAGATGATTGATAGCAATACTTATACCATACACACCCCCGGGCACAATCCCCGCTGGTGCGATGAAGATAGCATAGGCAGCCGCTTGCAGTAAGGCTCCTAAAAGGAGCAGAAAAATATCGTTTAACAACTGTTTCCGTGAGGCGGGACGCAGCTCGGTGAAGGGGTTTCTTCTCTTTTTCATTCTGTTTCTTTCAGGAGCCTCTTAGAACAGTGGCACACAGGGCTCGCACCTCTCGGCATAATTGTTCTAAAAACTCATTTATTTTGGCAGGCAAAGTTAATCTTTTTCCCTCGGCTTTCGACGCACTCTACTCTGAAGAATTTGTTCTCTTCGAGGGGAAAGAAGCGAAAAACGATAGTATAGCCCAAGCGTTGATAAAGCTAAAGTTTGAGGGATACTTGAACCAGCATTTGCTAAAAAGATTATTACAACGAGCAGAATGGGAAGCCGCACCATAGCGAACCAAGGGAGCGGAAAAAAACACGAGGTCTGTAGAACTTAAAAGAACACTTCGACGAAAGGGGAATGGGGAGAGCAACCTCTTTACTCCACCGAGCAAGCACACCCCTCTACCGACCCTGCTAAAAGTTAGCACGAGAGGGTACAAAAGTTTCCTCCTGTGCAAACTTTACTTTCCACTTGTGTAAACTCGAGTTTCCCTATATGCAAACTTGCGTTATCATACGTGCCAACTCAAGCCATCACAAATCCCTCTTTTCGGGAGCATTAGCCTCTACACGAAAAACCCCTCTCTCGGCAGTGGCTATCGCACTACAAAGAGAGGGCTTTTTCTATCTCCTCATCGGTTCGGGTTAGGCTCTTGGAGCATCCTCCGCCTTTTTCTTAGGTTCCCACTACTGCTCAAAGAGGATTAGCAGAGGGGTAGAACGTAAAAGTCTTTTGAAATATCTTATGCTCTGTATCGGAGACTAAGCGGTCGATAACGTCAAACGTAAAGGTGAGTTGGAGCTCTTCGCCCTCCTTCAAATCGGGCTCTTGATGAATCCAAAAAGAAAAATAGGGAAGAGATAAACGCACCTTTTTCCACGCCTCTACATCGTTGCCCTTTATACGCAAAGGCTCTTCGAGTTCTTTGTCATCAAAGTCCTTTTCTACGAACGTGGCAAAGTCATTGAACATAAAAACAGCAAGAGGCGAAAGATCGCTCCCCGCAGGATACATATCACCGAAAGAGCAATTAGCCGTAATGGTTACTTTCGAGAAAGTAACCAAGCATAAATCTACAGGTCGAACAGGTACCGCCCCCCTCCTTTTAAGCCAAGGCTTGCGCACACAATAGTTAATCACGTCAAACAACTCGTGGTATCGAGGATAGTCAGGACGCACATCTCTCAAGAAAAACTTAAACGTCATCGAGGGCCCTTGATTGCCCCCTTTAATATTTCGGTAGGCGATACGGTCGGGATAGTCGGCAAAATCAGATAGATGAAGGTAATTGGTTCCCATATAAGGAACCCCAGCAATATCGTCTCTTAGGTAACCAACCTGCCCGAAAACCTGTTGTTCGTTCTTAATAGAGCTCTTCTTACCTTGTAGGCAAGAGGAAAGCAAAATCACAAATGCAAAAAATCCAACGATGCCTCCCACAAAAACTTTTTTCTGCATATCAAAATCCTTTCTTACAATCTATTGTTTCAAATCGGTCTTACTTTTATAATATCATAATACTCTCCCTACCCATCTTGTATGTTTCTCTTTCTGTCTTTTCAATGTTAAACAGGAGAGAGGCGATTGTTTTCGGGCAACATCTATCCAAGCAGAGCTACATTGAGTTACAAGACCCGTCAAGTCCCCTCTCAAGCAAAAGCCTTATTCAGTAGAGAGGTCACAAGGAAAAAGGCAATCACTATAACTAAGAGGGTAAGGAGGACTTTCCCGACTGTCTTCCAGGGAACTTTACCCCAAATAGCCCAAATTATAAAAGCAGCCATTATTAAAATGAATAGAACTCCTATCGCAAGCTCAATCATATACGTTATAAGATTTGTTTACGCACAAAAGTAATTATTCACTTCCACTAAACAAAATCAGACTTTAGCATCTGAAAGAAGTTGATTTGCAAAGGCTAAAAGCAAAAAACTCCCTCTCCGAACGGCACAAAGCCATAGGAAAGGGAGGATTTTTTCGATTGGGAAGTATCGCAAAGGGGATAGTAGACAACTCTACTGCCTAAGCTTTTTAGAGGAGCGAAGTAGACCTTTGCTCCGTTTTATCGGGTTACTTCTTGCTAGCAAATACGTAAGCGTGGAAAGCTCCTACGAAGAGCGCACCGCCAACGATATTACCCAATGTTACGGGTAATAGGTTGTCGATGAGGAGTTGCCCGAAGGTTACCTCCGCCCCCATCATCATACCGAGGGGGATGTAAAACATGTTAGCAATCGAGTGCTCAAACCCTAAGGTTACGAACGTCATCACAGGCCACCAGATACCCAATATTTTACCCGTCAAGTCTTTCGCCGAAAGCCCCAACCAAATAGCCAAGCAAACGAGCCAGTTAGCCCCGATGCCTCTAAGGAAAGCAACGCCAAAAGAGAGCGAAGTCTTGTCTTCTGCCACGTGCTGAATAGCCTCACGCCAAGGACCTCCCTCTAAAAGCCCTGTTTGATACACGAGGAAGTAGGTAAAAGCTGCCGCCCCGATAAAGTTGGCAATATAGACTACCGTCCAATACTTCAAAGGGAAAAGTAGGGGGATACGCTTCTTCATGAGCGCAGGTATAAGAATGGCATTATTGCTCGTAAAGAGTTCCGCCCCAGTAATCACGGTGAGAATAAGCCCCACGGGGAAGGTAATTCCGCTCAAGAACTTACCCAAAGCAGGGTTGCCCTCTGTAATACCAGGGAAACCCTTACCGACCAAAACGGACAAAAATCCACCCATTGCGATGTAAACTCCCGCCATAAGAGCCAGAAGGATTATTTTAGACCAAGGTTTGCTCTTTTTTGCCTCGGTCATGAGATAGGTCTCTTCGAGGACTTCTTTCGGATTTCGTACCATTGCGCTTTATCTTTATTTCAATTTGTTACTCATCTGTGCCCCTTTTCATAGGGCAAAAATCGAGGGACAAAATTAGAAAAAGGCTTCGAGGTAGGCACTACCCAAGAATTGGGGTACATAGCAGTCGGTGCTTGCTCTACCACTCCGCTTTGTCTAAGCGCAGGAGGGGGAGCCCACCTTGTTCGACTAATCAATACGGCTGATAATACCTATATCGTCTATAATGAATACACCCAACAACCTGTATATCACAAGCTGTTGGGTGTATTGGTCAAGATTCAACGAGATTTACTTTTTATAAATCTTTTGTGTTCTTCCGTTCTTATATACGACAATGTTTATACCACTTTGTAGTTGGTTTAACTTGTTACCCATTACATCAAAAATAGCAACCTGTTCACCAAAAGCATCTTCGTTAGATATAGTTTCTACACCAGTACAAACACCGAACCAGGGGCGAACGGTTGCATGTTCTGTTACTGTTAGAGTTAATGATGGAAATATACTTTTATCATTCACTGTTAAGTCTACCAATTTATAATGCTTATCTGGGGTTGCCATAAATTCAACGGCTGTATTGGCTTGCACTTGACTTAGATCTATCGAGAGGTCTTTTGCTGCAAGTTTACCATTCTCTGTTTGTTCTATCTTTATCCAAAAGCTCGTTTCATCTACTTCAGATCCATTATAGAGTTTAGGAATGTCATTTTTTAAATGACGAACATCCCAGTTTTTTTCTTTCAAATATTCTACATGACGAGCGTTGCATACGTTTTGTTCACGTTCACCCTCTTCTCTAACCATAAAGAGAGTTGTGCCCGTTGGTGAAGAAAGAGAATAAATCAATCGTGTCATAGCTGCACTATTGATTTTATTGCCATAGAGTTCTATACTATTCAAATTCTTATTATTACTCAAATCAAGTTCCTGCAATTGATTATTATAAACGAACAATGTTTCCAAATCTTCAAGTGTAGACACATCTATGCTTGATATGTTATTACCACCCAAATGCAGGGTTGTTAATAATGGGGTTGGAGTTACATCAAGCTCTGTCAATAAATTGTCATACACATACAATTCTTTTAACAATGGTACTTTCGTTAAATCTATCTCTGTGAGCTTATTTTCAAATGTAGAAAGAATCTCTAAGTTGGGACTATGAGATAAATCAATTGATGTTAGTTGATTTTTATATATGAATAGCTTCTTCAATGCAGGTAAAGCACTTAGATCGATGTGTGCGATCTGGTTGTTTTCACATTGCAAATCGGTCAATATAGGATTGTCTCCAAATACGATTTCTCTCAACTTATTTCCACCTGCATGAAGCCTTACCAATGCGGAACACCCCGCAATATTCATTTCTGTGAGTTTGTTGTTGTTACATGCTAAAGAGCGAAGTTTCTTACGCCCCGTAACATTTAGTGCTCCGATGCTACTATTGAAGCATGAAATTACTTCCACAATATCTTCTTCGGGATAGGTAAGTTCTTTTAGCTTTTTATTCTTAAAACAAAATATTGCTTTAATCTTTTTGTGTTTAGAGAGATCAAGCGAGGCTATCTGATTCATGCTACAATTGATCACACTCAAGTTTGTGGCTTTATCCAGATTAAGCGTTGCAATCTTATTTTGGTAACAAAATAGAGAGTCCAAGTTGGGACACTCATTCACATCTAATGACTGTATATATATGTTTTCTGAACAGTTTATATACTTCAGATTATTACATTTTTCAAAAGCAATATCGGTAATCGAATTCTTAAGGCATTCAAAACGGGTAATATCTCCTTTGATAATGATTTGGTTTTGCCCCTCATTGTATGTGTACTCTACATCTTTTGCATTTTCAAACGTACCCGTTGCTCCTTCTATTACAACAGGGCCATTTGCTTCAATATTAAGAATTGCTCGTTGGGCATACCCTTTACTATTTGTAATGGTTATTACGCTTTCTTCTTGCCCATAAGACAAGAGAGAGATTCCAGATAAAAACAGGAACAATATAAATTGGTCAATTTTTCGCTTCATAATAAATAGTTGATTTCATACGATTATAATAAATAGCTTTCAATTGCAAAGTTCTAAAAAAGCCCAATACGACAGTAACCTGAGCTCAATGAATTATAAGTACTTATAATTTTACCGATCAATGAAATTGCCACACACTTACACTGCTGAAATACAGGGAATTAAAAACAAAAAAACACTATAATTCAGCGGGGCGAAATTACAGAAATATTTTGTACGGCAGATGCCTTTTGCAAATTTTCTTGATGCCATCATAGCAAAATACCCCCTTAAGAAACCGTGTATCCCTATTCAAAGGATATTAGACATACGGCTTGCTTTATTCTAAAATCATCGAACTCTCGCCAATATAAGTAGAGAAAATTTTCTGGCTTCACACTTTTTCTCGTTTTCTACACTATTTTTATACCTTTGCAAACAGCACAATCCAATAACAGCAAATATGGCACAAGCAATAACTCCAGTACGCATACATGCTTTGGCATGGTTAGGAACGCCTGTGGGAATGCTCCCTGGCTTGATGATATACATATTTGAATACGAACCCTTCGACCTCAACAGACTTACGGCGATGGGTATCACAGTAGGTATAGTACTTCTTTTGTGCTTTCTGGCAGCGCGTATCCTCTACCGCTTTTCGGATAAAAAGTTTCCACCTCCATCGGTAAAAGAGCTTCTCTCGGCTGTCTTCATGACCTATGTACCGAGCCTATTGTTCCTTCTTATGGACTGGAGAGCCTATTGGTTAGGCGTCATTCTCCTCGGCATTACGGTCTCGGTAAGCTTGGCTTGCAATGCTTTCTACCGAATCGGGAAGCACGAAGCCTCGGCATCTTGCCCCACAAATGGCAATGCTTAAATTCTCCACACAGCGACCCTCGCAGGGTCTGCATTGGTAGATAAACGAACAAAACACTACAAATAAAACTGCAAGAAGGGAGTCCAACATCTGTTGGCTCCTTTTTTATTACGATGAGAAGAAATTACCTTTTTAAGCGGTCATCATCGCATACAAACCCTTTGATGAAATACTTTTTTAGACGTTGGGTTGCCCAAATACGAAACTGTACTCCTTGGTAAGATCTTACGCTATATCCTACCGATATAATAACGTCAAGACTATAAAACTTTACAGGTTTGTCCGAACCACTAATGTACAAAATTGGCACATTGCCCTCCAGCGAGTAGCATTTCGTAAAGTATGCGGAAGCGTTGGCCAATCACTTTTTGGTCGTAACAAGCTACACTTTTGGCACGTGCAGCCGTTGAGAGCCTATCATGCTCCTCTCCCAACGTATAGTGTATCCCCTCGGCAAATGACGTTGCCGACTGGTACGAAGCCACGTATCCCGTTTGGCAATGCGCTATCATCTCGGGTATTCCACCCGTTGCAAAGCCGACCACGGGAAGCCCTACGCTCATTGCCTCCATAATGGTATTGGGCAGATTATCCTCCAACGAGGGGGTTACATATATATCTGCCGCACGATAAAGCTCTATCATGCGTTGCGCTTCGCGGACGAACCCGACCTGCGTAACGGGGAGCGGAATACTCTCGACAAACGAACTACCCTGATAACCGAATATAACCACGCGTACCCTCGGGTGATGCGCCCCATACTGCTCAGCAAAAAGTCGAAGCGACTCGACCAGTTCGCCCGCCCCCTTACGAGGGTCTGAGGTATTGACCGCCCCGAAAAGAATGATTTGCTCCTCTGGAGAAAAGCCCCAACTACGGCGTGCCGCCTCTTTATCGGCAGGAGAAAAACGCTCCGTATCAATCGGATTGGGAATAGAGGTTACCGCAAAATGCTTTGCCAACGGACTACGACGAGCGGCATTGGCTATCCACTCGCTACACCCCACCATAGTAAAATGCCCCACCTCGAATACCTGCGCCTTGCGCCTCATCTGACGGCGCAGCAATCCATAGGGCAACGAAAGCCCCCGCTCGGCACATCGCTCAATACCCCTTTCGTCCACCGCTCCGCCCGTGTAGTGAAGGGCAGCAGAGAAGGGCCACATATCGTGCATCGTCCATACGAGCGGTTTGCCCAAACGTGCCAACGCCTCGATTTGTCGAAGCGATAGAAACCCTTGATTGATCCAATGTAAATGAATAATATCTGCCTCTTGAATAAGCGGATGATGCACCAACGAACGTCCCGTATTCGCAAGGGAAGCCTCAAAAAGATGCGCACGATCGAAACCATTAAGCCCGTAAAGCAATGCCCGCTCTGCCACAAATGCCGTTTTATAGCAGAGATTGGCATACGCCCCGCTATCGAGTGCCACCACAGAGGGGTCTGCCGACTGTTTGGAGCGTACCAACAGATGCGCCTCGGTATCGGTAGCTCGAAGTGCCTCCATGAGACGAAACGCCGCTATGGCAGCTCCTCCTCCATGGTCGGAAGTATTCAAAAGGGCAACTTTCATGCCTGCAAAGGTAACAATAAGAGCGCGTTAAGCAGACTTCTCTCGGGTATAAATGTCGTTTACTGCACTTGCTGTTTGTATCGAAATATAGAGCCAGTATTATCACACCTATATTATATCCTATAAGGCACTGCTCTGAAAAGGGGCGAGAGGGCGTTTGTCTTTGCGACACGGTATATATCCTTAAAAGGATAGCTATATACCCTCTTTCATGCAAGATAATATCACCGCTTTGGTTACCACCTATGAGAGGGAAAGTTTACACAAGAGGAAACTCGAGTTTCCATATAAGGTTACAGCAATTTCCTCCTGTGCAAACTTTTCACCCTTCACAAGGAGACTTCGCAAACGGGATTATCGAAGCCCCGTCAAGACATAGACACCGTTTCCGTCTTCACTCTCTTTTCAACAAAACTACACCTCGCTACAAGGCTTTTTTCTATCCTAAAAGAATTGCAGAAACAAAATTATTTATAAATTTACAGCGTGAAAAGAAAATACCCACATTGTCTTTTCACACATTCCACGAGAATATTCACTTTTAAGACTATAGTATGAAAAGAATTTTTACGCACATTCATCGCCCTTTTGTAGGGTTGCTGATACTGTTACTCTTGGGGATAGCGACCGCAAGCAGTGTAGCACAGTCTACTACGGGTAACGGTGTTATCAAAATGAAAACAAACGCTCCTCTGGGTAGTAAGATAGAACTCGGAATTAAAGCCAATGGGAACGTAGAATTCGACGGATTAGCGGGCAAATTCCAAAACGACCAGTTCTTCAACTACACAGTCATTAAAAACGAAATTACCCTACGTGGAGATATCACAGTTTTTATTTGCGCCGAAGCACAAATTACTTGGCTCGATGTAAGCGGCTGCCCAACCATTGACGAGATTAACTGCTATGACAACCTCCTTTTTGGAGAGGCCACCGACGCTCTTATCGAGGGATTACCCGACCGCAGTGCACTCCCTGAACCAGGGCTACTTCTGATGATAAACACAAAAGAGCACCCCAACGATCAGAATAGATGTACCATGGCTCAAGTAGATGCCGCTCAAGCCAAAGGTTGGCATACTCAAGAGTGGGACGGAGGTTTTTGGATTCCCTTTATTGGGAGCGATGCAACTAAAGGGACAGGCATTATTTCTTTCACAACCAACAAGCCCTACAAGTCTCGTATAAGAATCGGGGGTAGAGCAAGATCGCTCGTTGAAATCAAAGGAGCACGCGGCAAATGGCTCAACGGTCGGCTCTTTGGAGTGGAGCTAAGAGACTCAGAAGTCTCTCTACATGGAGACCTGACCATGTTTGTCGCCGACTCTACGGGTATGGTGGCTCTTGATGCCTCTAAAATGCCTATGCTCGAAGAGCTCTACTGCACCCTCAACCACCTTAAAGGGAAAGCTCTCGACAACCTCATAGCCTCACTACCCGACCGCTCCGAAAAAGAGAAAAGAGGCATTTTTGCCCTCATGGATTTTACCAGCCCCAATACCATAGAGTACAGCATCTGTACCAAAGCGCAGGTAGCGGCAGCTGCAAAGAGAGGATGGGACATCGTGGAATGGCGTGAAGAACTCGATAAATTTATGCCCTACGAGGGTACAGACCCACTACCCACGCACCCCGTAACCGTCGAGTGTGGAGAAGGAGGGAAAATACGTATGGTAGGTGCCGACGACCTCAATAATGTACCAGAAGGCTCGGAGCTATGGGCTATTGTATCTCACAAGAGAGAGTACGAACTGGTCTCCTTTACAGCCAACGACATAGACCTCAGGCCTACGGACGGACGCTTTACAGTAACGGGACCTACGGTCGTAAAAGCTACTTTCAGAGAGAAGGTTTGCAACGTAACTCTCCATAGCGAAGGGCCTGGTACCATAAGCATAGAAGGCTACAATGAAGAGCAACTCAAAAAAGTTAAATACGGACAAGTACTCCGAGTGGTCGCAGAGCCTCAACAGGGCATAGGAGAGGTGAAACTCAAAACACTTACCGTAACGACAGAAGTGGCTACGGGAGACGATATCGTAACCGATATACTTATCTCTAAAGAGGTAACGACTTCCAGTCCCAAGATGCTGATAAGTGCCGTGTTTGAGAAAGTCGAATCGGTAGAGAAAGTAGCCGAGAAAGGGCTTGTGGTGCGCTTCGAAGAGGCAACTGGCTCTCTACAAATACTCCACACCACACCACTTAGCCGAGTAGAACTCTACTCAATAGAGGGCGAACTCCTCCTCACTGCTATGACCAACGAAGGGGGAACGGCACAAATAGATGTAGCACAACTTCCCGAGGCTCTCTACATTGTACGTGTAGGCGACGAGGCGACGAAGGTTAACCTCCGATAAGAGCAGGCAAAAGCTGGAGAGGATACGTCTCCTCTCCGTGGAAGTTAGATACTCGCTATACACCCGATTTTCATCGGGGAAATAAATAGTATATAAAACCTCTGCAGGAGCATCTTCCGCGCAGAGGTTTTTTATGGACTATTTTCAGGAGGTAGCACCCAATAGATATGACGTAAGCCTCTACAAGAATGCACTAAAAAAAGAAAGTGCAGTGCTATACAATAGTCCTAAATAGGTGTATCTTTGTACTCATTATATAAAGATTTATAACCAATGAATTGGCAATCGTATTACAAAGAACACTTGGTAACAGCCGCCGAAGCGGTACAGAAGTCTCTATTTGAGGGCGCAAATGTGGTAGTGGGAAGCGGAGCAGCACATATAGACTGCTTCATCGAAGAGATGTATGCTCAGCGAGACACCATTCCCTTTGTCAATCTTTTCCACGTACTCTACTTCGGAAAAGGACTATACCTAACACCCGAAATGGAGGGCAAAGTGCGCCCCATCATCAACTTTATGGAGCGTCAAGGTCGTAATGCTTTCAAAGAGGGACGCGTAGACTTTCTTCCTTGCCACTTTCACGAAGTGCCTGGGCTCTTCAAGCAAGGCTTCTATCCCGTAGACCTCGCCGTGATACAGCTCTCTACTCCCGATGCAGAGGGTATATGCTCCATGGGCGTTTCGTGCGACTATACTCGAGCTGCCATAGACCATGCACAGAAAGTGGTAGGCATCATCAACAAACAAATGCCCTACCTCTATGGCGATACACGTGTGCCTGTAAGTCGATTGGATTATATCATTGAGATAGACGCTCCGCTTGTTACCGTACCCCAAGCTCCTATTGGAGAGATTGAGGCCACGATTGGTAAGTACTGCGCCTCTCTGATTGGCGACGGAGCCACTCTCCAGCTTGGCATCGGAGCAATACCCGATGCGGTGCTCAATAACTTGGAAGATCGTAAGGACTTGGGCATCCACACCGAGATGTTCACCGATGGTGTTATGCGCTTGATGAAGTCGGGCGTTATCAACGGTCGGGCGAAAAAGCTCCACCCTGGTAAGGTCGTATCGGCCTTTACTTTTGGTTCGCAAGAGTTGTACAAGTTCTTAGATCACAATCCCGATGTGGAGATGCACCCCGTAGACTATACGAATGACCCCTTTATCATCGGTCAGCACGACAATGTAGTCTCTATCAACTCCTGTATTGAGATTGACCTCTACGGTCAAGTTACCGCAGAGAGTATCGGTTACTCGCTCTTCAGTGGGTCGGGTGGTCAGGTCGATTTCGTGCGTGGGGCTAAGCGTTCCAAGGGAGGTGTTTCGATTATCGCCATGCCTGCCACCGCCAAAGAGGGTACAGTCTCTCGCATTGTGCCCACCCTCAAAGAGGGTTCTATTGTAACCACAGGGCGTAACGAGGTGGACTATATCATCACGGAGTTCGGTATCGCTCGCATGCGAGGGTGCACTATGTCTGAGCGTGCCAAGGCACTCATCTCGATAGCGCACCCCGACTTCCGTGCCGAACTCGAGGAAGCTGCCCGCAAAATGATCGGCTACTTCAAATAAACCCACCGTTTAGAATGAATAAAAGTCGTTCCGAATGATGCCTTCAGAGACATTCTTCGGAGCGACTTTTGCTATTCCTTTGATAGATTTTCATTGATTTCTCTTAGCTGTCGACACCTCTATGCACCTGCTTTATCCCACTCCGCACAGTTCGCCCTCTCATTTGCATAAGCATTTTGCAGGGCGTTGGGTGGTCATTACAGGGGCTTCCTCGGGCATCGGAGCGGCTCTCGCCCGTCGATTGATGGCGGCAGGTGCACATCTTTTGCTTATAGCACGCCGAGAAGAGGAGCTACAAACACTCTGTCGTGAGGCAGAGCAAATAGGGTGTCGAGCCCTCTACCGAGCTTTAGACCTCCGAGAAAAGGAAGCTTTGGAGGCTCTCTGCGCAGAACTTCCTCGCTTGCTGCCAAGTGTCGATTACTTCTTTGCCAACGCAGGCAAATCTATCTGCCGACCTCTTGCGAAAAGCCTTGACCGTGCGCACGACTTCGACCGCACCATCGACCTAAACTATCGAGCCACCGTGCATCTTGCGCTGGCACTTATCCCAGCGTTGGAGCGTGCCCGAGGGTGCATCGTCTATACCTCTTCGGTGAGTTTGCTCTACCCAAAGACAGCACATTGGTCTGCCTACCACGCATCGAAAGGAGCTACCGACCTGTGGTGTAGGACGGCTCAAATGGAACTCCCCGTACGAGGCGTTCGGGTGCGTATAGCCTATATGCCGTTAGTGGCGACACCTATGTCACAGGCGAATGAAGCCTACCGACGCTTACCGAGTTACACGGCAGACGAAGCCGCTCGCCTACTGATGCGTTTGGCTATGGGCAGACGCGCCTTTTACATTCCTTGGTGGGCACGCCTTACAGCACCTTTGGCTCGCCCCTTTGCCCCACTTCTGCGATGGCTCTACCGCTACTGTCTGCTCCGCTAATCCCCCTTCCCCTCCTCTTTCCCTATCTCTACGAGCCTATAATAAGACCTTTTCAAAAGAGCCTTCCCCAGAGAAGAATCTTTTAACAACAAAGAGCATATTATACTCCTCTCACCCAAGCATGAAAGAGATTAACAGGAGACTTCTCACTTAATAAGTATTTAAGTGTATTTATTTACTACATTTGCAAAACAAAATGGAACAATCTTATGAGACTACATATAAAGACATCGGCCTCTAACCGATTCATCGATTTTAACTATCAACACCTACTCACAGGTTGCATACATAAATGGTTGGGGAAGAACAATAATGAACATGGAAAAATGAGTCTCTATTCTTTCTCATGGCTGCGCAATGTAGAGGTCTCTAAAGAAGGTATCAAAGTAGAGAATGGCTCCTACTTTACCTTGAACTTTTATGATACCGAACAGGCACGAAGGGTAGTTAAAAGTATTTTGGAAGAGCCCGATATGTTTGCAGGAGTAAGAGTAGTAGATATTCGTATCGAACAAACTCCCGAGTTTAGCGAAAAGGAGAGATTTCTCTTGGCAAGCCCTATTTTAATCAAAAGGCACAACGAAGTTAAAGAGACGCACTACACCTATCTCGACAAAGAAGCCGATACATTTATGACAGAAACCCTAAAAGCCAAAGCTCGTATAGCAGGTTTGGATGCAGGAAATGTCAAGGTATATTTCGACCGTCAATTCCCTTTCCCAAAAACCAAAGTAATCTCCTACAAAGATGTTAAGAACAAGACCTCTCTCTGCCCGATAATCATCGAGGGAAGCCCCGAAATGATAGCTTTTGCATGGAACGTAGGCATCGGCAACAGTACAGGAGTTGGATTCGGAGCATTAAAATAATGGCAACTATGAACAGGCAACTTTATGTCGTGAAATATACAGGTCCTTTTGGCTTTATCAAACCATGGACCAGCGTAAGAGATAGTGAGACATTCTCTCAACAGTTTCTGACCCCAAGCATCGTAGAGGGTATTGAGAAAAAACTCTTCCCCGAACTGCTGGATGTTTTGGGTATTCAAAAAATTGCAAGACACCGCCTCTCTTATGATCAAATCTCTCAACAACAGGAAGTAATGCAAACAAGAGGTTGGAATAGAACCAAGAAAGGCAAGGAATTCTTGTTTCAAAGAGAGAACTCCGTTATCGTTCGAGGAGTAATGGTAAACCCTGTGCTACACTTAGCTTTCAAAGAGCAAGAGGATGCAGAGAGAGCCTTTACACAGCATATATGTCTTATTCGCAATGAAGATATCATGCTTCCCCAAGAAATATTTGGGCTTTCGGAAGAGGAGTTCGACAACGAAGATGAGATGGGTGGATTTGAACTCATATTTGAAAAGGACGATCGCTCCTTTCTCGTGGGGATCAACCGAAGAACGGGAGAACAAATGTACGGTTGGCTGAAAATAGTAGGTACTCCTGTCAAGAGCTTCGAATGAATACGCTATTTGCCAAGTCAGATCCTAATTGGACCACATTGCTTGCTCATACAGAGCATGTGGTTGCTATGGCAGAACGTGTAGCGGAACATCTCTCGAAAGATAAAGTGATGGCTCGCAATGGTGCCATTCTCCATGATATAGGGAAAGCACACCACGTGTTTCAGGAACGACTAAAGCAAACCTACAATAGAAGTAATAAACCCTTTCGCCATGAAATAGCATCGCTCTTTTTTCTCTCTGCTTTCCCCAAAGAACAGTGGGAGGCTCTCATAGAAATGGTTGTAAGTCATCACAAATCGGTAAAAAAAGATATATCCAATTTGGGCTTACTCGATTTGGAAGAAGAGTATGAATACATAGACTTTCATTTGGGGCACTGGGAAGAGTGGGCCGAGAAAGCGTGGGAGGTATTAGTTGCTCTGGGCATTCCCTACAATCACATCTCGAGACAAGAGGCCGAAGAGAACTTGCAGTACGCCATCGATTACTGCGAAAAAAGGTCAAGAGAGCGGGGTGTATCGGAGTGGAAAGGCCTTCTGATGGGAGCAGATCATCTTGCCTCTGCTGTAGATGACAGAGTAGAGACTTTTCTTCCTCGGCTCTTCAAGGTGCCCGATTTATCGTTCTACAATCGTCCCAATGCTCTCTACGCCCTCTCTCTATTAGATGCCGATAGCCCCCAAAAGCACACGATAGTAGTTGCCCCTACGGGAGCAGGCAAAACGGACTATCTCTTTAGGCGATGCAGAGGAAGAGTCTTTTACACCCTACCCTTTCAAGCCTCAATCAACGCGATGTATCAAAGAGTTGCCAACGATTTGGAAAGGGACAATCCCGACTTGGACATAAGAGTACTGCACGCTACCTCACAAGTGATAAAGCGAAAAGGACACCACGACGAAGAGACAGTACTCCAGTCTCACATCGGCTCCTCTGTGAAAATCTTAACACCTCACCAACTGGCGGCTTTGGCTTTCGGGATGAAGGGATACGAGGCTATGCTCCTGGACTTAAAAGATTGCGATGTAATCTTAGACGAAGTACACACCTACTCGGGCATATCGCAAGCCATTGTACTAAAACTGGTCGAAATCTTAAAAGCAAACGGGTGCAGGATACACATCGGCACAGCAACCATGCCATCAATACTATACAACAAGATCGTAAAGATATTAGGGGATGATGTATTGGAAATAAAGCTTCCTGCCGAAATATTGGATTTGTACGATAGACACATTATCCATAAGGCTACTTCTTTCGAAAATCTTTTCCCCATTATCAAGCAAGCTATTGAAAGGGGAGATAAAGTGCTCATTGTACAAAATCGGGTAAAGAGGGCGCAGGAAGTTTTCGAACAAATCAAGGAACTCTACCCCTCCGTCCCCTCCATGCTCTTGCATAGTCGCTTCAAGCGAAAAGATCGCAACGAAAAAGAGCGAGCTTTACTCGGTAGAGATGCAGAGGGCAACGCCGTGGAGCAATTCAATACTTCAAACGAGGCTTGCATCGTGGTAGCGACACAGATTGTGGAGGTTAGTCTGGATATAAGTTTCGATGTAATGATTACCGAGTGTGCTCCGCTGGACGCTATGATACAACGCTTTGGTCGGGTCAATCGTAAAAGAACGCAAGAGACCATCGGACACTTGAAAGATATTTACGTAATAGCCCCATCGAAAAGCCAACAGGGGGCGAGACCCTATGATGTAGCCACTCTGCAAAAGTCATTTGAGGTACTCGAAGATGGAAAACCTCTGCGAGAAAGGGAGATACAATCCAAAATAGACGAAGTATTTACCTCTATCGACTTTACACAAATTGACCAGCATACCATCTTCCAGCCGAGTGGCGAGTTCACGATAGACTGCCTAACGCACCACAGCAAGGCCATTCTCTTTGAGCTACTCGACATCGAGAGCGTGGTGTGTATCGCGGCAAGCGATGAGTTTGCCTACAAAGATGGCGATCTGGCAACAAGGCTCCAGTTGGAGATACCTACCCTCTACCATGGTGTGAAAGGAAGGAGACAGCTTGATAAGGGAAGCCATCCGTTTATAATTCCCGACGAAGCCTACTCCGAAGAGATGGGCTTGGATATTAGCAAAATAGACAGCAACAAAGGAGTGATACTATGATAACTTCTGTAATTGGAAAAACGTTTTTGAAAGCCTTTAATGAGAAGGAGCAATCGAATCTCTCTGCCAGAGAGTTCTTCGATACAATATATTTTAAGTTGTTCTTCGACCACTCTAAATACATGCAGTGGGTGACCAACTCGCCCTTTGTGCAGATGAAGAGCGGACAAAAAGCTCATCTCTTAACACCCGAAGAAAGAAAGGAGAAGCTACATGACCTTCACGAAAAAGTCGAGAACGAATCTCCCGATGCCAGCTTTGCTTTAGGATTTCCTGCATCGGAAGAAAAAGAGTTCGCCAGTACTTCGGGGCTTATAACCGATATTCCCATAGAGAGTAACGAAGAAGAGATTTTCTGCTCTTGGATAGGCTCGGGACTTGGTATTGGAGTAGCAGGTGGGTATAATCTACTAATTGATGATGCAGAGTTATTGTTACTAATTTTCGAGGGTTGGGGACACTATCGAAAGTTTTTGAACGATCCTACTCTCGATAAGTTAAGAGGCAACCAAATTAACTCTTGGAATGGGCAGTGGCTTACTTACAAATTGGGCAAAAACTATCGTGACGATTTTACTTTCTTAGACCTTCAAAACGAAGAGATATTTACACTAAACGACAAACAAATAGAGGTTGCCACCGTCAATTGGTCAAACCTATTTTTCAGTCTCTCAAGGCACTATCCCAACAAAGAACTAACGGCTTACATATATAGCTTTGGTCAAACCAACAAAACCATTGGATTTATCCCCCTACACTTAAAATCGGGAACACGACTAAAGAATGTATTCAAACAGCTTTACAACAGCGGCGAAGAGTGTTTTGACAGTAAAGAGTTTCAATCTCTCTATGGAATGCACATAAAAAGAGCCTGTGAATTAGGGAGTATAGGCTTACAAGCCCTGCGCCCCAAAAATTTAGAGAAATATTTCAAAGAAGCAAAGAACCTCGCTTTCAAAAAAGAAGAAGAAATAATTACTTATCAATCCTATAAAACCTGGTTAATAGCTATGTTATCAAAAAATAAACAAGAGATTACGGACTATACCATAGAGTTGGCTCATCTAATTCTACGCTATAGAAAGGGAGCTTCGGGTACAGAAAGAAAAAATCTCATAGAGAAAGACCTTTTGGGTGCAAAATCGAAAAAACAATTTATCGAGGCCCTCACTAAAATGGTTACTGGAGTAGAAGACTCCGACTTAGAGCAATTAAAGACCCTCAAGAACGAGGTACACCTCATGACCAACGAAGAGTTTGTTTACTTCAACACTTTACTGAAATTTGATTACGCTTTTGTAGAAAAACAACAATAACGATATACACTATTATGAAGAATACGATCTATATCCGTACGCTCAAAAGGGCAGAACACACTGTATTCTGCGTTGCAGAGGGACAGAAATACTACTATGATGCTCAATTCAATCGTCGCATTCCCTTCTCCAGTGGACAGCAAGTAAAGCGGTCTATACTCGATTCCGCATGCGAAAGTTTGAATGAAACTCCAAGCCCCACGACTTTTCTCTTCGATATAACCAAACAAAAAGAGTTAAAAGAGGGGGAGGTATATGGCACCTGTGATCCTACTTACATTGATCAACTCTTTGGCGGATGGATGAAAGCAGCAAAAGGAGGTAAAGACAAAACTTTGAAAAGAAGAAGCCCCCTCTCCATCTCTGCCATGAGAGGACTTCACCCCCTTTTGGCAGGTTTGGACAACGACAACATATCATTTGACAGAAGTGACAGACCCAACAACGAAGTAATCGTAAGAGACGAGAATGGGAATAGACTATCCGATGAAGAAATAGCTGCCTTTTTGGAGGGCAAGGATCGAAGTTTAAGTAGAAAGTGGATTCCCAATAACAGCCGTGCCAGTGGGCTATTCGTTTCGGATATCGCGATTGATTTAAGAAGGCTCTTTTGCGTTTCCACCAATCCCCTCGAGCCCGAAATGTCGGATGCAACTATCGAGAAGTTGAAGAATGCAGGTTGGGTTGCCTCCAAAAATGTTTTTGGCGACTGCTTAGTAGCCCCGAAAGAGTTGCGAGAGAAGTGGATTAAAGGGTTGGCAAAGGCTATCGTGAACTGGCGCATCACCTCCAACCAGTCTCGTACTTTTAGTCTTATGGATACGCTCGCTATCTCAATAGGCGACAACGCCAACCTCATTGCAGGTAGCATCAGAGCTAAGTTATCCGAGGAGGATTCCAACAAAGCGGTACCCATCATCGACGAAAATCTAACGAACGTAGAGACTTTCGTTACCCTGCAAGCTGGAGGCTACATTGCCACCACGAAAGAGCAAGCAGATGCCCTTGAAAAAGCAGAACAAAAACTTGTCGAGCTGATGATGAACTTTGATTACGAAAATCAGAAGTAACTTCGTGCCGCACCATAAAAAGCGATAAAGAGGGGGCTTTTATACAGTGAAAGCCCTCTCTCTTTTCATCTCACACAACACCAACACCGTATGAGTACGACCGCCAAAACCCATTCCATTTTTCAAGCTCTTATCAAGTTACAATTCATCACTCCTAAGGGGCTTTATCGTTGGACGAAAAGTTTGCTTTCCGAGGGCACGACCCTCATGGCACTGCTACGCTTCTCGGCACTAACATATCCGCACCAAACAGCCATCATCTCGGACGAAAAGCAACTTTCGTACAGCGATTTATACCGAGAAGCTACACACTTAGCCCTTCAACTGCAGGCGCACTACCACCTAAGAGCAGGCCAACGCGTCGGGTTACTCTGCCGCAATCACACCATGGCAGTATTGCTCTTACCTGCCCTCTCCCGTTTGGGCGTTCACACCCACCTGCTCAATACAGAGATGGGACGGGAACAACTTGACACCCTGCTCCGCAAAGAGAAGGGATACGACCTACTCATTCTCGACGAAAATCTTCGGGAGAAAAGCCTCTCCAATACACCTCCAACCCCCACTGCAAGCATCGAATCTCTCGAAAAGTTACTGCAACAGGCTCCCCTGCCCCACGGGAAACTCCCTCGCATACGAAGGGGCGGCGAACTAACGGTCTTAACGGGCGGTTCGAGTGGTCACTATAAAGCGGCGGCACGACGTCCCTCCACGACGCAATTCCTCCCACCTCTGCTGGCTCTGCTCCGACAAATAGGCATACATCATTATCGCAATGTTTACATTGCCCTACCTCTTTACCACGGATTTGGTTTGGCAACGCTCATCACCTCACTGGTAATGGGCAAGGAAGTTCTCCTGACACGCCACTTCGACACCGAGCAAGCCCTACGAGCCATCCATCGGTACCGCATCGAAGCCATTCCGCTGGTACCCGTTATGCTCTCTCGAATGCTCCAAAGCACCCCATCGTCAGAAGCATTAAGCTCGCTCCGCTGCATCATTTGTGGAGGAGATCGACTCGAAAGAGAACTGGTACGAGAGGCACACGAACGACTGGGAAGCGTCGTTTACAACCTTTACGGCACCTCAGAAGCTGGATTTTTCCTCCTTGCAACACCCGAAGATTTAGACCGACACACAGAAACAACCCTCGGGCGACCCATACGAGGTGTACGCTGCAAACTGGAGGGCATCGCCCCCGACGGTACAGGAACTCTTTGGGTTCGTTCGGGTTGGGCAATGCAGGGACGTAGCCATCAGTGGCAAGCAACGGGCGATTTGATGCGTTGCAACGCCGAGGGCTACTATTTCTATCAAGGGCGTGCCGATCAAATGATTGTTTCTGGTGGTGAAAATGTATATCCCGAGGTGGTCGAACGCACCATCGTAGCCCACCCACAGGTCTTCACGGCGAAAGTTTTTCCCATACCCCATCCCTCTTTCGGGAAGGTCTTGGCGGCACATGTAGAGTGCTACGACAAGGAGCACCCCCTAAGCGAAGAGGAGCTAAGAGAGTGGCTACGCGTGCGATTGGCTCGTGCCGAGATGCCCCATCGTATCACCTTCGGCACGATACAACTCTTAGAAACGGGCAAAAGAAGACACAACACCTAAAAGAGATTAAAAGCCCTGCCCAACCTCCATTATGATAGAGCTATTGAGAGAGTGGGTAGTGGGCTTTCGGGCAACAACTCCTTTCAAAAGTTTAGATACGCAACAAGAAAAGTTTGCATACGAGACAACTTAAGTTTGGATATACGATAACTGGAGTTTGAATACGTGCTAAGAAAAGTTGGGACGTAGGGTAAGTAAACTTGCCTCGATGGAGTTCATTCAGGAGGAAAGTGCCGCAAAGCCCTCTCAGCACACGACGGTTTATCGGGTTGCCTCAAGAGCTTTCCTCGCTCTCCATTATCCATCACCACGAGTCGCCACCGCCACCACCGTAGCCTCCGCCGACACCCGAACTGGAAGAATAGGCTGCTTTTTCCACTTCGTACGATTGCATCTGACCGCCCAGCGTTTCGAGCGATGTGTTCAACGCACTCAAACTGTAAAACATACCTGCCGCGTGGAAAGTATCACCATACGAGCGGTACCAAGAGGGCTCTTTAATGTCGATGCTCTCAAAGGACTTAATCCACTTATCTGTCAGTCCGAAGACATAAGCATAGGGAAGAATTTGGAAGAAATAATCGGGGGTTTCCTCCACAAGCATCTTGATGCGATCCAACTCTGCTGTGCGGATAAACTCCTTGAACCCTAAGATGCGCCCCATACGAGCGGCACTCTCCTTGCTACGTGCGTACATAATCATCTCAAACAGCATCGAAAGAACGTACGAAAGCAGTATAAAGGGGAAGAGCAAAATCGAGTAAGCACTCTGCATCATCGAGAAGATACTCCAAAAGCCTAAGGCAATGGCAGAGAGCCCAAGCAAGTATCCGAAAATCCGCTTAGGAAGTTGGTGCCCATGGCGTTGCTCCCTCGTGCTCACCACCTTATAAGAACCTGCAAGAACCGCCAAAGGCGAGAGGAGGTACCATATATTAGAAGTAAACTCCCCCACATAGAGTGCTGTAATAAGGTAGGGGGCAAACAGAAGTAGTACCAGAAGAACGAAGCCAAAAGTGCGAGCTTGGCGTGAAGAGCGATTGTAGAGCCTATCGCCGATGCGATAAACTCTTTCGATACTTTCTTTAGCCTGTTTGAGCTTCTCGAAGCGTGTTGAAGAATAGTTCGATAGTTTTGGGTTTTCTCCCGTATCAAAGACTTCGAGACCATCGGGGAAGAGGAACTCGAAAAAGTCTGCCACATATTGGGGCTCTTCCTCCAGAGCACTGGGCTCTACCTGACGGTGTAACAAGAAACGCCTCTTAGCCACCTCTTCGATAGAGAGGTAGCCCTTGTGAGCAAAGTAAACGATAAGCGAGAGAAAGTCTTTCGAGTCGGCCTTTCCGCTCAATAGATAGATAGCATCAAGGGGGCCTAAACCATCGGGAGAGTAGAACTCTACCGTCTGCACGACCATAGGGTCTCTTCCCTTAAAGTACCAAAGGAGAGCCATGATTAGCGGTATAAGAACGAGGAGGGCTATCAGTAGTCCATTGACCCAGCTATTATCCTGCATGCCCTGCCAATACCCCTCTGGCAAATCGCACCACACGGTAAAGCCCTGAGCGGCGTCGATGTCGGCTGCCGTTACCACCAAGCTACGGTCGGTAGTCTCGAGGTGAAACTTCTCGTTCAACTTATCACTCCCGAAGCTCCCCGAGAAGAATTCCGCCCTGCTCCAGTCGAGCGGCTTGGGCATAGTAAGCATTAGACGGAGCGAGTCGATCGGCGTTTGCCAAAAGGGGGGCAAAAGGTCTAAGTGGAGGAAGTCGTGATTCTTCCCTCTTTGGGGCAATACGACTATGGTATAGGATATACGGTAGGTTTTCGGGCCATAAACGGTGGTAGCCTTTTCGCCAATGCGGATGCGCAGTACCTCGGTATCGTTGTCCCCCTCTGAACTGAGCGAAAAGGGCGCGCCTGCGACCCTTACATTTTCTATGCGCATCTTGCCATACACATAGGGTATATCTCGGAAGATGCCGTGACGCTCCTCGAAGAAATCTACTTGTATGGTTTCAGTTACATCGAACGTACAGTTCTCGTGCGCCTGTACATCTACATCGAAGCGACGCGTATCAAAACCGCCCTGTGCCACAGCCATTAAGGTGTGTAGAGAGCAGAGTAGAAGAAAAAGGGGTAAGCAAAGAGCTTTTTTCATACTGTTGCGGAGCGGTGCACGCTACTCAAAAAAGGAGTTAAAACTTAACTTGTACGTTCTCTCTCTTAGCCTCATCGCTCACCTCGTAGAGAGGCATCTTTTCGAAGTGGAATATCCCTGCAATAATGTTGCTGGGAAACATTTCGATGGCGTTATTGAGCATCTTCACCGTACCGTTGTAGTACTTACGAGAGTTGAGAATCTCCGATTCTACGGTTTCGAGCTGTCTTTGCAGTTGCAAGAAGTGCGCATCGGCCTTGAGTTCAGGATAGTTTTCCATCACGGCAAAAAGACTTTTGAGCGTACCACTCAACATATTCTCGCCTGCCAGCTTCTGCTCCATATTGCCCGACGCCTGCACCATGTTGCGCGCCTGAATGACCTTTTCAAAAGCTTCTGTTTCGTGCTTTGCGTATCCCTTGGCGGTCTCTACCAGATTGGGTATAAGGTCAAAGCGTTTAGTCAGGTAGGTATCCATGGTGGAGAATGCCTCTCGGGCGTTATTTCTCAAGCGGATAAAGCGGTTGTACATGCTCACTACCATTGCCACGAGGGCAATCACAAGGGCTATAACGATAGCCGTAATAATGTATCCCATATCTTTTCTATTTTTCTGTCGATGAAGTTCTTTCTATAAGTTCTCTAATAAAGACACTTACGCCACACTCTATGCACTCTACACCTCGAAGGTGTACGCTTCCCTCTGCTCTCAGATGCGTACCAAGCGTTTGTGTAAGCACAAAACCGCTACAATATTCGTAAAAAAAATTGACATCTACAAAACCCCTTTCCTCCTCTTATGCCCCATCTACCTTGCTATCGCTTATGATTGCTTCCGAGGCAGGAGGCAGCGAAGCAATACAAGCGGCAGGAGGATATATGCCCATAGAGGAGGTAGCGAGACTCTTGAAGAAATTCTTCTTGATGTATTCCTAAAAACACTCTACACGTTAACTAAAAATCATTTATACCTGTCTAAAGCTATATACTTAACCTATATATGTACATACATAGGCTATGTATGCGCATACATAAGCTGCGTATGTGTATACATAACCTACGTATAAATAATTACACGTGTGTAGAAGAGTTTTGCTACACTTCTTCAGAAGTTTATTAAGGCGTATTGAAGATTTTGAGATCGCGTTGGCTTAGGCTCCAAGCGTTAGCACCCGACTTGTTACATTGTAGCTATAACAAAGAGAGAGAAGCGCGTGTTACAAAAAGAAGTAAGAGTGCCTTCTTTAACACAAAAAACTCTGGAAGCAAAGAAACTTCCAGAGTTTTTATTGCGAGGAATGATAAAAGCTCTATAATCAGCGTGTATGCGCCTGTTCAGAGAGCAAAATCATTCTTTACCGACGTACAAATCGGTGGGTAGCCATACCGCCATCTGCCGATAGCAGACGGATGATATAGTTCCCCTCGGGTAGATGCCCTACTTCGATGGAGTGGGTCGCCCTGCCCTGCTCTATCCACGTACCATCGAGCGTGAATAGGTAGTACTCTTCATAGCTACCCTCTACATAGAGCGTACCGTTGGTAACAGTCGGATAAACCTTAGTACGGTTCAGAGCATCGGGCACCTCTACGGCGTTATCAATCTGTGCCATGAGGCGCACCAACTTAGAAGCACTCCCTCGGGTCTGTATCAAAAGTGCAGCCGCTCTTGTCTTATCATCTTTGGACTTGAAGCCTACCGCTACCTCGCCCCCCTCTTTGGGCAGACGTGCCGTAGAGACTTTGAACTGCTCGGCAAGACGGGAGGGCACCATAGTAAGGGTAATCGGGTGCTTAGGATTTTTGGCGGTAACGGTAAAGAGCTGTGGCGTACACTCCTGATCGACCTTGAAGAGGAACGAAAGCAACTCTTTATCGACACTTAACTCGGTCATATCGGTGCGCCCGAAGGTTACATCGTCTATCATAAAGGTGAGCGATGTGGCATTGCCCCCGACAGGACTGTAGAAGCTAAAGCCGACGTGGAAAATATCCTCGATGGATATGCCCTCTGCCTTTGAGAGGTCTACATAGTAATCGTACCACGTTGAGCTCTCGATGTTATCGACCAAGAGCAGTTTGGTAATGTCGAGGTATTGAGGTTCGATAGAGCCTTCTCTTTCTTTGATGATGAAGACGCCAAATTTCTCCTCGCCATTCTCGGTGGGTAACTGGTACCTTAGACGGAAAGTAAGAATCTTACTCGCTGCTTGCTGGTAGGAAAGGGCAGGCGAGATGAGCCATGCTTGATGCTCTCTTCTATCATCTTTGTTGATGGAGTTGAAGAAAGATATTTGAGCGCATTGCTCCTCTACCTCTTGCGTTGCTATGTTCTTTTGCGCCCACCCCCAGAAAGGACGATCGGCTTGTAGTGCCAGATTTTGCCATCCAGGCAGGTTCAGTCCACGGGTATGGCGTGTACCGTCGAAAGTTTCGTTAAGGAGTGCCAAAGGTTGGGCGTCGGCACCCACCAGCATTGCCTCTTCATTGAGTTGGGGGTAAGAGATCCGCGCTTCGGGAGTGCCCAAAGAGAGCTTTATCTGCTCCAAAGAGGCGGTTTCTTCGGTCTGATTTACAAGGCGGAAGCGTGTAGGCCTGTGCGTATCGATCATAGCCGAACCGCTTCTATCGAACGATTCGCCCTCTTTCCAGTGTCCTCCTCCGTCGATGCTATACTCCAATTTAAGGTGTGAAGCGAGACTAATGGGCGCAATGGTGATGCGCTCGATTCCGTTGGCAAACCACTCATCGCACTCAATGATACCGCCCGCTTTGATATCTACACGGCCAGGAGCCTGCCAAGATCCCTCTAAGAAATAGTAACCACGGTCAAAGTTGTGGTACCCCGTCCAAGGATTTCCCACAAAACGAGGGTCGAGGGGCTTGTCTGCCGTGAATTTTTCTACCCAACCCTCACTGAGTTCCTTGCCTTTACCCTTGATTTGTAGCACGAAAGGCTCCATGAGAGCGGCCGAGATAACAATCGTAGCGTTGTATTCTTTCGCTTCTTTGGGGCGGAAGGTTACCTTCACCGTACTGTTGAGTACCTTATCTTGCCCCACAGAGTAGTAGAAACTGGAAGTATTGAGCAAGAATATGCCTGCTTCCTCTTGTTGTACTGCTACGGTAGGAGAGTCGATAACGCCCGTTACATCAAAAGTGAGCGTCATTTCGTCCGTCTCGTTGGGGAAGCTCTCCATAGTGCGCACGGGCGTTGTGTCGGAGAGTTTTACCGCAGGGGGATTGGCAGCATCAATAAAAAAGGCATTGAATGCCGAGGTGGAGACGGCATTGTCTCCCATGAACTTAATAACGTATCCGTTGTAATAAGCTCCTTTTTCCGTAGGATTGATCGTAACCGAATAGTTGGCCACGCTGTTACCTGCGGGAAGTTTCTCGGGAGCAATACTCATAGTACCATTCTTGGCATTGAGTACGGGGGTCTGTGCGTAGGGCAATTTCATCCCCTGTACAAGAAGTTCTCGGGTAATGGATTTACCCTTCTCGCCCGTGATAACGGAGATATGAGGTAGTACGGCGATGAAAGCCATATTGGCATTGTCTCGTGTCAAGCGCAAGAGACCAAAGTCGTCCAACTCTACCCAACTACCTGCCTGTGTAACCACTTTGAAAAGGAAGTGGGTAGCACCCGCTGGGGCAATGGTTCTGAAAGCCACTTTATCCCAAGCCTTATGGCGGTCGAAGTAGAAAGTATTGTTGATGAATGCCTCTTCGGCAGTGGTTATCACGTTACCAGAGGCATCTAACCACTGGCACGCCAAGCGCACGGCTCCATTCTCTACTTTCGTTCCCACAGAACGGAAGTGGAATGTTCCCTCAAGCATATCGCCTGCCTTTACAGTAGCCTTATCGCTTACGAGCGGTACCTTTTGCATCACCGTACCGCCCTTTGCGCTCCCTTGGGCATCGATACTGATAGCAAAACCTGTGCTGGAGTTGTACCCTTTATCTATCTTGGTAACATTGCCCTCGAAGTCCCAGTCTTTAGGATGGTTATCTTCGTCGAAGTTGTAGAAGTAGGGGTCGGTGAGGAGTTCTATATCCTCCGAAGGTTCTGGCGTAGGTGCTGTGCCCTCGCCCTCTCCGCTCAAAGGTATTTCGAGGAGTGTTCCCCCCGTTTGTAGCTCGATAGTAGCGGACTTTGCCCCTGCCGAAGAAGGGGTGAAAGTTACGCTAAGTGCTCCGCCCGTGTGGGTGAGTTGTTCGCCTCCTGTTACTTGAAAGTCGCCCTTATTCGTACCCTTGAGGCTCATAGTAGGGGTTTGCAACGCATTTTGCGCCACGATGGTAAGCGTTTTCGCAGCCGAAGTTACACCCACGGCAACCTTACCAAAAGCGAGCGAGGAGGGAGTAGATGAGAGTTTGATTGCAGGAGCCGCTCCCGTAGCCTTGCCCGAGAGGGGCACAAGGAAAGTGGCAGTACCCGCTACAATCTGTACGTTGGCCGTTTTGTCTCCGCCACTTTTGGGCTCAAATACGATGGAGAGTTTACCTCCCGTATGCGTTAAGGCATTGCGGTCTATGATACGAAAGTCCTCTGCATTGATACCTGTCATCGTTACCTCGGGCACGCCTGTAAAGTTCTTAATAAAGATCTCTACCTCTTTGGTAGCCCCCACCTCGCCTGCTGCGGTGGTATCGAAAGAGAGCCCCTCTTTGGGCGTGCAAGATATCTCTACCTCTTTGGAGGCCTGAGCGAGCTTAAGTGCGGCCAACTTGAATTGTCGGCGGTTGCTCTTATCGCCCTTTGCAACGAAAGCGATAAACCCAACGCCCGAAAGGTCGCTCGGCATATCGACTTCCTTGGGAAAGTAAGCGGTAGACGACTGGGACAAATCGCTCACACTCATCAACTCTCGGAGCATTTCGCCCTTTTCATTGATCAAAAGCACCTTTAGGGGCGACTCTCCTGCCGAAGCCGAAGCGACCATAGAGAATGTAAGAGCTTTGCCCTCCATTTTACCTAAATCAATAGCGGGGCTGATCAAATAACTGCAATAAGGTGCCTTAACTGAAAATTTGGTCGGCGAGATGCTAAAACAGTCATCTTTGAAAGTCGTACCCCACTTCATTCCTGGGAAGGTGTTTAGGGTAACTACCTTCCAGTCGGTGGCTAAGGCATCTTTGAACCCACCTTCGTTTACCTCAAACGTTGCGACAGGGTCGCTACTCACTAATACGGAAAAATCCATATCGGCAGGAGGGGGAGTAGGCTCTCCTGCACGTAACCCGAGGATTACGCTCATTCCTACGAGGAAAAGGCATAAGCTCCTCCTCGCAAAAGAAATTCTTTCTCTTTTCATGATACTTCTCTTTTCAATTTGAATAATTATAGGAATTTTCTGGTTCCCCAAAGGTATTAAAAGAGAAATAAACTACAAAACAGGGTACAGAAGCGAGGATATCCGTTAAAAAAACAGGCAAAAAAAAAGAAACGCCCCTCAAAAGGCATCTCACCTCTCAAGGGACGTATTTTAGGATTGTAAAAAGTGTATGCTATATTACTCTTTTCCTGCCAAAAGGATATACTTCACCTCTCCCATAGAGAGATTGTGATAACCTTTGTACACGACCTCCTCGATGTTGCCGAAAGAATTACAGCGGAATAGACGTATATCATACGATCCCTCCTCCACGTCCAGTAGATCGAAGTCTATATCAATAAGGCATTGACGCTGCGATTTCTCCTGCGCAGGATAGTAGAGAATATCTATCTTATCTCCTTTCAGAGAAGCCTCTACGGTTGCTTTTTTGAAATCACTGGGCAGGGGGAGATTCAAAAGCGAGGCGTGCAAATCGAGCTTTTTGTCGAGCACCAACTTCAGTTTCGTCTCGTAGCTCTGCGGATTTTCTTCCTTACTATCGCCCGTGTAGGTAGAGACACTCGTACTCTGCACCACGATTTTAGGTTTGTAATCCTTCGTGCGGGGAACACAATTAACAAAGAGCAAAAGAGATAGCGGCAAGGCTATCCATGTTTTTAATAGTTTCATAGTGTGATGTGTTTAATAGTTATCAACAGCAAATGTATACAAAAACATTAAAAACATAGAAAAGAAAACAGCCCCCCAATAAGTACACTTTTCTCTATCCAAGCACTCTTTTAATGCTTTTATTAGTAATAACTCTCTCTTTTCATCACACACAATCCTCTATATTAAGATTGCATATACATATACGCAAGTTGAATATATATAAACGCAAGCTGAATATACATATACGTAGATTGCAAATAGAGAATTACACGTAAGGAAACTACCTTTTGCACGGGTAAAATCTACTTTCCGAAAGAGCGCAATAGATTTTTCCCAAAAAGGGAACAATAGATAAACAGCGTTATTCCTCCTCCCGTGCTAATCTTAAACTTCCAAAAGGGAAACTTGCTTTACCTTCTTTGCGAGACACTCTCCCCCTAAAAAAGTGGTTTTGATAGAGCTTCCAGCAGAGGGAAAGAGCCTTTACAAAGTAGTCCCCGATTGCATTGTCGATGCGAGCTACTCTTGTAGGGCTATAAAGAGCCAACCACCGCCCAATAAGGATAGACTAAAGGCGTATCTCTAACCCCTCGTCCTCCCCGATAAGCGGAGTTTTATGCTTCCTCTCCGCTCCAAAGCGGTAAGAGATTTTGCACCAAATAGCCCTACTCTGCGCCTTAGACTCAAATTGATACTCCAAAGAGGGCAGGCGATGTAGAATCGTCGTATCGGACGTATCGAATAAATCGGTTACTCCTACCTGTAACATGAGCCGATCCGCCCACAACGATCGACTATACGAAAGATTGACCTCGAAGCCTCCCTCCTGAAAAGCGTGCCCGTAGATGCGAGGCGTTTCAAAGTCCACATCCACGGCAAAGGCACCGAGAGGCCTCCACGTAAAGAGATTATTCCACGAAGTGATGGCTGTAAAGAGTTCCTTACGATAGTGGCTCCACGGAATACGTGTGTACATACCCGCCAGATAGAGGTTCGTCTGCCACCAAGAGAAAGGCGCACCGCTATAAGAGTAGTCGAGTGTGAGCGAATGAGTACTGCCATAGTTGAAGTGCGTACGATAGAGAGCGTAGTGGCGCACGTCGAAAAACTCTGTAATGGAGCGAGGCGTATGGCGATACTTGAGCGAAGAGGCGTGCCCGCCATACTGCACAGAGAGCGTGGCAATGTCGATAACCTCCGCTTTTAACCAAGGATTGCCCTCCTCGTAGAGGAGTTCGCTCTGACGAACAGCAAAGTTATTCATCAGCGCAAAGGGCATACGAAAAAGGCTCCGCTCATACGAAAGAGCGTACACAAACTTTTCGCTTAATCGGTGGGAGAGGGCAAAGCGAGGCAATCCATCGAAATAGGTCTGCACTACCTGTTGCGCCGCAGGCTCTTCGGCGGGTACTCTTCCGTCGATGTGCGTAACACTTCCCCGAAAGGTAAACTCGGCACGAATAGCATCGCCCCAAGTTTTTTGCACCCCCCAATAGAGTTCACCGATCTTCTCTCGAAGCTGCCACTCGGCGATGGGCAAAGGAGCATCGGAAGCTCCCCGTTGCAGGAGGTATCGGCTCGTATGGCGACTGGCGGAGTAATCGCCTCCGAAGGTAGTTTGCCATGCTCTCTCCCAATGCTTACACCCCTCCAAAGAGGCAGTAAAATTGCGGCCATCGGTAAGCGAGTGATGTACCTCCTCTGCGCGTGTGGGAGGCAGGGGGAGCAAAAGTTCAGAGGTCAATCCATTCCGAAAGTAACTCCTTTTATCAGCAAGCGTCAGTACCCCTTGTAAATAACTCTTGCGAGTGTCGAAATCCCATCGATAGTAGCCCGTAAGATGGTGAACGTTTGCGCCCCTATCGTGATACTGCTGGCTGGTTCCACTTCGTGTAGTCTCGTCGCTTGCTTTGAGGTCGAGGCGGCTCTCAATAAGATCTTTTTGAGGAACATCCTGGCTACCATAGAGCTCGAACCCAAAAGTATGCTTCGGGTACAACGTGCTCACCGCCCCCACTCGGTAGGTATGTCGTCCCAAGTGCGTGGTGTGAACGCTTTGTGTCGTATGTTCTAGCTCGGGGTCAAGATAGCGGTAGAGCGATTGGCTCTCTTGCTGGGCGCGTTCTCGCAGATAGGAATAACTACCGTAAAGGCTCCAATGGGGCGCGCCGAAAGAGAGTTGTACCGAGGGATTGAACGTATAATAGCCCCATTGAGGCGTAGCGGAGTAGAGTTCGGCACTGCCTTTAATGCTCGGAGGCTCTTGTGAGACAATGATGCGCAGGCTATCGCCCTGCGATTGAGCATACAGATTTATGTTGCCACCTATAAAAAGAAGGACTATCCACACCCATTTTATCCACTTCATATGCCCGATTTCACTCTTCATCAACTTAACGCTCGTTAGACTTTCCTGCGCCTAAATATACATCATAACACTTAACTACCTTTTATTTATCTCTTAAGCTATCGGTTTACTCCTCTCGCTCAAACGGCTCTAAATCTTCTACATTAATACAGTGGGTATCTTCGAAACTCTTTCCGAAAAAGGGATTATAACAACGAAAGGTGAAAGAATGATAAAATTCTGTCACGGCAATCCCTCCCCTATAATCACCTACGCCAAAGCGTTGTACTTGAGCGTTGCTTGAAAAGTGTCATTTTCAAAATATCTGTAAATAGAACTATTAAGAAGTTTGGGTTCCTCCGAAAAAGCTAATTCATTTCCCCCTCCCCGCCTCAGCATAGGATTTTTATATTGAAGAGTAGAGCAACGTTTGTTCGATTTTCTCGATACTCTCTTTCGGTACATCGTGCTCTTTCGCCAACCTCTGCCATAAAGAGACCGCCTCAGCAATGGCTTCTATAATCTTCTCAGGCGATTGGATGTGCATCTTACTTGCCACGGTTAGCAAGTCTGCTCTTGTGATATGCTCCCACTTGTTGTTGATGGACATTTGATGACGAGCGGTCCATTGTCCCTCTGGATTGTATGCCCACGACATATCATAAGCAGGAGATAGACGCCACTCCCCAGAGGTGTTCATAACGAAAGATATATTTTTGGTGTGGTCATCTTGGTTGCGAGCGATAACGTTAAACACCATACGCCGATACATCTGCTCGGCATCGGGATAAGGAAGTCGAAGTGCTCGCATCACTTGGAAAGCCTGTTCGTACGAATAAGCTAATGGCATCTTATAGTCGTAATGAGCTATACCGCACAGCGTTTGCGTATGTAGCTTTTTGTTGCCTCCGATGCGGTCGAAACGTCGCGTCATAAAGTGAGAGCGTCCCTGCTCTTCCTTGAGTCGGCACTCCATCATATCGATTCCTGCCTCACGTGCCAAAAGGTAGTAGACATATTCAATTTTTCCGTAGTGCTGAGGATCTCCCAACATAGCATTGTTTACGCCATCTAATTTTAGGAGCCAGTGGTCAAATCCTTCGGGGGCATCGACTTGTCCCGAGCGTACCTCTCCCGTGTTTTCATTGTAGGCAATTACAGCTTTTGCCCTCATTCCTCCAGCAGAAGTTCCTACTTTTATGATGTCGATGAGAGCTTTCTGACTATCCTCCTGAAGATTGGTGCTAAAAGAGTTTCTATTGTTTAATATCTCTGCGGCTACTTTGACGAGTGCTTCTAATTCTACCGTAGAGGATTGCTCTAAAAAAGTATCTTCTGCAGGCTCAAACTCGAGTGCCCCCATAGAACGTTTGCCTTGATAGCAGAGGCGTTCAAGAGGGTTAGCCATTGTTCTGCCCTGTGATGCTAACCATCGGTCCAACAAAGCCTTTCCGTAAGAGTCTGGCAAGGCATCGGCAAATAGCCCAGGGAGTCCCATAAAGGTCTCTTTAGAAAGTTCTGGAAAGGAATAGACACTCTGCCTTGCAATAGGCATCTGTATAGGAGACAAGTCCCACCCCTTGCTCTTAAAGGCGGGAGCATATTCAAAGGAGGCTACTTGTCTGGCATCATCCCAATATAATGCCCCCGCATATATGCCTCCTATCAATACTTTTACAATTCTTACCATCCGACGTTATCCTTTTCTTTTTTTATTTTCCCTCCCGATGCCCGATGTCGAGTTTTTTCGCCCTCCAACATCCGTGCATAAGCGATGGGGCTAATCTCGGGCTCTTGTAGGAAAGGTTCGAGCAAATGAAGGGCTTGCAGTGCTCGGAGGAGGGCAACAAGGGTTAGTAAAGAGATGCTCTTGCCTTGCTCTACACCCGCCACACTGCTAACGGCTACCCCTGCCCGCTCTGCCAACTCTTTTTGAGTGATGTTTTGCTCCAAGCGTTTTTGGCGCAGTCGCTCGCCTATTTTTGAGACGAGTGCTTTGTCTGTGAGTACGTACCAGTTCATTATATAACTACTGAAAAAGCAATTATTACGAACCAAATATAGCTATAATCATTGGAAAAGCAATAGTTATCGCTTGGGGTGAGATGGATTATTTTTCCCACGAATAGGGAAAGAGCATCGGGTTGGAAAGATAGAAAGTAGCAACTCATAGGGCAACGGGTAACGTATAGTAGCCCCACTCGGGCATAGAGAGCAACTTCTTAACAGACGAACGTTGCTCCTTTTCAGCAGAAGATTACGGAAATTATAACGAAACCCAACTCGGATTAGGACATATCCTAAAGCAAGTTACAACGAAATCGAACTCTCGTTAGGACCTATTCCACAACAGGCAACAACAATACAGGCGTTTCCATCGCCCCTCTTTTAGCCCTATTTTCAACAGAAGGTCAGAGAAGTGCACCCCGACAGGATAGAGAATGAAGCTGTTTCTATCCGCATTTTCAACAGAGAGAAGATCGCTTTTCGACAGGCTATTGTACCACTTATCTATAGGTTTTCGACATTCGCCCCTATCGGGATAAAGTGGCAAATAGGCACCTTTCAGAGCAATAATGCCCACTTATCAACACCTTGATAGTAGTTGTAGAGAAAACAACCCTGCGAAACAAAAACAGATTGCTATGCGGGATTAGAACCTCCGCACCATAATTGTTGATAAAGGGTATATAACTGTCCATAAGTTGTCGATAATCCGACTTCACGAGTTGATAAAGTAGTGTTGTCCTGTTGACAAATGGTCGAAAAGCAGTCGATAATAGCTATCAATTCGTTTATACCTTCTATTTCTTCTGCGCAAAGAGTAGATAATCCCCCCTTCCGACACACAACAAAGCACTCTCTATGTACCTACCGCCGTGCAAGAGAGCGACAACAAAGCCCTCTACCTCTACGGCAAAGGGCTTATTGAATAAGGTTAGAAGTTCTCGGCAAAAGTGCTACGCCTGCTTGTGAGGTTCTATCTTTAAGCGAATGGTGCGCGTTAGCGTTTTGCGCGCTGTCTCGGACCGCAACTTATCCACCAAGTGAAACGTGAACGTAAATACGACATCTTTATCCCTTGCCAATAGAGCTGGCTTGGGAATCCAAAACTCAAACTTCGAATCATACAGACGGCTTTTGCTCCATGCTTCGCTGTCGTCTCCCTTGACTCTATGCCTTTGATTAGGAAAAGAGACACCCTCCTGGGGTTGAAAGTTGTTTTGTATGTACTCTTCATAAGAATCAAGGACGAACTTCGAGAGGGGAGCGAGGTCTTTGCCTGCAGGATACTCTTCCCCAAAGGCATAGTTGGAGGTGATCTCCACTTTCTCCACCTTTGCCATACAGAGGTCTACATATTCGGCGCAATAGGATTCGTCGTATTTTATTTCAAATCTTGGTCGCTTTTTTTTATAGCCTGTTACATCAAAGTTTTTGAGGTAGTTCGGGTGATCGTTACGCACATCACGCAACGCAAAACAGAGCCGAACGAGCAGATTGTCCTTGCTTTCTTCAAGATCGTACTTAATGGTAAGCGTGTCGCCCTGTGACAAAGTAAGCCTTTCATCTTTGGAGAGAGGGAAATGGCTACTACGATGGCTGTCAAAAGCTACCAAACTATTGGGCTCATCACATATGTAGCCCACCTTACCAAAGATTTCGTGGCGATTAGTTACTGGCTGATAATTAAAGTTAATGCAAGAGGTTAAGCCCCCTAATAACGATAGGAATAAAAGTGTTGCTTTAATGTCTGTTTTCATCTGCTTTTATATTTTGTGTTAGTGCTTAGGTTCTACCTTGATAATATCTACATTGTAAAAGTCCCCATCTTGCTTTTTCGAAGAACGAAGAGAAGTATCATATTCAGAAAGATTTTTGCAAGGATTAAATACTTCGTAATTAAAGTATCCTTCCCATCTTTTTTTCCCCCATCCCCATACGCAGTGTACAAAGTAGTCGTAATAGGTGCGATTAAAAAACCAGTCAACTATCTCCGTAGGGCTTTTGCAAATCTTCTTATACTCATTCGTGGGCCTTGCTTTATAACCATCAACTACCCAATAATGTGCTGCTTTCTCTTTCTTATTACTCGCTTTTCCTGTTTTTGAGTCTTTTGACCATCCAAAAAGTATTACAGGTCTTTTTTCTTTTTGTAAATAACCAATCAATTCTCTATGGTTATAATCTTCTTCCTCTGTTTTAAATCCTGTATTCTTTAGATATGCCTTGAGAAGACGTTTGGTGGTTAAAGTATATTCTGTATCTCGTATCAGATAAGCATTGTTGCTTATATCTGCTATCATTTTGGCTAACTTGTCTATGAGATCATGCCTTTTGGAACGCTCTTCTGGGGTTTCTTTAGATAGTTCATCAGGATAATCTTTTCTATACTTCTCATCCTCCTTGTGTAGTAAATACACACTCTCATTAGGAGTATTGTATTTGGTAAGGAGTAAATCCCAATCAATTTGTTGCTTAGCAATACCCTGTTTTTTGTAATGGGAGAATATGGTAGCTATCGCAATCGGACCACATCCTGCGGGTATATGAACCCCCTTTTTGCCTCTATGGAGGAGATATCTATTAAAAGGTTCATCTTGGCGAAAATAACGATAACAAGAGGGTTCATAAGGAGTTATTACAGGCTGTACCTCTCTTCTATAAAATTCCTTGGGATAACGATTGGGGTCGTATTTAGGACCATCATCACCAATTAAATCGAGGTGTGCATTCCAATTGCTTAAATGCATTTGAGATTGCGCAAAAATCTCTCCTAAGAAAGAGGCTTCTATACTATCACCAAAATGAAGAGCTCCTCCTTCGGAAAATCCTATAACATTCGCTGTTTGATTGTTTTTGCCAAACAATAAGTATCCTCCTTCTGAAAAGTTTGCCAGATACAAAGGGGTAGTTGGGTCTACATTTGATAGAGAATCGATACTCTCTAATGTAGTATTGTCGCTACTCCTCAAACCATTTGTTAAAGTCTGAAAGGTCTCTATAGCAATTATCTCTGCGGTTGTGACCATAGTCTCTCGCAGTTGAGGCTCTTCTTTGTGCGAACAAGCTATTCCCAACAGGAATAGTCCGATAAATAAAAGGTGTTTTTTTAACATAGAAATAAAAGATTTATTGCGAGTAATACAACAAAGATATACATAAAAAAATAGAACAAAAAATATTTTTTTGCACATCTAACGCTTATTTATAACAAAGCCCTCTACCTCTATGGCAAAGGGCTTATTGAATAAGGTTAGAAGCTCTCGGCAAAGGTACTACGCCTGCTTGTGAGGTTCTATCTTTAAGCGAATGGTGCGCTTTAGCGTTTTACGCGCTGTCTCGGACCGCAACTTATCCACCAAGTGAAACGTGAAGGTGAATACGACATCTTTATCCCTTGCCAATAGAGCTGGCTTGGGAATCCAAAACTCAAACTTCGAATCATACAGACGGCTTTTGCTCCATGCTTCGCTGTCGTCTCCCTTGACTCTATGCCTTTGATTAGGAAAAGAGACACCCTCCTGGCGTTGAAAGTTGTTTTGTATGTACTCTTCATAAGAGTCGAGGACGAACTTCGAGAGGGGAGCAAGGTCTTTGCCCACAGGATACTCTTTCCCAAAGGCGTAGTTGGAGGTAATCTCCACTTTCTCCACCTTTGCCATACAGAAGTTTATATATCTGGCGCAATAGGATTCGTATCTTCTTTCCAATCTTGGACGCCTTTTTTTATAGCCTGTTACATCAAAGTTTTTGAGGTAGTTCGGATGATCGTTACGCACATCACGTAACGCAAAACAGAGCCGAACGAGCAGATTGTCCTTGCTTTCTTCAAGATCGTACTTAATGGTAAGCGTGTCGCCCTGTGACAAAGTAAGCCTTTCATCTTTGGAGAGAGGGAAATGGCTACTACGATGACTGTCGAAAGCTACCAAACTATTGGGCTCATCGGATATATAGCCCACCTTACCAAAGATTTCGTGGCGATTAGCTACTGTTTGATGGTCGAAGCGAATGCAAGAGGCTAAGCCTCCTAATAACAATAGGAATAAAAGTGTTGCTTTAATGTCTGTTTTCATCTGCTCTTATATTTTGTGTTAGTGCTTCTCTTCATTAAAAAGAAATATTATCTATAAGAATAGCTCGACAAATAAAAGGTATTTTTATCACAAATACAAGTATTCTGCAACAAATAAGCAGACAAAAACAAAAAAACTCCCTAACCACTATCAAAGTAGCAACCATACGCCCCTCTTTATTTATACGCGCCCTCAGACATCGGCACAAGATGTGCCTAACTCCCTTTACCTATCCCTTGTCCCTTTTTCACGAAGAAAAAAACTCTTGAACCCACTCAAAAAAATCTATCTACAAGAGCAAAAGTTGCTTTTATCCTGAGCAATTCTCTATTTGCAATCTGCGTATATGTATATTTAGATTGCGTTTATATATATTCAACCTGAATATATGTATATTTAATCTGCAAATAGAGAAAACCTCATAACAAAAGGAGAAAATGGGCATTACAAAAGCATGAAAAGAGTACCTATCCGATGGAAAATTTTGAGCGATCTCTCCCCCACCCTATTATAGGCAGGTATTTTATCTCTTTTTCTATCTTTTTATAGAGTTTATTTTAACATTCTTGCTTGGTTAAAAGTCTCTTTTATTGGAGCTTACAGGTCTCTTTTCGCTCTCTTTCACTTTCTATCGCAACGAATAGGGAGGCTTGACAGAAGAGATATATTTTTCTATATTTGCGGTAGGTTTATGCCCTCAAAGGCATAACCTCTTGGACTATACCCCTTTGTGGTTTTTTGAGCGATCCTGTGGTCTCCACAGAGAGCCGTTGGGGGTACATTATATGTTAAAATGAGAAGGAGTAACGCCCCTCATTAGTGTTAAAATAATTAAAATAGCCTCTTTATGGTTACAACTCGTGAGCAATTATTCATCCTAAAAAGGGATGGTAGCAAACAGCCTTTCGAGGCTGAGAAGATACGTTCGGCCATCATCAAAGCCTACCGTGCAGGGGGTGTAAATCCCGACCCTGCCAAAATCTCTAACATCGTAGCCATTATCGAAACAGCCGTGCAGGCCAACGAACAGCGTATAATGGCCGTGGAGGATATACAAGATATGGTAGAGCGTGAGCTCATGGCGGTAGACCCTTTCATCGCCAAGAAATACATCATTTACAGAGAGTGGCGCACCGTAGAGCGTGATAAGCGCACCCGCCTAAAGCATACCATGGACGGCATCGTAACCATCGAAAAGAACGATACCAACCTGAGCAATGCCAACATGAGTGCCTACACGCCATCGGGACAGATGATGACTTTCGCATCGGAGGTTACCAAAGATTACGCGCGCAAATACTTACTCTCCAACATCTACTCTCGGGCGCATGAGTCGGGCGACATTCACATCCACGATTTGGATTACTACCCCACGAAGACCTCTACCTGTGTGCAGTACGATTTGGAAGACCTCTACGAGCGCGGCTTTTTCACTAAAAACGGCAGTGTACGCACGCCACAGAGCATTCAGTCGTACGCTACGCTCGCGACCATCGTTTTCCAAACCAATCAGAATGAACAGCATGGAGGGCAGGCGATACCCGCTTTTGACTTTTTCATGGCTCCTGGCGTGCGCAAGACTTTTCTCAAACGTCTCGCCACCACGCTCAGCTATTCGCTCCGTTTGGTAGACCCATCGCTGCAGAATACACTCTCGGACGAGGATTTGAGCGACAAAATCAAAGCCCTCTCACCACGTCTGACCGATACCGACAAGGAGGCAATACGCCTCTACGAAGCCCTTAAGGAACAACTCCCCGCCCTTACCCAGTCCATGGTAAAGCTGGCACTGAGCGAGGCATTCCGTCTGACCCGCAAGGATACGCATCAGGCAATGGAGGGCTTCATTCACAACCTCAACACGATGCACTCTCGTGGAGGAAATCAGGTGGTATTCAGCTCTATCAACTATGGAACCGACACCAGTGAAGAGGGGCGTATGGTAATTCGCGAACTGCTCCAAGCCACTGTCGAGGGGTTAGGGCACGGCGAAGTACCCATCTTCCCGATTCAAATCTTCAAGGTAAAAGATGGGATAAATTATTCCGATGAGGATATTACCCTCGCCATGTCGGACTTCGACAAAGCCCTCAATGGCGAATTGAAATTCAAAACGCCCAACTTCGACCTCCTTTTGGAGTCTTGCTATACGAGTGCCAAGGCACTCTTCCCGAACTTTGTCTTCTTAGACACCGAGTTCAACAAAAATGACCTTTGGAAAGCCGACGACCCCAAACGCTACCTCTACGAATTGGCAACGATGGGCTGTCGCACGCGCGTGTATGAAAATGTGCGTGGAGAGAAATCGTCCGTCGGGCGAGGCAACCTCTCTTTTACCTCTATCAATATGCCCCGCTTGGCTATCGAGGCACGCCGTGAGGCGGAGGAACTCTTCCCCGATGGCGATAAGCATACAATACGTATAGAGGCGCGCAGACGCTTTTTGGACGCAGTGCGGCGCATGTCGGAGTTGGTAGCCGACCAGTTGTACGAGCGGTACAGCTACCAACGCACCGCTCTGGCACGCCAATATCCCTTTATGATGGGGAACAATGTTTGGAAAGGTGGCTCCTCGCTGGCTGTGGACGAAGAGGTGGGCGATGTAATCGCTTCGGGAACACTCGGCATCGGGTTTATCGGTGGCCACAATGCCATGGTAGCCATCTACGGAGAGGGACACTCGCACAACAAAGAGGCATGGCAAACGCTCTACGATGCCATTGAGGTAATGAACAGCGTGGCAGAGGACTACAAGCGTAAATACCGCCTCAACTACTCGGTGCTTGCTACTCCTGCCGAGGGGCTTTCGGGACGCTTCACCCGTTTAGACCGCAAGCGTTACGGCATCATACAGGGGGTAAATGATTTGGACTACTATGTAAACTCCTTCCACGTAGATGTGCGTGACCAAGTTACTATCGCAGAGAAGATTCATTTAGAAGCTCCCTTCCATGCCATCACACGGGGCGGACACATCACCTATGTAGAGCTGGACGGCGAAGCGAAAAAGAATCCCGCCGTACTCCTCAAGATTGTGAAGATGATGCACGACGAAGGCATCGGTTACGGCTCTATCAACCACCCCGTAGACACGTGTCGCAGTTGTGGTTACAAGGGGGTAATCTTCGACAAGTGTCCCGTATGCAGCAGCGACAAGATAGCACGCCTAAGGCGTATTACGGGGTATCTGACGGGAAGTCTGGAGTGCTGGAACAGTGCCAAACAAGCCGAGGAACATGATCGTGTGAAGCATCACTAAGAAATATGGTTTTATGAGCATGCCTCCGGTGTCCATCCTTTTTAGGGAGTATGGAAATCGGAGGCTTTTTCAGCCCCTTTACCGAGATGCACCTTTTATATCGTTACCAAGAAACCATAAGCGATGGGCCAGGACTGCGCTACAGTATCTACTTAGCGGGGTGCTCGCACCATTGTCCTGGGTGCCACAATCCGAGTAGCCACGACCCGATGGGGGGCATCGAACTGACCGAGGAGGTGCTGCGAGATATCATTGCCGAGATCAACAGCAACCCTCTTTTAGACGGCATCACTCTTTCCGGTGGCGACCCCTTTTTCAATCCTGCCGAGCTGACCGTACTCTTGCGTCGGTTGCGAGCAGAAACTCAATTACCTATACTTTGTTATACGGGCTACACACTCGAAGAATTGCTCGAAAAGGAGGAGTGTCGGGAGGCACTAACCCTAATAGATACACTGATTGACGGCCGTTTTGTACGCGAGCTGTATGACCCCAATTTACCCTTTCGAGGAAGTAGTAATCAACGGATTATTCATCTTTCTGATGAAAAATACCAATTAATTGTAAGAAAGGGTCTATCTTTGCCGAAGAAAAATTGAGGACGTACAAAAAAACGTAATTAGTTAGAGATAAAAAGAGAGCTAAAACTCTCTCTTACAATAGTACAATACGCAAATCATTTTTTAGTTAAACATTAATCATGAAGGAATCCAAAGATGTAAGACGTCTTGAGGAGGTTGTTATCAGATTTTCTGGAGACTCTGGAGATGGAATGCAGCTGACTGGGACCATCTTTTCGGACCTTTCGGCCGTTTATGGTAACTCTATTGCCACTTTTCCCGACTACCCGGCCGAAATTAGAGCACCACAAGGTACCCTCGGAGGCGTGTCGGGTTTTCAAGTACACATCGGTACCAACCCCGTTTACACCCCAGGAGACTTTGCCGACGTACTCGTGGCAATGAACCCCGCTGCTCTTAAAGTAAACTTGCCGCACATCCGCAAAGACTCTCTGATCATTATCGATACCGATTCGTTTGGAGAGAAAGACCTCGAGAAGGCAGAGTTCAAAACCTTAGATCCCATCGCAGAGCTGGGACTCAATGCCGACCGTGTGGTAGCGGCAGCCATTTCTTCTATGGTTAAAGAGTCGCTTCAAGAGCTACAGCTCGACAATAAGGCAGCCTTGCGTTGCAAGAACATGTTTGCCTTAGGATTGGTATGCTGGCTCTTCGATCGTACACTCGATCATGCGCAAGACTTTATCAACAAGAAGTTTAGCAAGAAAGAAGTAATCCGTCAGGCTAATATCAAAGCTCTCAACGATGGATACAACTATGGTGCGAATACACACGCCCATGCAGGTACTCCTTTTGAGATGCCTTACCGTGTAGAGGGTCAGAAGCAAGAGCCTGGTATATACATGGATATGAACGGTAACAAAGCCACAGCATTGGGGCTTATCGCAGCATCTGAGCGTTCGGGCTTACCCCTCTTCTTGGGTAGTTATCCTATTACGCCCGCAACGGATATTCTTCATGAATTATCAAAACATAAATCTTTAGGTGTCAAGACTGTACAGGCAGAAGACGAGATCGCAGGTATCTGTACCGCTATCGGTGCCTCTTTTGCAGGAGACTTGGCGGTAACCACCACTTCTGGTCCTGGTATTGCTCTTAAGGGCGAGGCTTTGGGCTTGGCTGTGATGGCAGAGCTTCCTTTGGTTATTGTAGACGTACAGCGTGGAGGTCCCTCTACGGGTATGCCTACCAAGAGTGAGCAAACCGACCTTTTGCAAGCCCTCTACGGCCGTAACGGAGAGTCTCCTTTGGTAGTGCTCTCGGCTCAATCGGCTGGCGACTGCTTCCATCAGGCATACTGGGCAGCTAAGATTGCTTTGGAGCATATGACGCCTGTTATCCTCTTGACCGATGCTTACATTGCCAATGGTTCTATGGCATGGCGCATCCCTGAGTACGAAAAGTTCCCCGAAATCAAACCTAACTACGTAGCCAACTATAAGAGCGAAGAGCCTTGGAAGCCTTACCGTCGTAATATGGATAACTTGGTGCGCTATTGGGCTATCCCTGGTATGGAAGGATTCCAACACCGTTTGGGTGGTTTGGAAAAAGACCACAAAACCAGTGCCATCAGCACCAACCCTGACAACCATCAATTGATGGTAGGCTATCGTCAGGCTAAGATTGAGGCTATCTCTCGCGTTATACCTCCGCTCAAAGTAGAGGGCGACCAAGATGCAGACCTGCTCATCGTAGGTTGGGGTGGTACTTACGGACACCTCTATGAGGCTATGCAACGTATGCGCAAAGAGGGTCGTAAGGTGGCACACGCTCACTTTAGCTTTATCAATCCGCTCCCTGCCAACACCAAAGAGGTACTTATGAAGTACAAAAAGGTAGTGATAGCAGAGCAAAACTTGGGTCAGTTGGCATTCTACCTCCGCGGTAGCATCCCTGGCTTCCAACCTTTACAATTCAATCGTGTTAAGGGACAACCCTTCAACGTGGGTCGTTTAGTAGAAGAATTTACCAAAATGATGGAGGCATAAGAGTATGGCACAAGTAGATCAAAATACTCCTCTTACATACACTCCAGTAGTGTACACGGCGAAAGATTTTAAGAGCGACCAGTACGTACGTTGGTGCCCCGGTTGTGGAGACCACGGTGTAGTGTTGGCGTTGCAAAAAGCGATGGCAGAGTTGGGTATCAAACCTCACGAAACAGCCGTTATCTCAGGTATCGGATGCTCTTCTCGTCTTCCTTACTATATGAATACCTATGGCTTCCACACAATCCATGGTCGTGGAGCTGCCATTGCAACAGGTGTTAAGACAGCTCGTCCCGACCTCAGCGTATGGCTCGCCAGTGGCGACGGAGACAGCTTGGCTATCGGTGGTAACCACTTTATCCACGCTTTGCGTCGTAATGTAGATATCAACATTCTCCTCTTCAACAACCGCATCTACGGTTTGACCAAAGGACAGTATTCGCCTACATCTCCCCGCGGATTCGTTTCTAAGAGCTCGCCCTACGGTACAGTAGAAGATCCATTCATACCTGCCGAACTCGTATTCGGTGCTCGTGGACGCTTCTTCGCTCGTAGTTTGGATGTAGACCAGCCTACACTTGTCAACTGCTTGAAGGCAGGAGCACGTCACAAGGGAGCTGCCGTAACCGAAATTTTGGTGAACTGCGTAATCTTCAACGACGGTACCCACAAGCACCTTGCCAACAAGGAAGCACGTGCCGATAAGACCATCCTTTTGGAGCATGGCAAGCGCATGATCTTCGGCAAGAACCTCAATAGGGGTATTGTACAAGATGGTTTTACCCTCAAAGCGGTAACGATCGGCGAAGATGGCTATAAGTTGGAAGATGTGTTGATACACGATGCTCACACGCCCAGCCCCGTGTTGCACACTATGTTGGCGATGATGGACGGCGAGGAGTTGCCTATGGCTATGGGAGTTATCCGTGATGTTCAAGAGCCTTGCTACGACGAATCGGTAGAGCGACAAATTGCAGAAGTACAGGCTACGAACTCTACCCGCACGCTCCGTGAGCTCTTCCTCAAGAGCGACATTTGGGAAGTGAAGTAAGCCCACCCTTTCGGATTAACGGAGAGACTATCCTAACCTATTCACCACGGGGAAGCCCTTGATAAGAGGATACCTTGCCTTGTGGAAGTAAGTAGAAAGGAGATTCGCTCCACCACAAATACAACGAATCTATCTATTGGCACCTCGACCCTCTCGGTCGGGGTGCTTTCTTTTGAGGGAATGCCCTATCTCTCTCCCTCTTGTCCCCATCAAATATTCATAATACTTTTGTAACCACCAGCGGTTACAGGATCTTCTTTGCTGATTCACAGCCACTAACAAAACCATTTCGTCTCTCTTATTCTACCCATCTGCCCCAAAAAGTTCTACCGAGAGGCAAGCTTTCTGAACATAAGAAGCCCCCTAAAAGCGCGACAAAGAAGCTCTTCGGGGGGAATGTTCTGCATTTCTGTATTATGGTACTTTTTTGCTCTCCGAGAGAAACGAAGTTCACGCATACAGGTTTTCTCCTTTTAAGATTAGCTCTCTTAAGAAAGAAAAATCCGTATGCGTGAATGTTAGGGTTACTTATAGCCTAAACCTATATGGAGGGAGAAGTGCTCTCCAATCGTTTTCCCTCTCGGGTTGAGAGATGTAACTATCCTTGATAAGGCTTTAACTGCTATAGATTATTAATTTCCAATAACTACTTTGCGTACCTCCCCATTAGTTAAACGAATAAGGTTGACACCTTTCTGCAATCTATCTAATCGATAACCTTCGATACTATAAATCTCTTCAATATCAGCCGAGTCAAACTCTAAAACTTCTTGTATTGCATTGGGGCTACCAGCATATTCTTTCCACTTATCGTCCCCCACCTTTTCATTGGCAATCCAACCTAAGGCCAAAGCCTTTCTCACTTGATCTACGGTACACACATTACCATCTGGAGGAGCAATAGTATTATCTATAACGGCAAACATAGCTCTTCCATCTGGATTTTGACTATGATCAGGAAGCCCCTCAATAAGTTTATCCATAGCAGTCCCCTTTATATTATTGCGAGAACAATTAACCTCAATAAGAAATCCATTATTGCTTAAATCCAATTCTGTTAATTGATTACCTTCACATCGCATAGTTTGCAATTGTTCATTTTCACGAACATTTAACTCCTTTAGATTGTTATTGCCACAGGTTAAAAGCCACAGGTTTACATTATTTGTTATGTCTAATTCACTTATTTCATTATCTGCTACAGCAAGAGCCTGCAAAAGCCCATTCTGACTAACATTAATCTTTTTAATGCTATTTTTAGATACTGTTAAGGCTTTTAACCTCCTATTTTGAGAAACGTCTATTTCTGTTATTAGATTTTCATGGCAACTAAATATCTCTAAGTTTGTTGCTTGGGAAATATCAATATGAGTTAAGTGTGAAAAAAAACAATACAACACTTTTATATCACCCTTGATAGTAATATTTCCCTCTTCGTCCAACACTGTATAATAAATAAAACCATTGGGTTTATCCTTCCCTCTTAAGGTGGCTCCTTCTACTGTAAAGTTCGCTTTCTCCTCATCTGTTGTTCCTACAGCCTCGATCTCCAAGATGATATCTTGTCCCTTCTTTTGGGTCGTTTTCATGGTGATAACTCCCTCGTTTTGAGCATTAGCAACTCCCAAGCAAGCCATAAATAAGGTTGCGAACAAAGTCGAATAAAGTAATATTCTTTTCATATTTAAAATCTGGATTAATAATTTATGTACACAAATGGATCTTTTTCTACTTCACTATAACCTTACGTACAGCACCATTACTTAAGCAAATAAGGTTGACACCCGGCTCTAATTGTTGCATACGCTCTCCACGCAGATTATAGATTGTAACTATGTCTGCCTGCTCTTGATTTAAGATTTCTTGAAGAGACACATCATCAGATCCATTGTAAGGCATTTCCATACTGTCGTATACAATCCATCCTTTCTCAAAAGCATCTGCAACCTGTTTTTTAGTGCAAATGTTACCATCTTCTTGGGCGTCAACAAACATCAATACACCAGGCTCTTCCATTCCTTTGCGGCTGGGCAACTGTTTGACTATATCATCTACAGGCTCTCCTTTAAGCAGATTGCCGTAGCAAATAAGCCCTGCGAACTCAGCATTATCTTGAGGACAAACAATCTTCGTTAATTGATTATTATTACAGAATATCAATTTAAGGTTGGGTTGTTGCGACAAATCTAACTCCTTTATCTCATTTTCAAAACAGACAATTTCCTCCAACAAAGGATTTTTCGACACATCAAGCTCAGTTAATTTATTCCCATTACAAGTTAACAACTCTAAGGAAGAAGCCTGAGACAAATCAATCTTGGAGATTTCTCCCCTTTCACACATAAATGAGAGTATTTCACCTTTTAGAGTAATTGTTTGAGCGTCTACAATATAGACATTGGTTTTCTTTTTGGTAGCACCCTCTATGGTTACCTTGCCATTGCTTTTAAGGACAAGATTTAACTCCGCTCCTTTTTCCAGCCCAGTAGTGAAAGAAATCTGCTGTTGTGCTAAAAGCACACTCCCTGCAAAGATTAGATTCGTGAGTAGTAAAACACTCGACAATAGTAGTTTTTTATTCATGCTCATAAAAGTATTTGTTTGTATCATCTATATATCATAAAAAATTATCGCAAAAAGCCGTTTTATTAGTAATGCCACATGCCTTTACTTCGCATTTTCAATACTATTTGTCGCTAAGATATAGATTTAATACAAAACAAGCAAAAAACAAAGAAAAAATTTATACTAACATCTGTATACAAACAAAGTATTGCATATATATATATATATCTTTGCGCACGAGGCATGCGAAAAAACATATAAATAAAGTCAGAGCTAAAAATACTCTATCTATGAAAAAAGTATCCATCTTAATTATTGCCATCATTGCATTGGTAACGTCTTATGCACAAGCGCAAAACAAACAATCTTCAAACTGGAATATATCCTTAGGCGTGGGAGCGTCTTCAAGTGAAGCTATGAATCTTGGATTTGCCCAAGGTGCGCAAATCGGATATAGTGTAGGTGTATTTGAGTTTGGAGCATCTTTCAGCCACGCTTTTGCTCAAACCCCCTCTTCTACAAAGAGACACGGACTTGGGTATTGGAATGAAGGGCGAGAAGCGAGTGTACAGATTTCTCAAGGCTCAGAGAATCAAAAGAGAGAGTTTTCTTCTGCCAATACATCTTCTTTCAATCTTTATGTGGGTATCAATCCTCTGAAATGGATTAAAGACAACAAAAGAAACAATCTTACGCTTGCCCTATTGGCGGGTATTGGAGCTTATGATAGTTCCTTTATGATTGATGACCCGAAAGGGCAGACAGTTGATGTTCGTTATGGTACACTTTGGAGCTATGGCGCAAGATGTTCGTACGAGTATATGCTCACCTCTCGCGTAGGTTTAGGCCTCTCTGCCACTTACGATATGGCTCAGCAAAATTTCTATGGATTGACCAATGTGAGTGTGCATTTCTAATCTGTAATTTCGGCGCATGCTTTAGAGGGGGAGAGGGTGCTATTTTATACCCTCTCCTCTTTCTTTTTAGTCGTATTTATCTCTCGCCTTTTATTCACCAAATGGGCAGAGAGCATAGCGGTAGACTTTTCGCACCTCTTGATATTCCAACTTTGCTCTGTGAACCCATCGCTTCTGTGTGCGATGCACAGCCCTTTCTCTCTCGTGGATTCTTTTACGAGGAGGTGATTCGTGATGGGTCGATGTCACGTTGCCCATTACGATTTCCCCCTCTTGGCGAACTCATAAGGATTCCTTATAAGTTCGATTTTGCTCCAATTCGCCATCTACCGTCTACTTCCTGTTTCGTTGGTGTTCGATAGAAGTTGGGCGTGCCTCGTCCCTCTTGTGAGGCGATGGGGTTGCCATGAGGTGCTCGGTGCTCCCTCCGTTTCTACTACTGCCCACATTATGCCAGCAGGGTGTTCGAGATAAATCCTTTCACACGGAAGATGTTGTGGATATTGGCACCGAAAATTTCAAACGGAGCATAGAGCGTTTGGTTCTCATTGTCCGAAATACAACGAATGATGGGCCCGCTCTCCTCATCCTGCCCCACGATGCAGAGACGTTTTATCATGCGTTGTCCATCTCGGGTTACCACCAAGTAGACCTCGCCATTGATGATGGTGTCGACACGTTCGGGCGAAACGACTACTATATCTTTCTCTTTGGCTGTGGGATACATGCTATCGCCCGTCACATTGAAACCGACACACCCCTCATAACCGGGGAAGTTGATGCGCGTGTAAGGCTGTTGCTGTTCGCTATCTTCGATGCCCTCGATGTTGCTTGCCGTGGCGGACATCAAGTAATAGTATTTGAGGCTGTTTTGATCGGTAAGCAGTGCCGATCCCTCTCCCGCCTCCTCCTGCTGGCTCAGGAGCATTCTTCCCTCGCCGTAGAGCAACCATCGGCGGTTCAAATCGGGGTAATGGCGTAAAATATCGTCTAACTTTTCGGAACCAATACCGACCCGCATAGAGGAGATGTAGCCGTTGGAGAGACCACACTGCCCCTCGAAGGCTTTGATAGAAATGCCTATATGGCGGATGAACTGCAAAAGGCGCAGTTTTACGGGACTTATTTCAATGGGAGTAGGTGTCATATTTTTAATTTATTTAAAACGGACTTGAAGGTTGAGCTTTAGCAAGAAGTTTCCATATTGCTCGTATATGTAGCCAAAATCGTGTCTACTGGTGCTTGGAGTTTCAAAGCGAGTATTAAAAAACAAATAGTCCTCTAAATCATTTCGATCAAAGAAGTGATAACAAATAATTTCTCCATCTTCTTTCACTACAATGTAACCTCCATTAGCATGAAATCTTCCATACCAAGGTGAAGAACTCGTCATACCAAGGGCAAAAGCAAGGAGCCACTGTTTAATTTTATAGGTATACATAGGTTGCCCAGATGGAGGCATAATACCCAAGGGATCTTTTCGAGAAATAGTATCACAAATTTCTTCAAGGGTACGACCCGCACCAGAGTAATACTCCAATAGGCTTATGGCTATAATTTTTTCAATCCCTAAATCTAACAGCATTAGATTATTGTGTAACGTCTCATTTGCAACCCCTTGAAAAGAGATTCTTGCCCCAACAGAATGCAAATAGTCAAATTTTCTTCTGAAATTGGGTAAGGCATTACAGTTGTTTTTTTGCTCTTCATTAAACCCATCTATTTTGAAGATGAAATTAGTACCATCTTTATTGGCATTGATAAGAGTAGATGCCGCTCCTAACCTCGATTTTATACTGTACCCTAACTCTGGTTTAGCTCCCGTGTGAAGATTATGAATCACAATACGAATATCTGCCTTATCGGAAGATTTTGCCTTGACTGTTGTATTGTGAATCAAATCCATAAAAGGGTGCAAGTGTGGAAATTCTGCTGTTCCACTCATAGCCTTTATACCCTCCAACAAAAGTCCTGCTTGGCTCCTAAAGACTTCTTGAGGCACTGTTACACTCGCCTCTGCTCCTGTAATTAAAATAGAATCGTCTTCTCTTTGTATTTTATAACTGGTTCTATTAGGAGCATCGTCTCTAAAAACCTCCAGTATAGGGTAGCACCTATCTTCATAGCGATTAAGACGTCCATCTGCAGAGAAAATTACCCCCTCAGAAAGTAACTTGAGGAATGCGTAAAATTCACTCCACTCTCCTTTGTTTCCCGAAAAGCCCATAGTAGCTAAAGATTTAATTTGTTTAGTATTTCCTGAGCTGTTGCTCGAATGGCCGGCACGGCAACAGAGTTACCAAATTGTTTGTATGCAGACGCATCGGCAACATCGATGACAAAACTATCTGGAAAGCCTTGTAACCTTGCCCACTCCCTTGGGGTCATTCGTCTAATTCCTAATCTATTTATTTCTCCTTTTATATGAGTAACAGGGGTAAAGTCTTCTAATCTCTTGTCTACGACTAAATTGCGTTCTCTTCCCATCCCCCCTACTACAATGGCATTGGCAATCCCTGTATCAGGAATTATCTGGTAACCAAATCCATTACCTTTAGAGGCATGTCGTTCTTTATGCTCGATAAGTGTTTTTAGATATTGTGTAGAAAGATAGTATTTGGCCGATACAACTTTTTCTTCCCTTATGTCTGCAAAAGTCTTTCTAATATTCATAGGCAAAGGGTAGGAAAAATCTGTTATATTTTGATCTCCTCTAAAGCCTACAATATAAATTCTCTCTCGCTGTTGTGGAAGCCCAAAATCTTTTGCATTTAAAACTTCTGGATTAGGGACATAATAGCCTAAATCTTCTCTCAAGATTTTTAGCATTGTTTTAAGGGTAGTGCCTCTATTGTGAGAGATTAAACCTTTTACATTTTCCAGAAAAAATGCCCGAGGACGCTTCCTATCAATTATTTCGGCTACATCAAAAAAAAGAGTTCCTCTTGCCTCGGCAAAACCGAGTCTTCTGCCTGCTAAAGAAAACGATTGACATGGAAAACCAGCACACAACAAATCGAACCCATCTGGAATAAAACTTTTCGTTACTTCCTCTGTTATGTCTCCAAAGGGATACTCTCCATAATTTAGGAAATATGTTTTTTGAGCCTGCTTATCCCATTCAGAAGAAAAGACGCATTTCCCCCCCAACTGCTGCAAAGCCATTCTAAAACCTCCAATACCCGCAAAAAGATCCACAAAAGTGAACTTGTAGTCTTTAATAGGAAGAAATGGAGCAGATTGCATTTCATGCCCAAAAGAGAGAATTTCCTGCTCTTTATAATCACTTATTATTTTCTCCACATAAGCCTGATAGTACTTTTCAAAGGGAGTTCCTCTATTTTGCAAATAGTGTGAAAAAAGAGAGAACTTGTACTCTGGAATAGAGTTCAAAGCCAGACTATTTGCCCCCTTTTTTTCTTTCTCCATTACAGCAAACTCTTTCTCTGCTATGAGTAAATTATTCATACACATTTGAATGCCTATCCTCCTGTTCCCAAAGTTAAGGTAATGTTTTTATCAAACCATACAGACCACACTGCCCCTCGAAGGCTTTAATAGAAATGCCTACATGGCGGATGAACTGCAAAAGGCGCAGTTTTACGGGACTTATTTCAATGGGAGTAGGTGTCATATTTTTCTCTTTTTTGTTTTTCTATTTTTCTCTTCGCCCCACCCTCGGTACATGGGCGACTATAAAGTCTCTATTCGGTTGTTCTATTCTTCGGAACATTCTCTATCACCTCTCGGAACTTGTTCCGAACAATAGAGCAGCATCGAGCGTGGCTTTTCCCCTCCCTCTTGTCTCTTCCTCGAGAGGAGCCAGCATAGCCCCATGCGGCCACATCGGCAGGGAAACAATCCACATAATACACTCTATTACAACAGCCTTTCTCTCCTATACAAACTCGAGTTTGCATAGGAGGAAACGCCACTTTACATAGGTCATAACGAGTTATTCGACAGATGCAAAGGCTCAATAGAGCTTGCTCTAATAAATAGAACATTATTAGAAAATGTTCTATATTTGCATAGAGAATGCTCCTACACCTGTAAAAGTACTACTTTTCACCTAAAGCACAAAGGAGCTCCACAAAAAGACGAAAATTTCTATGAAAGAAGCCTACTATTTTTCGCACGACAGCAATGCTTCGCGCGACCCCAAAATGATAGCCGTGCGACGGAGATTTGGCGCTATGGGCTATGGTGTTTACTTCATGATTATCGAGCGACTTCGAGAGGAGGGCGACTACACCTACAGTTGCAACTATGCCGATTTGGCATACGACATACAGGTAGAAGAAGAGGTGGTGCGTGCCATCGTGGAGGAGTTTGACCTCTTTGCCTTCACCGAGTGTGGCGAGCGTTTCTACTCGCCCAGTCTGCTCCGCCGTATGGAATTGATGGAGGCAGCACTGCAAGAAAAGGGCAAAAACGGTGCCAGTAGGAGCAGGCGGACGGGCATCCCCCGAGGCAACCCCAACTTCCAACTAGGACGCTCTAACCCCTACAAAGATAAAATCGAAGAAAATAGAGAGAACCCCGATAAAATCAATAATTCCGATAATTCGGTAGATAATTCTCTAACCATAATTCCGAATTATGACAACGATGCAGCAATAGCAAAAGATAATTCTGCACCGAATTATGAACGAATTATGCCCCCTATAAAAGAAAAGAAAGAAAAGGAAAGCAAACCTAATGAAACTCAAGAGGGAGGGGATGCGCCCGAGGCATGCCACTCCGCGACACGCTTCGTAGCCCCCACCGAGGGGGAGGTAGCATTGTTCGTTAGGGAGGGTGGTTATGAGGTGGATGCCGAGCGGTTTGTTTCGTTCTATGCCTCCAAGGGCTGGATGGTAGGGCGCAACAAGATGAAAGACTGGCGGGCTGCCGTACGCAACTGGAACCGCCGTGAAAAGCAGACGGAGCGCAATGCACTGCCCCTCGAAGTGCGCACAAGGGGAGTCCCCACGGCACGGTCGGCAACAGGAGGGCGAGAGGCGGAGCTTGGGATGCGATTCAACCGAGATGCCAATACCGAGTGGGAGTAAAGGTGCGCATCCTGCCCCATGGTTGGGCTTGCTGTAAAGCTCTTGGCGAGGAATAGCCGCAGCGATACGATGGAAATTGGGACAAAAAGCTCTGAGCGACAAGCAATTTCCACAAAAAAAGACAAGAACAAGATCATATCATGAACAAAAACGAAACGAGAAAGCACGGCATCCGAGTAGATCGGCTCCTCCAAATGGTGCGAGAGCGGGGCCTCTTCCCCCTTATCGAGCGTCACGCCATGAACATCAGCCAAGCCAGTTACGAGACTGCTTTTCTGGAGGTGGCTCGCCTACTACTTCCGCACGGCTTCACCATCGATGAGCACAACAGAAGCGCGATTTTTTACCTCCTGCAGTGGCTGGAGGGAAGCCCCAATGCTCAGCAACAAGACCCCGAGAGCGGAGTGCAATGCCCTGCCAACCTAAGCAAAGGGTTCTATGTGTGTGGCCCTACGGGAACGGGTAAAACACTGGTAATGAACATCCTATCGGAGCTTTGTGCCAATCTGGGCATCACGTATCGTATGGGTGATCAACGCTTTCCTCTCTCGTGGCAGAGCATCCGAGCAAGTACCATTTGCATGCAGTATGTGCGGGAGGGTCGGCTGGACGCCTTTATCGAGCCGCGCGTACTTTGCATACAAGATCTGGGGGCCGAACCGAGAGAGGTGCTCTACATGGGCAATCGGGTGGAACTACTCCGCACCATCATCGAGGAGCGTGGCGATCGGCACGACTGCATAACGCACTTCACGAGCAATTACCGTCTGGCAGGCCAACAGCTCCTGCAATGCTACGGAATACGGGCTGTATCGCGCCTCTTCGAGATGTGTAACTATGTGGAAATGAAAGGCGATGACCGACGAAAAAGAGGGCGGGAAAAATAAAAACAGTTCCTTGTTTCCCAACAAAGAACTGTAATGGTTTATTTTCTTGTATTCTTGTCTCTAATGAGATACGGCAAAGATAGTATTTTTTACAATAAACAAACAAGCGAAAAACACCTTTAGAGAGAATTTTAAGAAAATATAACGACACCTATAAGTTAAAGGATGAGCAAACAGCTTTCGCAAGGGCTATTTCTTGCCCCAAAAAGTATTTAACAAAACTCATCACAGAAAAGAAAAAAGATAGGACAAATAGCAAATAAAAGCGAGCAAAAAATCCCCAAAAGACAAAACAACCCGAATTTCAACAAGAAACTTTAATGGAGAAGAACACTATGACAAAGAGTAAATGGCTGCCAGAGCCAATAAAAACAGCAATAAGTAATACCTTTGAAAAAGTCCGCACGTCGGGCGAGTTCAAACACCTCTGCATACAAAACGCCGTGCGTCAGCTGGGAGGTTATGGCCGTACCATGCAACTGCTGGACTATCTGCAAGTGCAGGGGCGTATGAGCAAACAGGAAAAAAGCGACATACGCAAGCTTATCAACACCGCTTTCTCTGAAATCGAAGATCGGGAGAACCGTCGCCATGGCATCGAGTAGTACAATTTAAACTGCGTGCATAAAATTGGACTATAAGCTTTTGAAAATGCAATCGAATCGCACTTTGGACAAATACAAAGATTTGATTATTTTTGCCATTATTTGACAAGCAAGCTCAGGATAAAGGACTTGAACCTTGCTACATCATTAAAAATCGTTTTCATATTTATCGGTAAGTAATAAGGTTCGGTCTTTCGTTCAATAAAGAAAAAAACAACAAAAACAATGTATAAACCCCTCAATAATTAATTGATTCATGAAAAAAAGACATTTACTAATAGGTTTCATTTCTGGCCTTGTGGCACTCTTCACTGCCACCTCCGCCATGGCGCAAAGCCAAATCACGATGAAAACGAAGAAAGCCGTGGGCGCAACCGTCCAATTAGAGATTAAAGCCGAGGGAGACTTCACCGTAGAGGGAGCTACCTTAAAAGGGGAAAATCAGTACGAACTCTCCGATGTAGAGGGTAACATCGTTATCAAGGGCGATATACAGAGCTTGGTCTGCGCAAGCTTAGAGCTTACTGAGCTCGACGTTACCCAAGCTCCCAACCTGACGTCGCTTGACTGCAAGAGCAATAGGCTCTACTCTCTCAACCTTAGTGAGAACAAAAAGCTGAGAAACCTATCTTGCTCCAGTAACAAAATAGGACGCCTCGAACTGGCAACGGATGGTAACTTGGAGACTATAGACTGCTCGAAAAACGAGTTGAAAGGGGGAGGTATGCAACTATTTTTGGGTACGCTTCCCGAGCGTGAGAATACAGAAGTCAAGGGCAAATTTATGGTAATAAACAATGAAGAAGCTCCCGATGGTAATATCCTCACTCAATATCAAGTAAATGCCACCAAGAAGAAAGGATGGTTGCCTCAAGAGTGGAATAAGGCGCAGAATAAATGGATTGACTATGCGGGTACGGAGCATGTAGTGGGCAAAGGAGTTATGACGCTAACTACTACCAAAAAGAAAGGAGAGACGTTCACCTTGACAATAGGCTTTATGGATTGTGTACATCCAGAACACTACGAAGTAGAAGGTGGCGAAGTGGTCGATGCGATAAATAGCGTTGTAACCTACCGATTGACCAACGAGCAGGGACGCATTACCATCAAGGGCGACTTGAGTTACTTAATCTGTATGGACAATCAAATTACCGCTTTGGATGTGAGCAATAACCCCCAATTAAAGCGTCTTATCTGTGGAAAGAATCTGCTGAAAACACTCGATGTAAGTGCCTTACCCTATTTAGAGGATTTGGATTGTTGTAGCAACGAACTCTCCACGTTGGACGTAAGTCATAACCCTCTTTTGAGTTCTCTTCATTGCGACAATAATAATCTCTCGTCGTTAGATGTGCGTGCCAATAAGGAGTTAAGATCTCTCTCCTGCTATAACAATCGCCTATCAACGATAGACCTCTCGCGTAACCCCAAACTTTATTTTCTTATATGCAGTCGTAATCAAATCTCTACCTTAGACTTTAGCCACAATCCCAATATGGAATATGTAGATTGCTCTCAAAACAATATCAACGGAGAGGCTATGGATGCTCTTATCGCTTCACTTGTCGACCGTGTCCAAGAGAGCCAAAAAGGAGAGTTTAGGGTGGTAAACACAAAGCGAGGAGACGAAAAAAATATCTGCACTAAAAAGCAGGTAGCTGCACTAAAAGCTCGTGGATGGATTGCCAAGGCATACAAAAAGGAAGGGGACAGCTGGGTCGAGTATCCTGGCAACGATGTAGCTATCGACGAAGTATTGGCGAGCGAAGGGGCAACCATCGTGGCGATATACAGCGTGGATGGGCGTCGCCTTGCCGAATTGCAACAAGGCGTGAACATCGTCTGCCTAAGCAATGGAAAAACCCGTAAAATACTCGTATCCAACAAGTAATAAGCGGTAATATAGATACTATACTTGTAAAAGGAGTTCCCTATTGGGAGCTCTTTTTTTATTTCCTGAATGCTGTGCCCAAACTCTGAAAAGAAAAGTTATGACCTTATGGGAAGAAGAGTTTAGACCCACGGAAACTTTTCCTTCCTCTTATAGCTCAAAAGTAGCCCCCTTAGCAAAGAGAAAGCAGGTATAAACATCATCGGGATAAGCAATCGCAAGGAGTGCAAAATACTCCCTATACCCCTCTTCATTATCCAAAAGAGAAAGACAATAGCAGGGGGAAACCACTCGCTAAATGTTAAAACGACAAGCTCCTCGCCCCAACTTCGATTCCCTCAGAAAAGGCAGAAGAGGCTCAAAATTCTTTTCAGGGCGATAGTGAAAAATCGGACATCAAAAATAGCACCTTACAAACTGTCTAACAACAGGTTATAAAGAACCGATGTCCGAATATGACGATTTTAACGCTCTGTTACATGTCCGAATTTGACTGTTTTTTGGCAGAAATTGATAAATAACCTCCCAAGAAAAAGTACGAATTTTGCGATCTAATTGAAAGCATAGTTTTTCTCTCCACAGAGGAAATGTTAAAAACAAAGAGCTTCGAAGAGTGCCTCCGAAAAGGCTCGCAGCAATAACAATACAACCAAATAAAGACAAAATGAGAAAAAAACATTTACTCACGGGCATACTCTTTGCCCTCTTGGCATTATTAACCGCCACCACCACTATGGCGCAAAGCCAAATCACAATGAAGACGACAAAAACCCGAGGCGAAACCATCAACTTACGCAACTCGAAGTAAACTCTTGTGAGTTACTGACCCTACTGTCCTGCGCACAAAACAAGATAAAAGGAGGAAACATGGACGCCCTTATCGCCTCGCTGCCTGACCGAAGTAGTCAAGAGCAAAAAGGGGAGTTCCAAGTAGTAAACTTTTTAAACCCCCAGTATCCAGAGGGAAATGTTTGTACTAAAAAGCAGGTGGCTGCGGCAAAAGCGCGTGGTTGGACACCCCTCAAGTACATAAGCGATGAGGAAATAGTAGACTACGAGCGTAGCGAAGAGGTTGCCATCGATGCAATCTTAACTCAAGAGGAGGCTACCATCATCGCCATTTACAGTGTCGATGGGCGTCGCCTTGCCGAATTGCAACAAGGTGTGAACATCGTGCGCCTAAGCAATGGACAAACACGCAAAGTACTCATCACCGACAAGCAATAAACCAACTACTCTACTACTACAAAAATATATCCAGTAGTATGCTCTACGGGATAGAACTAAAATATTCTTGTCTTTGGCTCTGCCCTTTAGCTTACCTACACAATGGGACGCTATGAGGGCGGAGCATAGAGATAGAAAGATAGCAATAGGATGCTTGACTATTTTTTGAAAGATAAAATATTGAATACAAAACGGACATAAAAGATTATGAAGCACAAACAATTATTACAGGGCTTATTCATAGCCCTTATGGTACTACTTTCCTTTACAGGAATAGAGGCACAATAGCAAATCACGATGACCACAAGCAAGGCTGCAGGTGAGGAGATAAGAATGGATTTAAAGTGTCATACAAACTTTGAGGTGGAGGGGGCAATCCATAAGGAAGGCATTTACTACACGGTAACTGCAACTGATGGGCGCATTATCCTCAAAGGCGATATATTTTCGCTCACTTGCTCCGACAATCAGCTTACTCAACTTGATATAAGTAAAAACTCCTATATGCAGGCACTCTACTGCCATAACAATAAGCTTACCCAACTCGATCTGAGTAAGAACCTCTATATACAGGTACTCCACTGCCATAACAATCAGCTCTCCCAACTCAACGTGAGCCAAAATACCAAGTTACAAGAACTCGACTGCTCTGAGAACCAAATCAAAAAAGAGGCAATGGATGCCCTTATCGCCTCCCTACCCGACCGTAGCAAAGAGGAAGAAAAGGGAGACTTTATAGTTATAGATACCGACGGAATAGAAGCGAACGTTTGCACCGAAAAACAGGTGGCTAATGCACACGCCAAGGGATGGATACCCAAAAAGTGGGAGAACGGAGATCGCGTAGACTACGAGGGCAGCGAAGATGTGGCTATTGATGCAATCTTAGCACAAGAGGAGGCTACCATCATCGCCATTTACAGTGTCGATGGGCGTCGCCTTGCCGAATTGCAACAGGGCGTGAACATCGTCCGCCTAAGTAATGGAAAAACGCACAAAGTACTCATCACCGACAAGCAATAAACCACAACAATGCCTTTCCTCTCACATGCAGAGGAGGGGCATTGCTCCGCATTAAACAGAAAGTAACTCAACAAAATAATCGTATTTTAGCCCTCTCAATAGAGGGGCTCAAGAAAACAAAATGATGAAAAGTAAAATATTACTATCCCTACTCACAGTAGGCTTACTTGCAGCATACAGTACAGGTCAGACAACGGCTCAAGTCGACAAGCAGCCTCAACTGGCAGAGAAAGGACGTAACATCGAAGAGATTGTCCCTAAAGGTTGGAAGGAACAACACGCAATAGGAGACCTCAACAAAGATGGTATCAAGGATATTGTCTTGGTGGCTCTCCCCAACAACCCTAACCACATCAAAACAAGAGAAGACGGCTATCAGTACAACTTCAACCCTAAACTTCTGGCTATCTATTTCGGCTCCTCTTCGGGCGTCTATAAGCGTTTCAAAGTCTGGGATAAGGCACTACCTGCCCGTGCAGATGAGTATGCAGACTGCGAGGCCGACCTCTCCATAACACCCAAAGGTGCACTTGACATCACGGTCTCTTTCTGGACAAGCATGGGCACAGCCGATGCGGGTAATACGACGTACAGATATAGATTTCAGTCGGGCGACTTCTATCTCATCGGCCAAGAGGATACCAGTTTTAGCCGCATGACTGGAAAGGGAGAGACGGTTAGCATCAACTATCTTACGGGCGACCAAATCACCACCACGGGCAATATAATGGAGAATAAGGGCCTGAAAACCCGAAAAACGAAGCTCAAGAAAGAGCCTTTAGCTCGCTTAGGCTCGTTCTATATGGAATAATGCAACAGGCTATTATGATAGGGCAAGATGCCCGCAATCCTCGCAGAGACTATCTTTTATAAAACTTGACTGCTACCCCTGAGTAACCATGCTCTTGGGTAGCTTTCTTTTTAGCAAGTTACCCTCCTCCCCGAGTAGGGCGAACCGCCACCTCCGCTCAAGTCTCCTCCATAAAAGAACTCGCGTCGGAGGGTTACCCCCTGTCTTGTAAAAAGTTGCCTCCTATGCCAACTCAACTTTCCTCCTGTGCCAACTTCGGTTTCCATATATCTAAACTTTGGTTCCCTCCTATGCAAACTTGTGTTCGCTTGCCCCACCCCCAAGTATCATGACACAACGGAGCCTCTCAAATACCTCGCCCAACGTGGATAAATAGCGGCTTTCAGCATGAGAGCGACCCTCATCTGCAAGAGCAAAAATAGGGCAAGTGGAGAGCGATGAATCAAAGTTTTAGTATTTATTAATAGCCAGATTCAAATAAAATCTCCAATTTTGTGTTTCGAAAAACATATACTATTGCCAACCTTAACTATAAAAATAGGTCAAAAAAGAAACGGAAACAGTGTATTATCTCCCTTTTTGAGACGAATACCACTAACTCTAAAATCAACAACTATCTAATAATACGTATAACCACAAACCAAAATAAATATGTCAATGAAAAGACTTTTAACCACCACATTTATTGCATTTATAGCTTTGCTCTCAGCAATATCGGCTATAGCACAGGAACAGATTACCCTAACAACCACAAGAAAAGCGGGCGAAACGCTAAAACTATACATCTTTGGTACAGGCCCTACGACCGTAGAGGGTGCCACTCTCGCCAGCGGAGTAACCTACAGAATTACGGCAACCGATGGCATCATAACGATAAAAGGCATGCTGAGCGAACTTAATTGTAGCGAAAATGAAATCGTTGCCATAGATTTATCGAAGAGTACCCATCTAAATAACCTCGACTGCTCTTCCAACAACCTTGTAGCTCTGGATGTATCTACTAACAAGCAACTTAAACGCCTCTTTATACATCGTAATAAGCTATCGGCTGGAGCTATGGATAAGCTTATCGCCTCCCTACCCGACCGTAAGGGGCAAGAACCGCAAGGATTTTTTGGAGTAGTAGACGGTAACAGTGCCAACGAAAACAATGTCTGCTCCAAAGCACACGTGGCAGCCGCTCATGCTCGTGGGTGGGACAGCAAAATATGGAATGGGAACAGTTTTAATGCCTTTGAAGGACGTGATTTAGAGATCGGGAAAGGCATCATCACGATGCGTACTTCTCTCCCCAAGGGGCAAATGGTAAGGTTCTCCCTAAAGGCCTCTAAGGACTTTTCCGTAGAGGGTGCTATCTGGGAAGCCCCCGAAAAGTATAAGATTACAAGCGACGACGGTACGATAACCCTCAGGGGAGATATCACAAACTTTACGTGTGAAAGCAATAAGCTCACAATGCTTGATGTAAGCCAAAATAGCACGTTGAAAACACTCCACTGCAATGGGAATGACCTCACCGAGTTGAACCTCACAAACAACACCGAGTTGGAAGAGCTTAAATGCTTTAGCAACAACCTTACCGCTTTGAACATTAGTCAGAACTCAAAGCTCAAAAGGCTCTACTGCTCGTACAACCGACTCACACAACTCGATGTTACGAAAAACGAACTCTTAGAGGAGTTTCACTGCTACAACAACCAACTCTCGGAGCTCAATGTTACGATGAATAAAAAGCTGCGAGAACTCGGTTGCCTCTCCAACAAAATCAGCTCTTTAGATTTGAGCCAAAACGGCGAACTGTTAGAGCTTTACTGCTCCGAGAACCAACTCACCGAACTCAACGTGTCAAAAAACACCCAACTTCTACGTCTCAGTTGCTCTCAAAATGCCCTTACACTCTTAGATTTGAGCCAAAACATTGCCTTGCACGCCCTATACTGCACTGACAATAAATTCACGCAAATAGATCTTAAGGCTAATATAAACTTGAGAGAACTCAACTGCTCTCAAAACTCTATCAAAGGCGAGGCGATGGATGCTCTCATCGCATCTCTCCCAGACCTTCACGAGAAGAGCGAAGAGGAGGGCGATGTCTTCTTCGGAGTAATCAATCACCAAGCAGGCGGTGAAGGCAACGTTTGCACCAAAAAGCAGGTGGCTGCAGCTCGCGCTCGTGGCTGGATAGCCCAAGAGTATAAAGGCTCTGAATGGGTAGATTACGAGGGTAGCGAAGAGGTTGCTATCGACGAAGTACTCGCCAATGAGGAGGCTACCATCATGGCCATCTACAGTATCGAGGGGCATCGTCTCAACGAATTGCAAGAGGGGATAAATATCATCCGCCTAAGCAACGGTCAAACCCGTAAAATATTTGTAGGACGCTAATCGCAAGGTACGCTACACGTTACCGTAAGCGCGTAGCATAAATCTAAATATCTACGAAAGGAGGGCTGTGGCGAATTCAGTTTTGCCACAGCCCTCTTTTTTCTCTTTAGGATTTTACTTACTTCTTAAACACTTTCACGCCATCTACAATGTAG
>NZ_FUXE01000014.1 GCF_900167105.1 Porphyromonas circumdentaria | reverse complement strand
CGTGAATTTCCTCGGATAGCAACGCCACTCCTTACGCTCTGTAGCATACATATGTGCTGCATGGCAGGAGTATCTTCCTCTTGCCGTTTTGTTGCGTTTGACTTCTCGAGAGACGGTGCTGGTTGAGACACCAATGGTTTGAGCGATGAAAGAATAAGATTTCTTTTGTTGTAGTAGCCGATCTATTGTGTACCTTTGCTCTCGGCTCAAATGGTTGTATTTTTTCATATTCACGCAAATATAATCTTTGACGCCCATCCCCAGAGGGGCTAGCCCCTCTGGGGATATTCTTTCTATTTGCGTTGCACTTACTACTGGAAAATACACCACTGATATGGGATCAAACTTTAGAGCATTGGAGAAATATTCCTCGATGTAGCACCAAATTCTTTTCTTAGGTATATCAGCATAAAGAAGATGTAAAGAAATTGGAGCAGTTGACGAGGGGGGAGAGTTTTGAGAAAAACTTATTCAGATAGAGGCAAAAAACAGTTCGTTAAGTAGTATAAATTGATTTGCTTAGGAGTAATTCTATATTTGCAATCTAAATATATGTATTTGCAATCTGCATATATGTATATTCAATTTGAAAATATATATATGCAATCTGCAAATAGAGAATTGTTCCAGAGAAAAACAACTTTTTCTTTGGTGCTTTTGAACTTTTGCTTAGGAGGATGGAATTTTTTTGCAGAGGGATATTTTCTCTAAAACTATCATAAGCCCTATAAAGCTCTCTTCTTTGGACAGATGCCATAAGTTTTCCCCCATCTAAAGTAGCCTGTAAAGCGGGCTTCCTGTACGGTAGTGTATACTTTGAGATGCAGGAGATTTGTCTCTTTGAATTAGGTGTTTTTCTTTCGATATGTTTATAGAAGGCGTAAAAAGTACTACTTTTGCCCCGATGACTATGATAACAGTATCTAACAGAAACTATCGAGAGGCTTGGGAGAAATTAAGTGCCTTTTTGGAAAAAGCGCATAGAGTAGTTTTATTCGGGCACAGATCTCCAGATGGAGATTCGGTAGGAAGTACGCTTGCCATGCGCCTTATCTTGGAGCAAAAAGGTATAGAGGCTTCTGTGGTTATGTCGGGTAGTGTACCGAGCAATCTTTTGTGGTTGCCAGAGGTAGAGCATATACTTTTAGAAGAAGAGCATGGCGATCAGATTGATGAGGCTCTAAGGAGTGCCGATTTGTTTATATGCCTCGATTTCAACGCTCTGTATCGAGTAGGGAAAAATCTTGAAGAGCGTTTGCGTCGCGCCTTGTCTCTCCACACTGTTCCTGTACTTATGATAGACCATCACTTAGATCCCTTTGATGAGTTTGATTGGCAGTGGAGTTGTCCCGAAGCCTCGGCTACGGCGGAGGTATTGGCACGTCTGTATTTAGGAACAAAAGATGCTGGTGCTATTACTAAGGAGGTGGCGACAGCCCTTCTAACGGGGATTATGACCGATACAGGGCTATTTAATCACAATTCTTCTTCTCCCGAACTTTATGAGCTCGTCGCAGCTCTTTTGCGCTGTGGTGCCGATAAAGATTTGATTATAGACAAAGTCTTTCATAACTTTAAGGAGAAACGTCAACGTCTTGAGGGGTATATCCTCTATGAAAAGGTGCAAGTATGCAGAGATATTAATGCTGCTTACTTTACTCTTTCGTTGGAGGAGTTGGAGCACTTTGAGGTTTCTACTGGAGATACGGATGGTATGGTCAATAAACCTTTGGATATCGAGGGTATAACCTGCTCTGCCTTTTTTAGAGAGACGGTAGATGAGGGGATTAAGATATCCTTGCGATCTGTCGGGAATATCCCTGTTAATGAGCTTTCCCGCCACTGCTATGGAGGTGGAGGACATAAAAATGCTTCGGGCGGAGAGATGCCAGGTGCTACTTTGGATGAGGCTGTGGCTCTTTTTCTTGCCTACATGAGAGAACATCACACTGCACAAAATAAATGATAATACAGTTTTTATGAATGCTTCTATTGCTTTGAAAATGAAACGAACATTCCCCATACTGTTCTTTGTTTCTATACTTTTTGCTCCGCTACTCTTATCGTGCAAGAAAGAGAAAGAGATAAAATCTTTGACGGAACTGCTTCGAGAAGAGGAAAAGGCTATTGATAACTTTATTCGCTCCAACGGCATTACGGTAGAAGAAGCGAGAGAGGGACAGCAAGAGTTTAAACCCGATGTTTACTACAAGTTTAGGAACAACCTCTATATGTGTGTACTTGACAAAGGGGGGGAGCTTGCTATTCCCGAGAAGACGCGTGTTAATGTGCGCATGAGAGGGTACATGTTCAAAGAGAAAAAGGAATTCTCTTTTGACAACCTCTCCAATGGGGGCTATCAAGACACAGAGTTTTTGTATGTAGATCGGTACAATAGAGGGGCTTTGCACTTTATAAAGTTGCCATCTGCGCCCTCCTCAAGTTTGAACTCCCTCATGTGCGAGGGGCTTGCGTTCCCTATGAGTCTCTTGGGCAACGGGGCTAAAGTGCGCTTGATTATACCATTTTCCATAGGTCCAGAGATGAACTATGAGGCGGGTATTTCTATGTTTTGCGAAGAGGTGCGCTACGAGTTTTCAAAGTTTTGATAGGGCTTTTTGGGTAGCCCAATCATTAGATACCATAAGATATAAACTTATCTTCTCTTTGCCCTTTCGAGACCGAAGAGGGTTAAAGGAGGGGTGAAAGATCTTGTAAATAAATCATGTCGTTAATAAAATCTATTTCTGGTATTCGAGGTACCATAGGAGGTTCTGTACAGGAGGGATTGAATCCGCTCTCCATAACTCGCTTTACAGCAGCTTATGCTACATTTATAAAAAAGCAATCTGGTTTGGAAAAACCGCTTATTGTGGTGGGGCGAGATGCTCGTATATCTGGAGATATGGTACGTCGTATCGTTACAGGTACGCTAGTAGCTATTGGGTGCGATGTGATAGACATAGACCTTGCTACTACCCCTACTACCGAGATGGCTGTAATAGGGTATAAGGCTCAAGGAGGTATTATCATAACGGCAAGCCATAATCCCAAGCAGTGGAATGCCTTAAAACTCTTGGGCGGTAATGGAGAGTTTCTCTCCGATGCAGAGGGCAGAGCCGTTCTTGCTATTGCCGAGGAGGAGGCTTTCACCTATGTTACGGTAGAAAATATGGGTGTAGTTACCTCGGGAGACTATCTCGAAGCACACTGCCAGAAGATACTTGAGCTGGAAGAGGTCGATGTAGAGGCTATTCGCACGGCAGGTTTTCGAGTTGCTTTCGATAGTATCAACTCCGTTGGAGGAATAGCAGTACCTTACTTACTGCGTAAATTGGGGGTGGAAGTTATATTCCCCCTCTTTGACGAACCTACGGGAGATTTTGCCCACAATCCAGAGCCTCTTCCTCACCATTTGACAGAGCTCTCAGACACGGTTAGAACAAACAGAGCCGATGTAGGCTTTTCGGTAGACCCAGACGTCGATAGACTGGCTATCATAGATGAAAAGGGAGACCCCTTTGGAGAGGAGTATACTTTGGTAGCTGTGGCAGACTATTTATTAGAGTTTCATGGTGGGGGTAATACGGTTTCTAATTTGAGTTCAACGAGAGCTTTGCGCGATGTTACCGAGAGAAACGGGCGTGGAGTATATTCGGCAGCAGCCGTTGGGGAGGTAAACGTGGTTACCAAGATGAAAGAGACCTCTGCTCTTATCGGGGGGGAAGGCAACGGAGGGGTTATTTTCCCTAAACTCCATGCAGGTAGAGACGCACTCTTGGGTATAGCCCTTTTCTTAACGCTTCTTGCTAAAAAGAAAAAGAGCGTAAGTGCCTTGCGTGCCGAGTATCCCGACTATTTCATGAGCAAGCAACGTGCCGATCTTCCAGAGGCTACCGACGTACGGGCGTTACTGCATGAGGTGGAAAAACTCTACGCAGAGCATACACCCAATACCATTGATGGGGTAAAAATAGATTTTGAATCTTCTTGGGTGCATATTCGCCCCAGTAATACAGAACCTATTATCCGTATTTATACCGAGGCCTCTTCGCAAGAAGCCGCAGATCATTTGGCCGATCGATTCAGAGAGGTTGTTTTGAGTTTGTTGAAATAAGCAGAGCACGCGTGGCACGTAATAAGAAACCTTTGCCTCTCTTAGAGGATATTGTTATTGATCGTATTGCAGCGGAGGGACAGTCTATTGCTTACTGGGATGAAATGGTGATTTTTATTCCCTTCGGAGTACCTGGCGACCGATGCTCCGTACAGATAGTTCGTAAGAAAAAGAACTATGCAGAGGGGCGCATCGTAGCCTTGAAAGAGCCCTCTATCATACGTATCACTCCTCGCTGCATGCACTTCGGTATCTGTGGAGGGTGTAAGTGGCAGCATCTTCCCTATGAGGAACAGTTGAAAGCAAAAGATACGCAAGTGCGTGATGCCATGGAGCGCATCGCCAAAGTGCCTATTGCCGAGCATCGCCCCATACTCCCCTCTACGGAGGTTTATTCGTATAGAAACAAGTTGGAGTTCACATTCAGTAACCGCAGGTGGATAACTGATGCCGAAATGCTTTCTCTTCCCGATACTCTGACCGATGCAGAACGAGCAGGCTTAGGTTTCCACATCCCTGGCAAGTTTGATAAAGTCTTAGACTTGGAGCATTGCTACTTAGGCTCTGATTTGAGTGATGATATCCGCAATTTTGTGGGGAATTTCTGTAAGGAGCGTATAGAGCGTTATCCCTTTTTTGATCTTAGAGAGCAGCAGGGAGTTATGCGTACCTTAATGATACGTACAGCCTCGACAGGCGATATAATGGTACTTGTCGCTTTTGCACAAGAGACAAAAGAGGATCGGGAGACCCTCCTAAATGCCATAATTACCCGCTTTCCCCAAATAACTTCATTGCTCTACGTCATTAATACGAAGTGTAATGATACAATCGGAGATCTCGACGTATACACTTTCCACGGTAAGCCTTATATAGAGGAGCAGATGGAAGACCTCACTTTTAGAGTAGACCCGAAGTCTTTCTATCAGACCAACAGTAAGCAAGCTTACACTCTTTATAGCGTGGCGCGTGATTTGGCAGGACTGCAAGGTACAGAGGTGGTTTATGATCTCTATACGGGTACTGGTACTATTGCCAATTTCGTAGCTCGTAAAGCTCGTAAGGTGGTGGGTATAGAGTATGTGCCAGAAGCGATAGAGGATGCAAAGCTCAATAGCTCTATCAATAGCATCGATAATACAATCTTTTATGCAGGCGATATGAAAGACCTGCTAACTGATGACTTTATTGCTCGGGAAGGGTGGCCAGACGTGGTGATAACCGATCCTCCTCGTGCGGGAATGCACCCCGATGTTATAAAGACATTGTTACGTACAGCCCCTGCTCGCATCGTTTATGTTAGTTGCAATCCTGCTACTCAGGCAAGGGATGTGGCTCTGCTGGTTGAGGGTGGCTACAAAGCCGTGGTTTCACAACCTGTAGACATGTTCCCACATACACATCATGTGGAAAATGTTCTTTTACTGGAACATATGTGATTGTTTAACTGTTTATTATCTATGATGAAGAGATGGATAATAGATTTTTGGAAAAGAAAGAATCTCTTCGGGCTAAAATCTTTTTGGCCTGAGGGATTGCTTTTGTTAGGGACTCTAAGTGTAGTGATACTGCCCATGAGTACCCTTGCTGCTAATAGAAAAAACTTCTCAGAGTTCGTAAATCAATCTTCTGATAGATTCGGAAAAACTTCCACTATTCCTGCAGAAGATAGTGTTGCCTTTCAGAGGAAAGAGGTACCCGATTTTCGAAAAGACTCTCTTTCTTTTCTTTTCCCTTATACATTTTTGGAAAGGGAAACCCCTACAACACAAAAGGTAAAAATATCTTCTTACGACTCCCTTTTTATAAAAGGAGCCGAGAAATTATCGTGGGATTGGACTATTCTTGCAGCTATCGCAAAGCTTGAGTCGGGCTTTCGCCCCTCTGTACGGGGAGGATTGATGGGTATTATCCCTGCTACCGCACGTCGCTTTGGATATAGTCGAACTCAAATTAAGAATCCCAAAAATGCGGTAGATGCCTCTGTCCGCTGTATACAGTCGTTAGAAAAATATTTTTCTGCGATTCCCGATTTTCACGATAAGATGCTCTTTATAATAGCTTCCTATGTAAGTGGTCCAGGGCATATTACCGATGCCCAAAAGGTGGCAGAGTACTATGGGGCAAATCCCCTAAAATGGGAGGAGGTCGTACCCTATATCCTGAAGATGTCGGAAAAGAAGTATTACTCGACCCAAGGAATACGATATGGGAGTTTTAATGGTAAGCACACTATTAATTACATAACCAAACTACTTAAGCATGCTCAAAGTTATGCCGATGAAGTTTGGGCTACAGAGTAGAAATCCTTTTTACAATCTTTTATGTTGCAGGTAGATCAGATTTCAAAGGCCTATGGAGATAGACTTCTTTTTTCTAACATATCCTTTTCGATAGAAGAGGGAGAAAAGGTAGGGCTCATAGCTGCCAATGGAACAGGTAAGACTACTTTGATGCGCATCTTGGTGGGAGATGAAACACCAGATACTGGTTTTATAACTAAGCGTAGGGATATAAAGATTGTTTATTTACCGCAAAAAACTCAATTTCCCGAGGGAAGCTCTATTTTGGAGGCTTGTTTTAATCCATTAGATAAAGTTGCTTCTCTGGTAGGAGAGTGGCACAAAGCTTCTATGAGGGGGGATACGCTCGCTATAGAACACCTACTTCCTCAGATGGATGCTTTGCAGGCTTGGGATTACGAACGTCAGGCAGAGGAAATCCTTCACCGTCTTTCCATTCCCGACTTGTCTCGTGCTGTCGATTCTCTTTCTGGGGGAGAACAGAAACGTGTTGCTTTAGCTGGCGTTTTACTGACATCTCCCGATTTACTGATATTGGACGAACCTACTAATCACTTAGATTTAGAGGTTATCGAGTGGCTCGAAAAGTATCTTTCTCGCAGTAAACTCTCCCTCTTACTTATAACACATGACCGTTATTTTCTAGATAGAGTTTGCTCTTCTTTTATGGAGCTAACACCTACTAAGGTCTATTCCTATAAATGTGGTTTTGAAAGGTATCTTGAGCTTCGTGTGGAGCGTCTCGAAACAGAGCGCGAAGCAGCGCAAAAAGCAAGCAATCTCTATCGCAGAGAACTTGAGTGGATGAGACGGCAACCACAGGCAAGAGGAGGAAAGCAGAAAGCCCGTAAAGATGCTTTCTATGAATTGCAACAGTTGATCACTCCCCCAAAAGAGGAACAGGGACCTCAACTTGCTGGAGGAAAAGTCCATTTGGGGAATAAAATTTTTTCTGCTCAAGGTGTTAGTTTATCTTTTGGAGAAAAAGCTATCCTAAAGGGGTTTGAGTACACTTTTGCTCGCTATGATAAACTTGGAATTGTAGGGCCTAATGGGGTCGGCAAGACCACTTTCTTAAAACTTTTGTTGGGAGAGTTAATACCCGACAAAGGTTTTTTTGATGTTGGAGAGACGGTCCGATTTGGTTATTTCAGTCAGAGAGGGGGTAATTTTCTGCCTGATAAGCGAGTGATAGAGGTGATGACAGACATTGCCGATAATATATCGCTTCCAGAGGGAGAAAAAACAATCTCGGCTTCTCAAATGCTGACGAGGTTTCTTTTTACCCCAGAGCGTCAATATACTCCCATAGAGAAATTGAGCGGAGGGGAGCTAAGACGCCTTTACCTCTGTACCGTGCTAGTGCAATCTCCTAATTTCTTGATATTGGATGAGCCGACCAACGATCTTGATCTTATTACTCTGGGTGTTTTGGAAGAGTACTTAAGAGAGTTTAAGGGATGTCTTATCATCGTTAGCCATGATCGTTACTTTATGGATGCTCTTGTAGATCATCTTTTTGTGTTTGAGGGAGATGGTATTGTGCGGGATTTTCCTGGCAATTATTCCCAGTACAGGGAGTGGAAAGAGCAGATAAAGACCTTGGAAGCGACTAAATTGGAACAGGAAAAAGAGAAGAAAACTTCTTCTTCGTCGCAAGAGAAAGAGCAACGCAAAGAGCGCAAAGTGAAGCGTTCTTACAAGGAGGAAAAGGAGTTTGAACGCTTAGAATTTGAGGTAGCCGAGTTGGAAGAAAAGATTGCAGAGCTCTCTCAAACGATGTCTTCGGGTATGCTCGCTTCCGACCGCCTATTGATTCTGAGTAGGGAGTATGAAACGCTTTCTGCCTTGTTGGAGGAAAAATCTATGCGTTGGTTGGAACTTTCAGAGTTAGGTTCTTAGTTTGTCTTACACTGCTTCCTGAATGAAAAATAGTCGTTTCGCATGGTTTGTTGCTCGCAGACTTTCTCGTAAACGAGAGGCTAAGGAGCGATCTGTAACGACTCTTTTGCGTTTTACCATATCGGGCATAGCTCTCAGCTTGGTGGTAATGTTGCTAACGGTCTTTGTAGGGACTGGTTTTAGGCAAGAGGTGCGCGTCAAGGTAACCCTTTTAACGGGAGACCTCATTCTAAGTAGACACATGGGAGAGGCTACAACGCCTGATTTTTTTCAAGTGTCTGATGCTGTTTTCTCCTCTTTACGTCAGGTTGAGGGGGTGCGAGATGTACGCAGAGTAATACAGACGGCAGGGATTTTGAAAACGAAAGAGAGTTACGAGGGCGTAATTATAACTGCAGTTAATTCGGGTACAAGTTTTAAGAGGGCTAAAGATTTTCTTTTGTCGGGGAATATCCCCTCCTTTGATGGTACAGACACTCTACATAATCCCATTTTGCTACCTCGAGAAACGGCACAGAAACTAAATCTAAATGTTGGAGATCGTGTAGCTCTTTATCTTACTTCTAAAGATATTACAGTGCGTTCCTTTACTCTTGCTGGCATTGTTGACATTCCCCAGATAGGTGGTTCCGTAGTAATTGCACCGATTGCCCCTATTGGCAAGGCTCTTCATTTACAAGAGGAAGAACTTTCTCGTCTACAGATTTTTTTCAATTCCTATTCTCATGTCACTCTTTCCCTTGAAAAGATTGTAGAGCTGCTTTCCAACAGAACAGAGATTACTCAACAATCTGTAGGCTGGAATTATGCAGAAGAGACACTACCCAGTATCTTTGTTTGGTTGGATATGTTGGACTCCAACATCCTTTTGCTCTTGACTTTGCTTTCGTTAGTTGCCGCTTTTACCCTTATAACAGGGCTCCTGATACTCATTTTAGATAGAACCCAAATGATAGGCCTATTGAAGGCATTGGGTGCGACACAACACACTTTTCGTTCTATGTTCCTCTATTTAGCCACTTTTATTATTGGTAGAGGAATGCTTTGGGGAAATCTGATTGCCATAAGCATCGCTATAATTCAAAAAGAGACGGGTATTTTTTCTTTAGATCCCTCGTCATACTATCTTTCCAAAGTACCTGTCTCTTGGAATTGGACAGGGTTTGTAGTTGTTAATAGCGGAACATTTGTTCTCTCAATGCTTTTCTTGTTACTTCCCATACGTATAATAGCTCGTATACGCTCGATAGAGACAATTCGTTTTAATCAATAGAATTCAAAAAAGGGAGATCTTCATCTTTCTTTATTCTTTCTTTTCCCTCTTAAATATGTCTGATTAAGATATAGGATAAAATAGTATCTGTTTAAAATTACTTACATTTGTGCTCTTGAAAGTGTGGCAAACTCTCTTTCTTTTGTGTTTTATAGAATGAAAAATAGTATTCTCTAGACGTTGTAAAAATGCTTTCGCTCATTTTGAGTATACTTTACGGAATAATAGTCCTGACTATTGCCATAGTGGTTATTGCCGAAAATCGTAATCCAATAAAGGCAATATCTTGGGTAGTAGTCGTTTTGTTGGTTCCTATTGTAGGGATAGTTTTTTACTTTCTATTCGGACAGGACTTGAGACATGTAAGTATGATTCATCGTAAGGTATATCATCGTCTAAGTAGCCTTCCTTACTCTTTTGGGGAACATACAGACAGAGAACTTATAGAGCAGATACCAGTTGCTTATCACCCGTTAGTCCAATTATGTAAGAGTATTTCCAATGCACCTTTACTGCCTGTTGATGAGGCTACATTGTTTGTTCGAGGTAGGGATAAGTTCGAAAGCTTATTACGAGATATAGAGCAAGCTTCGCATCATATACATTTAGAGTACTACGCCTTTGATAGTGATGAACTGGGGGAACGCTTTGCATCTCTTTTGATAAAGAAGGCAAAAGAGGGGGTCAAGGTACGAGTGCTTTATGATGATGTAGGCTCTTGGAAAACAAAAGGTAGATTCCTTCGTCGTTTAAGGGATAATGGGATACAAATCTATCCTTTCATGAAAGTTGTTTTCCCATTCTTCACATCAAAAGTAAACTACCGCAATCACAGGAAATTGACCATTATTGATGGTAGAATTGGTTATATAGGAGGAATGAATATCGCTAACCGATACTATAAAGGGAATGAACTGGGACCCTGGCGAGATACACATGTACGCATCACAGGGCCTGCTGTGTCTGAACTACAGAGTTCTTTCCTTATAGATTGGTACTTGGTAACAAGGAGGGTTGTTTATTTTCACGATTATTTTCTACCAGAATTTCTGAAGATGGGTAATAGAACAATTCCGATGCAGCTGGTTTTGGGAACTCCTTTTGGGGCATGGCGTTCTATCGAACAAGCAGTTATAGGTATGATATTGCGTGCATCGCACAGCGTATATATAGAAACTCCCTACTTTCTACCAACAGCTACTTTGAATCATGCTTTGACGATAGCCGCATTGGGAGGACTTGATGTCCGTTTAATATTACCAGGAAAGGGAGATTCTCTTCCCACACAATATGCCTCCCTTTCGTATATCGAAGAGCTTTTGATGGCAGGTGTTAAAGTTTATCTTTATAAAGATGGCTTCTTACATTCTAAGCTTCTTACAATTGACAATGAGCTCTCTTTTATTGGATCTGCCAATATGGACTTTCGAAGTTTCGAACATAATTTTGAAAGCACTGCACTCTTTTATAGCGACGAATTCGCTGAGCGGGTTAATGCCAATTTCTTTGATGACCTTGCTCGTAGCGAAGAGCTCGACTTTACTACTTGGAGTCAAAGATCTCGTATCCAGAAGCTAAAGGAAAGCTTTTTCCGTCTTTTTTCTCCTCTTTTGTAGGTGTTTTTGGAACACTCTCTCAAGCAGAGGATCTCTATTCTTCTCTTTTGTTTTTATCCGTTCAATTTGTGTGGAGGTTTGCATCTCTCTTCGATTTTTACGTGTAAACACAAACTTATCATGGGGCTACGGGGTCGGTGTGAGGGCAAGTTAAAAAACAGAGTGACTTTATAGTGACACACGTAATGCTCAACCTCTTGCTGGAGAGAAAAAAGAGAAGTTTACCGCACTATAGTTTTTATGCTTCAGAAAGAAAGGATTTTCTGAAAAGTCGTAGGAAGAGGGGTGCTCCAATATGAGGAGGGCATCTCTTTTGAGAAGAGAGGTGGAGAGAATAAGATTGGGAAGTTCAGACAACCAAGGTAAATCGTAGGGAGGATCTGCGAATATAATGTCGAAAGATTGATCTTTTTCTTTTGCTTGTTCTATGAAAGAGCGGACATCTTTTACAAGTGTTTTTGCCTCCTTTTCTGCTCCGATGGTTTTAATAACCTCACGTATGAAAGCGATGTGTCTGGGGGCTTTGTCTACCATGGTTACTTGTAACGCTCCACGAGATACAAACTCAATACCGATGCTTCCCGTACCGCAGAAAAGATCTAAAACTTCGATCCCTTCAAGTGTTATAGATGCATCAAGAGAGGCAAATAGAGCCTCTTTTGCCATATCGGTCGTGGGGCGGAGTTTAAGCCTTTTAGGAAGGATAAACCTTCTACGACCATATTTTCCACCTATGATGCGCATAAGAATAGTTTAAGAGGTTAGAAAGAGACTCCCCACTTATATTCGACATCTAAAGGCGGAATGCTTTCTGCCAATGCCAGTCCAATTTTTTTTGTCTCTTCTTGAGGTATTTGCTCGCTATAGTGTAGTATGATAATACTCTCTTCTACAGTGTGCGGAGTGTGAGATAAAGCACTAAGGACAGATCCAATATAAAAAAGGATTTGATCTGCGATAACCTGGTGAGATAGAGTAGGGAAGAGCTGAAACTTATTGGCCAAAAGAATCTCTCCTTTATAACAAGCAATAACATTGATACGCTTGTTTTCAATGAACACAAAGAGTTGTGCTCGAGGCTCTTTACGAGAAGTGCTAATAGCCTCTTTTAGTTGAGAAACTGCTGCAGCTTCGATAGTTCTGTAGGGATACGTCCTTTTCAAAAAAGAGTAGGCTTCTTGCGACCAGCAGGTTACCATGTGTACCCCATACTCATTGATAGGGTAGGTAGCTATGGGAGAGGAGTTCTCTCCCTGTAGCATAAGCGTAGAGGATACCCATAATTCCTCTTTACCTTCGATCACTATTCCTGGAGGAGTGAGAATAAAGTAGTCTTCGCGATAGGTGATGGTTACGTCTCGGTAGGGGAAAGTTAGTAGTGGGTGGTTGTATATCAACTCACTCAGTCTGCTTTCAAGAGAGTGTCCTTTTTTCTTATTGAAGAAGAGTCTTTCGGAATGCAACAAATCTCCTGTTTCAAAAGAGCGTATGAAAAAAGCAAGTCCATCTACATAAATGCAGATGGACATTGTATACTTTTCAGCTTCCGCCTCTGAAAGAAATGGAGCTGGCTTTTCGTTGCTGCTTTCAGCCATTTACTCCCAGTTACCAGTGCTCTTAAACTCTTCTAAAGAACCTATAACAAGGCCAGGATAACCCTTTCCGTTGTTACGACTTTTTGCATCACGAATCTTGTTGTCGAGTATTTGACGATCCATACCTTGTAAGTAGACTTCCATGGGAACTCCCGCTTGGAATACAGCCATATTGATGGTGTCATTTCCTACTTCTTGAGGAATTACAGATGCCTGAATCTCTATTTGATGTTGTGGAAACTCAGGAACAAGAATAATCTCTGCAGGGTTTTCTCCATTCTTAAGAAGAGAGTCTTTGGCACTAACGTATATCGTGTCACGTTTAATGAGACCTTGCTTGGCTGCTTGTGCCTCTGTAAGACCTTTCTCAAACATTTCGTCGGTATAATCTCCCTCAGCCTTAATGACGAAAATTTTCCCATCTGTGAGAAATTGTACCAACTCTTCTGACGAAGCAAACTTACCATAGGCTTCACGGTAAGCCAACTCATAAGTAGCAATCTCTTTTAGTCGTTTTTGTATTAGAGCTTCGCGTCTTCTTTGCTCTTTGTTAAACTGCTCTGGAGTGAAAATACTCATCACGCACAAATAAGCAAGTACTATAACGGCCAAACCGATTAGTATTTTTACTACAACCTTCATCTTTATGATTATTTACTATTTATATTCTGTGTTAGCCCAAAGGTGCCCACTGTCTCAAGGTGGACACGGACGAACTTTTTAGCTTTACTAAGCCCTTTTACTCCGCAAATATACAACTACCCAGACAAATTGGAACAATTATCTAAGAAAAATATCAATACATTGCTGCAGAGGTATGGGAAGTAACTTTCTTCTGCAACTTCTGAGGCATGCAGAAAATGTCGAGGAAGAAGCTTTTATTCCTCCAACCCTTCGTAGTCTTGAAACAAGAAGTCATTGTACGGGTAGCGGCGAATGTGAATCTCTTTTACCCTCTCATAGAGCATGGACTTTAGTGCCTCTATACCATCTCCCGTATGGGCAGAAACAAAGAGACAGTTACGCCCCATTTTGGCCATCCAACTTCGCTCCAATTCTTCCCTACTGTAATTTTCTCGCGAACGAGGGGTTAAATCGTCTTCCTCCTTGGGAGTGTAGGTAAAGGCATCTATCTTATTGAATAGAAGTATTTGAGGCTTTTCCTCTTTCCCTAAGAGATCTCTGAGGGTGTTCTCTACCACATTTATTTGAGACTCAAAGTCGGGGTGGCTAATATCTACCACATGAACCAGAAGATCGGCTTCACGGACCTCATCCAAAGTGCTTTTGAAACTCTCAATAAGTTCCGTAGGAAGTTTACGGATAAAGCCCACCGTGTCACTTACCAAAAAAGGGAGATTGTGCAAAATCACTTTGCGAACCGTGGTGTCAAGCGTTGCAAACAATTTATTCTCGGCAAAAACATCGCTTTTGGAGAGCACATTCATCAGGGTCGATTTGCCTACATTGGTATAACCGACCAGAGCAACGCGCACCATTTTACCTCGGTTTTTGCGCTGTACACTTTTCTGCCTGTCTATCTGCTTTAGCTCCTCTTTTAGTTTACTTATACGGTCCAGAATGATACGTTTGTCTGTTTCCAACTGCGTTTCCCCAGGGCCGCGCATCCCTACGCCACCTCGTTGTCGCTCTAAGTGTGTCCAAAGTCGGGTCAGGCGGGGTAACATATATCTGTATTGTGCCAACTCTACCTGTGTTTTGGCGTGTGCTGTTTGTGCACGAGTCGCAAAAATATCGAGGATAAGACTTGTGCGATCGAGAATGCGTACCTTAAGGGTTGCTTCGATGTTTCTGAGTTGTTTAGGGGAAAGTTCGTCGTCGAATATAGCCATATCAATCCCTTCTTCTTCGATGTATTGGGCTATTTCGTTTAGTTTGCCTTTCCCAACAAAAGTACTGGAGTGTGCCATGTCGAGCTTCTGCACGAAACTTTTTACGGGTTGCACCCCAGCCGTTTCGGATAGAAAGGCGAGTTCGTCGAGATAATCTTTTGCTTGCTGTTCTGTAACCTTAGGGGTTATAAGGCCTACGAGAACAGCTCTCTCTCCTTGTGTAGTGGTAAGAATAAAATCTTTCATCTAAAAGCTAATCGGATATGCTTGTTGCCAAGAGCATTCACTTGCGAAATTGCTCATTGTATAGTCTATAAGAACCAGAACTTATGTTGTCGAGCCAATCTCTATTTCCCAAATACCAGACGATGGTTCTTTTTAGCCCCTCTTCAAAAGAGACTTGAGGAGCCCAGCCCATCTCTTGCTCGATTTTTGAGGCATCTATGGCATAACGAAGGTCGTGTCCAGCTCTGTCCTCTACGTAGGTTATAAGTTGGGAAGAGTAACCCTCTGGACGCCCTAATAATTGATCGGTTATTTGGATTAACGAGTGAATCAAATCAATGTTTTTACGCTCGTTGTTTCCCCCTATATTATAGGTTGCCCCGCTTTCCCCTTTTCTATAAACAAGATCTATGGCTCTGACATGATCTTCTACATAGAGCCAGTCTCGAACATTTTCCCCTGTACCATATACGGGTAAGGACTGTTCGGTACAGATGTTATGTATAAAAAGAGGAATTAATTTCTCTGGAAATTGGTAAGGCCCGTAGTTATTGGAGCAATTACTGATAACCGTATCCATACCATAAGTATTATGGTAGGCTCTTACGAAGTGATCACTCGAAGCTTTCGCCGCAGAGTAGGGACTTTGAGGCTTGTAGGGAGTCTCTTCGGTGAAAAGTCCTCCAGAAAGAGGTAGAGAGCCGTAAACCTCGTCTGTAGATATATGATAGAAACGCCCTTTTGTAGCCGATTTTTTCCAATTTTTGTGAGCCACATCGAGTAGTGTTAGGGTACCCATAACATTGGTTTGGGCAAAAAGAAGAGGGGTCTCTATAGAGCGATCGACGTGACTTTCGGCAGCTAAATGGATAATGCCCTTTATATTTTCCTCGGCAAACAACTTTTGCAATAAAAGAGCATCACTAATATCTCCCGCCACGAAACGATAGTTGGGAGCATTTTTTATGGTGTCTAAGTTGGCCATATTGGCCGCATAAGTGAGATTGTCTAAGTTGATAATCCTCTCTTGAGGGTAGTTTTGCACAAAGTAACGTACTACGTGAGAGCCTATAAAACCAGCACCGCCAGTGATTAGGATAGCCATATTTAATCGTTCAAATCGTTCTTAGTTTCTATAAGAGATAGCAGGTACTGCCCATAGCCATTTTTCTTCATGGGTTGTGCAATGTCTCGTATTTGCTCGGCAGATAGCCATTGGTTGCGAAAGGCGATCTCTTCCAAGCAAGCAATTTTTAGCCCTTGTCGTTTCTCTATTACTTCTATGAAGGTAGAGGCTTCGCTCAGAGAGTCGTGGGTACCTGTATCTAACCATGTAAAACCCTGTCCCAAAAGTTCTAAGTGAAGCATCTGTTGCTCCAAAAAGGTTTGATTGACAGAGGTTATTTCCAGTTCTCCGCGAGCAGAGGGCTTAATATTATGTGCTATTTTTACCACTTCGTTGGGGTAGAAATAGAGCCCTGTAACAGCGTAATTGCTTTGAGGTTTTTTGGGTTTTTCTTCGATGGCGATAAGTTTCCTATTCGCATCGAAAGAGGCTACCCCATAGCGTCGAGGATCACTAACCCTGTAGCCAAAGATAGTTCCCTTGTTTTCTTCCTTCACGCGCTTCACGGCTTTCTGCAAAAGAGGTGTAAAGCCAGCACCATAGAAGATATTATCTCCCAAAACGAGACACACAGGGTCTTGGGCAATGAATTGCTCCCCGATCAGAAACGCTTGGGCTAAACCATCGGGAGAGGGTTGTTCTGCATAACTTAATCGTATACCAAAATCGCTACCATCTCCCAACAAACGACGGAAAGAGGGCATATCTTCGGGGGTTGTTATAATAAGAATATCTCGTATCCCTGCCTGCATCAGTGTGCTGATAGGGTAGTAAACCATAGGTTTATCGAATACGGGTAGTAGTTGCTTACTAACACCCTTGGTTATGGGGTAGAGGCGTGTGCCAGATCCCCCTGCAAGAACAATCCCTTTCATAAATCTTTGCAAAGACTTAGTATTTGATTAAAGAACGAGAGGATAGTTTCCTAAAGTTCATGAGTTACTTTGGGTACTATCCTCTTGATATAGGTTGGGCGAGAAATTAGTGTTCCCCTCCTTGTGATAAGAAACGCTCTCCCGTTTGTTCTACGATTTGTTTGTAATACTCTGCATTATAGCCAGGGAAGTCGGGCATATCGCTAAGTCCATAACCATTGTCTTTGAAGCGTCCGTTTACCTCTTTCTTACGGTTCCCATCCATATACTTAACGAGTAGATATTCTCCCAATTTTTTCCATCTTTCTGTGGCTCCGTTTGCTGCTTGCTCGCTGTACTCTGTGAGATAGTCGATAGCTTTATCTCTTGAGGAGTTTAGCAGTGCGAGGGCCCTCTGATCGACCTGAGCAAGCATCGTATCGAATCCTTTCTCCAATTCTCTCTGTACGGGACGAATATCTGCTATCATCTGATCGTAGCGGGTATAAGCCATGTTTGCTACCCAGTTATGAATCCAAAAGGCACTGGTCCAAGAGAAGTTCATCATATCTCCGTTACCCACTCGGTAACACTCTGGAGTTTTTTTCATAGATGCGTACATAGGGGTGAAGACAGCGGTATTAGCATCATCGACACCAAACCATAATACACCACCTATCTCATCGGGAAGGTAGTTGCGTAATTGAGCTACAAGTACGAAGCCCGTCTGTTGCGTTGCTATGGCGCGTTCATTGAAGTAAGTTTTTCCTTCATGCTTCCAAGACATGGGTCTCCAACGATAGGGTACTTTATAAGGCCCTGCGCCAATATCTTCACACATGGTCATAGGTGTACCCTCATAGTGGTCGCGCATCATATCGCGTACATCGGCTACAGAGAGTTTTTTCTTGGGAATTACATAGAGAGGCATAGGTTCTTGGTTGACATCTCCCATTGCGAGTGCCAAGTGCTTGTCCATACCCTCTGCAAAACGGTTGAAGAAAGACCAAACACGAGCTTCGCAGCCGCGCAAATTATCTTTTGTCCAAGGATTGTACGCTTTTTGGAAACTGAAATCTTTGTCTTTCCCTTTGAAGTAACCCATCTTACGAGCGAATGAGATTACATCGGGAGAGTAGAGGCAGTTTTCAGGATCCTTGAACTTTATTTGTTGGATGCGAGCTTGATTGGCATGAGCCGAAATCGCATTGTCGGGTATGCGCATGGCCACCCAAACAGCACCTTTTTCTTTAGCTCCCTTACCAATAAGCTCGAGTACCCATACTTCATTTTTATCGGCTATCGTAAAGCTTTCTCCCGAACTGTGGTAACCATACTCTTTTACCAGATTGGTCATCACTTTGATCGCTTCGCGAGCTGTCTTGGCACGTTGTAATGTTACCTGTATAAGGCTTCCGTAGTCCATAATGCCGTTAGGCTCAGAAAGCTCTTTTCTTCCTCCCCAAGTAGACTCGGTAATAGCCAATTGGTATTCATTCATATTGCCGATTACGTTGTAGGTGTAGGCAACTTCGGGGATAAAACCCAAAGGTTTGTGAGTATCCCACTCGATAATCTGTCTCATGGTTCCCTTGGGCCATTCTCTTGCTGGCCAGTGATAGAGCTCTCCGTATAGAGTGTGAGAGTCTGCAGCATAAGAAATCATAATAGAACCATCTTTCGAAGCTCCCTTGCCCACAATGAGATCGGAGCAGGCCTTTGCCTGTGGAGCTGTCCACAAAGTAAGAACAGCCGCCGCAACGACTGCTAAAAGCGAGGATATTTTCATACTGATCTGTATTTTGGAATATTCATTGCCTACAAATATACTACAATGCAGTTGCATCTGACAAATAAGTATTGTCGTTCAGTCTCTAAAGTCTACTTAGTAGCTCTGTTAGCTCTATTAGTTTTTAGGATGCCTTTGCATGATATCTCTTCTACATGTGTTCCTTTCGAGACTCGGGCTGGAGCATATAGTTTGCTATATTCCCACTTCCGTTGCTCTCAGAGCTTTGTGCATAAGGCGTTCTGCGAAAGCTTTTTTTGAACGGGAACCCTTTTGAAAGGTCTTTTTATCTGAACCCTTCTGATGAAAACCTCGAAAACTTCTTTGCAAAAGTTGTTTTTCACTTGAGTAATTCTTTGTTTTAAGATTGAATATATATATACGTAGATTGAATATACATATTTTCAACTTGAATATATATATATGCAATCTGCGTATAAAGAAATGCTCGAGGGTTTATCGTTTAATCGTTGGGAGTGAACACTCTTTTCTACCCGTCTAGAAGGAGTTTTTCTCTTCCCTAATCCTATGATATGAACACGTTGTTTGAGGAGAATGCTGGTTAAAATGCTTTTAGCCCCACTTATTGTTGCCGATTAGGATTGTTTGAGCCTCTTTTTAAGCCTCCTGTTGATGGCACTCTTAACCCTTTGCTATATTTTATTTTGTAGAGACCTCTTTCGCCCCTTTCCCTTGGGTCGTATAGAGGAGATAGGAGCAAGTGCAATTAATATCTCCAAAAATCTTATATTTGCCAAGGTTAAACACTTAGTAAAGTACATAGGAAACAATAATAAAGAAACATTATGAAAAAGCTAACCCTTCTATTAACTATTGTATTAGTATCGCTTGCAGCTCAGGCGCAGAATGCATTACCCAGCGTAAACATTAAGACTTTGGCAGGAAAAGAGATTAATACTGCAAAGCTTAATAACAATGGTAAGCCCTTTATCATTAGCTTCTTTGCTACATGGTGCAAGCCTTGTTTGAGAGAGTTGAAAGCCATCAACGAAGTGTATGCAGATTGGCAAGATGAAACAGGCGTTAAGTTAATCGCTGTTTCTATCGATGAGGGACAGAATGCTCAAAAGGTAAAACCTCTTGTAGACGGTAATGGTTGGGATTATGAAGTGTTGTTGGACAGCAACTCCGACTTCAAAAGAGCTATGAAAGTTAACCTTATACCCGCTGTATTTGTAGTAGACGGAAAGGGAAATATCGTATATACACACAGTGGTTATAGTGATGGCTCAGAAGAGCATCTCATAGAGGTAGTACGTAAACATCTAAAGAAATAACTCAGGAAATGAAACAACAGATCCTTAAGTGGGGGTTGGCAGTAGCTGCCCCCCTCTTCTTTTCGTCCGCTTGGGCCAATGACTCTATTCCCTCTACTTATGCGCACCAGCTTTCTGTGGAGAAGCAGGAGTCTTTCTTCCCCCGCCCTGAGAAGTGGCAACCTCTGCAAGCCAGCTTCAGCGTGCAGAGCGATATGCTTTTTTCGAGGACAAAAGATGATACTTATAATACTTGGAGGGGAAACAATTATATATCCGCTACACTGCGTAATAACTATTTAGAGTTGGGTACTCGCTTTGAAGAGCTTTCGGCTCCGTTGCCAGGAAGAAGTCTTATTGAGCAGGGGAGAGGTATCCCTCATATGTATTTAACCGCTTACTATGGTAAGATGGCAGAGGTTACATTGGGAGACTTTTACGATCAATTCGGTAGTGGTACTATCTTCCGTGCCTATGAAGATCGTAACTTGGGTATAGACAATGCCGTTAGAGGGGCACGTGTAGCTATCTCTCCTTACAAGGGAATTACCTTCAAGGCCTTAACGGGTCAGCAACGTTACAACTTTGATAGAACTTTCAAAGTATTTAACCCTGACCGTGGTTTTGTGTCGGGGACAGACCTGAACTTGAGTGCCGAAGAGTGGTTTTCGGGTCTTCGCTCTCGTAATATGAGCCTTCAACTGGGTGGTTCTTTTGTCTCTAAAAAGGAGGGCGATGCAGAGGTTTTAGTTTCCAGAGATGGCAACAACTATCGTCTTAACTTGCCCGAGTATGTGGCAGCTTATGGAGGTAGACTCCGTTTTGGGGTAGGTAACTTTGTTTTGAACGGAGAGTATTCTTATAAACTCAATGACCCAACGGCAGAAAATAACTATATCTACCATCCTGGTTCCGTAGCAATGCTTTCTGCCTCTTATTCAAAATCGGGTATGAGCGTGCTTTTACAAGCAAAGCGCAGTGAGAATTTTAATTTTATGTCGCAGCGCAGTTTGTTGGGTATGCACTTGCATATAAATCATTTACCTCCTTTTACGGCACAGCATACCTATACGTTGGCTGCTCTCTATCCTTATGCTACACAGCCTGCAGGTGAGTGGGCTTTCCAGGGAGAGCTTCGTTACAAGTTCGGTCGCAAGACAGCTCTTGGAGGGAAGTATGGTACGGGTATTCGTCTTAACGTATCTCATGTACGTGGTTTGAAGAAGAACTATTTAGAGGGAGTTAATCCTTCTGTCCCTACCTCTATGTATGGTACTGATGGTTATACGTCTCCTTTCTTCGGTATGGGAGAGTTGTATTATTCCGACGTTAATGTGGAGATTACAAAGAAAGTATCTTCTAACTACAACTTTACACTAACCTACTTGCATCAAATTTATAACCAAGAAGTCGTAGAGGGGCACGTAGAAAATCCTCTTCAGGTAAATCCTTACATCTACTCTAACATATTTATCTACGATGGTACTTATAAGTTTAATCGTAAGACCTCTTTGAGAACAGAGCTCCAATTCTTGGCTACTAAACATGCCGAGGGACACTGGATTTACGGTTTGGCTGAGTTCTCTTTCTTGCCCAACTGGATGATTTCTCTGTCAGATCAATATAACATGGGTACTACCAAGCAACACTATTATATGGTAGGTGCTACTTACACACAAGGAGCGCATCGTGTGATGCTTTCGTATGGTAGAACTCGTGCGGGTATGAACTGCTCAGGAGGAGTATGTCGATGGATGCCTCAAACCAAGGGATTATACATCTCTTATACGGGCAATTTCTAATTATTTGAATAATAACGTATGAAAAAAAGTGCTTTAATATTATCAATACTCTCTGCTGGTTTACTCGCTCTTTTTAGTTCGTGCAGTAAAATAGCCCCAGAGAAGCGTTTGATTCCGTTAGAAACTAACGTTGGTGGAGACAAGCGCACGGTACTTCTCGAAGATTTTACAGGGGAGAAATGTGTAAACTGTCCTAAGGCAGCCCTGGCGATACATGATATCCAGCAGCTATTCGGTAACAATGTCGTGGCTGTAGGTCTCCATGGAACAACCGTTTTTACTCCCGAAGGCTCTACGCTCTATACTCCAGAAGCGGCCGCTTACTATGAGCGTTTTGCTAATGGTGTTGGATTACCTACGGGAATTATCAATAGAACAAAATTCCCTGGGAGAAATGCTTTGTCTATTAATGAGTTTGGTACTTGGTCGGGCCTTATAAAAGGTTTGTTGGATAGTAAACCTCGCATCTTTGAAATCAAGGCTTCTACTACCCACAATGGTATTGACGAAGTTACCGCTAATGTTACTGTGAAGAAGTATGGCAATAGCGAGAACTTGCCCAAAGACTTGATGCTCCAAGTGTGGGTGATAGAAGACGGTATCACGGGTATCCCTCAAGAGGGAGCAGAAGATAAGTACAACTATGTACACAATCATGTACTCCGTGGTAGCTTGAATGGTATTTGGGGAGAAGCTATAGCCTTAGATAAAGAGGTTAGTTACACTGCTTCTTTGGAGAAAATTGATGATATTGCTAACTGCCACTTGGTAGCTTTTGTATACGACTCTAATACAATGGAGGTGTATGAGGCTACAAGCATTGCTATTAAGTAATTCTTTTTACTCATTAAATAGGCATAAAATTTAGTGGATAGCCCTCGGAAGTTCTCTGGGGGCTATTTTTTTATTAAGGCGTGTAGTGGGCTGTTTTGCCACAATCTCTTTCCAATATGAGTAAGACTTTGGAATAGCCTTACTGTGGCTTTTGTTCTGCCTCCTTTTTGGATTTAGAGATACTCTCTGTAGGCATAGTTTATTAATGTTGAAATAAAGCAAAACTTTCATAGAAAAGTAGTAACTTAGCCACTCGAAAAGAACTATCCTTATGTGAGTTTGAGATTGAAAAATAAACCTTTTTACCCATCATAAGAGAAAGATACAATATAAGTAAAATAGGAACTTATGGAAGAACTACAGGAGCGTGAAGATAGAATTATAAAGATTGACATTGAGAACGAAATGAAATCTGCCTACATAGACTACTCTATGTCGGTGATTGTTTCTCGTGCTCTGCCCGATGTGCGAGACGGATTCAAACCTGTGCATCGTCGGGTGCTTTACGCTATGAATGAGATGAACAATGTTTTTTCTCAGCCTACTAAAAAGTCTGCAAAGGCTGTCGGAGAGGTCTTGGCTAAGTACCACCCTCATGGAGATAGTTCTGTGTACATGACTTTGGTGCGTTTGGCACAGCCTTGGAACTTGCGTTATCCTATGGTGGATGGGCAAGGGAACTTTGGTTCTATTGATGGAGACTCGCCTGCTGCCATGCGTTATACAGAGGCTCGTCTTACCGAGATCGCTGGCGAAATGCTCCGAGATATAGAGAAAGAGACTGTAGACTTCCAAAACAACTATGACGATACCACATTAGAGCCGACTGTGCTACCTACACGTATCCCCAATTTGCTTGTTAATGGAGTCTCGGGTATTGCCGTAGGTATGGCTACCAATATGCCTCCTCATAACTTATCGGAGTGTATTGACGGTTGTGTGGCTTATATCGATAGTAAAGGAGATATTCCCGTAGAAGATCTTATACATTATGTAAAGGCTCCCGATTTCCCTACTGGAGGTCTTATTTATGGTTATGCTGGTGTCAAAGAGGCTCTCCTTACAGGACGTGGAAGAGTAGTGATGAGGGCACGCACGGAGATAGAAACCGATGCACATGGCCGTGAGACCATAGTCGTAACCGAGATACCCTATCAAGTGGTAAAGTCTCAGCTGGTGCAAGATATTGCTCAACTTGTAACTGACAGGCGTATTGAAGGGATATCCAACATTACCGATGTATCCAGTGGTAAGGGAGGGCTGCGCATAGAAATCGAGATAAAAAGAGATGCTAATGCTTCCGTGGTGCTTAATCATTTATTTAAGTTGACGGCACTTCAGAGCTATTTTAGTGTCAATAATATTGCACTTGTTAATGGTCGTCCTCGTCAGTTAAATCTGAAGGAACTTATCCATTACTTCGTGGAGCATAGACACGATGTGGTTACTCGTCGTTGTCGTTTTGAATTACGTAAAGCGCAAGAGCGTGCCCATATCTTGGAGGGTCTGCTTATTGCCGTCGATAATATTGATGAGGTGATTCGTATCATACGCTCTTCCGAAACGACTAATCAGGCTATGGAGCGTCTGTGTGAGCGTTTTGCTCTGACCGAGATACAGGCACGTGCTATCGTGGATATGCGTCTGCGTGCTCTTACTGGATTGGAAAGAGATAAGCTGCGTACAGAGTATGAAGAGTTGGAAAAAACAATTCAACACCTGCAAGAGTTGCTCTCCAATGATGATTTGCTCATGGATCTCATAAAGCAAGAGTTACTGGAGATTAAGGGTAAGTACGGAGATACACGAAAAACAGAAATTGTTTTCTCAAGCGAAGAGTTCAATCCAGAAGACTTTTATGCCGATGATGAGATGATTATAACTATCTCTCACTTGGGTTACATCAAGAGAACTCCTTTAAGTGAGTTTAGAAGTCAGGCACGAGGAGGAATTGGTTCTAAGGGCTCAACAACCCGTGAGGAAGATTTTATAGAGTATATTTACTCTGCCTCTATGCACGCAACCTTATTGTTATTCACTACAAAGGGGCGTTGTCACTGGTTGCGAGTGTATGAAATCCCCGAGGGTGCTAAAAACGCAAAGGGAAGGGCCATTCAAAATATTTTGGATATAGAGCCCGATGATCGGATCACTGCCTGTATTCGCATCAAGAAGTTAGAAAAAGACGAAGAGTTTATCAATTCTCACTATTTGGTATTTGCCACCCAACAGGGAGTTATAAAGAAGACTCTTTTGGAAGCTTACTCACGTCCTCGTAGCAAGGGGGTAAATGCCATAAATTTGAATGAAGGTGATAGGGTTGTTACTGTTCGTTTGACCAATGGCAATGCAGAAATCCTTTTGGCCAATAGAAATGGACGTGCTATTCGATTCCACGAAAGCAAGGTGCGTGCTATGGGGCGCATCTCTACTGGTGTACGTGGTATGACTTTAGATGATGACGACGATGCCGTGGTAGGAATGGTGGCCTTAAAGCATCCAGAAAAGGAGAGCTTGCTTGTCGTGAGTGAAGGGGGTTATGGAAAACGATCTTTGTTAGATACTTATCGTACTACCAATCGAGGAGGTAAGGGGGTTAAAACCATGCAGATTACCGATAAAACAGGGCGTTTGGTTGATTTTCGTGCCGTAACAGACGACTTGGATTTGATGATTATCAATAAGAGTGGAGTGGTTATTCGTATGCCTATGGAGTCTATTTCTACTATTGGCAGAGCAACTCAGGGTGTTCGTTTGATAAACTTGACGAGTAGAGAAGATGAGATAGCCTCTGTTTGTAGTGTAGCTCGCGAGGACGATACGGCAGATAAGGCTTTGGCAAAAGAAGATAATTTAGCAAACGAGAACATTGTCCACAAAGACGTTGAGTTTTCTGAGGATATTATCCCAGAGGAGTTTGCGGATGAAGATACAATTTAAGAGAAATAGGTCTTTCACTCATAGTGTGAAGCCGTGAAATTTAAATTAACTATAAAGCTATTAATATGAAAATGATGAAGAAAGCATTTCCAATAGCTCTTGCGGTGCTCATGGGTACTGCTCCTGCTATCGCACAGAAAGCAAATGTTAAGGGCGCAGAGCGTATTGCTGATAAGAAGGGCGACTATAAGGAGGCTCGTACTTTAATAAAGGCAGCTCTTGAAAATGATGAGACAAAGTCGGACCCTAAGACTTGGTATGTAGCTGGGTTTGTAGAAGAGTCTAATTTTACTCTTGAGAATAATAAACAATTGAAAGGTGAAACACCCGATAGAGCTGTTATGAATGCTGCTCTCTTGGATATGTTTGACTATTATGTGGCTACTGTGAAGATGGAAAGCCCCGATGGAGTAAAATTGGGGAAATATTCCAAGAAGATTAAAGATGCTTTCCAAATAAACCTTCTTTATTTCATCAATGCAGGGGGGTATTATATGGAGCAGAAGAATTACACCAAGGCATTGGAAGCTTTTGATAACTTCAAACAGATAAAGAAGATGCCAATGTTTGCAGGTACACCTTTTGCAGCAGCGGACTCTAACTCTATGATGGTAGACTTTTTCTCTGTGATAAATGCCTATCAGACAGGTGATAAGAAACTTACTGTCAAGTTAGCAGAAGAGATTAAATCGGTAGATTATCGTCGCAACGACTTGTATCAAATACTTTCACAAACCTATCTTGAGATGGCCGATACTGTTAATTATGTGGCTACTATGAAAGAGGGTTTGAGTCTCTATCCCAATGAGTCTTATTTTTCTGTTAATCTGATCAACACTTTGATTCAAACAGGAAAGAGTGAAGAGGCTATTGCTTTACTTCAAAAGTCAATAGAAAAAGCTCCTAATAATGCACAGCTCTATGACGTTATGGGTAAACTCTATGAGCCTACAGATGAGGCTAAAGCACTTCAATGCTTTGCAAAGGCTTTAGAAATAGACCCTTCGTTTACGGAGTCTAACTTCAACATGGGACGTGTTTACTACAATCAAGCAGTGGCTATCAAGTCTGGCGATAAGGTAGATGCAGCCACTGATAAGAAAGCAGAAGAGTTGTTCCGTAAGGCTCTTCCTTATTTGGAAAAGGCTTATGCAGGAGATCCAGACACGGCTTATTATGTGCTTAGCACAGTGTATTACAATCTCAAAATGTCTAAGGAATACGAGGCTATAAAGGCGAAGTATAACCTTTAATTTTCAGAGTGTATTTTTGAGTAATAACGAATTAATAGTGTAACTATGAGAAAGTTTGTTTTTGCGCTGAGTTTGCTCTTAGCGTCTGTATTTGTAGCTTCAGCTCAGTTTGTTAACTTCCGTGTGGAGGGAGCTCCTGCCTTTTCATTGTCTTCTGTTAAGGCTCACGGTTTGAATGTTATGAATTCGGGTACCAAGGTAGGGTATCATTTTGGAGCTTATGTAGATGTACCTGTTTCCAGCGGTGTTTATTTGGGTTCTGGTCTTACTTTTGCCATGAAGGGCAATAAGTTTTCTCAAAAAGAAGGTAGTGTTATAGATGAGGCTAAGGCATTGCTAGGTATTGGAGAGTCCAATGAAATTACTATGCACTATCTCCAGGTTCCCGTGAATATCGGTTATAAGTTAAAGGTTTCTCCAGGATTGCGCTTGGGCATACAAACGGGTCCTTACTTTGCTGCTGCTTTGGGCGGTACTTATAAGAGAGGTGTTGCTGGTGTTGTAGCAAGTTATAATATCTTCAAAGAGGGTGTAACTAATATAACGGCTAAGCGTTTTGACTTCGGATGGGGGGCTGCTGCCATGCTTTATTTGGGAAGTTATTATGCAACTGTGGGAGCAGATTTTGGCCTTTTGAATGTTTCTAAAGAATCTAATCAAAAGCCTCTTCCTGCAGCTCAATCTGTAGACTTTCGTAATACTCAAGTTTATATAGGATTAGGTTACTCTTTCTGATAGATTTTTGTATTTAAGAATTTGAGATAAAACGAGGGGGAAGGGTACGATTGAGGGATATTAACCTCGTATTCTTCTCCCTTTATTATTTGAAAAAGAAAAATAACATGGAAAAAAAGACTCTTGTTATAGTGGTTCACCCTTCTTTGGCATCTTCTACCATAAATAAAGCGTGGGCAGAAGCTTTGCGTGGCGAGGTAACATTACATTTTTTATATGAACATTATCCCGAGGGAACGCCTATCGATGTGCGGGCAGAGCAGACTATTTTGGAGCAACATGATCGCATTATATTCCAATTTCCTTTGTATTGGTATGCAGCTCCTTCTTTACTCAAGGAGTGGATGGATAAAATTTTTCTTGATGGATGGGCATACGGAGCTGGCGGAGACAAAATGGAAGGAAAAGAGATTGGGGTAGCTGTTTCTTGTGGAGGTAAGTTTGAGCAATTTGTTGAAGGAGGCATCCAACGTCATACAATAGAGTCTTATATGAATGTATTTGATGGTATATGCGGTTTTGTACGTGCCAAGTATATAGGAGTACATGCTTTTTACGACACCTATAATCCTGAAGCCATTAAAACTCTCCCCCTTAACTGTGAGAAGTACTTACAGTTTATAAAAAAGTAATCTAATCTATCTGTAGTTAAGACATGGCAAAGAAAGTATCGACATCTACAAGTCCAGTTTTTTTGGAGAATGTTTCTGTAAAAAGATATGAGAATGAACTATTGCAGAATGTAACCTTTCGTTTGGAAGCAGGTGATTTTGCTTATTTGACAGGACCTGTTGGAGCAGGGAAAAGTTCGTTGTTGGAGTTGCTATACGGAGAGCTTCCTCTTTTAGAGGGAGGAGAGGCCAGTGTCTTAGGTTATGATTTAAGGAAGCTAAATATCCGTAAACGCCAAGCTATGCGCAGGCGGATGGGGATTGTTTTTCAGTCTCAAGACCAACTTTTGTATGACCGTAATGTCACGAAAAACTTAGATTTTGTTCTTAGAGCCACAAGCAAAGTAGACAAAAAGGAGCGGGTTGTGCGCATAGAAGAAGCTTTGGCGCAGGTGGGTATGTCGGGTAAGGGATACAAGATGCCTTACGAGCTTTCGGGTGGAGAGGCAGAGCGTATCTGTATAGCACGTGCTTTGGTCGTACGTCCCGATTTAATCTTAATGGACGAGCCGACTGCGGGTCTTGACCCAGAGACTTCTCTTGCTATTGGTCAGCTGATGAAGCAAATTGCCAGTGAGGGAACTACTGTTTTGATGGCAACTCATAATTATGAGCTTATGAAGCAGCTGCCTGCGACCACATACACAATAGACCCAAAGAGTCGCACTCTGGTGCATATCCCTCTTTCTACAGTCGAATAAGAAGTATAACAAGTAATTTTTAGAAAGCATGATTGTATTAAAGTTTGGAGGTACCTCTGTAGGTAGTGCCCAACGTATCCGCTCTGTAGCTCACCTGATAGCCGCAGTTGATGGGAGGAAGATTATCACTCTGTCTGCCATGTCGGGTACAACAGATACTTTGGTACACATTGCTAGTAAGATTAGAGAGGGTAAGTGGTTAGAGGCAGAGGAGCTCGTTACAACTTTGCAGACAAGGTATCACAATGTCATTGACGAGCTTTTTGAAGAGGAGGCATTAAGGCTTGAGGTAAAGGCCGTTTTGGCTCCCGTTTTTGAGCAACTCCTAAGCCAAACACACAATGAGGCTTTTACTCAAAACGATGAGAAGTTCATACTTTCTCGAGGAGAGATAATGAGTACGAGTCTTATGGCTTTCACCCTTCGTCGTTATGAGGGAGTAGAGGCTGTGCATTTAGATGCACTCTCTTTTATGCGTATCAATCATGCTGGAGAGCCAGATCCTGCTTACATCAAGGAACATATTACCCCTCTTTTGGAGGTCGACAAAGGAGAGGATACACTATTTCTAACAGAAGGCTATATCTGTATCAATGCCTTTGGGGAGATTGACAATCTACGTCGAGGTGGAAGTGATTATACGGCTACTTTAATAGGGGAGGCTACCGATGCTCAAGAGATACAAATATGGACAGATATAGATGGTCTGCATAACAATGACCCTCGTATTGTAAATGTTACCAGTCCAGTGCGTCGTCTTCACTTTGGAGAGGCTGCTGAATTAGCTCATTTTGGAGCAAAAATTTTACATCCAGCTTGCATAGAGCCAGCTCGTAGGGCTAATATCCCTGTACGTCTCCTCTATACATTGGATCCCTTAGCCCCAGGTACTCGCATCTCTTGTGAGACCAGTAAAGATATGGTCAAGGCGGTCTCTGCAAAGGATGGTATTTCCTTGCTTACTCTTCGCCGTCACCTACGTATAGATGGGGGGCTTTCTATGACGGAGTATATCTCTTCCATATCGGAGCTTCTCTCCAAATACAATATAGTTACGGATCTCATCTCAATTATGGGAGACAGCTATTTGATAGCAGTAGAAGAATCTCCAGAGGTAGCTCTTTTTTGTGAAGAGGTTTCCAAATGGGCGGAGGTGCTTTATCAAAAGAACATGACGATCTTGGCTGTAGTTGGAGATATGGGATGGGAGCGTATGGGTTTTGAGGTGCGTATATTGGAGGCAGTGGATGATATTCCTATTCGCATGATTAGCTACGGAAGTAGTAACTATAGCCTGGTTTTAGTAGTCTCTTCAGAAGATAAGCGAAGGGCTATGCTTGCTCTTTCAGATCACCTGTTTTCTAACTTGAATTGGCAGTCTCCAGAGCTTGCCTGATTATTGTGGGTCAATTATCCATAAAGCAATGACGTTCCGACAAATTCTTTATTTGCTTCGTCCTCATACATTTTCGGCTTCGTTATCTCCTGTTATTGTTGCACTGACATTATCTTTTGTCGATGTTAGAAATTTGCGCTATCCTCAAGCTCTTTTAACACTTTTAGTAGCCCTTTTAGCTCAATCTTTGAGTAATGTGGCCAATGATCTTTTTGATTATAAGAAAGGCGCGGATGGGGAGAAGAGAAAAGGGTTTGAAAGACCCTTATCTTCGGGTAAGGTTTCTTACAATTCTGTAAAGACCATGATGTATGTCTTGGTGCTTTTGACAGCATTATTTGGCTTTTTGTTAGTGGCTATCTCTTCGTGGTATTTGGCTCTCTTGGGGGGTGTTGTTATTGCCACAGCCATTGCCTATACGGGAGGTCCTTATCCTTTGGCTTATTTGGGTTGGGGAGAAGTATTGGTTTTTCTTTTTTATGGGATAGTCCCAGGGCTTGTCACATACTATATTCAGACGGATAATTTGACGCTTACGGCTCTTTTGCTCTCTACTTCCATAGGATGTGCCAATGTGAATATCCTTTTGGTTAATAACTATAGAGACTATGAAAGCGATAAAGCCTATGGCAAGAAAACATTGATTGTTCGTTTTGGTAAGGAGCTTGCCCCACTTCTATTCCTTTGTAATCTTTTGCTTTCTGTCGCTTTGATAGTTCCTATTTCCTCTCTCTGGGGGATGATTCTTTTGGGGGCTTATCTGTTTTTTATGTTGAGGGTCTTAAGGCAAATGAAGCAGAAAGAGGGGCAAGAACTTAATAAGGTACTTATTACTACTGCAAAGGGTATTTTAATACTTTCTGTATGTATAGTCACACTCTTGTTAGGGAGTTTACTTTAGGGTAGCTTATACACTTTTCTTCTCTTTTTTCGTTAGTACTTAGAGAGATATTGTTTGATATAGACAGCATGCGAAGAGATTATAAAATCCTTTTTTCCACTTTGCTTTTATTCTTGCCTTTATTTACGGTACGTGCACAGAAGGCGGAACACAGCTTTGAGTTTTTGAATATCCCTGCTACACCTCATACCATAGCGAATGGTGGTTTTTCTTTGACTTATGTAGCAGGAAACTCTGGAATTGCCTTTGACAATCCTGCCCTTTTTGGAGAGGAAACGTCGGGATTATTATTCCTTTCCTATCTGAACTATATGTCTGGAGTTCACTCTGTGAACACGCTCTACGGTCGCCCTGTGAATGACCGCGGTACTTGGGCTATTGGTATGCGTGCCATGCATTATGGTAAAATGGAGGCTTTCGATAAAAATAATATTGCGATGGGCTCATTTACAGCCACAGATGCTGCTTTACAAGGCCTTTTCAGCTACGACCTTTCCTCTAAATTACGTGGTGGTTTAGCCTTAAAGTTGATATACTCCAATATAGAATCCTACAATGCTTTTGCCGTTGCGGTAGATGCTGGGGTTAGTTATTACGATGGGGAAAAAGGACTTTCCATAGGAGCGGCTTTGACGAATGCAGGGGTTACTATAAAGGGTTTTCATGATAAGAAAACAGCTCCTGCGTGGGACCTCCGCTTAGGTTACTCTCAATCGTTGAGTCATGCTCCTTTTCGTTTTCATTTGACGGCCTATGGGCTGAACCCAAAGATATTTCAATATAGAGGGGACGAGCAAAAGTGGTTGCAACGCACCCTCCGACATTTAACCTTGGGCGTAGAGTATTTTATGGACGAACGCTTCTGGTTAGGGGTAGGTTATAATCCTCGTCTGGCACAAGATCTAAAGCACCTGAATGGTAATTTCTTCTCGGGACTATCTTTAGGAGGAGGATTTAGCCATGACTTTTTTCGTATAGGGGCTGCCGTTACTCGTTACCATCCCTCTGGGTTAAGCTTTGTGATTTCCTTGGCAACCAACTTTGGAAATGATGAATTTATCTTTTGATTCGACTGTTATGATGCAAAACAAAATTATTATCGCTATAGATGGTCATAGCTCTTGTGGTAAAAGTACTATGGCTAAAGATTTAGCAAAAGCCCTCAACTATACGTATATCGATACGGGGGCAATGTATAGAGCAGTTACTTTATTCTCGTTGCGGGCAGGTTTGTGGAAAGGAGAGGTTTTGGATACCGATGTGCTCCGCCAACAGCTACCTTCTCTGACGATTTCTTTTGAGCGGATGCCCAACGGAGAATTACATACTTTTCTCAATGGCGAGGATGTGGAAAAAGAGATACGTACTATGGCCGTATCGGAGCATGTGAGCCCTGTGAGCACGTTAGGCTTTGTGCGCGAGGCAATGGTAGCGCAGCAACAAGCAATGGGCGTAAAGAAAGGTATTGTAATGGACGGGCGTGATATAGGTACTACAGTATTCCCTCAAGCAGAGCTTAAGATATTTGTTACGGCTCTTCCCGAAGTAAGAGCGATGCGTAGGTATAAGGAGTTGCAACAGAAAGGCGAGGAGAGTACCTTCGAAACAGTATTGTCCAATCTTACAGAGCGAGACAGGATTGACTCTACACGAGCAATCTCTCCCTTGGCCAAAGCAGATGATGCGAGAGTGCTGGACAACTCTGAGCTTACAATAGAGGAGCAAAACCAATTGCTTTTATCTTGGGCAGAAGAGGTGATTGCTCGGCAGAAGTCATGATTTCTATAGAAATAGATGCTCGCTCAGGCTTTTGTTATGGAGTTGTAAATGCCATAAAAAAAGCAGAGGAGGAGATGCAAAGAGAGGAGAGAGATTTCTTATACTGTCTGGGTGATATTGTACATAACACGAGAGAGGTAGATCGTTTGGAGCATTTGGGCTTGAAAACGATTAACTACGACCAATTTGAGGAGCTGAAGGGTAAAAAAGTACTCTTCCGAGCTCATGGAGAACCCCCCTCTACTTATTTGGCAGCACAGAAAAGAGGTTTGACAATAGTTGATGCCACTTGCCCTGTGGTACTTCGTTTACAGCAACGTATACGTAAGTGTTACGAGGAGAGTCGTGCTGAGCAGGCACAAATTGTAATCTTTGGTAAGAGGGGACATGCCGAAGTTAATGGTCTTGTGGGGCAAACAAATGGAGAAGCTATTGTTATCCAATCTGTTGATGAGATCGAGCAACTCGATTTTTCGCGTCCCATATACCTGCACTCGCAAACAACCATGCCTTTAGACGTTTTTGAGCAAATCGTGGAGGGTATAAAAGGGCGCATGGCTCAGGATGTACCTTTTTATTACGTTGATACGATTTGTCGTCAAGTAGCTATGCGCATCCCTCATATAAAGGAGTTTGCCCAGCAGCATGATCGTATTTTCTTTATAGCGGGTAAGAAAAGTTCTAATGGTAAGGTGCTTTTTGAGGAGTGTAGAGCGGTGAATGCCAATACTTTTTTTCTCTCTGACAAGGAGGACTTAAGAGAAGAAATGTTGCCACCTCTTACGGCAACGGAGTTTATCGGCATCTGTGGTGCCACTTCTACTCCCATGTGGCAAATGGAGGAGTTAGCCTCTGTTATTGCCGAACATTATGGGGAAGGGGCTCAAATCCTGTAATACCTCTTATCTTTTTCAGACCACTTTTCTTTTGCCAGCGTAGGTTTGCGGTATTTCCCTTTCCAAGGGGAGATGGAGTAAATAAGATCGAGTTCGTGCAATACCTGCAAGTCGTTTGCTCTGAATATTCTTTAGAGAGGGAGTACTGTTCAAATCCCCAAAAGATGCGTAAGCTACTTGAACTCATCTTTGGGGCGTTGGAGTAGTAAAAGGGACAAAAAATAAAATAGGGGCTGACTTTTTCCATAAGGTCAGTCCCTTAATTGTTTTCTACCGCGAACTTTTCTTTTTTCTTCCAATAAATTCTTTATATGCAGATTGAATATATATATACGTAGATTAAATATACATATATTCAACTTGAATATATATAAACGTAATCTGCAAATAGAGAATTGTTCGCGTTGAAAACAGTTTTTAGACCTATATATCTTTCTTTTGCTAAAGAGCTTTGATTTTTATTGTTCCTATTGGAGATAAGATAGAAGTGGCAGATACCTACTCAAAGGAAGAGAGAGCTATTCGAAAGGAAGTCTCCAAAAGTTAGGTGTAGGAGAAGGAAAGTAGTATGCCAGAGGGCAAAAAAGGTTTTTTTCAAAGAGCCGATTGAATAAGTCTTACACGTGTTATTTATTATTGGAAGGAATATTAAGTGATTTACTATGAGATATATTTTGTTCCATAGAGATGTTGTCCAGACCCAAAAATCAATTATCTTTGGTGCGGATTTTTGACAAAGAAGGCGTGATAGGTTTGCTGTACTTCGATGACCCGATTGAGTGCTGGTAAATGTATCTTAAAGTACAGTAAATGAGTAGAAAGAGAGATTATTTTTTCAAAGCATGGGCATTGTTCCTTGTCGTAATGCTTGGCCTTATAACCTTGTTTTTTCTGCCTAAGGAGATATTCGGTTGGTCTCCCAAACCTATTGATATGCTCGGAGATTTACGTGTAGAGGGCTTTTACGATGAGTCCGAAGTGGTAGATTCTATTCCAAGTGGAGCTAATGATAAGAAAAATCTCCCCTCTGCAAAAAATAAAAACTTATCCTCGAAAGAGCGAGCACGTCAGGCCAAGAGACGTAGGGCTTATGAATCTATCATAGCCTCTGTTGACTCTACTACTCTTCAGACCAGTATCTCGGATTATAGTGAGGAACGTACGGGCTTGAAACGCTTCTTTGGCCGTGTGGGTAAGATTAGAAAGATGGATCGCCCCGTGCACATAGCCGTCTTGGGAGACTCTTTCATCGAGGGAGATATATTGACAGATGCTATTCGTAGTGCTCTGCAACAACGCTGGGGAGGAAGTGGTGTAGGATGGTTGCCTATGAGTAGCGAGACGGCGGGGTTTAGGCAATCTATTCGGCACGAATTTAGTGCTTGGCAAGATAAGTCCTTGTTGCATGCCAAGGGAGAGAGGCACCTTATTACAGGGCATGTCTTTCGACCTAAATCTAAAGGAGCATGGAGCAAATACACCTTACCTAAATCCAACAAACCCTTTAATAGAGCAACCTTGTACTATCGCTCTTCCCAAGATATTCCGATAAGAATAACGGTACAGGATAGTACGGAAACGGTTATTCTACCCTCTTCGGAGGACGAACTCAGAGGCTATCTGATAGCATCGGGTCGGGAGATGAACTCCATCCGTATAGACTTTGACAAGGAATCTCTCTTTGACTGTTACGGATTATCTTTAGAGGCGGCAACTGGTGTATCGGTAGACAATATGTCTTTGCGGGGTAACTCTGGGCTTTTATTAGCAAAAGCCGACGAAGAACTGAACAAAGCTTTCAATACAGAGCGGCCCTATGACCTTATAATCTTACAGTATGGATTGAATGTCGCCAATGCAGGTCAGAAGGATTACTCGAATTATACCAAACAGATGAAAAAGGCCATTGTGCATCTGCAAGAGTTATACCCCAATGCCGATGTAATGCTGTTTGGTGTATCTGACCGAGCGAAAAGAAGTTCGGGCTCTTTCTCTACCATGCCTGCTATTGTTAAGCTGCATCAACAACAGGAACTTTTGGCACAAGAGCTAGGGATTACTTTCTGGAGTCCCTTAAATACGATGAAGTCTTTGGGCGGTATCACAGAGATGGCTCGCAAGGGGCAGGCTGCCAAAGACTATACGCACCTTAGCCATAAGGGAGGACAAAAAATTGCTGAGAAATTTGTGGAAGCCTTAATCCTCGAAGAAAAGTACTACAATGCGATTAAAAATTAGCTTGCTTTCTCTGTTATTTATAATGGTATTCCAGGTCGGGTGGGCAGAGAAAAGCGATAAAAATAAGATTTGGCATCAGCCGTCGAATAAGAACTTTCAGACGCTTTGGCAGTCAATAAGAGAAAGTAAAGAGACCAATACTCCCGTACGCATCCTTCATATCGGAGATAGTCATATAACGAATGGCTTTACCACCGCCCCTATTCAAAGTCAAATGGACCGTCTTTATGGAGACGCTGTTTCTGTTTCCCATAGAGGTATCAACGGAGCTACTTTTCTTACTTATAACACCGACGAAGAGATAGAGCGTATCTTGCAGGAGAAGCCCGATTTGCTTATTATATCTTTGGGTACAAATGACTCTTATACCTTTAAGTTTTCGCCCGATTGTTTGAGGGAGAACATGAATACTTTTCTCTCTTTGTTATTTCAGAAAATGCCTGATTTACCTGTTGTTCTCACTTCTCCTCCTCCTAACTTCCTGCGTTTGTCCAAGCGTGTTGCCAAAGCCAAAAGGAAGAGAGGAAAAAGAAGATATAGAAGTATCACCTCTTACACCTACAATAGTAATACTGTGATAGCTGCTAATCTTATGAGCGAACTGGCAGTCTCGTACGACTGTGCATACATAGATTTGTACGCCACAATAGGAGATGAGCAGGAGGCTAAATTGTGGTTGGATAGAGGTTGGATGTACAGAGATAGAACGCACTATACTATTGAGGGTTATGCTAAGCATGGAGAGATTATAGCGAGTGCCCTCGTTCAGATGATAGAAGAGCAAAACACCAATCCTATTGCATAATAGGGGCAGCAGAGTGAACATACATGGAGTTTATCGACAACTTTATTGATAGTCTTGATTGGGGCAGAGTGTCGGATCTATTGACCTACGATTCTTCTTCTCCAATGATTTTTTCAAGTGGGCTTTTCTTTTTTGCCTTTTTGCTCTTCCTCCCTATATATGGGCTTCTCAGGCAAAATAAGTTCCTGCGGATTGTTTACGTAGCACTGTTTTCTCTCTTTTTCTATTACAAGAGTAGCGGATTGTATGTTTTTCTCTTACTTTTTGCTGCAACGAGCGATTTCATCATCGGTTTAATGATGGAGAAAGAGCCTCATAAGAATAGGCGTCGCCGCTATGTTATTGCAAGTATGTGCATTAATCTGGGCGTACTGGCTTATTTTAAGTACTTCAATTTTCTGGGGTCTTTATTTTTCGATGCTCTTAATACCTTGGGTGCTGCGGTAATACGTCCCGACTGGACTGTCGGAGAGTGGAATAATTGGGATATCGTCTTACCTGCTGGAATCTCGTTCTATACTTTCCAGACGATGAGTTATATCATAGACTTGTATAGAGGAGAGATTAAACCTCTAAGAAGGTGGATTGACTACGTTTTCTATGTCTCTTTCTTTCCTCAACTGGTCGCTGGTCCAATTGTCCGAGCAAAGGACTTTATCCCCCAAATTAATCGCAAACCCTCTCTTTCTAAAGCTGAGTATGGAGAGGCATTAGCTTTGATAATCAGCGGCTTGTTCAAGAAGGCTATTATTTCTGATTATATAAGCCTCAACTTTGTAGATCGTATATTCGATGCTCCCTCTCTCTATACGGGGTTAGAAAATCTGTTGGGGGTTTATGGGTATGCCTTACAGATTTATTGCGACTTCTCGGGCTATTCCGATATGGCCATAGGTATAGCCTTGCTATTAGGTTTTAGGTTTAATATCAATTTTGACTCACCCTATCAATCGGCAAGTATCACGGAGTTTTGGCGTAGATGGCATATCTCTCTTTCTACATGGCTTAGAGACTACCTCTATATCCCTCTGGGCGGAAATCGAAAGGGCAAGTTGCGTACTTATATTAATCTGATGATTACGATGCTCTTGGGAGGACTTTGGCATGGAGCTGCTTTGCGCTTTATTCTCTGGGGTGCTCTGCATGGTTTGGCTTTGGCACTGCATAAACTTTGGTCTTCTTTAGTGCCAAGTTCCACACGCAACGCAGACGAATTGCCCAAGTGGAGACGATGGATGGGCCGCCTTATCACTTTTCATTTGGTTTGTTTTGCATGGATTTTCTTTAGGGCAGATTCGATGGAGATTGCCAGAGATGTGATTCATCAGATTTATACCAACTTCCACCCCGAAGTCTTTTTCCAATTTGTGGCAGGGTATAAGTTAGTCTTTGTTTTAATGGTGGTGGGATATCTTTTACACTTCACTTCTCATCGTTCAGAGAGACGGTTCCGCTTGTTTTTTACTCGAGCTAAATTCTCTTGGCAAGTTGCGATTATCTTACTACTAATAGTTGTGATTATCCAAATGCGCTCCGCAGAGATACAACCCTTTATTTACTTTCAATTTTAGATAGTATTTATTGGGGGAGGGTTACCTCTTTTAAAGAAACGATTTTTCTCTCTCCCTTTATTGGTACTTTGTCTACAATAAAGGCGATTAACGTTTTGTGGATATTTATGTTGTATAGGAATTTTTAAGTACATAGACAGGTTGCTCTCTTTCTTTTCTTCCAAGAGTTAAATCTTTTTTTGTGTGAGTTTATATATTACTATCTCTGTTTTTTTGCTCTTTCCCTGCGTTTAAGTTCTTTTTTTTGTTCAAAAATTATTAACTTGCGTGCCAAAGTTTCAAAAGGAGTCTGGAATAATAGACTTGTGTGGGAATTTTTATTTTCGGTTAAATTGCTACGCGATTCTTTATTTTTTTAGAAACTTGCTTTACTCCTTTTGCTAACCTTTTCAAGATAATCTATTCTCATTGAGGAGAAAAGAGCTTTTTGTAGATAAAGACAATTGTATGTACTCTAAATAACATGACTATGAAAAAGAATTTAAGAACTTTTCATCAAAGTAAAATTTGTTTTTTGTGGGGAATCTTTCTTTTCACAATGTTTACTTTAGCGCATGGACAAACTCCAGAGAAGAAAGTAGTGTTCAAAACAAGAGAAATTCCTGGAGGGGTGATTACCTTTGGGGCTTCTGCGAATGGAGATGTAGCCGTTGAAGGTGTTACTGGAGGCGTGTGGCAAAATGGAAAAGATGTCTCTTACTTTGTAGGAGAAACCCAAACGATTACTCTCAAGGGAGATATTACAAGTCTTTATCTTGATAATACTAAAATAGAGTCTATAGACGTTTCTCATGCACCATCGTTGTATTCTTTATCCATAAAAGATAACTTTCTGAAAGAGCTTGATGTGAGTAATAATATTCAGTTGGAGTATGTCTATGCTCAAAATAATCAACTTGAAGACTTTGTTGTCTGCAGCGGAGGTAAAGTAGCAAGAGTGTACTGCATAGATAATAAAATAAAGGCTGAAAAGATGCGTACTCTTATAGAGTCTTTGCCTGATAGAACTCCAGAATCTTATCCTGGTATATTAGGTGTAATTGACCTTTCTTTAGGTGCACCTGAGGGAAATATTTGTACGAAAGCTTTAGTTAAACTTGCACAGTCAAAGAATTGGAGCATCAAGTTCTATGATGGGCTAAACTATCTTGCTTATGAAGGCTCGGAAGGAGGAGATCTCCCGATTGAAAAAGATGAAATTGAGTTAAAGACTTTACTGAAAGTAGGAGAAACTTTCCCTATGTCTCTTTTGGGAGAAGGAGATATAGAGTTTTTAGGCCTTGAGATTTCTGAATCTCTTCAATCTGGAAATATTTATAAGATTACATCTCAGGACATTTCCATAAAAGGTACTGTAAAATCGATTAAAGTTGATAACTGTAAGCTAATTACTTTAGCAACACGTAATAGTAAAGCACTTGAGGAAGTTTATTGTAAAAACAATCCTTTGAAACGTCTTAATCTGACAGAGAATAAAAAACTCAAGAACTTGAACTGTGCTAATACAGAAATTGAAAACCTTGACCTCTCTGGCAATCCTGATCTTGAGGAGCTTGATTGCTCTAACAATAGGATAAAAAAACTTGATTTCGCCAACAACCAAAAGATATATCGCATTTACTGCGATAATAATCTCTTGCAAGGAGATGGTGTAGAGGTCTTATGTCTTAATTTGGTAAACAGAGCAGATGAGGAGTCTAAAGGAGAGCTTGTAGTAGCCAATCTGAATAATAGCGAACAGAACATCTTTTACAAGAGACAAATACAGTCATTAAAAGCTAAGGGATGGCTGGTTAGGGCTCGTCAAGGAGAAAAACTTGTTAACTATGAGGGGAAAGAAGAACCTTATATAGTACTCACTACCGAGAGAAAAGTAGGGGAAAAAGTGGAGCTTAGAATAAAGTCTGTAAACAATGTTAATATTGATGGACTATCAGGTAGTTGGGTAAATGATAAGCCAGTTGAATACGTAATTGAAAAACAGACATTTACTATCTCAGGAGAGATTGAAACTCTCTATTGCTATGGTAACGAACTTACTGCGATAGACTGTTCTCATGCAGATTTTCTTCATACAATAGATTGCTCAAATAACTTGCTTAAAGGAGAAAGAATGGATCAGGTAATGAATCTCTTACCAACTCGTTCGGGTCCTATTTTTGGCAAAATAACGGTTATTGATACAAGATTGGAAACGGAGAATAATGTTTGTACAAAAAAACAAAGTTTTGAAGCCCGTCAAAAAGGGTGGCAAACAATGCAGAATGTAAAGGGAAAAGGAAACATTCCCTACGCTGGATATTCAGAAGAAGAGCCTATTGTTATCACAAGCAACACGATTAAGTTCAGAACAGAAAAACCAGTCAATAGTACGATATACCTGATGATTCAGAGTCGTCAACCTAATCCAGACATAAAGTTTGTTGGTATCAGGGGCGACTTTATAAATAATGCTTTTGTGAAGTATGTTGTTGAGAATCAGGAATTTTCTATTCAAGGGGATATTTATAGGATTGATTGTATAGACAATGGATTAACTGAACTTGACCTTTCTGACTGTCATTCTCTTGAGAGCATATATTGTGGGCGTAATAAACTTAAAAGTCTGAAGTTGAACAATCTTCGTTCTCTTATAGAAGTACTTTGTTTTGAAAATCAAATTACTACATTGGATCTTTCGGGTAACCCAAGATTTGAGTATTTGAATTGCACAAATAATTTTATCAAGGAAGATGGTTTCCAGAATATAATTAATACGATTTGTAACCGCCAGTATGATGAAGTGGCAGGGGAAATTATTTTCTCCAATCGCTCTCAAGAGGGTTTGAGTGAAAATAATATTGCATCAAAGGCTCAAGTAGAGGAGATTAAAAAGAAAAACTGGCTGATGAAAAAAGTTATAGGTATGGAAGGAGGATTGTTACAGTTTGATGATTATCTACATAAAGAGGAGGTGTTTACTTCTTCCAGTTGGTACCTAAGTTACGATAGTTTGAGAAAAATACTTACGATAAATAATACGTTGGGTGGAGAGGTTATCTGTCTATTCGATATGAATGGACGCCTTGTATACAGTCAATATGCAGACTCAGAGGGTACTACAAATCTTGATTTACAGCACCTTTCTGCTGGGCAGTATATCGTTAAAGTAGGAGAAAAAGCGCAAGTTATTATCTTATAATGAAGAGGTGAAATTCTTCCTTTTCTGACTGGGAAGAGAAAGATCCGATACTGATTAAACACTCTGCGGGCTTGAATAGTAAAGTCCTGCAGAGTGTTTCTTTTTTGTCGTTCTCAAAATCTTTTTATCAAGAGAGTGAAGATTTTGGTATTAGAAACAGTATTTTCATATATTTGCGATGTTATAATATTTAATTAAAGTAGAGAAGAGAAAATGAAAAACATTTTACGAATAGCTTTGAGTTTTACCTTGGGTAGTTTCGTTGTTACCCAACTTGCTTTTGCCGATACTCCTCCTCAGGGTCAGAAGATGATTTTGGAGAGTAGTGCAGAGGGGATGCCTTTCTGGTCTATTTCTTTGGGTGCAGAAGAAGCCAATCGCCCATTGGTTTGGATTGACTTTAATAATGATGGTATAAAAGATGAGGGGGAGGGTTGGAATGAGGCAACCACGAGTCCTGTATCGGGTCTTTGTTCCTTTGAGACAGATAAATCGAGCTTAACAATAACGATACATGGACCTGTAACAGTTTTGTCGTGTGCTGATAACGATCTTGTAAGTTTGAAGGTAAGAGAAAATGAGCATTTGATAAAGCTAATTGCGCAGGGAAACTTACTACGAGAGATAGACTTATCTCAAAATACACGACTTGAGGTACTAAGTTTGAGTGACAACCTCCTGTCTCAAGTAGGCTTGACAGGAATGACTAAGCTAAGAGATTTGCGTGTAAATGGGAATACTGCTATTGATAAGTTGGGGCTTCAAGATGTCGAAGCATTGATGAAAATGGATATCAGCCAGACCAGTATTACGTCTCTTCCAGAAGGAAATCTCTCAAGTTTGACTGCTCTTAATATAAGTGGTAATACCAATTTTACGTTGGATTTAAGTAGAATAGCCAATATGGAAGAGCTTGTGGTAGGAGAGTGCGCTCTTTCTGAATTGGATCTAACAGGACTCAAAAAGCTAAAAACTCTTTGGGCCCCTAATAATAAACTAAGAGAACTCAACTTTTCCAACAATCCCGAGCTCATCCAATTAATGTTGAAGTATAACCAGTTGACAAGTATTGACCTTTCTAAGAGTCCGAAGTTAAAGAAACTCTATCTGGAAAATAATGATATACAGAGTTTAAACCTTTATACAGAGAATAGTCTGTTAGAGGTATTGGATTGTGCTGGTAATACATCCTTGACAAGTATCGATTTAAGTAAATATCCCAACCTTTTTGCCCTACAATTTAATGGCACAGGAGTAACTTCTTTAGATGTGTCTATGAATCCTCTTTTGAAAGAGTTGACAGTTGGTGAAACCAGAATAGAAAAATTGGATCTCTCTAAAAACCCCAAGCTTGTTACTCTCAATGTTGCTAATTGTCAGTTGAGCGAAATAGATTTATCTCTCAATACCCAATTAGAAGTCCTCTATTGTGCGGGCAACAAAATCAAAAAGATGGATTTAAGAAATGCGTCCAAATTAAGAGAGTTTAGAGGTGAAGATAACTTGATTGAAGAGTTGCTTTTCCAATCGGAAGTTCTTTCGGAGGTCTTCTGTTATGGAAACAGAATAAAAGGAGAGGCGATGGATAAACTCGTAGAGAGTCTCTTTCAAGTAGAGGAGGGACGACTGGTAGTGGTAGACCTCTCAAGTGGAAAAGAAGAAAATCGCTGTTCTACGACTCATGTAGAGAAGTTAAAGGCAAAGGGATGGAGTGTATGGGATTGGAATTCTGTTCAAAGAGAACCTTTGCCCTACGAAGGATATAAGGATGATGGGGTGGTAGAAGCAACTTTCGAGACCGTTAGAGCATATCCTTCGGTTGTAAACGAAAAGGTTACTCTTTCGGGTTCTTTGGGACGAGAGTACACTATTTACAACCTCTTTGGCAATATTGTACTGCAAGATACTCTAAGAGAAGAGGTGGAAACTGTGAGTGTGGAGAGCCTTCCTGTGGGAACTTATTTCGTTAAGTTTGCCGATGTAGAGCAGGTTTACTCGATACGAATAGTTCGTTAGTAACAAGCAATATACTCTTCTTGCAAGCTTTGTCTTAAAAACCTTTCTTGTCGCTTTGAGTTAGAGGGGTGATTGTTGTAATGACGTTAAATAGAGTAAGAGGCGCGTTTTTCATGTATTTACATCTGTTTGTATGCCGAAGTAAAGAGGATGATAGGTAGTGTGTATCTACATGTATACGCCGAGAGAGTAGCTGGTTGGACAGAAATGTGCTCTTCTTGAGAATGATATTTTTGAAGTTGTTGTGTCGAGGGGGATTGGGTTTTTATCTTTATAGAAAAAACATCAGTCCCTCTCTTTATTATTCTGCGACTGAAAGAAACATCAAAAGGATACTTTGAAAAACTCCTTTCTACCTTTGTTTTTCTTTATTCTTAGATTGAATATATAGAAGTGCTCATGTCTTAAAGAGGTAATAGGCTGTAGTAAACAGTTTTTTATGTGTGTCGCATAGATTTTCTAATAGAGGGTAGACGATGTAGAAGTAGCAGAAAGAGGTTGTTAGAGCTCTAAAAAGAATAGGAGAGACTTTTATTTTGGGGGAGAACCAGATATTCTCCACTTTAAATTTTTATTTCGAAATAAATGCCCCTATTGATTAGTAGAAGAAAAACTCTATCTTTGCGGGAAAATTCGGGTATTACTTGTATAAATCTGTTTTTGTTTATCAGAGGAAATACCTTGTACATTCTTCGTTAAAATCATCTGGTTGATATAATCGAAGATTTTTTCCCGCTCTTTTTTTGATTAGCCCCAGAGACTAAAATGTTAAGAGAGTTTTTATGGCAATTTGGTGTGTGTATTTCAAAGGAAATCAAGTAACACGAACAAAAAAATATCTTTCACTCAATATTTATGCAGCAGTATACCGCCCTTGATTTAAGGAAAAAAACGGACGAAGAACTCGTTATAATAGCACGAGAGATGGGCATTAGCATTATTCCCGAAGATAGGGAGGCTTGCATTCAGGCTATTCTAAAACTTCAATCCCCTATACTTCTCTCCACAACCGAAGAAAAAGAGGTCGAAGGGGGAGCCGTTCGAGACAAAGGAGCCTCGGTAAAAAAGAGTTCGACTAAGGTAGATAAAACTAAAAAAGAGCAGGCAAGTGCCACCTCTTCTAAGATATTTAGTCATCCAGATCTTTTGCCTCCTACGATTGTAAGAGAAGAGGCTATGGAAGATTTGATCCTTCCCGACCCCTCTAACAAGACAACTATAAGGAAGACCACAACAAAAGAACCCAGGGGGGTAAATGCAATCTTGGATTTCGAACCCGAAAAGAAAACAGTCGCTACGGTGCCTCCCTCTCAAATGATTTTCACGAGTTCTAAGAGTAGTGGTAGCATGTTAAATACGATATTGCCTGAGTTAACCTCTTCAGAGCCTAATAAGACAGAGGCTTCTCGCATGGCAGCAGAGACTCGCTACAATACCTCGTCTAAAACTCAGACCAAGGGAAAGAGTAGTAAGGGACAGCCAGAGGCGACCAAACCCACTCACTTAGGGTACGATTTTGAGGGTCAGTTGTCCTGTATGGGGGTTTTAGAGATTATGCCCGATGGCTATGGTTTCTTGCGCTCTTCCGATTATAATTATCTCACTTCTCCCGATGACGTGTATATCTCTCAGCAACAGATAAAGTATTATGGTTTAAAACCTGGGGATGTAGTAGATGGGACTATGGCACTGCCGAGAGAGGGTGAAAAGTACTTTCCACTCTCTTCTATTCACCGAATTAATGGTCGTACGCCCAAAGAGATTCAAGATCGGGTACCTTTTGATATGTTAACGCCACTCTTTCCCGATGAGAAATTTAAGTTAGAGGTAGGGCATGATGCTGTAGAGGTATATGATAAAACCGCGATGCGTATCGTAGACCTCTTTAGTCCCATTGGTAAAGGGCAGAGAGGACTTATTGTTGCACAGCCCAAAACGGGTAAGACGATGTTGTTAAAAGATATTGCCAATGCAATAGCCCATAATTATAATACCAACAACAGGGATAAAGGAGGAGTTTATCTGATTATACTTCTTATAGACGAACGCCCCGAAGAAGTGACCGATATGATTAACAATGTTAATGCCGAGGTTATTGCATCTACTTTTGATGAACCCGCAGAACGCCACGTTAAGATTGCAGAAATAGTTTTGAATAAGGCGAAAAGAATGGTAGAGTGTGGGCACGATGTAGTAATATTACTCGACTCTATAACTCGTTTAGCTCGTGCTTATAATACCATACAGCCTGCGTCGGGTAAAGTGCTCTCGGGGGGGGTTGATGCCAATGCACTTCAAAAACCGAAACGCTTTTTTGGTGCAGCACGCAATATCCAGCAAGGGGGTAGTCTTACGATTATAGCTACGGCACTCACCGAGACGGGATCAAAAATGGACGATGTTATCTTTGAGGAGTTCAAAGGTACGGGAAATATGGAGTTACAACTGGATAGAAAATTAGCCAATCGCCGTCTTTTCCCTGCTATCGATATTATGGCCAGTAGTACTCGACGAGACGATTTGCTATTGGATAAGGCGATTACTTCCCGTATGTGGATTTTACGTAAGTATCTTGCAGATATGACCTCTACAGAGGCTATGGATTTTGTCAAGGAACGTATTGAAAAAACAAACGACAATTTGGAGTTTTTGGCATCCATGAATAGTTAGAATTTGTCGCGATAAGAGGACTTTGTGATGTATGTCGGAAGGTTTTTTGTTTCATTGTTATAAATTTAAAAGCTTAAAGGGATTGGGCTTCCGATAAGGGGAGTCCAATCTTTTTTTGAGGGGGTATATCTCAGTAAAAGCTATTGAGTTCGTTAGCCGAAAGGCTGTGTTTATTCTTAAGTTGGTTTTTATAACAAAAATTTTTAGTAACTTCGGGCTGTGTAATCAAATAATGTATCTATACTATTATGAACAAAAAGTCTTTTTTGGGTAAGCCTCTCCTCTCTAAGGTGAGTTTGCTTACGTTGTTTGCTCTGTTTGTGAGCATCTTGATGCCTCAATCTGTATGGGGTCAATCGTCCCTTCGTGATGGTACAAAAGGAGAAATCCAGTTCACCACCAAGAAAGCAGCTGGGGATATTCTCTATGGTAAGTTTAAGGCAACTGGAGACCTCGAAGTAGAAGGAGCCACGATCGTAACTTATTCTTGGGGGGTAAGTGCTGTGACTTTGCTACAATCTAATGTTACTATTAAAGGAGATATATCAGAGTTTGGATTGGCAGAGTCTGAGATTACAGATATCTCGTTTAGTAACTGTGCCAATTTGGAAAAAGTGGTTTTGTCTGGTAATAGTATTTCCTCTATTAACTTTACAGAATCGCCCAAGATTTCAACAATTTATTTGGAATCCAATAAGTTGAAGGCAGTTAGCATGGACAATTTTATTACCTCTTTGCCTAACCGTTCTGGAGAAAGTTTCAAGGGTAAACTCCTTATTTTTAATGAAAGGAATGGGGCTAATGAGGGAAACCTTTGTACAGCTTCACAAGTAAAAAAAGCCAATGAAAAAGGGTGGAATGTATTCAAATTCAATAGAAATGGTGTAGAGGAACCTTATCAAGGCGAGGGTGCTTTAACTAAGCATAAAGTTACTGTTACTCCTGCTCCCGACGGAGGACGTTACTATATCAAGGGTACAGACAATACACAGACAGAGTTTGAGTTGGAAGAAGGTACTGTGTGTGAAGTGGGTGTAGATGAAAGGCAAGGATGGGAATTGGCCACTCTTACTTACAACGGTACAGATATTAAAGAAACAAAACGCTTTACAGTAACAGGGCCTGGTACATTGGCGGGTACATTTAAGAAATTACGTTTCCCCGTTACTCTCGTAAGCAACGAACATGGTACAATCTCTATCCAAGGTTATGATGAAGAGGCACTTAAGTCTGTAGAGTATGGTACTACTTTAACAGTGGTTCCTAAGGCTAATGACCAAAACTGTGTTTTAACTTCTTTGAAGGTTAAGGGAAGAGAAATATTGCCCGAGTATAGCTTCGTAGTAAGAAGTGCTGTTACAGTTGAGGCATTCTTTACTCGTGGCGGTGGCCCATCTCCAATCGATGAAGAGCAGATTATCTTGACTACTTCTCGTCAGCCAGGTCAAAAAATTACACTTTGGATTGTATGTAATGAAGTACCTGTAATCGAAGGAGCAACAGGAGAGTTTAAAACTGGCAAAGATGTAGAGTATACCTTAACCTCTTCTATCGTAAAGATTAAGGGTGTAATACAAGGTTTTCGTTGCAAGAATGGTAATCTTGTGGGCTTAGATGTAACTAAAGCAAAGAACCTCCGTCTTCTTTTCTGTCAAGAAAATGAATTGTCAAGACTTGATGTTTCTAAAAATACTCGTTTGGAAGACCTCTCTTGTTCTCTCAACCAGTTAACTTCTCTCAATGTAAGTAACAACCCAGAATTAAAGAATCTCTATTGTTATAATAATGATATTCAGACTCTCGACCTTACGGCAAATTCCAAATTGGAAAGATTACACTGCTATACCAATAATATGGAAACTTTGAAGCTTGGTGAAGCCCCTGCTATGAAACGACTGTGGTGTTTTGATAACAAATTGAACCAAATCTCTTTGTCTAAGATGACTGTTTTAGAATCATTGTGGGTTTGGAAAAACCAATTTAAGGGTGCTTCCATGGATGCTTTCATGCAAGAACTCCCCAATAGTACTGCAGATAAAAAAGAGTTGCTTCTTGTAGACTTGAAGAGGGGACAAGAGTTTGAAACTAACTATTGTACAGAATCTCAAGTTAACGTTGCTAAGTCTAAGGGATGGGCGGTTTACGATTACAACGGAGACTACAATGAAAAGAAAGAGTTCCAAGGTTTTGTAGCTGTTGAAGGCCTCCAACTCAATAAGGAGATGGTATACTACAACGCGGCTGATCAAAGCATCGTTGTTGGGGGAGTAACGGCTAATGCCAACATCGTCGTAAACACCTTAGAGGGATCTACAGTGTTGAGTGCTACTACAGATCAAGAGGGTAACGCTTCCTTAGATGCTTCTTCTTTACATCAGGGAGTTTATATTCTTTCAGTTGGTGCTAAGACTTTCAAAGTACTCGTTTACTAATACGAGTTCCCTTTGTAGGGAAGATTATTGACGATATAATTTAACGAATCTCTATAGGGCAATTGCTTGAAAAAAGCGGTTGCCCTATTTTTTATCCTTACTGTGCACACATCTGCAATGATTGTTACGGAAAATATTTTTATCCTGTCTCTCAATGTGATGTCGCTTTTTGTAGTGAGAGCGTTGCCTAATAGCTCGTCTGATCCACGTTTCTTTCTATACTCGGTCTTAGCCATATTATATACACTGGTGTACGTAGCTTCATTGTCTTTGCTCTCTCTCTGCTAAAGTATTCTTCTACGGAGGGGGTTCTGGTTCTTTCTCTCCAAACAGCTCGGTAGTGTATTGTTCTGGGAATAAACTGTACTTTAGTGTATGATATTTACTAAACTATTAAAAAGAAAATGAGAAATCAGATTTTATCTATTGTAAAAGGGAAACTGTTTTATGGTATTGCCCTAATAACAATGACGCTCCTATTTGTGGCTTGTACAGCCGAAAAAGAAAAAAAAGGATATACGATAGTAGGTAGCGTAGAGGGAGCAAAAGATGGAGATGTTGTAGTGCTGGAAGCTATAGAGAATATGAACTCTACAGTTGTCGATAAGGCTGTTATACAAAACGGTACTTTCACGTTTGAGGGGCAACAGGACTCAACCGTTGTTCGTTATCTGTCGTGTCTGACCGAGACGAATGCCTTTAGCTTTCCTTTCTTTTTGGAAAATGGAGAGATTATCGTGCGTATGGAGCGGGGAAAAGAGTCTGTAACAGGTACTCCAACGAATGAGATCTATCAGGGAATACGAGGCGAAATCAATACTCTTCTGGCCAATATGCTTCAGATAGAGAGTGACTCTACACTTACCGATGAGCTAAGAGAGCAAAGAATGGATGAGCTGGAAATAGAGTATGATGCGATACTAAAGCGAGGAATGGAGAAAAATATCTCCAATATCGTGGGGATATTCCTTTTCAAAGAGAAGTATTACGAAAATAGTTTGTCGGAAAACTTGAGACTTTTGGAAAAGATACCTGCCCAATATCTTAATGACCCAGATTTGCAAGGCATTAAAAAGCAGTTAGAGTCTCAACAGCAAACCGATGTAAACAAGCCTTTTACAGATCTTACGATGCAAACTCCAGAGGGGAAAACTGTGAAGCTTTCTGATTATATAGGAAAGGGGAAACTTGTATTGGTCGATTTTTGGGCGAGTTGGTGTGCACCATGTCGCCAGAGTATGCCCGAGTTGATAAAACTCTATAATGAGTATAAGGGAAAGTTTGAGATTGTCGGCATTTCTTTGGATGAGGACAAAACTGCTTGGGAGAAGGCGATTGTAAAACTTGCTTTGCCTTGGCCTCAGATGTCAGATTTGAAGGGTTGGAAAAGTGATGCTGCTATGTTATATGGTATTCACACTATCCCCCATACAGTGTTGATAGACAATGAGGGAGTAATTGTTGCCCGTGAACTTAAGGGGACACCGCTTGCCGAAAAAATAGCTGAACTTTTGAAATAGAAGCAGACTCTCTAAGGGTCTTTATATCGTTTAATGAGATACCCCCTTGAAGATACTTATAAGGTATTTTCAAGGGGGTAAAAAGTAATCTGTAAGGTTGATTTCTCTTAGTATGAATCTTCAATAATGGGGGAGTTCAAAACGGTTAATTGGGTACCAAGCTCTGAGTCCCCTACTCTTATACTTGATGATTCACTAGAGTTTTTAGAAATTAAACTTCAATCCCATGTAAGCAGAGCGTGGCTGGGTAGGACCATATATATAAGCACTATCTCTATCGGGACCAAAGTCAAAGTCTTTTTGCATTGCGTTGAGCAGATTGTTCATACCTGCATAGACCTCTAAGTCTGAAGAGAAGATATTGAACTTGTAGGAGAACTTGAAGCCAAGGTCAAAGAATGAAGGCGTTTTTACCAAGCGGTCTGCATGGACTTCTGGAATCTCATCGTTCGCAGGGTCAAAGCCGGCCACTTTGAAAGCATCTTCGATTTGTTCTCCAGAGAGTTTTTTTGCGATTTCGTTCTGTTCGGTACCTAATACAATGGCATGAGGTGCATACATAGAACCAGTATAAGTACCTGTAAGAGCGATATTGAAGTTTTTAACAGGTTCAATTCCCAATGTGAAGTAACCGTAAGCCGATGGGGTACGTGTGATTTGAGTAGATGTTTTCTTTTCAGAGACTACACCGATATTTCCCTCTGCATCTCTTTCAAAGACGGGGAGACCGTTAGAATCGAGCGTTGCTACTTCTCCCCATTCTTCTTCAGCATCGTATTTATTACTTGCAAGGGTAAATCCTGCTTGTAGTTGGAATATATTCCAAGCCATTTTACCCTCGAGGTTTACCCCCATTACTTTAGCTCCAGAGCCATTAATGCGGTCGAAGTTGGTGATTCCATTTACAACATTTACTTTCTTGGTAACAAATACATCTTGTAGTTTGTTGAAGAATCCTTCTACGAGGAAGTTAGTCTTAACAGCTCCAAAGTTACCGTATAAGTCGGCACTCAAATTGAAAGCATGGCTTGTTTCTGGTTTTAGGCCTGCTACGTTGGTAACACGTTGTACATCTCCGTTTACGACACCTACGTGTAGGTCTTCATCAAAAACTTGAGGAGCGCGGAAGCCCTTAGCATAAGAGAAACGGAAGTTGACATTTTTGGTAGGGTTGTAACGTAGGGTAGCACGAGGGCTTAGTATAGGAGTTACTCTTTCTTTTGTGTCACGTACAGCAGTGTTGTTGTCTAAGCGGCCTCCCAAGAGGATAGAGAACATATCGTTTTTCCATTCAATCTGTCCCAAAACACTTAGGTTATGTATGCGTTGGTCTATAGCGGGATAGAGCTCTATAAGGTTACCTTGGTCATCCTTTTCGGTGTACCAGTTGCGTATAGGCATTACATCGTTGAGGTGATCGTATACATACTCTGTACCAAAGAGTAATTGTGCGGGCATAAAGATAAATTTGTCCATGTCGTAGGTGTATTGCAATCCCCCCATGTAGGTAGATCCCTTAGTTACACCATAGTTAATGCCATACATTTCTCCAGGTATAGGATAGCCCAAGCGACCTAAACGGTTGCCGTGCTCGTCTTCAACCTCACCAATACCTCCGTAGTAGCTATTACGTTTTACAAGCTGACCTGAAGCATAAGCCAAGAAGTGATGTTTATAATCGGAAGAGAAAAGATCAAATTTTATGTTACCACTGTAGATACTGTGGTCTACATGCTCCGAAACGGCTGCTACGTGGTCGGGCCACTCGAGGTGATCTCCACCACGACGGTACTCTTGGATAGTGTGGAGCTCTGCAGTTAATTTAGAGTAATCTGATGTGCGGAGGAAAGTACGTGTTCCCAAAGAACGGCCGTTAAGTTTCCCCAATTCACTGTATCCATCGCGATTAGCGTCCCACGCAGAGCGATAACGTGCTTGCCCGAAGACTACCGCCCCAGCTTTGTTGTCATCTGTTACAAGTGAAGCGTTGAGGCTCAAGTTGTTGTCTGGAGATTTTAAGCCTGTAAAAGTTAGAGATTCTCCGAAGCTAAAACTATTGCGAGTAGGCTCTTTGGTGATAATGTTTACAACACCACCGATAGCAGATGAGCCAAATAGAGCAGAACCACCACCGCGCACAACTTCTACACGGTCTATCATATTGGTAGGGATCTGTTCTATGCCATAAACCCCAGCCAATGCACTGAAGATAGGACGGCTGTCGATGAGGATTTGAGTATAACGTCCGTCGAGGCCGTTGATGCGTACTTGGTTAAAACCGCAGTTTTGACAGTCATTTTCTACACGTACTCCAGGTTGGAAGATGATACCTTGTGCCAAGTTGTTGGCATTGACACGGCTAAACATTGTTTCATCTACAACGTTAACGATAGTTGGAGCCAAGCGACGAAGGGTAGCTTGTCTATTGGCACTAATAACGACTTCGTCGATACTTACTACGTCTTGCTCTGCTTCGAAGTTAACTTCAACTACCTTGTTGCGCTGTACAGTTATGGTACGCTCTTGGCTCAAGTAACCCACACCACGCATTACGAGAGTAATCTCTCCAGGCTTGATGTTACGCAAAAAGTAGTGCCCCGTAGCATCGGTACTGGTACCAAAGGTAGTACCTTTGATTTGGATGGTTACACCAGGCACGTGCTCTCCTGTAAGGGCATCGATAACGTGCCCCACTACATTGGCATCCGAAGGCAAAGGCTTCTTCTTGTAAGGGGGTGTGCTATCCTCGGCTACCATCTGAAAGATAGAGACAAAGAGTAACGCACAAGTGATTATAAACTTGTTCATAGAATTTTGATTAAATAGTTTAGTTTCTTAAAATTGGATGCAAAGATACTTCATATCCACAGGGTGATAAATACCTAACGATAGGTATGTGGACAATAAATTTCGTTCACAAAAATCATTTCCTCACAACACCTATCCAAGAAAGGAATAGAGCCTAATAGACATTCAGAACAAGATTCTTTCCTAAAAGCCTCAATCTTCTCTCTCATCAAGCAATAATAATTTTGGGCAAAAGCTATGTGTCATTCCAAAAGCCCTTGGAAGCTATACTACGGTTAGCCATAATCCTTTTGCTCAAAACCATCTGTGCAAACTCGCAAAACCACCTGTGCAAACTTTGAAAAACATATATGCTTTTATTGTAAGCATTATACCCTTTGAGAAAACAGCTCTATAGATTGGTTGAGAGAAGAAAAGAGCTTACATCTCTAAACAAAAAGGCTCTTTCTCCTGTCTTTCTATAAAGAGCTCGGAATAGGCTTGCCAAGTATTTTAGAAATAGGAGCAAAAACGTAACTTTGTACGGACATCAAATCCGATTAAATTATAGTCATTCATTATGAAGAATTTCAAGTTTGTCAATCCCACACAGATTATTTTTGGACAAAACAGCATAGCTCAACTCCCCAAAATACTACCTCAAAACAGCAAACCATTACTTGTTTTCGGTGGAGGTAGCGTACGCAAAAATGGAGTGTACGACCAAGTTGTGGCCGCTCTTCAAGGCTATGAATACAGTGAGTTTTGGGGCATCGAGTCGAACCCTACAGTGGAGACTATCCGAATCGTTATAGAGCAAGCTCGCAGGGACAAAAATGATTGGGTTTTAGCCATTGGTGGAGGCTCTGTAATTGATGCTTGTAAACTCATTTCGGCAGGTATTTTGGTCGATAAAGACCCGTGGGACATTGTGCTCTCGGGCGTTGCTAAGGGACCGTTTGTTCCCTTAGGTTGCATCTTAACCCTGCCCGCTACCGCCTCTGAGATGAACTCGGGTAGCGTTATCTCTTCGCAGGCAACGCAGGAGAAGTTCCCCTTCCACGGTCAGTTCCCCAAGTTCTCTATCTTAGACCCCGAGGTAACATACACGCTCCCTAAGTATCAACTGGCTTGTGGGCTGGCAGACAGCTTTGTACACGTTATAGAGCAATATCTAACATGGCCCAATCAAAGTTTGCTTATGGACCACTGGGCAGAGGGTTTGCTCCTTACTATTAAAGAGATAGCCCCTAAGGTACTTGACACCGATAACATCGACTACGACTCTCGTGCCGAGTTTATGATGTGCGCCACCAATGCTTTGAACGGGTTTATCCGAAGGGGAGTGGTGGAAGACTGGTCTACGCACATGATTGGGCACGAACTTACCGCTCTCACAGGTATAGCCCACGCACACTCTTTAGTAATCGTTTTGCCTGGAACGCTCCGCATTATGGGCACTTTGGGCAAGAGAGAGAAGATGCTACAATATGCCGAACGGGTTTGGAACATAACCGAGGGCGACGAAGAGAGCCGTATCGAAAAGGCGATTGTTTGCACCGAAGAGTTTTTCCGTTCATTAGGTTTTACCACTCGCCTCGCTGAGGCAGGCATTGGCGAAGATATAGAACGCACGTTAGTAAAGCGTTTCGAAGAGAGAGGTACTATACTGGGTGAGCGTCAAGATATGAACTTTGAAGTGGTAGAAAAGATATTAGCCTCTTGTAGGAGATAAGCCCCATGTACTACACCTCTCTTGCTTTGGTACTTCTTCTTATCGTTGCCGTAGCTTTCCTTCTGTACAAACTCTATCAAAAGCAGAAGGAAAAGCTCTCTCTTGAAGCTAATTATACGCACCTCCTCCAAACTTTAGCAGAGCGGGAGAGCCGATTAGCCCAAAAAGAGGCAGAGCTTAACCAAGTGCAACAAGAGTATCAAAAGGCGCAAATAGCCTACTCTGAACTTCAAATAAGAGCTGAACATCTCTCGGAACAGGTGCGCTCGACACAGCAGGAGTCAATCTCTATTTCCGAACAGTTGCAAAGTCAGTTCAAAGAGTTGGCATCTAAAATCTTCGAAGAGCGGGGAGAGATGCTCTCTCGCAAAAACGAGGAGAGTTTGAAGCCTCTGAGAGAAGATTTGAAACGCTTCGGAGAGCAGGTGCAAACGACCTACGAAGCAGAGGCTCGCGAACGCTTTTCGCTTCAGAACGTTATCAAAGACCTTATGGAGCGCAGTGGGGCGATGAGCAAAGAGACGTCGGAATTGATAAAAGCCCTTAAAGGAGACTCCAAAGTACAGGGAGATTGGGGCGAAATGATACTGGAGAATATCCTCAAACATAGTGGGCTAACCAAAGATCGAGAGTACTTTGTACAAGAAACCCTCCGAGACGAAAAGGGCGACATTATAACTGCCGAAAAGAATCGAGGGGGATTGCGTCCCGATGTATTGGTGCGCTATCCCAATGGTGGCGTAATGATTATAGATAGCAAGGTGAGCCTCAGTGCGTACAGCAATTACGTTGCCGCCACGACCGACGAAGAGAGGGTTATGTATGCCAAATCACATTTGGCGAGTGTACGTAAGCACATCGAGGAGCTATCGGAGAAAAAGTATCACCACTTCCTACCCGAGGCGCCCGACTTCGTGATGCTTTTCATCCCCAACGACCCCGCCTATACCCTTGCCCTACAAGAGTCTCCAACGCTGTGGGAGTATGCTTACAAAAAGGGAGTTATACTCATCAATGGCTCTAACCTCATCGCCGCACTCAGGATGGCACAAGATATGTGGCAGAGAGATAGGCAAGTAAAAAATGTAGAAGAGATCATCCGCAAAGCCTCCTCCCTTTACGATAAGTTTTGCTCTTATAGCGAAACACTCCTTGATGTCGAGCGCAAAATACACTCTGCGAGTGAAAGCATAGCTAAAGCCAAAGGACAACTAATGACGGGTAGGGGCAATTTGATAGGAGGACTGGAGAAACTGAAAGAGATGGGGGTAGTTTCGACCAAAGAGATACCCTCACAACTACGCACCCCGATAGACGAATAAGTAGAAACGATGAACACACCAACACCTTTGAACGAAAGCGAAAAAGAGCGCTTTGCCCGACAAATACTCCTCCCCGAGATAGGTGAGGAGGGGCAAGCACGGCTCCACTCCAAGAAAGTGCTCGTGGTGGGTGCTGGAGGCTTGGGCTCTGCTTTACTTTACTATTTAGTTGCCGCAGGAATTGGAGAGATTGGAATTATTGATTTTGATAAAGTTTCTCTTTCGAACCTCCAAAGACAAATACTGTATACCGAAGAGGATTTGGGACTCAGTAAGGTGCTCGCTGCCCAAAAGAGGCTGAAGAGTCTCAATTCCGACTGCTTGATTCATGCTTATAATGAGCGTTTTACAGATCAAAATGCCAAGAGGATAGCACAAAATTATGATCTTATTATTGATGGATGTGACAATCTTACTACGCGCTACCTAATGGATAAAACGGCAGAAGAGTTGGCTATACCTTATCTCTATGGAGCGGTAGACTCTTGGGGTGGTCAGGTCTCTCTCTTTCATTATAAAGGAGCGGGTAGCTATCGTGTCCTTTTTCCGCAAAAGGATCTTAACGCAGAGAAGAGAGAAGTACCCGTGTTGGGGGCAGCCGTAGGAATCATTAGTTCTATCATGGCTACAGAGACTATAAAAATACTCTTAGATCTGCCCAATACCCTTGCGGGTAAATTACTTCTTTTCGATGCTTTAACCCTCCGAAACGACCTTCTCTCGATTCAATTCTAACAAAGGAAATGCTTACCTTTGTTACCATTAGATATAAATTAATAGGTATAAAGACAGGCATTATACAATATGGCTCAACAGGAAGATTTATTTAAGAAAATCATTTCTCACTGTAAAGAATATGGTTTTGTTTTTCCCTCCTCAGAAATATACGACGGTTTAGGTGCTGTTTATGATTATGGACAGTATGGTGTAGAATTAAAGAACAATATTAAAAGCCTGTGGTGGAAGAGTATGACACTCTTGCATGATAATGTGGTAGGGATAGACTCTGCTATCTTTATGCATCCACGTATATGGCAAGCCTCTGGGCATGTCGATGCCTTCAATGACCCCCTAATTGATAATAAAGACTCTAAAAAACGCTATCGTGCTGATGTCCTCATCGAGGATTATTTGGCTAAAATAGAAGACAAGATTGAAAAGGAAGTTGCGAAGGCAGCAAAGCGATTCGGAGATTCGTTTAACGCACAACTTTACAGAGAAACAAATCCTCGTATTTTGGGGTACTTAGAAGAGTATCAGGCTACTCAAAAGGAGTTTACAAGAGCTCTTACAGAGGGAGATTTGGAAGGGGTTCGACAAATTATAATTGATAAGAAAATAGTTTGTCCCATAAGCGGTACTGCAAATTGGACAGAGGTGCGTCAGTTCAATTTGATGTTTGCAACTGAGATGGGCTCAACTGCCGAGGGAGCTTCTAAGATATACTTACGTCCAGAAACGGCACAGGGCATTTTTGTTAACTATTTGAATGTGCAAAAAACGGGTCGAATGAAACTCCCTTTTGGTATTGCTCAGATAGGAAAAGCTTTCCGTAATGAAATCGTAGCTCGTCAGTTCATCTTCCGTATGCGTGAGTTTGAGCAGATGGAAATGCAGTTCTTCGTTACCCCTGGGGAAGAGATGAAATGGTTTGAGTATTGGAAAAAGTCTCGTATGGCTTTTCATAAATCCTTGGGCATGGGCGATCAGAAGTATCGTTTTCACGACCACGAAAAGCTGGCTCATTATGCCAATGCTGCGACCGACATAGAGTTTGAAATGCCCTTTGGTTTTAAGGAAGTAGAGGGTATACATAGTCGCACAGATTATGACCTTAGACGTCATGAAGAGTATAGCGGAAAGAAACTTCGTTATTTTGATGCTACAACAGAGGAAAGCTACGTTCCTTACGTGGTAGAAACTTCAATAGGGGTAGATCGTTTGTTCCTCTCCATTATGTGTGGTGCTTATTGTGAGGAAAAGACGGATAATGGAGAAATCCGTACTGTACTTCGTCTACCTGCAGCTTTGGCTCCAATAAAACTGGCGGTACTGCCTCTGGTACGCAAAGACGGTTTGGACGAAAAAGCTAAAGCGGTAGTACGAGATCTTCGTTTTGATTTTACCTGTCAATACGACGAAAAAGATTCTATTGGGAAACGTTATCGTCGTCAAGATGCGATCGGTACACCCTATTGTATTACAATTGACAATCAAACCATGGAAGACGATACGGTAACTATCCGAGATAGAGACACCATGGAACAACATCGTGTGGCCATTGCCGATTTGAGAAAAGAAATAATGGCAAAAGTAGATATGAGTACATTGCTAAGAAAAATAGCTGATGATGAATAAGTTCAACATATCCTATAAAAGGATTTCGGCCTTAAAGGCTCTTATAGCCGTGGCTTTTATCGTTGTGCTGCTGCCCTCTTGTCAAAAGAAAATAGATGCTGTGGAGGAGTGGAGACGCCAGAACGAAAATGCCTTTAATGACTATGCCGATAATAAAAACTTTACCAAGCAAACAACAGATGGATTACTTCCATTTGTTTACATGAGATGGATTGAGAAGGGTACAGGGACAGAGTATCCTATTGAAACTTCAAGGGTATTGGTACACTATGAATGCTATCTCTTAACGGGAAGTAAATCTTTCATAGAGGGCAATTTCGATCAAGAGAAGAGCCAAAGATTTACTCTTAATAGAGCAGGAGAGGGAGCTACTATTGTGGGAGTACAGGTTGCTTTACAGAACATGGTCGTTGGGGACTATACGGAAGTAATAATCCCATGGTATTTAGCTTACGGTTCTAAACAGGAGGGTAATATACAGCCCTATTCTTCTCTTCGTTTTCTTTTGCGTTTAGATAAGATTATTCCAGAAACAGAAAAATAGGGAAACACGCTGATGTATAAAAAGATAAAGATTCTTGTTTCCAATGACGATGGGGTGCATGCGCCTGGTATCGCAGCTTTAACAGATGCTTTGAAGCCTTTAGGCGATATTGTTGTGGTAGCTCCCGATGGACCTCGCTCAGGAGCTTCGGCGCAGATAACCTCGCAAGTACCCCTAAAGCTCACTAAGATGAGAGAAGAGACAGGTTGTACTTGGTACCGTTCAACAGGTACGCCAGCAGACTGCGTTAAACTGGCTCTTAATCTCCTCTATCCCGATCAAAAGCCAGATTTGATTGTTTCTGGAATTAACCATGGACGTAATGATGGGATTTGTGTAATCTATTCAGGAACCATTGGGGCAGCTATGGAAGGTTGTATAGCGGGTATACCTGCTCTTGCCGTATCGGTAAACGATCATGGCGATAATGCAGAAATGAGTTATGCAGCCGAGTATACGCCCAAGGTGGTACGTTGGATGCTTCGTAACCCTATACCCCAACATACCTTGTTGAGTCTTAATTTGCCCAAATCACAGCCAAAGAGAATAGAGATTTGTCCTCAAGCTGTAGGGCGTTTTGTAAATGAGTTTGTCGAGAGTGAGAATGCTAGAGGACAAAAAGTCTACTGGTTGTCGGGAAAACAGGTTAAAACAAGTAATGAACCTAATACAGATTGGGATTTATTGGAGGCTGGATATGCTACCCTTACTCCTATTCGTATAGATATGACCGACCGCTCTTTTTTAGAAGAACTTCGTAAAAATCCTTTTAACGATTTGCTCTCGGAAGAGGAGTAGCAAGAACATTTGCCTATGCGTTACTTCTTTATTGCTGGAGAGGCTTCTGGCGATTTGCATGCAGCCAATCTGATGAAAGCCCTCAAGCTCCAAGATGCGGAGGCGACGTTTGCTTTTATGGGAGGTGATAAGATGGCAGAGATTGCCCAAAAGCCTCCTATTATACATTATCGAAGTCTTGCCTTTATGGGCTTTGAGCAGGTGGTTAGAAATATATTTTCGATTCACAAAAAGGGAAAACTAATGCAGAAAAAGCTCCTTGAGTTTTCGCCCGATATAGTTATTCCTGTAGACTTTGGGGGCTTTAACTTCCGTTATATCCTTCCTTTTGTGCATCGCGAACTACCCGAGACAAGTGTTATTTACTACATTCCTCCGAAAGTGTGGGCTTGGAAGAAGTATAGGGTGCGTGCATTGAAGAAGTATTGTTCGCGGGTTCTTTGTATACTCCCATTTGAAGAAACTTTTTTGCAAAAGGCGGATGTCCCAGCTCATTATACGGGCAATCCTTGTGTCGATGCTGTCGGAGCCTACTATGCAAGTTACGGCAAGGAGGAGTACAAGCAGAAAATAGTAGAGCAAGCTTTTACCATACCTGAAGCTAAAAAAGATTTATTGATAGCCCTCCTACCTGGAAGTCGACGTCAAGAACTAAAGAGTAATCTTCCTCTTATGATTGAAACGTTACGCACTTACTATCCAGATTTATATCCCGTAATAGGAGGTGCACCTGGGCTTACAATCGAGGATTATCGTCTCTTCTTGCCCCAGGACTATCCGATACAGATTGTATTCGATGCTACTTATACGCTTCTTGCAGGCTGTAAGCTCGCTTTGGTTACTTCGGGAACGGCCACACTGGAGACGGCACTGATTGGTACACCGCAGGTTGTTTGTTACAGAGCCAATGGAAGGCGTTGGATGAACTGGGCTTTCAAGAACCTTTTCCCGATACGTTACTTTTCTTTAGTCAATCTTATTTTAGGGCGACCTTTGGTAAAAGAATTATTGGCTGCCGAGGCTTCTCTCGATAATCTTCGTCTTGCAATAGACAACTTGCTGAGGGCTCCTCACCTTATAACAGAGGGATATGATGAGTTGCGCCTTTTGTTGGGGAATACCCCAGCCTCTGAAAGGGCAGCAGACCAAATAGTTGCCAGTATTAATGCTAAAAAAAACTCCCCGAGAGAATAAAAGTATGGTTGTTTTTCCCAATGCTAAACTCAATTTAGGATTACGTATTATTGAGCGTTTATCCAATGGTTACCACGCTATAGAGACTATCTTTCTACCCGTTGAACTCTGTGATATCATAGAGATTGTTCCGTTGCCAGAGGTGCAAGGAGTTGATCAATGGCAACAAAGCGGGGTAATTATTGAGGAAAAAGCAGAAGAGAATACAGTACTTCGCACATTACATATGCTTCGAGAGGAAGGATATCCTATCCCCCCCCTTTCTGTGGAATTGGTAAAAAAGATACCTTTTGGTGCAGGATTGGGAGGAGGCTCTGCCGATGCTGCTTTTATGTTGAAAGCACTAAACGAAATGTTTCACTTAGAGCTTTCTACGGAGCGTATGGCTTCTATGATAAAGAGGATCGGTGCCGATTGTCCTTTTTTCATTCATAACACACCCATGTTGGGCGAAGGAATTGGCGATGTGCTTACTCCTTTGGCGTTGCCCTCATCAATTAAACGAGCTCAAATTTTGCTGATAAAACCTCCGATATTCATTTCCACCAAGGAGGCTTATAGTGCTATTTCTTGCCGTCCTGAGGCGAAAAACAGTCTGAAAGACCTTTTCCAAAGCCCTCTTTCTCTTTGGAAAGAGCTATTTATCAACGATTTTGAAGAGCCTCTTTTCAAGGTTTATCCTCTTCTTAAAGAGATAAAAGAGTATATCTATGCGTTGGGGGCAGATTATGCTTCAATGTCTGGTTCTGGGTCTACGTTGTATGGAATATTCACTCGTTCTATCCCGCCTCTTACAGATGCTCCTTTTAGGGAAGAAAGCTATTTCGTGTGGCAGGGAAAACTAATTCAATAGCTTTTTTGTAAGTCCGAGTGATGAGCTTTTAAAGAGGCTTTTTCTCTCTTTTTGAATTTCTCTTTGGAGGTTTTGTAATCTATTGTTAATCAGGAAGTTTTGTCTGTCTATAAAGGCGGTGAAAATTTCGTATATACGAAAATTCAAGATGGAACTATCTTATTGAGCAACAATGCGTTACCAACAGGACGATGGTGGACAGGTAACGATTTGGAAATGAGCGAGATGCTTTTGGTTGCTCGTGTTTGTACTAACAAAGAACGCTCACTATTATCCCTTGCAAAGATATTGATTTGCGAGCAAAAGTGAGCGTTCCGTCATGATTTTCTTTTCGGGAAAGGAAGTGGCTGTTTCTACATCCTTCGTCCCCGTTTCTTTCTCTTGTTGGCTTCGTGGCGCAGTCTCCGCTGAAAGGCGGTTTCGGCATAATTCTCTCCATGGACTTGGAAGTCCAGTACACCGCCAACACCCGATGCAATCCCTTCGGCAACAACATCCACTACGCTCTCAACAAGGCTTGGTTCAAGGCTTGGTACTGGCTGTAGCGTTTCTTCCTGAAAAACCTCCTTCGGCTGATAAATCGGAAC
>NZ_FUXE01000012.1 GCF_900167105.1 Porphyromonas circumdentaria | reverse complement strand
CAGGGGCTGAAAATTTCCTGAACGAGTACGTGGAATCCGAAGCTCAAAGCTACATCCATAGCCTCGCCATCGACGGGGACGAAAACCATTGCACTGTTCCCCTTTATGCTCCTCTACAAAAAGAGCACGTTCTTGTTTGGAGAAGGTGTTCAATAACACTCGAATAATCTCGTTAATTCCTGACTCTGATGATAGCATTTCCGAAATAAATGCCGACTTTTGTGATGCTGTAAGCTCCATTGTTCTTAATTTGTTTTTTGTTGTTACCACAAAGTTAAGAGCTACGGGGCTTACACACTTTTGTAGGACAGTATCTTACTACTGGAAAATACAACGGAATGCTACCTGTAAAAGCCTTTCGATTATCCCCCTAAAGAGATTGCCTACTACTGCGCGTGAGTAGTAGGCAATGCTCTCGAATTAGCAAAAACAAACATGAAACTTTTGTGGGATACGGTACCGCCATTGTCGGTATTTGTCCCGTATAGTCCTCTCAAACGCTCTCATTAGGGAACGATAATCTTATAGCCCTCTCGCCCTATTTGCACTATGTAATTGCCCATCGCCAAGGGAAGCGTATTTCTACCCTCAACCGAAATAAAGTGAGCGATTTCCTGTCCTGCAAGGTCATAGATATATACCTCTTGCCCTTGCTCCATGGTCAAGTGAAGCACTCCCTTGCCCAATGAGATTGCTACCTCTCGTGTCGGTTGCCTTTGTGTATCGACAGTACCGCCCATAAAGCTGAAAGTTATTTGTTGGTCTTTTTCGGTAATACCCGTAATTGGTTTCCCCAAATAGCCCCCACCGTGCAGTGCTGCGGCAGGTATAGAATGGTCTGTAAACTCTGTTTTATTAAGAGGACCAGGGAAAAGATCGTCCGCTTCGGAGTTGTAGGAGGGCGAGTTGTCTGCCGCTACAATCTGAAAACGGGGGTGCGTAGTGCTATTAGTGCGGTTTACACTATTGGTCTCCCAAGCAGAGCGCGAATAATCGACGTGAGTAATCATCAGACCATTTCCTGGGAGGTAGCTGTCCCAGCCATTCTTTTGCCTATTCTCAATAAGGAAATACTCATCCTTGTTGGCATCGGAATGAATGATGCAGGCTTCATTGTGAGTATTGATTGGATTGAGAGTTATAAGGGTAGGTTGGGTCAATTGACGAGGCTCAAGCCAACCGACAAACATACGTTCGTAAGAAGTATATCCTGCAGGAGTGTGCGACGAGTTATTGTAAGAGCCACAATCCATCAAACTCCAGCGTCCTACGCCATAGTTGCCCGTGAAAATAGCCGCGGTATCGTAAAAGTCGGGTAGCCCGAAACAGTGAGTAAACTCATGGCAGAATGTACCAATTCCGTCCAAGAAAACCCCTGATGCCCCTTTTAGCTCCGAAGTGCAAGCATAGCGGTCTACTTTTATTGTTCCCAACTTAACATCATGATATCCCGCCTCGGTCATGGTCCATGCGTGAGGCCAAATAGCAGCCGACGGGCCTCCTTGAGCCTCGCTATACCCTGCATATATGATGAATACCAAGTCTACAACGCCGTCATTGTCGTTGTCGTATTGTGAAAAATCTATATTCTGTTCAGAGAGTTGTTCGCATGCCTCCTTTACCATATCGGGCGCATGGGCATCGTTGCTGAGGTAGCTTTTCTGTCCATAATAAGCCATAGGACGCTTGAGGGTAATAGGTCCCAATACATCGAATATAGGGGTAAACTGTCCATGAGATTGATCAGAGAAATAGTCGAGTGCACTTCCTGTTGCTTTCCCTTTATTATACCCCTTTTCATTCATCTGTGCATGGATTGCTTTTTGGGGTTCTTTGATCTGGAACTTTACATCTTTATATTGCACCAGAATAACTAAACCCTTAGGACTGCCCTTAGAGGGGAATGTACCTCTCGAAAAGCTTTCTCGCAAAGGGCTCGTTTCACGTCTCTTATAGACCGCATTTTTGAAGTCCTCCATCGAGAGAGAAGCCAGAAAAGAACGCTCCTCTGCATTGCGCTCAGCAGGGTCGTGGGCTACAAAAGAGGAGATGGCAAAGTTATAACCTTCGGTAACGATGGCATATTTAAGATACCCCTCGTCATCCTGGAAGAGCATAAAACCATCGGTCGTGGTGTGGTAATTAAAGTGTTCGTCGCCCTGTAGCACAATAGTAAGTGTGCTACCGTCGGGTTGGGTAAAGAGCTTTAGCACCCGATCTGCGGGGGCAGACCACAAAGCTCCCTGCACCAATACCAATAGGGCGGAAAGGAGCGAGAACTTGCGTATGTGTTGCACGAGATTATTTTTCATAAATCAAAAAATTAGAGAAAAGAAAAACATCCCAAGAGCATCAATAAAGCGTCTTGGGATGTTTGCATTTTTTTATTTTACAAGTAGCTTGCAAGCAGTTTGAGTATAACCGTTGGAGAGTTGTACTACATAAGTACCCGAAGCAAGATGGGTAGAAGCGTGACGTCGTCCAGAAAGGTCGTAAACGGCCATTACTTCAAAGCCCTCCGTTGCCTGTACAGCATCTGAACTGTACCACGCTTTGGGAGTTGCTGCCTCCACAAGCTTTTCAGCAGAGCTCCACCCCTTTATACCAAAAGCATCGGCATTGTGTACACGGATTTTGGTAGGATCATAGCTGTAGTTGCTTACGAAAGCAACGACGCGGAGGTTTTCCTTTTTCCATTCGGGATTGAGTTTTATGCGATACGCCTTTTGATACTTGTATTCACTCAGACTAATCTCCTCTCCCCATACAGAGGGCGACACTATGGCACGTACCACTCCATTTTGTATATACTCTTTCTTCCCAGTCTGAGTTTTAGAGAGAATTTTGTCTTCTACGAGATATACCGAGAGGCGAATATCGGTTGCAAAAGGTAGTTCGTTTGCGGCAGATTCCCCTCGGATTACAATGTCCAACTCGTTGCTGCTCTCTTGCCACTCAACATCACCCTCTATAGAAATAAAGGCAGGGAAGGTCAATGCCGTATTTATCATCATGTCTACAAAACTCTCCCCATTGATGAAGTAGGCAGGACCCCTCTCTCCTGTAAAAGCACTGTATATATCTCTATTTACGGCAATGGCAGGTAAGAAGGATTTACTATTTTCAAAGAAAGCCGATATAAGATCAGAGACATAGGGAAGAGCGTAAGCATCTTCGTAAATATGGTGTTTAATCCAAACAACTTCGCTTTTCTTCTTATTGATAGAGACCGCATAGAGCGAGTCGGCTATTGGCATATTCTTGTGCCTTTCGGAGGTAAACTGCTCGAAAAGTACTCTCTTGAAGAAAGCTCCTTTCCCCTCTTTTATCACAAAAAGATCCTTTTCAAAGCTATTGTCCGTATCGTCTTCATCTTGCTTGCCATTAACAGAAATCAAAGAAAGGTCAATATTATGGTTACCCTCCTTTGGGAAAAGAATACCATCCATATTGATGCGAGCCTCCGAACCTGTACGCAAGTCCAAAGTGTCGATAACTATTTTCTGAAACTCAACATCGTCAGATTTAGCCGAGAGGGTTACGGTTTTTACGTTACTCTTACCATAATTGCGAAGTAAGAAAGAAGCAGGTGTAGGAGAGTTTTGCATTACGAAGTCCGACATTTCAAAACGTCTAATCCCCACATCGTTCAAGGGAGCATGCTCTTCTGTAGCATAGGCTACTATGGCAAAATTATAATCAATAGGGTGTTTGTCCAAAAGGTACCATACGTTACGGTCTAAAAAGAAGTTAACACCCGCTTCTCTAAGCCCAGCCCCCTTGCTTACTTGAATAGAAGGCATATTGGCATTAGTGTAACTCATTATTATACCTATGTAGAGGGGGGTATTCTGTTCGATGGTTATCTCTTTGGAGAGTTTGATTCGATTCCAAGCTCCTTCTTTTAAGTTATCTACCCTCTGTACATGTAAAAAGTTAGATATGCCTGCACCTATGTCTTTAGTTACAAATACAGAGAAAGAAGCGAGTTGTCCTTGTTCCAACGATCTGTAGAATTCAATATCGGTCAGCTTACTTCCCGCATATTTGTTGAGTATGTTTCCTTTTAGAAGTACGGCTGCACCGAAGTCTAAGGGGCCCTCTGAAACTTGAGACTTGAACGTACCGCCAGGCTCTTGAGATGCGTAGCCCAAACGAATTTTGTTGTCTTCTGCTCGTAGCGCATTTGCTATACTACTCTCAGTGGTGGGTTGGAATGCAAATCTTTCCCCTCTTTGAGATAGACCTTGCTGGAAGCAGAAAGTCATGAATGCAAATAGAAGTAAAATTTTCTTTGTCATAGGTTCTTGGAGATATACAAATAAAAAATCAGAGAGCAGGGTGAAAAAAATGCTCTCCCTACTCTCTGATGTAATGGAATCTTATTGGATTACATTAATCTTGGTATTTACAACAGAGCCGTCTACACCTTGTGCCGTTACCACGTAAACACCAGATTCTAAGTCTAAGACAACTCCGTCGGATCCTGCAGGAACACTCTTTTGTAATAAGAGCTGACCTTTCACATCGTACACGCGAATAGCTTTTGCCTTAAAGTCTCCGAATTGGAGCATCTTGGTAGTCGCGTTGTAAGCGATAGAAGATCCTACAACTACTTCTTGTACGCCCGTTTTGGTCTTTATCGCCAAGCGAAGTTGTGGAACCCAATCTAACAGAAGTGTTGCTTGTGCACTTGGGTTCTCTGGAGAGAGAGGATTACGAGACATATAACGCATAGATCGGAGAACACCACTTCCTTGATCGAAGATTACGAATTGTGCAGGATAACTTTCCGAAGTCGTGCCATCTTTCCAGACCTGTACACAAAGATGTTTATCCTTCTTGTATTCAAAAGGAGTATCGAAGTTAAATTCCATACGATTAGTCCCTTCTTTAATACCTATTTGCCCATCGTAAACAAGAACCATATCCTCGGGTTTCATGCAAGCCTCTGCAACGGTAAGCCCCGTAAGATCTTTTCTGTCTACGTTTGCCAAGTAAATCTTAACGTCTACATCATCGTCAGAAGCAATTCCGTTGATATAATCATATGCCAGACGGGTTATAGTTGCATCTTCATTTAGACCGATTTCCTCGGCATAGTAGGTAGTTTGGCCTACTGAGTATTGTCTTGAGAAACTCATGGGCAGAGTTGTTTGGTGAGAAATAGACTCACTTGTTACAAGATGACTCCAAGGTACAGTACCTGCAGGAAGAATCTTTACTTCTACTCCCTTAGAACGGTTATTGCTCATATCTCCGTCATCTTCCAAAATTACTTCGGCTGCCAATACAGTCTTTCCCTCTTGAGTAGGACGATACTTAAGAGTGCATTCAACGCTTTCTTTAGATTTAACAAGAGGGACTTCGTTGGTCTCTGCAAGAACATTTGCCTTGTCTCCAACCATTTGGAGCAGTCTTACTGTATAAGCACTTTGATCTTCAGAACCTTCATTGTATACCTTTATGACTACTTTGTTTTCTTGGTCGTTAATCAGTTCAAGGATATTAAAATCTTCTACTGATAAGTCTTTCTTGTAGAGCTCTTTTATGGAAACACCCTGTACGCTAAAGAGGTCGCGCGTATCCATTGAACCGATACTCGTACAGTGGATACCGATGTTGTAAGAAGCATCTTCTGTAATATCTACAGTTACTACCTCTTTCTTTATGAGACCTGGAGTAGGAACGGTGTAATCCTCAAATTTTTCAATCTCTTTCTGAGCTTCTGGTTTAGCCTCTTTACCAATATTGATGCTGAAGCTGTGGATAGAGTTGGCTAATTCGATTTGTGGTTGTATCGTTATCTCATAACGTCTACCTGCTCTCAAGTTAATGTTAGGAGAGAATAACCAGTCGTCGGCAGCTTTTTCATATCCAGCTGGGTCAAGTGCCATGCGTTCGAAGTCCTGAAAACCTCCTCCAGAGTAGGAGAAACGATTGCCGTCGTTGTTGGCATCTACCACAGACCAACTATCGACCTCTTCTTGGGTTGCAAAATCTGTCTTATAAGGAACTGAATAGGCTGTTCCAGCCAGTATTTTTTCAGACTCTGCGGGTACCCCCTTACCTATATTATTTTTAGGAATAATGACATAGGAATATCTCATAACCTCTCCCAAAGTGTTGTCTGTAAAAGATTTCTCTGTAAGATTCTCGGCAACAATCTTTTTATCAGGCATACGAACTACCGTATAAGTTACTTTAGAAGGATCTATCCAACCATCGTGCGCTCCTTTACTTGGAGCAGACCAACTAACCCACAATGTAGTAGGAGCAGTCTTCACATTAGAAATGTTTTCAACAACACCAGGTATATCCTCTCCTATATAGCAGCGAATACTGTCTACCACACCCTTCTTGTCATTGAAAGCTGTTACATAGTAGGTGTGAATACCTTGGGTAGCATTTACATCAAGCCATTGTGATTGTGTACCTGGCTGATTGGCTCCAGAAAGAGAAGCAACTACGTTATCTCTACTATCACGAGCTACGGTAACTTTTGAGATAGAGGCTAGTGTTTCTTTATCCCAAGTTTTAGTAGGGTTGGTCCATGTAACGATTGCTTGATTGGGTTTCCCATCTTTGTAAGTTGCTTGTAGATTTTCTACTCGAGCTGGGGCTTTTCTTGTTTCTGCCGTTTCATAAGGGATATAGAGAGCACTAACGACATCCCCGAACCCGATTAATCCGAGGGTTGTAGACGCACCAGTGACAGGGTCTATCTTTATTCCATATTGATAACTCGACTTATCTGAAGCCATCCAGTAGAGATCTCCTGTGGTATGGTCGAAATCGGCTGTATGAGTATAATTAGGAACAATAGGATTGCCATCTTTCTTTATTTCCTTACGAGAGTTTGCTACTTCCTTAAAATTGTCGTTAGGATTCAATTCTACGATTTCACTACCTACATAGTTCCCTTCGGCATTGGCCTTCCCTACGATTGCATAGAGTTTTCCATCCAAGTTGTAAGCAGCAGCGAAAACGTAAACTTCCAAATCTTGTACAAAAGAGAATGCTCCCGTATTAGTATCTATGGTATAGATGGCAGAAACGGCCTTGTCGGTACGTTTACTACGACCAAATCCCCAACACTTTTGGGTTGTGTGGTCATAGGCCAACTCATACATAGTAGGCCACTCTCGGTACTCTGTCGAGTTTTCATTGTACTCTTCTATAGAGGTAATTTCTCCTGTATTGGTATCAATTTGCACAAAACGATTGGGGAGAATTTGATAGGTGTAAATAGTTACTACATAGCCTATGTATTTACTTCCTGTATAAGTACCGCAGTGTAATACAATGCTTTTATAGGGATTGTTGTCTGTTACAGGAGCCAGACGTGTTATTTCAGAGAGCTTCTTGGAAAATAGATGTATGATGCTGGGGAAAGTAGTTCTATCTTCGATAGTAGATCCAAAAAGCCTTACCCCTTTTTTCGCACTACTCAAATTATCCCATACAAAGTTTATGTCGGGATCGCCTTGTGTAGTTGTTCCATTCTGTTCTGTCAATGCTGGGTAGGTACCTTGCTGGGGCATAGTTCTTTCCACCTGCGCAGATAGAAGACCCACTGAGATGCCTAACAAAGACAAACAAAGTAAAATTCTTTTTTTCATCTTGCTTTTTATACTAAAGTGTTTACAATAAATATTATGTCTTTTTGATGGGTTGAGAACGAGTGAAAATAGCTTTCTCGTAATATATAATTCTGAATATAGATGTTTGACATAAGGATTGAGTTTTACAAAACTACGAGTCTACAGCAGCCATCTTTACAAAGGTAAATAATAAAGAGTAATAAAAGAAAAAGTGTTTTGAAAAATATGAGAACTCTTTTCCGATGAAGAACATGTCCTTATATTCAGCAGGAGTGCGATAATCAATGAGATTAGCTTCATGAGGCGATATTTGTTTGTTTGCAATAAACTCTCTAACTTAGCGCAAAGAATCATTTTAAAGTATTAAAATGCCCTTTTGTGGTTACTTTAGACTGAGTGTTGCCCCAAATGTGACAGGTTCTGTGGGGCATTCAGTAGAGGGTGTATATACTATAGTACTTCTGTTGTTTGGAGAGAAGTTTTCTCTTCCCCGTCTTTGAATAGATTTAGAATTAGATATTTGACATAACGATTATTTATTTTGACGATGAAAAGATTAATTACTATTGCTACTTTGGTAGCAGGTGTTACGCTTGCTACATCGGTATCTTTGGAAAAAGCGAACGCTCAATATGCGTTCCCTACTCCTCAAGATGCTGTGAAAGGGAATGTGCAGGGTAGAGGAATGCAAAGCTTCGTGCCTTCTACAGGACGTGCTAATATGCTCCTTCCCGAGGGTACAACCATTGCTTCCTATGGAACAGAAGTTTCTATTCTAAAAGAAGACTTCTCCAAGTTAACTACGGGAACAGAAGCAAATCCTGACACAAATACCTTGATATATGTGTCTGGAGATGAAACTCCTATTTCTGAGTATCCCGTGTGGTTTAATGTTAAGGAGCAGTACACTCATCAGAAAACATGGGGGGCGGGGAATGTCTACCCCGCAGGAGGAGCTCTCTATATGGCAGACAAACAGGCTAAGATTAACACTCCTTTGATAGATGTCTCTAAACGACAAGCGAACTTCTTTGTGCGCTTTAGAGCTAAGGCTTCTCGTGCTTTGGGGCAAGGAGAAATGGCAGAACTGCTCGTAGAAGCTGCAGAGACTTTCAATATGTCTCCAACTTGGAGATTTGGTAACTCTATACATATTACGGATATCCCTACTACGTGGAAAACTTATGAGATTCTCTTCCAAGATGCAGGGAAAACAACCCTTGTTAATATCGTAAAGATGGCTCAAAATGATGATTACGGTGTCTTGATTGACGATATTGAGGTAGTTCAAGTTGACGCTCACGTGACAATGCCTGAGCTTAAGAACTACAACAACTATAAGGGTACATCTGTAAATCTCCGTTGGAAAGAAGTCGCTGGAGCGGATTCTTACCTTTTGAACGTGTACCATATGGTACCAACAGGAGAGCCAGCCCCTGCTCCAGGTGCTCCTGTCCCCACCAAGCGTGAAGATGTTGTTGTTAATCAGAAAATAGAGGGTGGTAATACAACTTCTTATACTCTTTCTGGACTTACTTCTGGCGGGGTGTACTTCTACAACCTAACTGCTGTTAAGGGCGAGCACAAGTCTATCACCTCTCCCGATGCAGAGATCTATGATTTAGAAGCACCTGTGTTGAAGTCTATCCAAGGTCCTGCTGTTAACGGAGTATTTACTGCCACTTGGGACAAAGTGCCCGCTGCAGATGTTTACAACGTTTGGGCTTACTATGACCGTACTGCAGAGAAAGATGGAGAGTTTGTTATTACCAACGAAGACTTCTCTAATTTGAGAGACATAAACGGCAATATCCCTCAATGGACTCCAGAGAATCCAGACCCTCATGCTGAGACGTTTCAGGGGCTTGGACGCGTTCTTGAAACAGTGCAAGCAGGATGGTTGGGCTTTACTTATGCCCCTTATCAAGGAGTCGTTTGTATTGACGGATGGCACTACTATAACGGAGGTAAGAACGTAAGCCTTCAGTCTGAAGAGTTAGACCTTTCTAAGGATGAAGGTAAATTCAAGGTTAAGGTAGACCTTTGGGGAGTTCTCGAAGAGATTAAGGATCAAAATGCTAATGTGATTGCTACGATTCAAACAGAGGCTGCTCTTGCTCTCTTTACCTATGACGAAGAGTTGAATGACTTCAAGCAGGTAGAGCTTATATATCCAGAAAAAGTTACTCCTAGATGGACTACTTATGAGATTGAATTCACAAAGGGAGCTAAGCGTTCTAAGTTAGGTATCTTTGCTGTAAAGGGTCCTGGTAACCTTTATATTGATAACTTGAAGATTACTCAGAATTATAAAAAGGATGAAGTATTCCGTGATCCTTGCTACTTGAAGCAGTTTGTTCCCGAAACAAGTCATGAAATACGAGTTAATGCCCCTGCTAACAAAGTGGCTGCGCCTCTTTACGCTCGTGTAGTAGCCGTTCGTGGTAAGGCTCCTCAAGATCAGTACTCTAGCACTAAAATTAAGACAAGTGAATACTCTGCCTATGAACAGGTTCAAAATACCGTAGGTGCAGAGGCTGTTCACGGTTTGGTTGAGGCTACTGCTTACGTATCTAATGGTGTTTTGCGTATCGAAAATCCTTTAGGTGCTCAGGTTACGGTATTTGGAGTAGCTGGAGAAACTGTTTATAACAACGTTTCTGGAGAGCAATCAATCGTAGTAGAAGGTTTGGCAACAGGTGCTTATGTAGTTTCTGTTGGAAATGAAGCTTTCAAGGTTGTTCTTTAAACAAAACAAGATAGAGAGGATATGATGTGGTCTACAGTTCAAAAAAGTTAATTGGTGTAGATTAGTTGTTACACACTCTCTTGTAAAAAATGACTCCGACAAGCCTTTTGTAAGGCTTGTCGGAGTTTTCTTTTTATGCTTTCCTTTTAAACTGGGTTCAAAGAAGTCGAAAAAGTTTGCGTAATAGAAAAAAGGTATTGTGAAAGCAGCTCGACAGCTCTTTGCGCCAAAATCTACAACTCTACCTCCCTACTCGTTCGCCTTTTGGGTATATGTCAGCACTCTCTAAAGCCCCCAGAAGAAGTCAAATTAGAGATGGGTCTCAGATAAAGTTCGGATGTGTGATAACAAGTACAGAATAGTGGTTTCCTAAACCATAGATTGTCTCGGATAAAGTTCAAACGTGTAACAACCTGCGTTACAACACTTCCTAAAAAGACTCCTGTATCGGGAGGCTCATGCCCTGTATAGGGTGCCTTTAGAGAATGGATAGAGCATACTTTCGCCACTCCTCTATAAGAAGCTGCATATCCTCGGGTAGAGATACCTCGAAGCGTATCATCTCTTTCGTCGTAGGATGTACAAATCCCAGTGTACGAGCATGCAACGCCTGTCGAGGGCATAGTTGCAGCATGCGCCGAGCAAAGGATAGATAAGCCGAAGTAGGGCGACCTCGCAAGATCTCATGTCCACCATACTTTTCATCAGAAAAGAGAGGGTGATTAATCGATTTCATATGCGCCCGTATTTGGTGCGTGCGCCCTGTCTCTAACCGGCACTCTATCAAAGAAACGAAAGCAAAGGTTTCAAGCACTTTATAATGGGTAACGGCGGGCTTACCCTCCCCGCTATCGGGTGGAAAAACAAGCATACGAGTACGATCTCTCGGGTCTCTTCCTATATTTCCCTCTATCCTACCCTCTTTTTCTGGAAAAGAACCCCACACCAAAGCATAGTAGGTACGTTCAGAAGTTTTCTCGAAAAACTGTTTTCCCAAGGCTGTCTTGGCATCGGGGCGTTTGGCTACCACGAGCAAACCACTCGTATCTTTATCGATTCGATGTGCTAACCCTACCGCAGGATCATTCGGGTCGTAAGTTGGATTATCCTTAAGATAAAATGCTAAAGCATTGACCAATGTACCCGTATAATTGCCATTACCTGGATGCACCACCATACCTGCTGGCTTATTGACCACGAGCAGGTCGTCATCTTCATAGACAATATCTAAGGGAATATCCTCGGGTAGAATCCCTTTCTCAAAGGGAGGACGCTCTAAGCGGAGGGTTATTATATCACCTGGACGTACACGGTAACTGCTCTTTATAGGAGTATCTCCTGCAAAAAGATGCCCCGCCTCGGCCGCTTGCTGAATGCGGTTGCGGGAGCTATGTTCCAAACGATCGCCCAAAAACTTATCTACTCGGATAGGGGTCTGCCCTTGGTCTACGACTATACGAAAGTGTTCATAGAGATTGGCACCCGCCTCTTCCTCGGGAAGGGGCGACAAATCAAAACCCTCCTCCTCATCCCAGATTTCTTCTGTATAATCCTCTCTCATAGCAGATTCAGATTACCACCAGTTTTCATCCTCTTTCTCACTCTCCTCTTCCAGTACGGGAGATTGAGCTCGAATGCTGTCTTCAATAGATTGGGTCAATTCATCTTCTACAAAAGGAGTATGCCCCGTAACCAAAAGAACGAGAGAAGATTTGGCTTGTAGCTTTGTTCCTGGGGCAATGGTTCTGCCATAACTATCCTCTACACCAGCAGTAAGACCGTTAAATTCACCTGGCACCTGACGTATCTGCACTACTCGAAATCCCAACCCCTCTAAGGTAGCCTTTGCTTGACGCATAGACATCCCCTCTAAATTGGAGGGAAGCTGCACTAACTTGGGGGAGAAAGCATTGACTGTTAGGAATATGATGCGCCCTGGTTTCACCTTAGCCCCCTCTTCGGGCAAGCTCTCGTACACACTGCCTGGAGCCAACCCTTCGAAATAGTTAGAGTCTACAATCTCACCCCGCAACCCTTGGTCTTTGAGCACCTTTTCCGCCTCCTGAAAACTAAGACCGCGCAGAGGGGGTACTATAACGCTATCGCCATGCCTCGTATAATGCCCCACCCAAAAGAGTAGAGCCATAATGATGGCGATACTAATCACAATCATTAATACAATGTTGCCAATGAGGGAATTACGTCGTAAAAACTTCATAGAAAAATAGTTTTATTCGATTTGTAAGCAAACATTTTTAAGAAGAAAGGCATTATCTCATCTTAAGTGTAGCTACGGAAAGAGCAGCCAAAATGATAGCTATGAGCCAAAAACGCACTACAATCTTATTCTCGGCAATCTTCTTATGAGGGCGTTGAATGATAGATTTTATCTGGTCGGCCTCGCCCTTTTGGAAGTGATGATGCAGTGGTGCCATGCGGAATATCCGTCGAGGCTCTCCGTAACGCTTGCGAGTATATTTGTAATATCCTACTTGAATCATGGTAGAGAGCCCCTCGACAATGAAGAGTCCGCCCATGATAGGGAGTAAAAATTCCTTACGTATGATAATGGCAAAGGCGGCTATGATCCCCCCGAGAGCAAGGCTACCCGTATCTCCCATGAATACTTGCGCAGGATAACTATTGAACCAAAGAAATCCGATAGTTGCCCCCACAAAGGCAGCTGCAAATATAACAAGCTCTTCGGCACCAGGTATATACATGATATTCAGATAAGAGGCCATCTGTATATGGCTGGAAACATAGGCCAAAATGAGTAGAACAAGCCCAACGGGTGCCGAGGAACCTGCTGCAAGCCCATCTAATCCGTCTGTCAGATTCACACAGTTACTCAAATAAGTAATAATCAAAATGGTTATTACAATGAAAAGCAACCACCCTGCTATCTGCTTATATTCATCAGGTACGGGCAGTATATCGGCATAATCGAAGTTATTGTTTTTGAAAAAAGGAATTGTCGTTTTGGTACTTTTTACCTGCTCGGCTTCAAAAAATACCTGCTCGATGGTGCCATCGTTACGCACTTCTCTATTCTCACGAATAGTAGCCTCGGGGCTCAGATAAAGTACCGTGCCGATAATGAGACCCAAGATAACCTGTACCAAGATCTTATACTTGCCCTTCAAACCATCTTTGTTGTTGCGAAATACCTTGATGTAATCGTCCAAAAAGCCGAGCATAGCCATCAGCAAGGTAGTAATGATCATCAGGATTACATAGATATTATCAAGGCGCGCCCATAGTATGGTAGGGATAAGAATTGCAAGGATAATGATAATCCCCCCCATGGTGGGTGTATCTTTCTTGGAGGATTCGCCCTCTAAGCCCAAATCTCGTACCACCTCTCCTATTTGATGTTTGCGCAGATAGTTTATAATACTACTTCCCACCCATGTAGCTAAAACGAGGGCCAATATAAAGGCCATCGTGGCTCTGAACGAAACGTAGTAAAAAAGTCGGCTACCTGGTATTTGCCATTGGGTAAGTAAATCACTTAGATAGTATAGCATGATATAAAATTGAGATTAAGAAGGATTGTTTAGTAGCGAGAGAGCTGTGCGCAGCTCTTCTCGGTCATCAAAATGGTGGCGCACGCCTGCTATCTCTTGATAGGTTTCGTGTCCTTTGCCTGCCACGACTATTACATCGCCCTTTTGTGCCAGACGGCAGGCGGTACGTATCGCTTCTCGCCTATCTTTATTAACGAGCGTGCGTATTTGTTCTGCTGGAGTAAGCCCCTCAAGCATCTCTTGTATAATTACTTCGGGGTCTTCGTTACGTGGGTTATCGCTGGTAAGAAGCAGCAAATCGCTACGGCGGAAAGCCTCCTGTGCCATAATCGGTCTTTTGCCTTTGTCTCTGTTGCCTCCAGCCCCGACTACCGTTATAAGGCGTGCTCCCTGCAAGAGTAAGGGGCGAATTGTATCCAATACTTTAATCAAAGCATCGGGCGTATGGGCATAATCGACAATAGCGGTGCAGGCTCCCGAATAGACCACTTCAAAGCGTCCCTCCGCTGCTTGGAGCGTGCTGAGTGCTTTAAGAAGTTCCTCTACGGGGAGGTTGGGGAGAAGTAGACGGGTTGCCGCATAAACAACCCCCATATTGTAGGCATTGAAGTTGCCCACCAATCGGCTCCAGACCTCTTTTCCATCGAGGAGCAAAGCGGTACCGTTGAGGTCTCTCTCTATCACTTTTATAGAAAAGTCTGCGGGTCGATTCAGCGAATAGGTATAGACTTGGGCAGCGCAATTCTGTACCATTGTGGCACCGTTCTTATCATCTGCATTGATAAGGGCAAAGGCCTCTTGGGGTAAACTGTCGAAGAATCCCTTTTTGGCACGGATATATTCGAGCATCGTACCGTGATAGTCGAGGTGATCTCTCGTTAGATTGGTAAAAATACCCCCACGGAACAGAAGAGAGCCGATACGCTTCTGCACTACGGCGTGCGAAGAGACCTCCATAAAAACGTAGGTACAGCCTGCTACGCACATTTGGTGCAACAACGCTCCTAAGGCGATAGGATCGGGCGTAGTGTGGGTCGCAGGAATGACCTCATCGCCCACTCGGTTTTCCACCGTGCCGATAAGCCCCGTTTTGTACCCCAGTTGCGAGAAGAGACGATAAAGTAAAGTAGCGGTAGTGGTCTTGCCATTGGTACCCGTAACGCCTATCAATTGCAGTTGACGCGAGGGGTGCCCCCAATAAAGCTCTACCAAAGCAGCCAACGCCGCGGGAGCAGAAGAGACCTGAAGATAGAGCGTTGTGTGCGCCTCGAATAGGCGTCGCTCCTCTTCGCTCGGAATGTGTTCACCGATTACAAGGCTTGCGCCAGCCTCTACCACCTTGGGGATAAAGCTCCACCCATCGACGGCAACCCCTGGGATAGCGACGAAAATACCCCCCTTGACTACCTTGCGAGAATCGGAGGCAATGTTGCAAAAGGAGATACTCTCGATTCCCTGATTTTCGAGATGGATAATCCAAGGCTTCAATCCCTCTACAATTTCTTGCAGCGTTAGAAGTTCGATAGAAGAGGGTGTATAACGATCACTCATGTTGTTTAGGAGGCGTAGAAGTATCTGATTGAATAGCGGTTGGGGCAGGGAGGTGCTTAGGCTTCAAATAGAGCAGTACCTGCTCGCCCTTTAAGATTTTGCTACCGCTGGGTTTAGACTGCTCCACGACCTCGCCTCGACCCTTCAAGTATACCGTCAAGCCGTGGTTCAACAGTAGGTAGTAAGCATCGGAAGCCGACATCCCTATCACAGAGGGCATAATCTCTCGACGTCGTGGCGTAACGGATGTGATAGCCATCTTTCTATCTTTCGATGTTTGTACCGTTACATAAGGTGTTGGCAAGGCTTCCTCTGCCGTGTACAGAGCGATACCCGTCTGTTGAGAGAAACGTTGCAAGGAAGTTCTCCTGCCCGACAATAGGTGCGGCATCGCAGAGGGTACCGCATCGGGTCTTACTTCCTCGAAGTTTATTTGTTTCTGTCGCTTGGCATCTGCTATCGCCACAGCCTTTACAATGGTCCCTGCCATAAGGGCTGCCGCAGGGCGACCCTTGGGGTTTTGAGGGCGTACGATATTGGCATAGACTGTATACCGTGGGTTCTCTGAGGGGAAATAACCGCAAAAACTCACCACGTGCTCATTATTGATGTACCCCCGACCTCGGTCTGTATAGCGTGCCGTACCCGTTTTTCCGCTGATAGCCACAAGTGGAGTGCGCAAACTTTTCGCCGTACCATCCGTTACCACCATACGTAGCATAGTACGCACGGCATCTATGGTATGGGGGGTAGCAATATCTGAGCGCAAGACGGTAGGCTTGTTTTCCAAAACGACCTCTCCACGGTTATTGACAATTTTATCTACCAGATAGGGACGCATTATATGCCCCCCATTGGCTATGGCATTGTAGAACGTGAGGATGTAAATAGGGGGTATCTGCATGGCATATCCGTAGGACATGCGAGAGAGGGTTAATTTATCCCAATACTTCTTCTCGGGGGAGTGAATCGTAGGGAAAGAGGGACGGGGGATATCACTCTTGAGCGAATCTCCAAAGCAGAGTGCTTTCAACTTATTGACATAATCGGCTTGACGATGCTCATAACCAGCTACTATCATCTTGGCAGTACCGATGTTACTCGATCTGGCCAGCACCTCTTCGTAGGTAAGCACGCCCACATTATGGTCTTGAATAGGCCTCCCTCGATAATGCCACACACGTGTGTTGCCGATATCAATCGATGCTTTAGGGTCGATGATACCGTCATTAAGAGCGATAACCATGCTTGCCGTTTTGAGAGTACTGCCTGGCTCCATAAGGTCTATAAAGATATGGTTACCGCTCTCTTCTATTTTGTTGGTCTTGAGGTTTCTCTCCTTGTTGGATATCGCCACGATGCGCCCCGTGTTTACCTCCATAACAGCAACCGAACCACGATAGGCTTGGTAGTGGTCGATCTGCTCCACAAGAGCCTTCTCGGCTACATCTTGCAGCTTCCAGTCGATAGTGGTGTAGACATCGGATCCATGAATGGGAGGATTTTTTTGAATCGTTGTAGAGCGATTGGTGCGGAATTTCTCCTCTCTGATACCGAAAGAGCCAGCAAGATACTTGTTGTAGTACTCTTCAATTCCCCCAATCGCTACCGTTATGCTATCTTGAGTTCTCCCTAAAACGGAGCCGAGAGCCGACTTTGCCATATCTCCGTTAGGAGCTCTTCGAGTGGATATTTTATCGGAGTTTAGTGCCATGTAGTAGGGTGTACGCTTTTTCGTTCTTTTGAGCGTATCACTTCCCCTTTTTCTCTCATAAACCCACATAAGAGAGTCTCCGATCAGAGCTTTATACTCTTCAAAAGTAATATTGCAACCATATAGGTCAGCTCCTCTTTTTCCCTTATTGGAGTATTCTAACCAACGTTGGATAAGTGTCTCCTTGGTTCTGGACTTATCCAAGGTGTGCAAACGAGGGATAGCGCGATACGAAATCTGCGTCAAAGTATCTAAGACCTGCCGCTCTTTTCTTCGATTGGTATCGCACAGGGTGGTATACCCCTCTGCACGGAAATCGAAACGCATACGAAAGAAGGGTACAGAGACCCTCAGTAACTCTCCCGTAGCGGCATAGATACTGCCTCTTTTAGGGTACTCTACGACATCTTTTGCGGGACGGTGGTTGCGCTCTATCTCACGCCACTCGGCACCCTCAACGCCTGCAATCCAATAGAGACGCCCCCAGACAACTACCGCAACAAGCACAAAAACCCATGCAATCAAATAAAATCGAAGCACGATGCCCTTGTGAACTCGTTTACTCTGCTCTATCCGTTCTTTTACAGTGTGAGGCAATTTGTCTTTCTGTGCATTCATAGGAGCCGTAGTTTAATAGTCGCTTTCCTCATCGTATAGCCCCTCAGGCTCGTTTACGTACAGCACAAAGAAGGGTTCTTTCGAGGGGGCAATGGTAGAGCCGATAGCTTGCAGGCGCAGCTCCACCTCGTCGGGACGAATGGCAGAGTGCAATCTGTAGGTAAGCTCCTGTTGCTTGCGGTATGTATTCTCCAACGAAGTTTCTAAAGTATCTATGCGGGAGATAAGATGGTTGAGGCGATACGATTGCCATATCCCTATCGTGCTCCATATGGCAACGACCAAGAATATAGCAATAGTCCAAGGGTTTTTGCTAAGAAATGCCCCCGAAAGAATTTTGAAGATAGATGCTCGTAACGAACTCTTTGGAGCTTTGGCATCCCCCCTTTTATGCGCAGCACCCGCAGCGGTCTGAGTGCGATACCCATTACGCCCCTCCGCACGGGACGAAGTTGGTTGGCGCAGAGGCAATGCCTGGAGTTCTTGCTTCTCTTCTCGGGGCAAGAGGGGGTCGCTATCGTGCGTACCCCTTGCCGATAGCGAGGTGCGCTCCTGCTCTTTTCGAGGTGCGCTCTCTGCTTCATTATCGCATCCATTGGGCATAAAATCCCCCGACAAAGAGGAGTTTTCGCCCTCATTGCCTATGGAAAGGTCTTTTCTGTATTCTTCTTCCATAAGAGAGATTTTACACTTTAGATATACCCTATTGAAAAACTACACAAAGGTAATGATACTGTCAAGGATATGCAAGGGAAGCAAAGAGAGAAACTCACTCTTTTTTAGAACTATAAGAAAGCATTGCGTACCGTTTAGCCAATGCGGTCATGGTAGCCTACCAAAATTGCTTGCCGTATGATGGCTGAGAAAGTATAGAGTAGCTCTAAAACCATCTACCCGTAGTATAAAAATATTTACAAAGGCTCTATAAATAGTTTCCTGCTTACTATAAACTTGCCTCAATAGGAGCAATACTCTATTCTTAATCTGAATATATATATTTTCAACTTGAATATACATATATTCAACCTACGTATATGTATATTCAATCTGCAAATAGAAAACACTTCAAAAGGAAAGTACTTTTACCTCCTCTCTTTCCGTACTTTTCATCAAAAAGAAAGGAAGTTTTTCTTAAGAATGGAGAGCCTCCCCTACCGAAGCCCCACAAAGAGTACGCGCGAAGAAGTCAGAAAAACGAGTTCTATATAATTATAAAAGAGGAGAATAGAGTATTTTAAGACCTACTATTTTATTAATCTTTTTCTCCCTCTTATTGTGTATTTCAAACTAATGTAGTACTTTCGCAGAGCGTTTAGCCCAGATGGCGGAATTGGTAGACGCGTTGGTCTCAAACACCAATGAGGTAACACTCGTGCCGGTTCGATCCCGGCTCTGGGCACAAAAAAAGAGGGCTGTGGCGAATTCAGTTTTGCCACAGCCCTCTTTTTTCTCTTTAGGATTTTACTTACTTCTTAAACACTTTCACGCCATCTACAATGTAGACCCCAGAAGGCAGTTGCTCAAACGGGATATTGAGTTTAATACCAAGTAGGTTGTATATGCCACGATAAGCAGGCTCTTCCTGGCTAATGCGCTCAATAGCATCTGGGTCGCCAGGCTTTATGACAATCTTACTTTTGATGACATTACCATCGGCATCACATACGGCATGCTCACTTTCGTTAAATGCCGCCCCTGCTGGTTCGGTGATTTTACACCCCTCGAGCGTAAACGATGCCAAGTCGCAGATGGAGCCCTCCGTACCTTCTGCGGTTACCGTTGCATTTTTAATAACAAGTTTAGCATTGCTCGACTGATAGAATCCCGAAAAGCCTTTCACCCCCTTAGCATCCACGCGACAACGATCAATGGTAAGAGTGGCCCCTTCATCCAAGTTGAACGAATTAGTTCCTCTTGATTCTGCATAAAGCTCTCCATCTCCCGAAATAGTTGTATTCCTCCAAAGATTAACCGTAGACCAAGTGGTGGACGAGAGTTTGCATGTTCCTTTGACTACGATGGTAAGTTCTTTTTTCACCCAAATGCAGTTTTTATCATCTCCTACCTCAATCGTTGCATCCTCCAGCGTGAGGGTATTAGTGTCTGGATTATACTCGACTGTTCCGCTAACGCCATCAATAACGGAGAGGTCGTTGCAATTCTCTGACGTTACTTGAACCCCTGCTATCTTGAGGTCGTATTTAACTGTGGGCTTTATGACAATCTTACTTTTGATGATATTGCCATCGGCATCACATACGGCATGCGCACCTTTGTTAAACGCCGCCCCTGCTGGTTCGGTGATTTTACAGCCCTCGAGCGTAAGCGATGCCAAGTCGCAGATGGAGCCCGATATACCTTCTGCGGTTACCGTTGCATTCTTGATGGTAAGATGCTCCCCGTTCTCTCCATCCTTTCCCGCTATGCCCCATTCGCCTTTGGCTTCTACACGACAGCCATCAATAGTAAGAGGAGTTCTAATCAGGAAAATTCCACAGTTATCGGCTGATGCCACGGAAAGCCTTCCTCCGCCCGTAATAGTTGTATTTTCTCTTAAAGAAAGAGCAGCTTTTACAGTAGAAAGATTACATGTTCCTTTGACTACAATTGTAAGATTTTCTTCTTGTGATTTGATGCATATTCTGTCATCTTCTATTTCAATCGTTGCATCCTCCAGCGTGAGGGTCTTAGTGTCTGGATCATACTCTACCGTTCCGCTCACTCCATCTATGACAGATAGGTCGTTGCAATTCTCTGACGTTACTTGAACCCCTGCTATCTTGAGGTTGTATTCGGTCTGTGCTTTTGCCATAAAAGGCATCGCAAACATTACAATGAACAGCGTAGCTATCGCCACGGACATGTTCCTTAGTGCTTGATTTTTCATTTTGATTTGATTTGTCTCATTATTGTTTGTTATTAAAACCATATTACCAGAAAATAAAGAACACAAGAGCGACTCCCTTTTGCAAATCTACATATTTTCAGTTAAATATCAAAGTTTTACTTTTTTAAAGGGAAGATTTCTCATAAACCGTAGGAAGCTCACTGTATGATAGGATAATGTGAGGCTTTGTATATGTAAAAGTCGATTTTTAGGAGGGCTTAATCATAATTCCGCATATACGAAGTTGTTTCTGCGTATATACAAAGATTTCCCTACGTATATAGAGCATGTTCTATTCGTATATTCTAATATGAAACCCCATAAGCCCTGCTATTAGACAGCACAAAGGCGGAAATAAGCCTCTCCCTTGAGGTTTCACTAAAAAATGTAGAATTTGTATCTTATCTCTCGAAACAAAGAGAAAGAAGAAAAGAAAAAGAAGTCTTACTCGGGCAGGGTAACAACCAGTATTTTACTGGCAGCACTGGGCGTTAAAGTCAGGGGGATAAGCACTGAAGGTATAAGCACACTGTGACCTTGCTCTACAAGCACTTTTTGTCCCCATCGATCCTCTATTTCCACCGCCCCATGAGCAACAAAAAAAACAGCACACCCCTCCGCTTCGGATGCAGTAAACATATAGGGCTTATCGATATGTAGCGTCGAGAAGAGAAAGTAAGGCGTAGATAGTAATCTGTTGAGCCTATTCTTCCTCTCGGTATAACGCTCCTTGTAGGGCGGAAAGGCGGTAAAGTCAAGCACCTCAAGTGCCTGCTCTAAATGTAATGGGCGCAGGTGTCCCTCTTGATCGCGCCTTTGATAGTCAAAAATACGATAGGTAGTGTCGGAGGGTTGCTGTACTTCTAAGAGGAAAGAGCCTGCTCCAATTGTGTGGATACGTCCTGCTGGAATGTAGAAAAGATTGCCCGCCTCGATAGCATCGTAGTGCAGTAATTGGGGCACGCAGTGCTCCTGAACGGCCGAAAGGTATTTTTCGCTTGTTACCCCCTGTCGAAAGCCCGCCGATATACGGGCATCTCCCGATGTTTCCAATATATACCACATCTCGCTCTTGGGAGAAACTTTATCGGGATGTACCTGTACGGAAAGGTCTTGCTCTGCATTGATCAGCTTAATCAGCAGAGGGAATCGCTCTCCGTAGCGAGCGAAGTGCTTTGTTCCCAAGATGTCCCTCCCATAGGCTTGCATCAGTTCCTTTAGTGTTTTGCCCTGCAAGCTCCCCTTATCCACGACGGAAAGATGCTCCTCGATAGGTGATATTTCCCAACACTCCCCTATCTTCTCCGAAGTATCTGCATACCCCTTATAGCGCATAAGCCGTGTCCCCCCCCAGAGAACAGGGCGGAATATCGGTGTAAAACTTAAGGGATACAGTGGTGTCGAGGGCATAAACGAATTGTAGCGTATAGAGCAATTACTGTTGGTCGCTATCCTCTGGAGCCGAAGAGCGGGAGCGTATGCGCCATTGCCATCGATATACGAAATAAAGTAGCAGAGGTAAAAGAAAAGAGATGCCGAGCTGAATACCTCTCTCGAGGGTAAAGGGCATCTTCTTAATTATAAAGACATAGAGTACTACGAGCAGTACCCATAGCTCCAAAGCTACGACGCTCCAGCGAATACGTCGGAGGGCTGCTTTTTTATCCTGTGGCTCTCGTCTCATTGCTTACAAAACTTAGCTACGTACTTTGTGATCCATTTCGAAAGGTATCACCATAGAAAGCTCGGCAAAGCCCATGTAGACCCCATCTTTGTACCAAGGGATTTGATAGATGAGCTTCTTCTTGCCCTTCTTCTCTATGGTGTAAACATGCTTCTCTTCGTGCTCCATCAGGTGTACCAAAAGAGAACGTGCAGGCTCGGGATGGCAGTCTAAAATGTTTTTACCGATGAGATCTTCTCCAGGCTTCTGATTCACCTCTTTGGATTGCTGATTCATCTCTAAGATCTTACCCTCTCTATCGCAAATAGTGATGGCTACATCTGCCTCTTCCAAATAATTCATACTATAAAAAGCTTCTTTTTATCCTCTTACAATAAAGGAACTATCTGTACAAAATACGTTAATCGTGGTGATAAGGCTCATTATTAAGTATCGTCAGAGCTCTATAGAGCTGCTCCGTAGCAAGTAGACGCACCATAGTGTGAGTGAGGGTTAACTTGCTAAGCGATATGCGCGACGGCACCCGTACATATACAGCTTCTGAGAAACCATAAGCCCCTCCTATGACCCACGTCCAACGTTTTATACCCGACAACATTCGCTTTTGCAGGAGTGCAGCCAACTCTCGACTGGTAGGCTCCTTGCCTCGCTCGTCTAAGAGTAATACTTCCTCTCCAGCCTTTATACGTTTTAGTATCTGCTCTCCCTCGAGAACTTTGAGTCGCTCGGGATCTTTGCGCAGTGCCACAGGGGTTACGTCGGGGATAACCTCTATCGTAAAAGGCAAATAGTGCCTTATGCGATCGATGTATACCTGTATCAGAGCCTCAAGATTGCGCTCTTGCGAAGGGCCTACCACCAATAAACGTATTTGCATCTACAGCGGTACTTGCGTTATCTGCTCTTGTTAGAAAGGCAAATCGTCTCCCTCTGCAGAGGCGGGAAACTCGGTTGCTACAGTTTGAGAAGCCGCAGAGAACGAAGGAGCTCCTATATTAGGATTGAGGTAATCATTATTCACAGAAGCTACTTGAGGTTGCTCCATAGAGTTAAAGCCTCGAGTTACATTCCATGCACGTACTTCGGTATACCATCTGCCGTTAAACTCACGGCTCTCGAGATCTATCTGTACGGTCAAATCTTCACCCTCTTGAATGTTGAATTGATCGATACGATCTCCCCAAAGAGAAAAGCAAATCTTCTTGGGATATTGTCCCAATGTCTCCAATACATACTCCTGTTTGCGCCACTGATTCCCCGCTTTGCTTGTCCCCCCTACCTCGGGAGCGACAAAGATGATTCTTCCTTGAATTTCCATATATAATTATTGTACAATAAATGTTTCGTTTAGTATAGAGGTTTGAAGCCGATGATTCGACGCACTTCACTGATGGTCTTTCGGGCACTTTCTCTTGCTCGCTCGGCTCCCTGTGCAGCGACTTTATCGAGATAAGCTTGATCTTTTTGTATCTCTATGATGCGCTCACGGATAGGAGCACAAAAGGCTACCAAGTCCGCTGCTAACTGTTTTTTCAGGTCTCCATAACGGATAGAGCAATCGTTGTAAGCCGCTAAAAAGTGGTCGTAAACCTCTTGTGAAGAAGCTATTTGCAACAATGTGAACAGGTTCTGAATAGCCTCGGGCATATCGCTATTGGGCGTTGTGGGACCACTATCCGTAACGGCACGCATAACCTTTTTGGTCAAAGTCTTCTCGTCATCAATCAAATAGATTGCATTTCCCTCACTTTTACCCATTTTCCCCGAACCGTCCAGTCCTGGTATTTTAATGGACTTATCCCCCAATGCCCACGATTGAGGTTCGGCAAAATACTCTGTTTGATAGATTGTATTAAAACGACGGGCAAACTTGCGCGCCATCTCCATATTCTGCTCTTGATCTTTGCCTACGGGTACACGCACAGCGCGATGCAGTAAAATATCTGCCGCCATGAGTGTAGGGTAGGTGAGAAGCCCAGCATTAACATTGTCGGGTTGTTTGCGCGCCTTCTCTTTGAAAGATGTAGTACGCTCTAACTCGCCGAGATAAGCATTCATATTAAGGTAGAGATAGAGCTCCAACACCTCAGGCACATCGCTCTGTCTATAAATGGTAGCAACCTCTGGATCTAATCCGCAGGCAAGATACTCGGCAAGTATCGTGTGTGTGCTACGTATAATATCTTCGGGACGTGGGTGGGTGGTAAGAGAGTGCCAGTCTGCAATAAAGAAGAAACTATCATACTTATGCTGCATCTCTATAAAACCTCGGACTGCCCCGAAGTAGTTACCCAAGTGTAAATTGCCCGTAGGGCGTATACCACTAACTACACGTTCCATTTAATTACTTTTTATTCTTAATCGTATGGACAAAGGTAACAAAAGTTCGCGCCTTAGGAAATAGAGAGAGAACTCTATGGAGAAAGAGCTCTTTGCACTCTCTTTGCTTCAAAAAGATAAGGCCCACAGGAAAAACCTGCGAGCCTTACTACTACACTTCTCTTATGAGGAGAAGTATTTATTGGGTCATTTCAAGTTAAAGAATAACCTTCAAAGCGAGACATCCCTTAACGCGTACGATAAATGTTTTCTCTTGAACAGCGTCGAAATGTAAGGTTGTATCATTAGCTACCTGAGAAGCGATGAGCTTACCCGCCAAGTCAAAAATCTGTACATTTTCGCCTAAACATCCCTCGGGAACGGTTACATCGAACGAACTACCATGGTCTGCCAACAAGATTTCGCCCTTGAAAGCCTCAATAGCCTCGTTGGAATCGGGTACATATTCTCCTTTTTCATCGTACATGAATGAGATACCACCGTAACGTACGCCTTGAAGTGCTACAAACTGTAAGAATACAGATGTTTTAGACTCTTCGTGGCGATAGGTTTCTGTACCTGTAACACTACTATATCCTCTATATTCATAACCTGCCTTTTCGAGTATTTTTCGAAGGGGGGCTGTGTTATCGATAAAGAGGAAAGTAGAGGTGAATACTGTTGCTTGAATGAAAGCCCCTGTATCTTCTGTATAACGAGTATTAATGAGAGGGAAGTCTGAAAGTCCTGTCAAGAAAATATCGTTATGAGGCTTCATGCTTTCGGGCACTCTGATAAGCTTGTTGTACTGCTCAGTAAAGAGAGTCAACTTACAAGTATTTTGAGCAAACTCTTTTACCTCTTCTGCTCCATGCCTCCAGATGGTAGGTACGGCAGGGAAAGTGGTTCGGTACTCTTCAAAAGGAACAGCCTCTACGGTGAAAGTTGTTTCACCGAATACATTATTCTCATCGAATTGATCCAAAGAACCTTTCACAGCACCCGCAATACGCACCTTTACAGTTCCCTCACCTGGTTTAATGGCACGATACTTATCGCCCGAAGATTTAATAACATCTGGAGTAAGAGACTCCAATTTTATGACAATACGATTTGCCTTTATGTGATTGTATGCCTCGGCAGAGTACTCCTTTATAAACATCGCATAGTCTTGAGATACTGGTATTGTAACTCTATCGAAAAGAGGCTTAAACTCAGAAGATATGGGAGTTGGCTCTTCCGAAGAGGGTTTCATTTTCGTAGGTACAGGCAGCCCTTTATTTACGTTTTCAATAATCCTCCATGGTCCGTTGGGGCGATTTTGATTGAGTTGATCTACAAAAGCAGGCTTAGCCATTTCCTCGGCAGATACGCTGGTAACATCGTCCACAGCTGTCTTAGAGCTTACAGGATCATAGTAACAGTTTTCGGTAGTAGTAGATTGCATTGCACAAGTCATAGGGTGAGGGGGAGCATCATCTACATTAGAAGCCACTTCTCCCGCATTGTAGCAATTTTTTATAACAGGTCTCTTTGCTACAGCGGTACCATCTATATTTGCCAACATACCTGCGGCATGGTAAGAAGCTCCGTTTTTACCCGCATGAACCGTCCCTGTATTACCACAATCTTCTATGGACAAATGCCCATATTTAGTCTCTCCAACGATACCACCAACAATACCCATCCAATCTTCGACAACACCTATGTTAAAACATCTTCTAACAACACTTCCCTTAGCATTGTCCAATCCAAGTATTCCTCCTGTCGTAGAGTGTGCACCTCTTACATGCCCTGCATGAGTACAATCTTCAATAACATTCTTATCTCCCGCAAGAATTGCACCAATCACTCCTCCAGTATTGGGGTCTGAAATACTTTCCACATAAACTTTTTTGCCTATATGACAGTTAGAAATAACAGAGTTGGCCATAACAGCACATAAACCACCTGTAATTCCCTGACCTTTCAAGGTACTATTCTCTATTGTGAGATTTTTGATGGTTGCATTCTTGACCATACCGAATAAGCCTACCGCTCTTTTTGTCTTTGCTTCGATAACCAAATTGTTGATGGTATAGTCTCCTCCATCGAAAGTACCACAGAAGTAATGAGGGGTATAACTAGAATTATGGTTGTTACCAATAGGTTTCATGGTTTTCCCTGTCATGTCGATGTCCTGCGTCATCTTAAAGAAAAGCCCAGTACAATCGTTTTGACTCTCTTCTACAAGTTTAGAGAGTGCAATAATATCGTCTGCAGTAGACAATAGATAGGGAGTAGCTTCGGTTCCATTACCCCCACTAAAGGGAGGAATCGATGCATGTTGGGCACTTGCACTTGTCATGGAAAAGACAAAAAGACCCACAAAAACAACTAAAGTAGATAATAATCGTTTCATAGTCACTTATTTAATTCTTTTTTCTTACTCATTTGGTGATAGGAAAAGCTCGCAAAGTATAGTAGTTTTGTATTTCAACAAAAGGTTTATAAGTGGTTCCTTTTATTCCTACAATTCTTTTCCCGTTAGAGGCTTTTGCGACTTCAAATTTGTGGAGCACTGGCCTACGAGGTACTAAGGGTGTATGAATCAAATCATCCGAATCTGTAATATACAGGTATCGAATAAGTCCATCCGCCCCATATTCACACCCCCATAAGGTAATCGCATGAGCAGTAGAAAAGCCAGGATTAATATCTAACACCACAATCCCTTCTTTTAGAGCTCTTATTATGTGTCGAGAAAATATCTTAAGAGGGTCTTCATTCTTGTCGCCGTTATCACCCCAAGTCGAGTAGCCTCGTACAGAACGAGTATAGCCATCTTTCCACGTATTATCCAGTTGGTCGTAAATAGATTTTAGATAGGCACCAGAGTTGGGTTTGGGTTGAGAGCAAACACTACAATTACTGGCTCTATTTTCTCCTGAAAAATACCATGCAAAACCCATATCGGGGTGAGCTCCTCTATTAGTCCAGTTGGCCATAAACTCTTCAAAAATCTTCAATTCCCATTTCTCACCTACTCCTGAAGGCACCCCGTTGGGAAGAGAAAGCCCAGCTGCGGCATAGTTTTCTTGCCACCATTGTAATCCGTTGGCACAAGCGGCTGCCCAACAGAGAAGGCCATCGGGACCTCTACCATCTTTCTTTTTATTGACATCATACCACCCCTTATCTTTGGTTACTCCATGCACAAAAAGCACACCCGCCTCAGAGGGGAGATCACTCTCTATGGCTCTTACTACGATCTCGGCAGAGACAAGCTCGCCCATCGTGGCCTTAAAATTGTACTCGCCTGCACGTTTCGTCTTAAACGAGGTGCCCAAGAGCAAGACGGGTTCTTGTACCGCGCCACCCCACCAATAAATCTTGCACTTTGAGGTTACATCTTCCCCGCCCTGCGTTACAGAGAAATGCGCTTCGGTCTTACCATCGGCAGGAATTTCTCTTGTAGTTGCCGTGAGTTCGATAGGTTTTTCAGGGATAATTTCGGTAACATTGACCTCGAATACATTGGAGCGGTAACTCTTATAAATAGCTTGGAACTTATACTTGCCATGTTGATTGGTTTTGAAAACGCCATTCTCTACCAATGTTTCCTGCTCTCCTTTTAACAAAAAGATTTGACACAAAGAGGAGATATCTTTACCATCTGTAGTTACGTTAAACTTTACTTCCTCGATGCCATCGGCCTTTATCTCATTCTTACTCCCCTTAAGTATAAGAGTGAGAGGCAGAGCTTCTACCTCGAAAATGTTGGAGGTATATCCTCTAAAGGTCGCTTGAAACTGATACTTCCCTGCTTTCTCTGTTTTGAATCGAGGGCTATCGAGTAGCGTTTTCTCCTCACCTTGCAACAAATAGAGTGCACACTCAGAAGTAATATCCTTGCCCTCCCAAGAGACGTTGAGTGTAACTTCTTGCTCGCCATCTGCTACGATTTTCTCGGAAGATGCGTTCAGTATCAAAGAGAGAGCTACAGCCTCTACACGTATTACTTCAGACTTGTATTTGCCTTTATAAAGAGCGTAAAGCTCATATTCTCCCACCTTAGAGGTAAAAAAACGGCCATCTTTTAGAATTGTCTCAGGTGCCACTACGTGGAATGTACACTCCTCTTGTACAGAAATACCATTGTTGGTTACACTCATCTGTAGTGTATCGAGCCCGTCGGCTCTTATCACACGTTTGTCTACTGTAAGCTGCAGTGCTACTTGCTCCTCTATAACCACTTCTTTAGGAGGCTTACACCCCGTAAAAAGTGCCACTGCAAGAATGAGGAAAAGACCATAGAACTTGTTGGTTATTATTTTCATTTCCTTAAAATAAAATGTATTGTATCGGTAGTACTATATATTATTCCATCTTTGCTCTCGCTTGAACTAAGAACTCTCAACTTTTTTATTAGAAAAAGTCGCAGAATGCAATGAGGTAATTTTAACCTATCGTAAAAGTTACTCTATCCACAGAAAGGGTTACTCCTTATGGCAAAGAGACAGCTTCACTCTAAGCAATATACCGCACCTTCTCTCTCCATATGTTTATGGGTCTCGTTAGGAGGGCATCTACAAATATCGTTACAACTCAACTTTTCTCAAAAATAGAAAGCTTAATTGTTACAAAACATACCAACCCCCGCCGTGCAAATATAATACTTTATTTAAAAGAAAGAGTATTGCAAAATAAATAACATATATTGAAGAAGAGACCAGGGTCTCTTCCTGTACAGACAACTCTCAAAAGTTCTTTATCAAAATAGCACCCAAAAGGAGACCTTTGAAAAAAAAGCAGAGTAGGTGAGATATTATGGTATAAAGACTTCCAAAGTTTGCACAGGAGGAAACTCAAGTTTATATATGTGCAAACTTGCATTATCTCAGGTGCTAACTTTAGTTTCCTCCTATGCAAACTAAAACTCTCATAAAGGCTTTTAGTCCAAAACCTATAAGCAACTGTATCACAGCACTAAAGAGCAGCCTTTCAGACCTCTACGGTAAACCTCTCACGATGCCCCGCTCTTTTCAACTTAATACGTAAAACAAAGAGGATTTACAGAGAGAGGGGGAGGCAACCTCACATATTCCTAACGATGTAGCGAGCTATCCACTACGCGATAGGGGCACAGTCATTACAATTCTCGTTCAAGCCCTCTCGAAAGAAACTCCTCTTTCCTACCCTAATCAACCCGTGCAAAAAGGATAAATATCGAATTTCGTTTATCGAAAAACACCCGTTACAAAGAGAAAAAAGGTCTGTAAACGCTCTTCTTTAAGGGAGGAAAATCCCTTTACAGCAAAGGGATATAGAGAGATTTTTAAAATATCACTTAGTGTTATCATTTGGAAATAGTCCAATAAGTCCCTATCTTTGTTTTAGTTCAAATAGAAATGATATATTAAAAATCGACCAGAAAATAAACCGAAATAATATAGAGATATTGAGATAAGTTTCTGTTCAAAACAAATTATACAGTCTATCGCCTCCTCCCACCTCCTAAACCTTACAATGAGAAATATACGCTATACCTCTTCCAAACAGGGTTGTTCTCTACTTTTACTCCTGCTGTTCCTCTTGCCACTCGGTATGCTCTCCGCACAAAACAGAGGAGGACAAGAGTTAGAGGTACGCATCCTCGAGGCAGAGAGCCAAGAACCGATACCTGGGGTCGTGGTACGACTGGAGGAAAACCACTCAATAACCAATCAGCAGGGTATAGCGCGCATTGCATGGCCCTCTGGGCGCAAAGCGCATCTTATCGTACACGCGGTGGGGTATCAAGAAGAGCAGAGAATACTTGCCTACGAAGAAGCCACCTCTCGCCCTCTGACGCTTTATCTGAAAAATATAGAGTTAGAAGAGGTCGTCGTTACTACCGACAAGCGAAAACGTGAGCGCACCACCGTCTCCGTACGAATGAGCCAAGCACAACTCAAAGAAAATGTAGGCAAAAACCTCGCACAGATTTTACAGCAAATACCAGGCATGAGTAGTATCAGCAGCGGTGCTACCATCATGAAGCCCGTAATACAAGGTATGCACAGCAGTAGAATACTGCTCATCAACAACGGCGTGCGCCAAGAGGGGCAGCAGTGGGGAGCCGACCATGCTCCCGAGGTAGATGCCTCCTCGGTAACTGATATGGAGGTTATCAAGGGGGCAGAATCTATTCGCTACGGGGCAGGAGCGATTGGGGGCGTCATACTAATGAATACCGCCACACTACCCGAGGAGGATAAATGGGGTGGAAAATTGCAGTTAAAAGGAGCTTCTAACGCTCGCAGCTGGGGCGTAAATGCCGACACCTACGGAACCTTCAAAACCATAGAGGGGGTCAAATGGAGACTACAAGCTTCATCGCTCTATGCAGGCGACTATCGTACGGCAGCATATGTACTCAATAACACGGGCGTACGAGAGATGGGAGCAACGCTCGCCATGGGTATAAAGCGTAAAAGGTTCGAAGCCGACGCCTTTGCCAGTCTGTACCATGCTCGTTTGGGCGTATTCTACGGAGCACACATCGGTACTCTTGACGATCTTTTGGCGCGTTTTGAAGCGGGCAGACCTGTAAATGTTGCCCCTGCAAGCTATGCTATACACAATCCCAAACAGGAAGTATTGCACATAATAGGGCGTCTCTCTGGGCTCTACTCTATGGGTATAGGAGGGGTACTGCGTATGCAATACGACGTACAGAGCAATGTACGCGACGAATATGAGAACCGTCCTGGACGCTTTCGCTACGCACCCTCTATGGGTCTTTTCCTTACCACCCACTCGGGACACCTGAGCTGGGAGTCGGACAAACACGTCCCTCTACGTTTTATAGCAGGCACTTCGCTCATCTTTCAACAAAATGCCAATCGCAACGATACGGGCTCCATCCCCCTTATCCCCAACTTCGGAGCTTTCTCTTGGGGAGGGTATGGGATTGCCAAATATGTACAGAAAAGCTACGAATTGGAGGCAGGTGTCCGTTATGACTATAAGTATCTCGAAGCCAAAGGGTATGACGACTTAGGCATGTTCTACGGTGGAGAGACGCATTTCAAGAGCCCCTCTTTCTCGCTCTCGGCTATGCGTCGTATCGGCGACAATACCTCCTTCAGCAGCAACTTGGGATTGGCATGGAGAGCTCCCGATGTAAACGAACTATACAGCAAAGGATTGCATCACGGAGCTGCCTCTTACGAGATAGGCGATGCACACCTTGCCCCCGAGGCTGCATGGAAGTGGAACAATGAGCTCAGCTACAGCTCCCGCCTCCTCTCGCTTACTACCACTTTTTTCACCCAGTGGATTAAAAACTATATCTACGATGCTCCCCAAATAGACCCTGCTACGGGAGGACCAGAAGTAAAGGAACTACTCGCAGGAGTATTTCCTGTATTCCGCTACCGACAGGCCAACGCACTTTTCTACGGGGGCGATGTAAGCCTCTTGCTGCAACCTTTAGAGGCTTTGAGCTATCGCTTAGAGGGGCAATGGATACGAGCTATCAACCGAGAGACAAAGGGATTTTTCCCCTACATTCCCTCCGATCGCTACTCTCAGCGTATCGAGTGGAGCCCTACCCTGCCGATAAAACAGATAAAACAGCTATCCCTCTCGCTGGAGCATCTCTACGTAACACAACAAAAGAGATTTGATCCCGAAATAGACTTCATACCCCAAACGCCCCCCGCCTATCACCTTTTCGGCCTCTCGATAGGCACCTCCTTGCATTGGGGGCGTGGACTTTTCGAGATACGACTAAAGGGCGAGAATATTTTCAACCATCTCTATAAGGAGTACACCAATCGGTTTCGCTACTACGCTCACGAAAAAGGGCGAGACATACAGCTCTCTCTAAGTTATACCCTTTAATACGCACCATTCATTTAGATAGACTATGCAACGTTATCATTTTATACAAATACTTTTCGCAGCGGTATTGCTCGTGAGTCTCTTCTCATGCAGAGCACCTGAAGTAAAAAACCAAGTCGAAGAAAAAGAGCATGAAATGCCTTGGAGTGTAGAAATACTCTTTACTCCCGGTACGGTACAAGACACTACGGCAGTCTATGCCGACCGCTTTAACGCCTCGGGCAAGACACCCCTTAGTTACAAGGAAACGAAAGACTCCAAGAAGGGTTCGGTTATTAAGTCGGGAGCTGTAGAGCTTGCCAAAGGGGAATGGTACAAAGTAGATATTAACTTCTACAACAAAGCAGGCGTAAAGATCAATGCACAGTATCTGACGGACGAGCAGGCTTCTATGCACCAATTCTTCTTTCTCTCTACTCGTCGCGAAGATACTTCTAAGCCCTACCCTACACCGATAGCAACACAAGTCATCTACAAGTATATGGACCCCAAACCCTCCGACGGAGAGAAACAGCCCATCGGATTTGAGGGAGCTCTTCGCTTAATAGACGATGTTACCTATCCAGACTTTTACCTTCGCACCCAACTGGTGCATGTAGTGCCCCCTGCCACAAAGAAAAACAAAGAGGGCAACTACTATCCTTTTGACGAACCTGCCAAGCATCTACTCGGGGTAACGGACATCGACCTCCAAATACCCATAACTGTAAAACAGTAATCTATTATTTACACTCAAAATTATACTCAATTATGAAGAAAAGTATCTTTATCCTTTCATTAGCTACCACCGTAGCTCTTGCTTTTTCTTCCTGTAAAAAGGAACCCGTACAGACAAAACCCGAGGGAATAATGCCTCAAAAAGTTGAGATTTTGGTACGTGGCGGACACCTCCATGGTAGCAACTTCCATGGCAATCCGACCTATACCAATATCGCATTTCCTCTCAAGAATAAGGCACAGCTTACGCTCGAACTGCAATCCGACGGTAAGACCTATGCACTTAAGGGAAATACACCCCTTCGCCTAATGGCTCATATGGTTTGGTCTTCCGAAATAACCTTTTTAGACAAAGACAACAAGCGCGTAAACCCTTACTATACTACGAATGGAGTAGAAGACGTATGCCAATTCTTCCTCACGGCAGAGAATATGCGCCAATACACCCCTGGAGAGACTGTACAGGGTGCATCTATTAACAAGTCTTTAGAGCAGGTTATGAGCGGTTTTATATATCGCGATACTAATCCTGAACATCTTATGTACGAACCCCACGAAGGGCATCACCACCATCACAGCGGTAGTGTAGCATCACTTAGACATGAAGAAGATGAAGAAGAGGTAGAACTTTCGGAAAAGAACATCGGGTTCAAAGGCTATTTCCACAATCCTGATACCAAAAAAGCAGAGAACTTCATCGGTGTTCGAGAAGAACACGTTGCCTTCGACCTCGTGTATCACCTCGTACGCTTTGCTACCCCAAACAAAAAGAAAATGGGTAACCAATTCCGTAGTGCCTTTGCTTGGGAACAATCTTTCTCTGCACTAACAATCTGTTCGTTCAAAGTACCCGTGCGCATCGTTACGAAGCGTCCTAAAGATGAGGCTTCCTTTAACAACTTCATTTCAGACATCGCTAAGGAATTTAACCTTACACCCGAGCAGGTAAAAACTATGTACAACGAGGCTTCGAATATCCCTAATCATCAAGAAAACGACCCCGACGAATATCATATGTAATCCGAATGGGGCAGAACCCTATAGGGGTTCTATGAAATAAGTTTTTCTATCTAAATGGTAACGGGAAGGGAGATCTTTTTGCATCTTTGCCTTCCCGTTTTTACAAGGTATCCAAAGAAAGTAGAGGGGCAATGGGGAGCAGATTGAGCGTACGATGAAAAATATTTTCTCGTACCGTCGCGATGGGTAGTTGCAGATCCAGAGCCACTTTTTGATAGAGCGAAAAGATAGAAAAATCGGCCTCATCGGTTTCGAGGAATAGTCGCTCCGCTTGCCAAGCTGTGTGTAAAGACGACACTGAATAGTGCACTCCTAAAGAGAGGTAAAAACCTTTTGAAATAAGACTTTGCGCCAAATCGTTCTTTCCTCTGAATCCATGCACAACAAAGGTCGGTCGTTGCTTTTCCAACTGCTTTATGCAAGCAAAAAGTTCTTCCCATGCTTTTACCACATGCAGTACACAGGGAAGACTATTCTCGTACGCCAAACGGCACTGCTCCATGAAGCTCTCCTTTTGCAGAGATATATCTACTCTACTGTAACGATCTACTCCGCACTCGCCTATCGCTACGACCTGTGGCAGTTGGGCATAGTGTTGTAATTGCTTAAGTTGAGCAGATAAAGTTGCCTTCTCTATATACCATGGATGTAAGCCTAAGGAAATAGGAGTCTTTGCAGGGAGATATTGCTCCTTCACCCCCCTACTCGCCCTACCTCTTGCAAATGCAAAAGCCTCTTCCCGCTCAAGCCAATTCCCTTCGGTTGAAAGGTCAACGCTCCGTATCGCCACCACTTCGGGCGTAATCAAAGGCTCCGAATGTGTGTGAAAATCAATGTAAGGCGTCATCTTAGTAGGGGGATAGAACTCTTAGGGTACAGGGTCATAGCCTCCCCCTCCCCATGGATGACAACGAAAGATGCGCCGAATGGCAAGCCTCGTCCCCTTGATAGCACCATGTTTGCGAAGTGCTTCCAGAGCATACTGCGAACAGGTAGGCGTAAAACGACACGAAGGAGGAAAGAGTGGCGATATAGCCCCTCGATAAAAGTGAATAGGGAGCGAAAGAAAAAGTATAAGCAGACGATGAAGCTGGTAGTATATTTTCTGTCCCAAAGAGCGTTGCTTATTCATAATAGAAAGAAAAGGACTTACTCAACCGACAAAAGGGTAGGCTCTTCGCCTCCATTACTTACTTCGCCTTGCTTAGCCACTTCACGCTCAAGCCTCCGAAGTATCTTCTCCATAGCCTTATAGACCGAGGCATAAGAAGGTATTTCATCAGAAATCATCAAAACTGCAAAACAGAGCGTAGTATGCCGAGCCTCCAACTTTTCTCGTAGGGGAGCTTTTTGCAGACGGAAACTCTCCCGTACTAACCTCTTAACCCGATTACGATCTGTTGCATGCTTAAAACGTTTTTTCGGCACACTAATCAAGATGGCAAGTGGAGCCTCTTTCATAGGCTCTTCTACCATCATATAGACCACCCTAAATGGATAAGCCACAAAAGTAGCCCCGCAAGCAAAGAGCCTACGGAGCGTATCTCGTAAATATATTCGTTCTGATTTCTGAAGCCTACTTCTCTGCATGCTGAGAGAGATAGAGGTCAAGTGCGGCAGGCATAGAGGGTACACCTGGTACTGGTGCTGCAAAATCCAGTCGTAAGCCAGCTTGCTCCACAGCCTCTGCGGCAGAAGTGCTGAAAGCTCCTATCACTTTATCTCCTTGCTCAAAGTCGGGACAGAGCTCCTTCAAGGCCTTAATCCCATAGGGACTAAAAAAAAGAATAATATCATGGTCAAAAGCCATTGGTTCCTCATCCAATCCACGCGTTACGGTTCTATACATTATAGCGTGATTAAATGTGATTTTCTTCTCATTGAGCATATCGAAGAGTGCATTCTCTGGGTTTTCAGAAACGGGCAGAAAGTACGTTTCCTTAGGATGCTTAGCTATAGTTGCCAGCAAGTCCGTAAGCTGACCGTTCTCTCCAAAGAAGACTTTGCGCTTGCGATACACAATATACTTCTGCAAATAGAGAGCAATCGACTCACTCGGACAGAAATATTTCATGGATTCGGGTATTGTAAGGCGCAACTCTTTCGTGAGTGTGAAGAAATTATCAATAGCCGATTTGGATGAAAGGATTACAGCTGTATGGGCAAGAATATCTACTCTTTGGCGACGAAACTCTGCAGGTTCTACGGTAACCACCTTGATGAGTTGACGAAATTCTAAAGAATATCCATACTTTTCGGCAATAGAGTAGTAAGGAGATCGGCCAGAGGTAGGCTCTGGTTGCGATATAAGTATCTTCTTGGTCGGTGCGGTCATATTTTCTATTAATACAAAATTAATACTACCCCCGTATAGCAATCCATACCCAAAAGGCAAAGGGTGCTACTTCGTGGGTGCAAAGGTACAAAGAAAGTTGTAGATACGTAATATTTGTCTCTTTTAGTACACTCAGGGTACGTCGTATGACAAAAAGTCTCCAAAGAAGAAAGGTGATACCCGCTACCCATAATCCCGCCTGAAATCCCATCGGCTGGGTCATCATAAGTATGGCCAAGTAGAGCGGAAAAGACCATAACCACTCCAAAAGATTATACCCATCTCTCCACAAATCGTAAACCGAGAGAGAGAGGTAAACATACCCTAATGCACGGTAAAGCAACCTATGCACAACAAAAAAGAGATAGATACCAACGAAAAGTAGGGAGAGTATCAACAGCGTTTGCTCAAGAGCTATACCAACGAACCTACCTATGGAATCTAAATAAAAATAGGCGATAAGCGACAGAGAAAGGGAGAACTGCAAACGCCCCAAAATGAGAAAAAAAGTAGGGGATATATACCTTTTGATCTCTTCAAAGAAAACACTCTCTTTATAGAACGCAGCCGCCTCGAAAAGACGTGGATAGAGACGAGGAATGCGATAGGAAGCAAATCCCAAAAAGAGCAACCCTAAGAGGAGTAACAGATAAGCAACATCGTAGATAATCTGTCCTGTCCAAAAGTAAGCATAGGGCATAGCGGTAGCAATGATTTAGCTTCGAGTTAGAATATTTATTTCATTATATAATCATAAACATTGGCATAGCAGTAGCAATGATTTAGCTTCGAGGCGCAAGGGGGGCTTTTTCAGTTAATTGTCCTAATGCCTTTTGATAACGTGTATAGCGTGCTTTGAGACTTTCTCTCTGCTGTACCCATTGGGCAAAGAGGAAAGTCTCCGCCAAGGGCTTCTGATCCGCACGGCTCAGAGTATAGCGAGTAACTACTTTTCCCTCATGGTGTAGCTCCACCCTTAGCGGTACACTATCTTGATAGCACATATATACATAAAGCCCCAAAGCATAACTATCATTCGGGGGCAACTGTAATGTAGCATGATGCCTCCCACCAGCCGTAAAGGTGTGGTTATGGTCATCTCCTGTGTCGAAAACTCTTGAGCGCACGGCAATCTCTTGCGAAGAGGTCAGTCCGATAGCATCATATTTCAAAGGTCTGCTACCTATATAATAATGTGTAAGGCTCAAAAAGCCCTTTGGATGTGCCGAAGCGTAGAGATAGTTACCCATCTGCGTTGGAACCTGCCTATGATTCTGCGCACAATACTTAGCCTCTTGGGTTTCGCTCTCGGGTATAAAAACCATCTTTTCTTCGAGGCTATCTAAACGCACCTGAAGCCCTTCGAGAGCCTGCTCTATGGAGTCTAAGAGAAAGGTGTACTTCTGCGACAAAGCCTTACGACGCCAAGCAAGTGCCTCCTCTCGCAAAGCAAGGTCAGATGCCCACACACTATCGATAGAGTCGGCAAGAGGTATTGCTTGTTCAAAAGCCCCCTCCACCACATAACTCTGCAACTGCCCTAATGCTTGCTTACGTTCTTTCTTATCGGAGGAGCATCCTCCCAGTCCTAAGGTCATAAGGAGGGCAACACCCACCCCAAAAGCTATCTCTCTTTTCATCGTTAGAAGACACTTATTTTGAGATATTTCTTCGGATTAGCTTTAATATCCTCTACCAAGGTTTCTATCGTTTGTAAAAGTCTATTGGCTTCGTCATAGAGCTCATTGTTGTGTACCAACTTGCCAATAGTACCATCAGTGGAGTTGATTTGCTGAGTTATCTTACGCAACTCTTCGCTGGAGGTCTCTAAGTTTTGCACCAATGTTTTGAGTTCGATTTCATCCAGCTGACGAGTAAAACGCTCAAGACGTACTGCAGAAGAGTCTGCTGCTCGGAGTATATTCGCCACATCTCCTTTCATATAACCATCTACCTTGGCAACAACACCCTCTATACCTTGCATCGCCGTATTGGCACGCTGTACAGTAGCATGAGCCTCCTTAAGAGTAGCAAGAATCGCAGGGTCGTTGGCAATCGCATTGATAGCAGAAAGTGTAGAGTCTATCTTAGGCAACATCTGCACCACAGCGGGCAATATATTATTCGTTACCACAGACATCGGGTCATTGTCGGGGGGGACGGTTTCTAAATATCCTCCCTGCTCCAATATCTCGGTAGAAGAACCCAACTGCAAATCCAATTGAGCTCCCCCGAAGAGAGAAAGGCGTGCTGTGGCAGATGTTCCCTTGGGAAGGCGTATAGACTTGTCGATATTTACTTTTACCAAAGTGGTAGCATCATGCTCCATATCAAACTCCAACCCCTGTACCGTACCCACTTTATACCCGTTGATAAGAACGGGAGAGGCTACAACAATCCCCGAAACATCTTTAAAACGAGCATAGTAGTACTTCTCTCTACTGAAAACAGAGAGGCCCTTTAAGTAATTCACGCCCAGGTAAAGGATTAAGGAGGCCAGTAGTACCCAAAATCCTACCAGCGTTATTTTAGTTGTTTTCTTCATCGTTCAGTATGTTTTTGTGGTGTGTATTCTCTTGTTTTATCCGCTACTATCAGTAAATAGTACCCTGTCGTACCCCGTTCTTATAGATTACAATATAAGCTCCAGGGAATTTCTTCTTGTATTTCTTGAGCTGTTTCTCTGCCATCTTACGGTTGCCCGAGATGTCTACCATGTAGCAATAGTTTCTACCATTACGCTCACAACGCACCTTTTCGCCCTTAAAGTCTCGATTTTTGGTAGACACTTTCTTCTTCAAAGCCATGATCTGTATGGCATAAGTCTCGCCCTTCGATTTAGCAGGCTCCTCTACTACGGGGGCTTTCTCGGGTTGCTCAGCAAGCTCTACCTCGGTCTCAACGGTAGGCTCCTGCAGAGATTCCTCCTCCCTTATCTCGGGCTCTGGCTCTGGAGTGGAGGTATTCTCGACCGTCGTAACCCCAAAACTTTTGTTGTAGGCTTTATAGTAGTTGCCAAACCCCTCTACAATAGCGTTAGCAAGGGTCTGTTGCCCCCGCTGACTAAGCAAAAAGGCCGCCTCGTTTCTATTGGAGATAAAACCCAACTCGATAAGGATACTCGGCATAGCTGTCTCTCGGATAACCAAAAAACCAGCCTGACGAACGCCTCGATTGATGAGTGAGGTAGCCCCCAATTGGTCCTGTACCGCTTTGGCAATCTCTATACTCTGGTCGAGGTGCTTATTCTGCAAAAGCTCAAACATGATATAGCTCTCGCTCGAAGAGGGGTCGAATCCCTTATAGGTGCGCTCGTAGTTTTCCTCCAGAAGGATAGATTCATTCTCCTTCATCGCCACACGTAAGTTGTCTTCGTTACGCCACAAACCGAGTACGTAGGTCTCTACGCCCGAAGCGGAAGACTTGGCCGAATTGGTATGAATACTCATAAAAAGATCGGCCTTGTTCTTATTGGCAAAGTTGGCACGCTGCTGCAAACCGATAAAAACATCGGTTGTACGGGTATAAAGCACCTTTACATTAGGAAATCGCTTGGAGATCATCTCTCCCACACGTAATCCCACGGCAAGGTTGATGTCTTTCTCTCTACCTCCGTGTGCTACCGCTCCAGCATCTTTCCCCCCATGTCCTGGGTCGATAACTACCGTAAACTTATTCTTGCCCTTTCGTTGAGCAAAAAGTAGTGATGGCGAGGCAAACTCTCCTATCAATAGAAGGAGGAGCGAGAACGATACTATCTTAATCCACTTATGTTTCATAGGACACACCTATTTTGCACTAATCAATTTTTATTGACAAGAGGAGCCCTACGCGTTACCCCTCTTTACAGCCCTTACTTAGGGTAGGGTACGGCAATTATACATTGAAGCGGAAGTGCATAATGTCTCCATCTTGCACCACGTACTCCTTACCCTCTACATTCATTTTACCCGCCTCTTTTACAGCAGCCTCACTGCCCAGAGCGACGTAATCTTCATACTTAATAACCTCGGCACGGATAAATCCTTTCTCAAAATCGGTATGGATGATGCCCGCACACTGAGGAGCTTTGCTTCCCTTGATAAAGGTCCACGCTCTTGTTTCATCGGCTCCCGAAGTGAAGTAGGTTTGCAAGTTGAGCAACGCATAGGCGGCACGGATAAGACGGCTTACTCCCGACTCTTCCAAACCTATCTCTTCGAGGAACATCTGACGCTCTTCGTAGGTCTCCAGCTCGGCTATTTCACTCTCTATCTTCGCTGCCACGATGAGCAAACCTGCCCCCTCGCTGGCAATAGCTTCGCGCACGCGCTCTACATAGGCATTGCCTTTAGTGGCAGAGGCTTCGTCTACATTGCATACATAAAGCACGGGTTTGGCAGTAAGCAAATAAAGCTCGCGCGCCGCTTCCTGCTCCTCTTTCTTATCAAACTGCACGGTACGTGCGTTGAGTCCCTTTTCGAGTGCCTCTTTGTAGCGCTGCAAAACGCCTACCACAAGGGCAGCCTGCTTGTCTCCGCCCGTCTTAGCCTGCTTTTCGAGCTTAGCAAGACGACTCTCTACCGTTTCCAAATCTTTGAGTTGTAGTTCGGTGTCGATGATTTCCTTATCTCGAATGGGGTCTACCGAGCCATCTACGTGCGTGATGTTATCATCGTCAAAGCAACGCAGTACGTGCAGTATGGCATCGGTCTCTCGTATATTGCCGAGAAACTTATTGCCCAAGCCCTCGCCCTTACTGGCGCCCTTGACCAAACCCGCTATATCTACAATCTCCACCGTAGCAGGGATAAGGCGCTTAGGCTTATCGATCTCTGCCAACTTATTGAGACGCTCATCGGGTACTGTAATAACCCCCACGTTGGGCTCTATGGTACAAAAAGGGAAATTGGCAGACTGTGCCTTTGCATTGGATAAGCAATTGAAGAGGGTCGATTTACCTACATTGGGCAAACCAACGATACCGCATTGTAACGACATTATTGTGTAACTATCTTTATTTCTATCAGTTTATCAGGACAAAAATAGCCTTTTTGCAGATATTACCGAAAAGAAAGGAGGCTCAAAAGTGTACAAAAAAAGCAATGACCACCCTAAGGCAATCATTGCTTTGCTATTTCGGAGGAGTCTGAACTAAGCGTCAGGCGCATCCATTCATACAGGTTGGAAAAAAGAGTTGTATGAATATACAACCCGAAAAGAGGAGTATCGCCGCAAGCAGTGCAGATATGCAACGCTCTTTGGCAGTGCTATTCTTCCTACTCTTAAAGGCTGCCCCTGCATAGCCTGCCAAGCAGAAAAGGAGTACTACCATCACTACCATAGCAAGCACGAAGAGTATCTTAGGGTCAGAAATTACAAATCGGAGGAAGCTCTCCCAACAGCTGCTAGAGCTATAATAACTAAGCTCCATACATCCATTCTCTTTTCTTTCTGTTCCATAGCTACTATTGTGATTCTTTCAGTTCATAAACTGCTTTCTATCGCTCGTTCGAAAAGTTAGGGTATTTAGATTGGATTATAACCTCGTACCAAGAAGTCTATAACCACATTTGCAAAAAGCCCCACAGAGACTATTTGGGCAAAGACAGAGATTATGAAGATATAAATCAATTTGCGCGTTATAGGTCGTTTTTTTATTAGAGTACGACCGATAGTAGTCACTAAAATTAGAAAACTCGCCGAGCCTAAAATAAACGCTACGATAGATGTGACCCAATGATTTCTTACAATAATAGGTAAGAAGAACAGCAACGAAAGGCTTAAAAAAGCTACAGTCGTCGCTATAAAACCTACATTATACCCCTTCTCTTTCATTTGTGTTTGAAATGAATCCTTTACTTCTGGTCACCATAATCTCTGTGTGCCATTCTCACACAATCAAGATATTCTTCATTTATTTCGAAGACTATCAATCGCATAACCTTACAATAGTCTTTCCGATAGTAAATACAACAATAACTGCCGTAACTATTCGTCCCGCTCCTAATGCCGAAATTCCTATCATCATTCCATCAAGTAGAGCATCAAAAGCTATCCTTGTACTTCAAATAACTATTTATTAAATCTTATACATTAAATAGTTAAAACAGGTAGAGGCAAAGTTATATCTTTTCTTTGCATAGCACGTAACAAAAATTTCCTCCTGTACAAACTCGAGTTTCTACCTGTGCAAACTAAAGTTATCATAGGAGAAAACTTTTCAAAAGATATATGGGCTTTTTTGTGTAATCGTCTACCCATAACAGCGCGAGCATAGTCATACCATAAAAAAGCCTCTTGTCCATTCTTAAAAAGACGAATGGTAATAGGTAGAGGGGTGGCTGTTGGTCTCTCTTTCCAAATAGGGTATCTTTGTCGGCGCAATAAGAAAACTTAATCCACGCATAACGATGAAATACCCTACCTCCCTACAAGAGCTTTACGCTCCCGAGTATAGTCACTGCTTTGGTTGCGGACAGGTACACCCCACGGGGCTACATATAAAAAGTTATCTAACTGATAGTGGCACAGAAGCCGAGTGTCGCATTACACCGCCCGACTACTATACAGGAGGAGTGCCTCATAACCTCTACGGCGGAGCCATTGCTATGTTTTTCGATTGCCACGGTACGGGTTCGGCGGCAGGTTTTTACATGGTGCATCATGGTATAGAAGTTACGGCAGAGAATATCGACCGCTTCGTTACTGCCCACTTGGAGGTCGATTACTTGACTCCCACTCCCATGCAACAAGAGCTTAGGATTATAGCCACGCCTACCGAAGTAGGAGCTCGCAAAGTCATTATGAAAATGGAGATGTGGGTGGGCGATAAGAAAACTGCCACGGCTATGATGGTGGCAGTGCGCATACCTGCCCACCCCTAAATAGCGAGCCTTACGGAAGTTTTCAAAAAGGGTATCGAGGGGAGCAAGGGGCAGTAAAAAGGACTCCTTCACTCCCTTCTCAACAGCCCACAGAAGGTGTCCGAAGAAAGGACTAACCCTTTCGAGAAAAACCATTAACCCTTTTGACCAAAAGGGTCCGTGCAAACTTACAAAACCCTCCGTGTAAACAAATGAAAGGGTTATACCTTTTGAAACACGGCAACGCTCTGCCGAAAAGTAAGCACGGAAGCCTACTTATCTTACAACAATCCCCTACACCGACAATCGATGTGAGGGATTTCTTTTTGGCGACCTCCCACACTAACTATATAGCTTGCTCCAGCCTTTTCTCAAGAAGAAAAAGGGCTGTATCCACGTCAAACGTTCGAATACAGCCCAAAGAGAATCTACTTAACCCTCATATAAAACATATTTCAACTCACGTAGCCCAGAAAGGCTACAAATCAGATTAGCCTCTTCCAAGAGGGTAGCCTCCAAGATTTTTAACTCACCCAAGGCTTCCTAAACCAGGAAGATACTATCGCAAAAGTAATACTAATCTGACATTTCTATCCTATAAAATAATAATGCTATAGTACATAACACAAAAAAATTACTTGAAGATATTGCTATATATAACATGAAGTATTTCTTTTGCACAAAAGATTGATATTAAAACAGAATTAAATCGGAGCATCGATTTGCAAGGATATTTCATTGGATAATATGAACACCTATACAGCAACTGCCATAGCTCACATAAGCGATGACGCAAGGGTACAGAGCATGAGTGAGCACCAAGAAGGTGTTGCAAAGCTATGCAGCAACTTCTTGACTAATGCCTTAGGAGAAGAGTGGCATTCTTTCGGCGAGCTTCTCGGGGCGATACACGACCTCGGCAAATACAATCCAGACTGGCAGAACTACCTATTAAGAAGCAGAGGCCTAATAGAGGGCACACCGCTCTCAACCCCTCATAGTGCCTCTGGGGCTCTTTATGCCAATAAGCTCTTACCTCAACGATTGGGCAGAATAGCCTCTTTCTGTATAGCCTCGCACCATCGCGGTCTATACGATTATAGCGACCTCTCAAGCAGGATAGAGTCAGATAACGAGAAGCTTATATATGAGAAATCGACAGCTCAAAAACAACTCTTCCACGAGGCACCTACATGGTCTCTGCAATTAGAGACAGGACTTAAAGAGCTACTCAAATCAAAAGAAGGGCGTAGTGACATACAAATGCTTATCCGGATGATCTTCTCATGTCTGGTGGATGCCGATGCTAGAGACACAGAGTTATTCATGGCTCCCAACATAGCCCAACAAAGGGAAAGATTCCAAACTCTATATCAAAATCAAATATGGTGTAGCCTGCGAGAGAAACTATATGCACACACCGAGCAGTTCGTTGCCGACTCAGAAATCAATCGAGCGAGAAGTCTATTCCTATCTCAGTGCAAAAGACACGGAGAAACGGCTCCCAAGGGCATTTACTCGCTATTTCTGCCAACGGGTGGGGGCAAAACACTCTCCTCAATGGCTTGGGCTCTGGAGACTGCTGAACGCCACCACCTGGAGCGAATCATCGTTGTGCTTCCTTTTACCAGCATCATTACACAAACATGTCAAATACTACGCAATATATTCGGTGCAGATGCCATTTTAGAGCATCACTCAGATATAGATACTAAAAGGATAGAAACAGAGCAGTCAAGCTCTTCTCAAGAGGGGGAAAGTAGCCGGCTCAAGCTCCTCGCCGACAACTGGCAGGATGTACCGATTATCGTAACAACGAATGTGCAGTTCTTCGAGTCCCTATTTGCCAATAGACCCTCAAAATGTAGAAAAGTACACTCCATAGCCAACTCCGTGCTACTATTTGATGAGTGTCAAGCTTTCCCTACCGAGCAACTCAGCCCGATGCTCAGAAGTATCGAAAGCCTCTCCAGATGTTGTGGAACGCAAACACTACTGTGTACCGCCACCCAACCAGTATTTGATGAGTCTATCAAATCACTAAACAGAACAGCAGGGCTCTATAATATCAAAACTCCGATAGAGGAGGTTGTCCCCTACGATGCCACCTTATTTGCCCATTTCGAAAGAGTAAAATACCATCTCGATATAAAAAACTACAGCATCAAAGAGCTTGCTTTGGAGCTATCCCAGTATTCTTCCGCTCTATGCATTGTAAATAGTAGAAAGGAAGCATGTCTCCTCTACGAAGCACTCAGAGATATACGTGGCACGTCTGGCGATGGGCTTATACACCTATCACGCATGATGTGCTCAGAACATCTTGGCAAGCAGATAGCGCAAATCAGACACCGTGTATCCTCAAAACTGCCTACAATTGTCATCAGTACTCAACTCATAGAGGCAGGCGTAGATTTAGACTTTCCCATTGTTTATAGAGCTTACAGTGGCTTAGACTCGATTATTCAGGCTGCTGGGCGGTGTAATCGAGAGGGTAGGCTTTCTTCCAAGGGTAATGTCTACATCTTTAAGCTAACGGATGTCAATACCTCATTTCCCGCTTTATCAAAAAGCCAGTATGCTACAGAAGAAGTACTCGCAGGGCAAAATGTAGACCTACACGACCCTGAGATTAGTAAAGAATACTATCGGAAACTCTATGGTAGACACAAGGATTTTGACAAAGGAAATATGCTACAGCACCTCTGGAATATCAAGGTAACTCAGGATATAAAACTCAACTTCGAGAGTGCACAGAAAGCTTTTAGGCTTATAGATAATGAGGGTAATTTCGATCTATTTGTACCCTATACAGAGGCGGGAGAAAAGATTATTAATAAGATTATGAACCACCATTGGCTCGAGCGAGATGAGCTACGAAGCCTTCAGAGGCTACGTGTAGGACTTAGAAAAAAAGATTTGGAAGAGCTTTTCAAGCAGGGAAGTATATCTATCGTACACTTCTTTGGAGAAGAAAAGAATCCCATATTGATACTTACCGATAAAAGAAGCTATAGCGACGAACTGGGCGTAACTATGACCAACTACTATTTAGAGGAACCGCAATTAGTATAATTTATGAGCAAACATCATTTGACTCCTATGAAAGATAAGAAAGAATTTTGCATTCGCCTAAGAGGCGACTTTGCATGCTTTACTCGGCCAGAGATGAAGGTAGAGCGCGTTAGCTACGAAGTCATCACTCCATCAGCAGCAAGGAACATCTTCCAAGCCATATTCTGGAAACCCGCCATAAAGTGGCATATCCGTCGCATCGAGGTACACAATCCTATCCGAAAAACATCGGTACGGCGCAATGAAGTTTCGAGTGTTATGAACCTCAAAAGCGGTCCTATAGATGTGAATAGCAAACGCACGCAACGTACAGCGTACATTCTGAAAGATGTATGCTATCGCATCTTCGCCGAAATGGAATTCATCCCATTAGAGTGTCGAAGTAAAGAGCAGCAAAAGCAGTGCAAGCACCCCGAAGCCGAGACACCCGAGAAGTACCACGATATATTTGAAAGGCGTGCCTCTCGAGGTCAATGCTTCACACAACCCTATCTCGGGTGTAGAGAATTCAGCTGCTCTTTTGAGTTCGAACCCAATGCAGAGTACCAAGAAGGTATCGATGATACAAGAAGTTTGGGCTACATGCTCTTCGATTTAGACTTTGAGAGCAATCCTAAAGCTCCCAATCCCCTTTTTTTCAATGCCTATATGGAGCATGGAGTTATTACTGTACCACACATAGAAGAGGATAAAGAAAAAATATTACGCTAAACCTATGATACTACAAGCTCTATACAACTACTACTGGAAGCTGGCTGCTTATCAAGAACAGCTGGACGAAGAGGAGGGAGGGCGTAAAATAGCCCCTCCAGGCATGGAATGGAAAACCATCCCCTATATTGTGGTCATTAAGTCGGATGGCACATTCGTTCGTATCGAAAAAACGGACAACCAACTCTATCTCATCCCGAAAGACAATGCACGCACCAGCCAGGTAGAAGCACAGACATTATGGGATCACTGTGGCTACCTTTTGGGCATTCCTAAGACCGATAACGATAGTGATAAGAAAAACTACCCTGCACAATTCGATGCTTTCAATAAAAGGGTATTGGAGTTACCCGATACTGTATCTATTAAAGCCGTCAAACTATTTTATCAAAAAGAAGAATATCTAAAAGCAAGAGAGGATCAACTAATCTCTGAAATTAAGTCTTCTAAGGGTGGACGTATCACATTTGTCATAGAGGATAAAGATAGAATAGAGGTAGCATCTCTACCAGAAGTAATAGAGGTTATGGATCCTCGCATTAGGGAAAATCATGAACCCCATGGTCGCATGACCTGCATCGTAACAGGAAAACAAGACAGCTCCATTGCCCCAACTCACGAAAAAATTGCTTTAGGAAAAGACAGCGGTCCCTTAATAGGAATCCAAAAAGCCTCGGGCTTCGACTCCTATGGCAAACAGCAAGGTTTTAACGCCCCCATTTCATTCGAAGCATCGGATGCTATCGGAACAGCTCTTAAGGAACTATTGCGTAAGGACAATGGCACCTCTCTTCGAATCGGTAATACCGTATATATCTTCTGGAGTAGCCTATTAGATCGAGAGTTTATAAGTAACTATCAAAAGTTCGCCTTCGAGTTAGAGACTTCTAAGCAATCCAAAGATGACAGTGATACACCCTCAGAAGATCCAGAAAAAGGGGTAGAGAATCTTCGTAAAGCAATGAAAATGTATGCGGGAGGTAAAAACAGCCTTAATGGAATCGACTATGGAAAAGAACGATTCTTTATGCTGGGACTAATGCCTAACTCGGGTAGAATTGCCGTCAAATTCTGGGCAGAGGGTACAGTTCAAGAGATGACCCAGAATATCCTAACACACATGGAAGACTTCCATATTATCAAGTGGAATGGCAAGATAGATCCAATGCCTCAGCCTCAGTCTCTGCATAAAATCATATACTCCATCATGCCTAAGGGTAAGAAAATAGATAAGATGTCTACTCACCTTCTTGAAGAACTCATTGAGAGTATCGTCAAGAATAAGCCTTATCCCTCATTAGTTCAAAAACTCTGCTTACGAAAAAATAGAAGGGAAAGGAATGTAACTGAGATGCGAGCTGCCATTCTTAAGGCATTTATAAATAGAAAAAATCGTTTTCAAAAAAGAAATATCGTCATGCAAGTAGGACTAGACAAAAATCAAACTGATGTAGGCTACCTGGGAGGTCGCCTACTCGCACTCTACGAGTACACACAAGAAAAAGCCTTGGGGGATGTAAATACCTCTATTAAGGATCGATTCTACTCCAAGGCCAGCGTAGTTCCCAGAACTGTATTCCATAAGATGACAGTTCTTCACCAAAAGCACATCCGCAAAATCTCTCGAAATAAGCCAAAGACGGCTTACTTTCTCACCAAAGTACATCAGGAAATCCGTAACCTTTTCCCTGGTTCAGAACTGGTATTCCCTCAAAGATTCACCCTTGATCAGCAAAATATGTTTGATAACGGATACTACCACCAGAGCAAAGAACTACGTACTCTTCCCCCTATAGACCCCCAAAACGACAAAAAAAAGGAGGAGGAAAATCCCCAAAAATCTAAATAACCCATATTATCAAAACTATAATTGCTAAATAAATATCAATATCATTATGAATCAAGAAGTTATTAAAAATCGCTACGAGTTTGTACTCCTTTTCGATGTAGTAGACGGCAATCCTAATGGAGACCCAGACGGAGCTAATGCCCCCAGATCCGATTCAGAGACAGGGCACGGCCTCGTGACAGATGTCTGCATTAAGAGAAAGATACGTAACTACATAGAGCTCTTAACACAGGAGCGACCTGAACTGAAGGAGACCCACCAATTATTCATCCGACAAGGATCTTTGCTAAACGAAACCCTCAAAGAGAACGCCAAATTAGTAGAAAGTCAACCAGAGGGAAAGAAACTCAAAGGAGAAGAGAAAGAACAAGCTAACAGAGAGGCTATGTGTAAACACTACTACGATGTTCGCACATTTGGTGCAGTAATGTCTACAGGAGAGAACTCGGCCAAAGCAGGTCAAGTACGTGGAGCTGTACAGCTTACCTTCTCCAGAAGCATTGACCCTATATACGAAGAAGAGCACAGCATTACCCGTATGGCTAAGACGGATAAAAAAGATGCCGAAAAAAAGGAAAATGAAAATGATACCAACAAGGAAAATGAAAATGCACAAGGACCTAACCAAGCTATGGGTACAAAGCACACCATCTCTTATGCTCTTTATCGTTGTCATGGATTCATAACCCCCTACTGCGCAGAAACTACTGGGTTTAGCGAAGGCGATTTGGAGTTGCTATGGGAAGCTATCGAAAATATGTTTGAGATAGACCGCTCTGCCTCACGAGGCCTTATGTCTGCTCGCAAACTTATCATCTTCAAGCACGAGAGCAAACTGGGCAATGCTCCTGCTCATCGTCTCTTTGACCTTATACAAATTAAGAGAAAGAAAACCGATGGAGTAGCTCGCTCATTTGATGATTACGAGATTTTAATAGACAAAAGTGCTTGCCCCAATAATGTCGAATTAATCGAAAAGTTCTAAAAACATATAGTTTATGTACACCGAAGACGAGTTGCTAATGCTCTCTGGGGTACAACACTTCAAGTTTTGCCCCAGACAATGGTTTCTCATACACGTAGAGCAGGTTTGGAGTGAAAATGAATTCACTACCTTAGGAAGTTTGCTACACAAAAAAGTGGATAAACCAGAGCTTAACGAGCGTAGAGGCAATACAATTATTCTTCGCTCAGTACCTCTCGTCTCGTACAATTTAGGAGTATATGGTTTGTCAGATGCAGTGGAGCTACGCCCTGCATCTGACACTCGTAGCCTTGCATTCACTCACCCAAAGTATCCAGGTTTGTGGGAAGCTACCCCTATTGAATACAAGCGTGGTCGCCCCAAGAAACACAATGCAGACAAATTACAGCTCTGTGCACAAGCTATTTGCTTAGAAGAGTTGTATGGTATTGACATCCCCCAAGGCTACCTATACTATGGAGAGTCAAGGCACCGAGAGGAAGTCGTTTTATCTCCAGAATTGAGAAAGGAACTATTCGACATCTGCGAAGACATGCATGAGGCCTTCCGTCGTAAGACCTATATACCTGCTGTATATTCAAAGAAATGCAATAGTTGTTCTCTGGTAGAGGTCTGTCTTCCCCGAGTCAATCAGTTTGAATCGGCTTCCGATTACCTATCAAGAAAAAAACTATTTGACGTATGAAAAAGCTTCTCAATACCTTATATATTCTCTCTCCCGATGGTTATCTCTGTAAAGACGGTGAAAACCTCGTGATACGCATCAATGATGTAGAGGCCTTACGCATACCCATACACAACCTTGAGAGCATTCTCTCTTTCTCTCGTACAGGGGCGTCGCCTGGAGCTATGTACCTCTGTGTACAGAACGGCATCAAGCTATCTTTTCTCTCCCCCACGGGCAGGTATATCGGTAGTCTTGAAGGTGGTATAAAAGGAAATGTATTGCTTCGCCGCACACAATATCGCATAGCGGATGACGAGCTGACCTCGACACATATCGCAGCTATATTCATTGCTGGAAAAATTGCTAACCAAAGAGCTGTCCTCTCCAGACTTCTGAGAGATCATCCTCTAACAAATACGACCACAGAGGCTATTAGGGAAGTTATATTGCAACTGAAGTACGAACAAAAGAGAATAGGAAGCCTAAGAGATCGGCAGAGCATCTTAGGGGTAGAAGGAAATGCTGCAAAACTATACTTCTCGGTTTTCGAACATCTGATTCTAAATCCAGAATTTCCTTTCACAGGCAGACACAAGCGACCTCCAAAAGATATGGTTAATGCTCTTCTATCTTTCTTTTATACAATTCTCTCCCTTGATGTACGATCTGCCCTCGAAAGCGTTGGTTTAGACCCCTTTGTTGGCTTTTTACATGTAGATAGACCTGGACGTCCCAGTCTTGGCCTTGATCTTATGGAAGAACTTCGGGCATACCTCGTAGATCGCTTCGTGCTTTCGCTAATTAATAAAAAGCAAATTAGCCCAAAAGACTTTCTGTCTCAGGGAGAAAACGGTATAATTCTCAAGGAAGATGCTCGTAAGAAACTACTAACTCTCTGGCAAAGGCGTAAAAAAGAAGAGATAACTCACCCCTTTTTGAAAGAAAAAATGCCATTAGGGCTATTACCTTATATACAGGCCTTGCTTTTATCCAGATACCTTAGAGGAGATATCAATGACTACCCTATATTCCTTATACAATAGCGACCTATGTATATCCTTATCACATACGATGTGGCAACCTCCAGTTCTTTCGGAGAGAAAAGACTTCGGCAAGTAGCCCGAATCTGCCAAAACTACGGACAACGAGTACAGAACTCCGTATTTGAGTGCCTCGTAGATCCTGCACAGTTTGTGTTACTCAAGCATCAACTTCTCTCTACTATGGACGATAGTGTAGATAGCTTAAGGATTTACCGTCTGGGAAAAAACTATCAAGCCCACATAGAAAGTTATGGCAAACCAACATCATTTGAAATTGAGGGGGAATTAATCATTTAAATCCCTCATATAACTTCTGCGAACCCAAAGTACACAGAAAAAAGCCGCGGTGTCGCAGTCATTATAAATCAACACATTATAGTTGATATGACAAGAAAAACAAGCATACGTTCTTTGACATATTTAATGATTCGCATTTTAACCTCTCTAACTCGGCTAAATTGTGTACATTTGTGGGTGTACTGTCGCAACCCGCTCGGGTTGCGTGAATTGAAACTTCGGTCTCTTGAATATGCGCTAATCGCTCTGAGTCGCAACCCGCTCGGGTTGCGTGAATTGAAACTCACTCGTACAAGTGTAATCCGCAACAACAAGATGTCGCAACCCGCTCGGGTTGCGTGAATTGAAACCAGTGCTTTCGCTCAAAGACTTTCTTCCCGTTACAGTCGCAACCCGCTCGGGTTGCGTGAATTGAAACCTGTACTTTCGTATTAGCTCGTCTGTTAGGTCTATGTCGCAACCCGCTCGGGTTGCGTGAATTGAAACTGGAAAGAAACATTTGAGAGGAGCAGTTAGCCTATACAACCGTCCTTGTGAGTCTTGACCAGAGCCGATTTAGAAGAGCTAAAACACTTTAACTCTCCTAGGTTTGGCTTTTATTTTTTTGATAGAATATAAAAAGAAAAAGGTGCTATCAGTGAGCTTCCAACCAATTAGCTCCCGTGCCGATTTCTACCTCCAACGGCACCCGTAATCCCTCTATCGCATGTGCCATTTCGTAACGCACCAAATCGGTAAGAGCTTCTATTTCGGAGCGATGCGCGTCGAAGTTCAATTCATCGTGCACTTGGAGTATCATACGACTTTTCATTTGCTTCTCTCTGAGGGCTCGATCGATACGTACCATCGCTATTTTTATCAAGTCGGCAGCTGTCCCCTGTATCGGTGCATTAACCGCATTGCGCTCTGCAAATGAGCGTACCGTAGCGGTGCGACTATTGATATCGGGCAAGTAACGGCGACGCCCCATTATCGTCTCGGCATATCCCTTACGACGTGCCTCCTCGATACAACGATCTATAAAAGCCTTTATAGAGGGGTACGAGGCAAAATAGCTATCAATCAAACTCTGTGCCTCTTTCGGGGGAATATGCAGTCTCTGGCTTAATCCGAAAGCAGAAATACCATAGATAATACCGAAGTTAGCGGTCTTAGCAAACGAACGCTGTATAGGTGTTACCTCCTCGAGGGGTATCTTATAGATGCGGGCAGCCGTGGTACGGTGAATATCTTCCCCTCGACAGAAAGCGTCGATAAGGTGCTCATCTTCACTTAGATGTGCCAAAAGGCGAAGTTCTATCTGTGAATAATCGGCACTTAAGAAGAGATATTCGTCGCTATCGGGTACCAAAGCGGAGCGTATCTCCTGCCCCACAGCCGAGCGAATCGGTATGTTTTGCAAGTTCGGATTACTACTTGATAGACGACCCGTTGCAGCCACCGTCTGATTGAATGAAGTGTGTAGTTTGCCATCGGAGTAGAGGAGTGTGGGCAAAGCCTCGATATAGGTGTTCATAAGTTTCTTTACCCCTCGGTAATCCAATATATGCTGTACCACGGGGTGCTCTGTGGCATACTGCAAAAGAATCTCTTCGCCCGTAGCATACCCTCCGCCTTTCGTCTTGCGGGGGCGGCTACTTATCTTCATCTTCTCAAAAAGAATCTCCCCCACCTGCTTGGGACTGCTTATGTTGAAGGATTGCCCCGCCTCGCGGTATATCGTCTCTTCGAGCTTTTGCATCTCCTCTTCCAAGCCTTTAGCTACCTCAGAAAGACGTCCAGTATCTAAGCGTACGCCTCGCTCTTCCATACGTTGGAGTACTTGCAGAAGGGGCATTTCCACCTCTTCAAAGAGCCTATACATCCCCCCCTTTATGAGCTCTTCCCGTAAAATAGGGTAGAGGCGGAGTGCTACGTCGGCATCTTCCGAAGCATAATCTGCAAGCAACTCCAGAGAAACATCCTTACGAAGATCAAATTTCTTCTGTGACGAGAGCTCCTCGTAGTGGATAGGAGTATAGGTAAGGTACTGTTCGGCAAGCGAATCCAAGTTATGCGGACGCTCGGGAGCAATCAGATAATGCGCCAAAAGAGTATCGAAAAGTGAAACAACCTCCCCTATGCCGTAACGACTAAGTACCTTAAGGTCAAATTTTGCATTCTGTGCAATCTTGAGGATAGTATCCTCCTTCATGAGCTTGATAAGGGGACTAAGCCACTCGGTAACGGTAGCTGCATCCTCGGGAAGTGGGAGGAAATAAGCCTCTCCCTCTGCAGGAGCAAACGATGCTCCCACTATGGAACAAGTCAGTGCATCTAAGCCATCGGTCTCTGTGTCGAAAGCAAAGTGCGGAACGCTTGCAAGGCGTTGCCAAAGAGCTGTACGCTCTTCGTCGGTAGTTACAATCGTATAGCGGTGGGGAATATCTGCCAGACGTTTTTTATTCGTACCCTCATCTCCCATTCCAAGGTCAAAGAGGTCTATATCTTCACTCTTAACCTCCTCTTGTTCCTTTTCGGTGGCAGTTCTCTTCTGTGACGTTATATCAAAAAGAGTAGCCTCTCCGTTGCCTTGGTTATGCGCCAAGACGTCTATACGCTTAGCCAATGAACGAAACTCATACTCTTCAAAAAGCTTTTGCACTCGTTCTACATGCGCTTGCTTCCGAACGAGCGAATCAATAGCAAAATCAAAAGGAATGTCGGTACAAATCGTAGCCAAATAGCGAGAGAGTAGAGTCTCCTCTTTGTGCTCTTCCAACTTCTTACGTGTACCTGCTTTCAGTGCCTCCAAGTTGTTGTATATCTCCTCAATCGATCCATACGAACGGAGCAATTCGGAGGCCGTTTTGGGTCCTATCCCCTTACAACCAGGTATATTGTCGGCAGTATCGCCTACCAATCCTAAGTAGTCTATTACCTGATGAGCATTGTTTAGCTCAAATTTCTCACACACTTCGCGCGGTCCCCACAGTTCATATCCATGAGTGGATGGTCGGTATATACGGCATTGATCCGTAACCAACTGTGCATAATCCTTGTCGGGCGTAACCATGTATACATCGTATCCCTCCTTTTCTGCTCGATGTGCAAGAGCTCCGATTACATCGTCCGCCTCGTAACGTGGTACCTCAAGGGTTGGAATGGCCATTGCTTCGAGCAGTTTCTTTATCTCTGGAACCGCCCAAATAATACCCTCTGGCGTCTCGTCTCTCTGTGCTTTGTAATCGGGATACTCCTCATGTCGGAACGAACCTCCCGAGGGATCGAAAACAACCGCCAAGTGATCGGGGTTTTCTTTCTCTATAATATCGAGCAAACTCAGCGTAAAACCAAAAAGAGCACTCGTATTGATGCCTTTTGAGTTGATACGGGGCGAGCGGATAAAAGCATAGTAAGAGCGGAATATAAGTGCGTAAGCATCGAGGAGAAAAAGACGTTGAGCAGACATACGTTATAGTTTATTTACAGACCGATTAAAAGGAGTAGAAGTTGTAAGCCGAGCCCCAAATCACAAGCAGTATAATCATGAGCAAAATTAACAGTATTTGGAACGGCTTTTTTCGTTGGATAACTCCCGAGAGAAGCATAGCAGTAGGTAAAATCATCAGGAGTAAAAATCCCTCCAGATGCTGTACGAACAGCACTCCCCCCAGTAGTAAAAATAGGGTACGCATGAGGGTAGCGGTGAGTTGCAGTACTTTGACTTTCTTTTTGGAAAGGTGCATCATAGCCCCTCCTATAGCCCAAAGATAAAGCAATACAAGTACTCCCCCACCCATAAGCAGAGAGATACCGCAAGAAACAGTACTGTATCCTATGATTTCGAGCCTCATCATGGCTTGGAGCGACAGTAGCAAATCCTCTGACCACCCTGTCATTACGGCAATAAGAGCCAAAAGGATAAGAGGAGCAATATAACCAAAGAAAAAAGCCAACAGATTGCGCCATGAGAAAGCCTGTAAGTCTATGATGTTAAAGATCATGATAGGCAATAAAAGAATAGAAGGAGGCCAAACAATCGTTGCCAGTGAGAGCGCAATGGCACAGTTGGTTATCTCAAAAGGGGCACTCTTCTCTCGATAAGAGGCATAGAGCGTATGGTGTGCCATACCCCAGAAAGGAAGAGCGGAAAAAGCAGGATTAGAGCCCAAAGAGCAGGGGAAAAGAAAGAGTAAAAGGAGAGAAAGGAGTGTACTCTTACTTCGCTCACTCTCATCGTTGAGTACATATACATTGGAAGTAACACGGACAACAATCACTCCCATTATAAAGAGGAAAAAGCTCGCTATGGGCGCAAAAGAGGGCGGGAGAAAGCGATGAAGGTCTAAGAAATAACTTTCTTCTCCATCGGGCAGCGGGTAAGCAGAGCGAACAAAAAGCAAAAAAGCCAAAAACAACAAAACAATCCAGAGAAGAGAGTAGTCGTAGGGGCGTTTCTTAGAGAATATCGAATGCCTTTTCACGATATAAAACGATAGAAAAGAAAGGGGAAAAAAAGAATACCCCTATCCATTTCTGCAACTATCTTTCGGCTTAGAGATGGATAGGGATAAAGGTTATAGCAATTAGTTGTCGTTCAAAAGATCTTTGCCTATATCGTGGCGGTAGTTTTTACCCTCGAAAAGTACCTGTTGTGCTACGGTGTAACTTCTATTGAGAGCCTCTTCGAGATGCTCTCCGTAGGAACTTACAGCGAGTACTCTACCGCCCGAAGTAACCAACTTACCATCCATAAAAGTAGTTCCTGCATGGAACAACTGCGTATTGAAAGTAGGCTCGGGAAGGGTCATCTCGTACCCTTTTATGTAACTGCCTGGGTAACCTCTCGAAACAAGCATAATAGAAGCAGCTGCTCTCGGGTCTTCCTCGAGCACATAATTCCCCAAAGAATCCTCGGCAACAGCCTTAAGAAGGAGCAAAAAGTCACTCACTATACGGAGCATGACTACCTCTGTTTCGGGGTCTCCCATGCGACAATTGTACTCTATGACGTAAGGATTGCCCTCTACATTCATAAGCCCCAAGAAGATGAAACCCTTGTAGAAGATACCTTCCTTCTGCAATCCCTTGAGAGTAGGCTCTATGATACGCTGAGCCACTTTCTGCATAAACTCTTCGTTGGCAAAGGGAACTGGGCTCACAGAACCCATTCCTCCCGTATTGGGTCCTGTATCTCCGTCTCCTACTCTCTTGTAGTCCTTGGCCACGGGAAGTATTTTGTAATCCTTACCGTCGGTAGCAACAAAGACAGAGCACTCGATACCTTGCAAAAACTCCTCTATCACGATACGCTGCCCCTTACTGCCCCAAGTACCCTCTGCCAAGTCTGAAAAAGCGTTAGCTGCCTCTTCCAAAGAGGGTACGATGAGTACACCCTTACCAGCTGCCAAACCGTCTGCCTTGAGCACATAGGGGGGTTGTAGTGTTTCGAGGAAAGCAAGAGCCTCTCTCTTCTGGTCTGCCCCAAAAGATTGATAGCGTGCCGTAGGGATTTTATAGCGAGTCATGAAGGCTTTGCTAAAGTCTTTACTACCCTCAAGGCGTGCTCCTGCGGCATTGGGGCCTACCACAAGCAAGAAAGGAAATAACTCCTTTCGTTCCTCGAAATAGTCGGCAATACCCTCTACCAAGGGATCTTCGGGACCTACCAACAAGAGGTCTATACCATGCTGAGCTATGAAATGCGCTACAGCATCGAAATCTTTTATATTCAAATCGGGTACATTGGTTCCATACTCCTCTGTACCTCCATTGCCTGGAGCTATGAATAAGTGCTCGAGATGTGGGCTGCAAGCTACCTTCCAAGCCATTGCACTCTCTCTTCCTCCAGAGCCTAATAGTAAGACGTTAAGACGTCCTGAAGTGCGTTTTTCTTCCATAATTTCGGTAAACTTTAATTCCTCATTGTTTTGGAATGGGTTCTCGATAGAAAGTGTAATAGGGCATTTTACAGAAAATCTTCGAAATAACGAGCAATCGTCGTATTGAGATGTACTCTATCTGGCCCTGTTACGTTGTGTTCGTGCGTAGGATAATACATACAATCGGGGTAGGTACGTGCCTTGATAGCCTGCTCAACAAAGGCTTGGGCATGCTGCCAAACGACTACAGGGTCTACCGCTCCGTGAATAAGGAGCAATCGGCCTTTGAGGTCTTTAGCACGTAAAGTCAAGTTATTCGCCTTATATCCCTCGGGATTTTCGTTGGGAGTGTCGTTATAGCGTTCGCCGTACATGATTTCATAGCGGCTCCAATCCATTACAGGGCCTCCTGCTACGCCTACTTTGAATACATCAGGATGGGTAAGCATAAGGTTCGTTGTCATAAATCCGCCGAAGCTCCATCCGTAAACACCTATGCGATCACGATCGACCCAATTATGGCTCAAGAGAAAATCGACCCCTTGCATCTGATCTTCCATCTCGACGGTACCGACCTGACGGTGTATAACCTGTTCAAAGTCTCTCCCACGGTTTGCAGAGCCACGATTATCTAAAGTAAAGACGATGTAGCCTTTCTGTGCCATGTAAATATCCCATCCTCTGGCACCTCCCATCCAAGAGTTGGTCACGAGCTGCGCGTGAGGACCTCCATAGACATATACGATAACGGGGTATTTCTTGTTGGCATCGAAGTCTAAAGGTTTGATAAGTCGATAGTAAAGCTCGGTAGAACCATCCTTACTGGTTATGGAGCCCAACTCTATCTTGGGCATACGATACTCCTTTGTAGGGTCGGGAGCTGTAAGAATGCTGTGTACAACCTTGCCCGAAGTACTACGTAGTACAATGTTACGAGGTACGGTAGTAGAAGAATAGGTATCGATAAACGAAGTAAACGACGCATTGAACTGCGTGTGATGTACACCCTTATCAGGGGTCAAGTCTGTAAGTTTAGAGCCATCTAATCGTACGCTGTAAAGGCGTGTCTCCAGTGGACTTGCCTTTGTTGCTTCAAAGAAAAGAGTCTTCCCCTCTTTGTCAAAACCTTTGAAAGCGAGCACTTCCCAAGCTCCCGAAGTTACCTGGCGGAGCTTTCCGTTTGTTATATTACCGCAATAGATATGATTAAATCCATCGGCACGAGAGAGCCAAATGAACTCTTTATCGCTACCAGGGAGGAAAACCATCGGATGAGAAGGCTCGATATACTTGCTATCCTCCTCGGTAAAGATATTTTTGATGCGGTTACCAGTCGCAACATCGTATTGATTTACATCGGAGCGTGTTTGTGCTCGGTTTATTTCTGCCATAAAGATAGATTTGGCGTCGGGTGCCCAAGCTATATTGGTAAGGTAGTGCTCGGGGTCGCCTCCTGTCTTCATATAAGTAATCTTACGGGTAGCAAGGTCATATATTCCGAGAGTAACATGATGGCTGGGATCGCCCGCCATGGGATAACGAAGTGGAGCAATCTGTGCTTTCTTCTCCATAATTGTAACGATAGGGTAGGGAGCTACCATAGATTGATCCATGCGGTAGAAAGCGAGTTTACTACCGTCAGGGCTCCAAAAAACACCCTTTTCTATACCAAACTCTCGTTGGTGCACTGCCTCTCCATAAAGAATTGTATCGCTCTCATTGCAGGCAACAAGCTCAAAGGAAGGACGATGAGTAGTACTGGAATTGAGAGCTGAAGTAATGAGTAACTCTCCTTTGGAGGAGCGAAGCAGTGCATGGGTTGCATCGGGACTTAACTCCAGTAGAGTATAAGGCTCAACTCCCTCGGCAGGCAAGAAGTTGAAGCTGCGCACCAAACTTTTGCTTTTTACATCTACAATATAGTATCCCGTAGGTGAGGAGAGCCCTATCCAGTTATCATATCCCTTAATAGGACGAAACATAGGGAAAAAAGTACTCTTCTCAAAAACCTCTTCATGGGGTATAATCCTACGTATTTCCTTTAACGTAAGGAGCTCTTTAGTTCCCTTTTTGCCCTCTATTAAAAGGATACTTTCACCCTCTACGTAGATAGCTCTATCGCCTATCCACTGCAGACGATTTTTATATTGAGGGTAAAATCTATCCAAAAAGGTACGTCCACCCATAGTAACATCCTCTAAGGTATAGAGTCCAGGGCTCCTTTGCGCCATTGCTTCGGGTTGGAGTTGTACGGCACCAAAAAGGAAAGGTATCGCAAGCAAGGCTTGTAGGAAAATTTTCTTCATAGGATCAATCAGATTGAAATATATTGTACTGTTTAATTATCACTTTCATCAAATACTTGGATAGCTCTACCCTTACGGCGTCGTTCATCCTGTGCAAATCGAGTGCGAGGCATAGCCTCCGATGCTTTTCTCTCGCCTATACGCGCCCGACGGCGCGGAGTTGGGGCTTTTTCTTCGGTAGCCTTTTCTGCCTCTTTTGGGTAGTAAGATCGCTTTTTATCGCTCTTTTCAAAGTTTCCTTTCGGTCTCTCTGAGTCGGAAAAACTACTCTTTTCTCGAGCTCCCCGCAACTCTTTTTTTGCCGAATAGGGTTCCTTCTCTCTCGAACCCTCTCTCTTAAAATCTTCTCGCTTACCTGCAAAGAGGTCGTAGCTTCTTAATTCGCACTCAATATCTCCATTGAAAAGTATCTCTTTGGTAGAGTGACGCAGAGCAATAGCACTATAAAAAGATTTACGAGGGGCTATGACCCAGACCTTAGAACCTGTGTACTTATGCTTTAATTGGGTACCGATCATGCCATAAAGACGCTCCATATCGAAACGATTGAGACGCTCCCCATAGGGCGGATTGATAACAACTAAAGAGAGATTTTTTGGACCCTCTCGCTCTTCCATACCAATCCTTTCGAGAGTAATATCGGCACCTAAACCCGTATGTTTGATATTGCTTTGCGCAACAGCAATGGCATCCGAAGCTATATCGCTACCATATATGTGGTGTTGAAAAGGGGTCTCTTGTGAAATATCTTCCCGTATAGAACGCCAGAGAATAGGGTCAAAATCTTTCCACTCCTCAAAAGCAAAACTTTTTCTCCATGTAGCAGGTGCTATATTGCGTGCTATCATAGCTGCCTCTATCAAAAAGGTACCCGACCCACACATCGGATCAATGAGATCACACTCCCCTTTCCAACCTGCTTTAAGCAGTATACCAGCAGCGAGTACTTCATTGATGGGGGCAGGTGTTTGACGTACCTTATAACCTCTTTTATGGAGGCTCTCGCCCGAACTATCTATAGAAAGCGTAACATTACGCCCAGAGATGTGTATGTTGAAACGTACCTGAGGAGCCGTAGTAGATACCGAAGGACGCAATCCCTCGGGATGGTATTGCTTAAAGAAGTCGGCAATCGCATCTTTTACACGGTAACTTACATAACGACTATTGGTAAAGAAATCGGAATATACCACAGGGTCTACCAAAAAAGTTTGGTCTACACGGAGGTAACGCATCCAGTTGAAATGAGACAATTCCTCATAGAGTTGCTCTATATTCGTACACTGAAACTCGTAAATGGGCTTTAAGATACGGAGTGCTGTACGAAGGTAAAAATTAGCTCTATATAGAAGTTCCTTATTGCCTTCAAAGCTCACCATACGTCGACCCACTACTACTTCCCGCGCACCTAATTGACGTAATTCTTGAGCCAACACCTCTTCCAAGCCCGCCAAAGTCTTTGCAACCAAAGAGAAGCGTTCGTCGGTAGATTTTTCCGCTATAACAGTAGCCTCTGACAAGATATTTTTTTCCACTTCCATACTCTAAGCATCTATACCACAAAGATAGTTAAATATCCTTATCTCCCTTTATACTAAAGAAAATAGGGCTTTTCGCGCCCTCTTTGCTTTGTATCGTTACACCTATACCTCTCTACAATGGAGTGCGGTATTTGAATCTGTAGATAAGTGTTGATAAACGGACGATAACTCTGTTGTAAACAAGTTGAAAAGAAAAGCTAACTTATTCTTGATATTCCTTTTCTTTTTCGCAAGCAGCCCAGTTATGTACAATGCAAGAAAAGTTAGCCTAAGTTATTCTCCCAATAATCTACTACTTATAGACACAGATAGTAAAGCTAACGAAAGGGAGTATTCAATAAAACCGAGGCTATCCACAAGGTTTATCTGTTTATAACCTCATTAAATCCTTATTTATCAGAGAATTAAACTGTCAATAAGATATTGATAAACGGACGATAAGTAGTAGATTACTACACTTTTTATGTAGAGAGAACTTACCCCTCTATCTATACTCTTTATATCCTTTCTACACTATCAACATATCAACAGTCCCTACTACTACTACGAAAGAGATATAAAGAATATTCCTTATATACTTACATAGAAACAGAGGTGTTTGGGGTGAATTGTTGATAAAGTAATAACCTGCTTTTTCATAGCTCCTGTGCAAACTTTAGTTTCCACCTATACAAACTCGAGTTTGCATAGGTCCTAACTTGAGTTTAGACCTATGGAAACTTTGGGAAAGATTATAGGGAACTTTTATATCTTCTCGAGAGGGTAGTAAAAGGGTATAGAGAGAAATACGATAGATATATACCCCAGCTCTCAATAGGTCTTGCTCTCTCTTCTTTTACTACTCCTGTTAATAACCCCTTTAGAGGCAATACTTTTCACGTAGAAAGCACTAACTTTGTGCGCAGAGTAATAGGGGTTAGATGTATAGTAGATGCAGATTTTGTAGTGTGAAGCTCTTCTTTCTATGGATGGCTTTACTCCTTTTTGCTGTTTCGTGTAAAACGCGGACTACTTCGTTACATACCTCTACAGAGCCAAGTTATGAAACTGTTGTAGATACCCTTGTTACCGACAGAGCAGGCGATACGCTCTCTTTGGACAAGAGAGAGGAGCAGCCTACGAGCGTTACCGATAGTGTACAGATGACATCTATAAAGTCGGGGGAGGAAAAGAGGAGAGAAATTATAGTTTCCGATTCTGTACCGCCCTCAGATACACCCGATGTTATCCAACAAGACAGCATTACCCAGACATCGAACGAACTTATAGAAGAGAAAGTAGCTCCCGAAGCCATAGCATCTACTACCGAAGAAGTAGAAGTGGTAGAGGATAGTCTACAGACTGCTACCGAAGAACCTATCGTGTTGGAGGATATTGTAAATTTCTCGGCACAGGACTCTGTGGTACTATTAGGACAGAACAAGGTTTACTTTTTTGGTCCCTCTAAAGTTAGTTACCAAAGAATGAATTTGGAATCTAACTTCATGTACATCAATACGGATAGCTCGCAGGTTTACGCTCAATATACGTTGGATGAGGAGGGGCATCCTATGGCCTACCCCACTTTTTCAGAGGGAGATCAGAAGTTTGAGAGTAAGACCATGCTCTATAACTTCCGTACAGAAAAGGGGTATATAACGGGAGCTTTGACACAACAGGGCGAGGGATTCCTTACCAGTGAAGAGTCTATGCGTATGCCCGATAATACCATGTTTGTCAAAGGAGGGCGTTATACGACTTGCGATAACCATGACGATCCGCACTTTTATATTCGCCTTACACGAGCCAAAGTGGTACCCGAGAAGAATATAGTAACGGGACCCGCTTATATGGTTATGGGGGGAGTACCGCTCTATCTCATAGGACTACCCTTTGGGTTCTTTCCTTTCAATGAAAAACGTACGTCGGGTATTATTCTTCCCTCCTATGGAGATGAATTAGACCGCGGGTTCTACTTCAGAGGAGGAGGTTTCTACTACGCTATTAACGACTATGTAGACCTCAAAGTGGTGGGAGATATTTATACGTTGGGGTCATGGGGAGTTTCTGCTTCTTCTAACTATGTGCGTCGTTACAAGTATAGCGGTAATGTGAATGTAAGCTTTGTTTCTACCGTTAGAGGAGATAAGAAGATACCAGGAGATTATAGCAACTCAAAAGATTTCAGCATCAATTGGTCGCATACACAGGACCGCAAAGTCGATCCATTGCGTACTTTCTCGGCAAGTGTCAACTTCTCTACGAGTAGTTACAACCACAACTCTATCAATACGATGTATAATCCCGACGTGAGAGCTCAGAATACTAAGGGTTCGAGTATAAGTTATTCGCGTCGTTTCAATAGCATACCGCTCAATATCACCGCTGCTATGAATATAGACCAGCGTTCGAGCGACTCTACGCTGTCGGTATCTCTGCCCAACCTCTCGGTATCGTTAAGTACCATATATCCGTTCAAACGTAAGAAAAGAGTAGGCAAAGAGCGTTGGTATGAGAAGATTTCGCTCAGTTATAGTGGCTCTTTCCGTAACAACATAGTAACCAAAGAGGACAAGATATTGCAATCGAATCTTATAAGGGATTGGAATAACGGTATGCAACATAGGATACCAGTATCGGCTTCGTTTGACCTTTTTGATTATATCAAAGTAACCCCTTCGTTCAACTACAATGCACGTTGGTACACCAGAAAGATAGGGCGCAGGTGGGACGATGCAACAGGGCGTGTGATAGATGCCGACACAACATTTGGTTTCTACCATATACACGATTATAGTGCTTCACTCTCTACCTCTACTACACTATATGGTTTCTTTAAGCCATGGAAGATATTCGGCGATAAAGTACAGATGATACGCCACCGTGTTACACCCTCGGTCTCTTTTAGCTACACACCCGATTTCGGGGATCCCTCGCTCGGATACTATAAAAAGCTCCACTATAAAGACAAAAACGGAGTAGATAGAGAGGAGATTTATTCGCCTTTCAGACGCAATATGTTTGGGGTACCAGGTAGAGACAAATCTGGGTATATCAACTTTAACTTTGCCAACAACCTCGAAATGAAGTTGAGGGACAACAGAGATACTGTGGGCGAAGGATTCAAAAAGATTAGCCTTATCGACCAGTTCGATTGGAATATCGGGTACAATATGATGGCCGATTCATTCAAATGGACCAATATCAATGCTACTTTGGCACTTCGTCTATCGGAGAAATTTGTACTTCGTCTTAATGGTACGTTCGATACCTATCTCTACGATTATTCTATAGACGAATCGGGTAGGGTTATACCAAGAAGAGTAGATAAACTTCGTATTTTCAATGGAAAAGGGTTTGGTCGCCTCATTGGTACGGGTACAGGTTTCAGTTACACATTTAATAATCAAACGGGAAAGAAGATAGCAGCCTTCATTGATAAACTACTCAATAAGAATAAAGAGGAGGAGGTTACTTCAGATATGTCCAATAAAACCGATACTCCCGATTCTAATCAACCTGCATTACCCTCTAAGGAAGCTGTCGACAAGAGTAGTAGAAGCTTTGGTCGGCGAGGAAGCAGTTCGCCTTTTGGAGACCAAGAAGTAGATGATGATGGCTATCTGGTATGGAACTTTCCTTGGAACTTTTCATTCAATTACAGTATGAATCTTGGTTACGATCATGCTAACTTTGACATTCATAAAAAGGAGTATCGCTATAAATTAACCCATAACTTGAGCTTTAGAGGTGATATAAAACCGACAAAAAACTGGGCGTTTATGTTCGATGCCAACTATAATTTCGATCTCAAAAAGGTTACCAATATGACCATATCTGTAACCCGAGATCTCCATTGCTGGCAATTAACTGCAAGTATTATACCGATAGGTTATTACAAATCATACAGCGTAACTATAGGTGTAAAATCGAGTTTGTTGAAGGATTTGAAGTACCAACAGACGAGTATCTATACAGGTGGCGCAAGAAATACATGGTATTAACGATAAAAAGAGAAGAAGCGTATGAATTATTACAACTATGATAATAGAAACTTCTATGAGCGTTTGAAACAGTTTTTACCTCCTGTAACGCTCAACCTTATCATAATAAATGCTTTAGTGTGGTTTGCACAATTCGTCTTCGGACGCTTGGGTTTTAATCTTGCCAATATGTTTGGGCTTCATTACTTCGAGGCAGAACAGTTTCGCCTGTGGCAGTTTGTTACCTATGCTTTCCTGCATGATGAGTCTTCCATAGCGCACCTTTTCTTCAATATGTTCTCTCTCTTCATGTTCGGAGGTGCCATAGAACGCCTCTGGGGTAGGAGCCGATTTCTCACTTTCTATATCGTTTGTGCCCTTACGGCAGCTCTTACACAGCAGATATTCTGGTACACAGAGCTTCATGATATAGTAGCATCGGGGGCAACCATCGTTACTTTTTCAGAGGGAGGCCAGATGCTTGCTACCTCTTTCCTCAATAGAGTGCTTACGATAGGTGCTTCGGGTTCGGTTTTTGGGTTATTGCTTGCTTTCGGTATGCTTTTCCCAAACGCTTCTATCTATATGATGTTTATACCGATACCGATCAAGGCAAAGTATTTTGTCGCTATTTACGGATTGGTAGAACTCTTCCTCGGTATCTCGGGTACAAATGATGGTATTGCGCATTTTGCTCACTTGGGAGGAATGATAGGGGGTATTGTTCTGATTCTTCTCTGGCGTAAAAAAGGATATATAGATAGACCCTATGTTTAGAAAAAGGCTACTTATAGGCAGGTGGCGTACTACCACGGCTGTACAAAAGCTGGTGGTAATATCCCTTTTGCTCTCTATGCTGTATTGGTTGGTTTCGGGGCTTTTTGCTTTGGCAGGGTGGGGTAGCCGCTACTTTCTCGATCCTTACCTCTCTTTGAGCGGTAGTTTACAGGTGGTACTGCTAAGGCCGTGGACGCTTATCACCTATATGTGGTTTCATAATAGTGTAGGGCATCTTTTGGTCAATATGATACTGCTCTACTTTTTTGGTAGAGAGTTTGCTCGTTTTTTCAGTTACCGACAGACGATAGGACTATATGTACTTTCGGGGATAATAGGAGGTCTTTTTTATCCTCTTACTTTTGAATTGATGGAGCTGATAGGTATTTATAAATTGCACCTGCCACTCTATGGAGCCTCTGCCTCTCTCTTAAGTTTGATAAGTGCCATAGGTATGTATGCACCTCGTCAGCGCAGGCCTTTCTTTATAGTAAGCTCTATCAGTTACAAAAACCTATCTATCATAATCGTATGTATAATACTCCTCCTCAATGGTGAGGAGAATTTGGGCGGTACGATAGCGCATTTGGGCGGCATACTCACGGGGATGCTCTTTGGGGGATTGCTGCGAACTAAGGGGGTGGATATAACCCAGGGGATAGGAAAGGCGATAGATTGGCTCGTTAACCTCTTTTCAAAACCTCTTTTCGTCTCTGGAAAGAGATCTTCGGTTCGTAAAAAAAGAGATAAGGCATCTGCTCCAAAAGAGACTTCAAACGATAAAAAGGGAGTTACCATGGAGGCTGTTTTGGAAAAGGTTAAACGCTCGGGTTACTCAGCACTAACCCAAGAGGAGCGCAACGTACTTTTTCAAAAAACAGAGGAAGAACGCTAAACAGAGTACTTGTATGGATAAAAATCCGATGAGTGTATTGCGTAGAGGAAATAGCCGTAAAGGAAAGAAAAGAGCACCCGTATGGAACTTCTTCTATACCCTGTTTCATTCGATATCGTGGATGCTCAATCTCTTCATTTCGGCACTTTATCTCCTTGCTTTGCTCTCGATGTTTTTATCGCCCGAACAGCTCTTTTTCCCTGCTTTTCTGGGTATGGGATTTCCCTTTCTACTCTTGGGTATTTGCTTTTTCTTACTTTACAGGCTTATAAAACGTCAGTGGAAGGGATTCTTCTTCAATCTTTTTTTTCTAATCGTTACATGGGGAGGCATTACAACCTATATGCCCCTACACTGCAAAGAGAGCGAAGTACCGCAAGAAGCTATAAAGGTACTCTCTCTAAACTGTCATGGTTTTGGCTTCATAAAGCATACAGAGCAAGAGCCTAACCCTACGTTGCGCTACCTGAAAGAGTCTAAGGCAGATATTATTTGCCTGCAAGAGGCGTACACTTCGGGTAAGAAGTCGCCTTATGTTTCCATGCGACATATTGCCAAATATCTCCCCGAGTACCCTTATGTTATACTGCGCTTTGCACAGAAAGATAGGGGTACAAGCCTTATGTTGCTCTCAAAGTTTCCTGTAAAAGATACACGACTTTTGCCTCTCGACTCACGTTTCAACGGTGGAGTAGTTTACACGCTCGATGTAAAAGGAAAAGAGGTACAGTTGTATAACCTGCATTTGGAGTCTTTCTACCTTACGAACAAAGATGCCAACGAATATATGACCCTTGCCAAAGAGGGAGACCCTATCAGACTGAAAGATAGAGTTAAGGCCAAGTTTACACCCGCTTTTAAGAGGAGAGCAGCCCAAGCCGATGCCATAGCAATCGATTGTGCACAGAGTAAAACACCCTACGTAATTGTCTGTGGCGACTTTAACGATACACCCATCTCCTATGCCCGCTCTCGCATAGCCTCTGAACTGGTAGATGCTTACACCCACACTGGCTGCGGTTGGGGTATCTCTTTCCGATTCAAACGCTTTGGGGTACGGATAGATCACATACTACACTCGGAACAAATAGAATCCTACAACTGCCATATAGATCAGCAAGCAAGCATATCGGATCATAAACCAATCAGCTGTTTTATGGTGTTGAAAGATTAAGAAAAAAAGCACCCAAACAGACCTTTTACCATGGGACAACACATTAGAGGTATAGCCATGGCTTCCTCTGCTTCTATATCTTTCGGTTTTATACCCCTCTTTACCCTGCCTCTTATGGCCATGGGTATACTTACCCCCTCTATACTCGCGTATAGATTTCTTCTGGCGGCTTTCTTTTTAATGCTTATTCTTTGGAGCAAAAAGATAGATTTCAAGATTACACGCTACGAAGCTTTTTTACTCATCTCTCTCGGGCTTATCTACATTTGCTCGGCTATGGGCTTGCAGTTGGGTTACCTTTATATGCCTACGGGTATTGCTACGGTTATCCATTTCACCTATCCTATCTATGTTATCCTATTGCTCTTTGTCTTCTATGGTCAGCGACCGACATTGCTTGTGATGATAGCCATAATACTCGCTTTTGTGGGCGTTATCTTCATCACGGGTATAGGGAGCGGTGCAGAGCCCATACCTTTCGGCGGATTTCTTATCGTAGCTATTACGGGATTGGCCTATGCTTCCTACATGGTGATAGTGAATAAGAGCGTATTACAGCACATGAACAACATCAAGCTCTCCTTTTATGCCTTGCTTTTCTGTGGTATAGGTTTCCTCATTATCGCCTATTTCTGGGGAGGAATACAGCTAATACCCGATGCAAAAGGTTGGGGATGGATGCTACTTTTGGCTATCCTATCCACCGTTGTGGCAAACATAATGCTCGTAGAGGCTGTAAAGCTCTGTGGCTCTACCCTTAGTTCGGTCTTGGGTGCTCTCGAACCCCTCACTGCCGTAGTAATAGGGATATTGGTTTTCGACGAGCCTCTAACGCCTATGCACCTTTTGGGTATAGGGCTTATTATATGCTCTGTGCTTATCATATCGCTCTCAGGCAAGATAGCCTATGCTTGGGAAGTTTGGCGCAAACGCAAGCGACTCTGATCTCCTTATTGAGGGCAGATACAACGCTTTGAATAGGGTAGAGTGGGGGCGAGAGCGAACGGTCTCGTTGTAAAGGTGGCTATCTCTTCTTGTTGCTACGGCGTATAATCCTTCGTCCTACTATATCGGACAGGATACATCCTACTGTGATTGCCACGGCAGTGTGCCACGCATACACTTTCCAGAAGGTAGGGATTAGGAGGAGCAGCAGTAGCAAAAGAGATGCTATGGTATAGGAGATGATGCCTTTCATAGTGGTTGTTGAAAAGTTGTCGTATCTACGTACTACGGGTTGCACTTTACCATTATCGAGAGAAGTGACTCGGGTGGGATTCAAACCCACGACCTTCAGAACCGGAATCTGACGCTCTATTCAGCTAAGCTACCGAGCCTAATGAGAGTTTCCCATGCTTTCTAAGAGGGAAATACTCTACAAAAGTATAATTTTTTACCCGTGTAACGCTCTGTTGATTATAACAGTTCGAAGAATACTACTTATACTGCCTCTCTTTTACCTCAATTTCTTTGTTGGCTGTCCCAATCCATATCGCTAAAAATGTTTTGACTTCCTCTTCAAGCAGAGAATCGTAGAGGGAAATGAAACGATGGTATAGGGGTATCTATTCGCCCCCTACGGCTAAAAGTTATAAGCATTGCAGGAAAAACTCTTGACCTACAAGGGTAAACCTTATAAGCATTATACTTAAAGTTTATACGCAAATTGCGTATATATATTTGTAGATTGAATATATATATATTTAAGTTGCGTATATGTATATTAAGATTGCAATGCGATTTTTTGCTTGCGAACTATCTTACTGAGGAGTAGAGTGTTATCTTTGGGAGATAGATGAATAGGTAACGATTTAGAAATGAGCGGAGTGCTTTGAGGCACATTGTTTTGAATAACCAAAGAACGCTCACTATTATCACTTGCAAAGGTACAGATTTGCGAGCGAAAGTGAGCATTCTTTCGTGATTTTCTTTTTTGAGGTGCGACCAGTCGTATCATCTCCTTTTTACTCTTCGGCTGTGAGTTTTGCGTCTTGTGAGATTGATGAAAGGCGAACATTCTGTTTCCTACATCCTTCGTCCTCGTTTCTTTCTCTTGTTGGCTTCGTGGCGCAGTCTCCGCTGGAAGGCGGTCTCGGCATAATCTTCTCCGTGGACTTGGAAGTCCAACAGACCGCCAACACCCGATGCAATCCCTTCGGCAACAACATCCACTACGCTCTCAACAAGGCTTGGTTCAGGACTTGGTGTTGGCTGTCGCTTTTCTTCTTGTAAAGGGCTTTTCGTCTGATAAATTGGAACAGAAGAGTGATAGGGAGCAGCATAGGACAGCCCGAATTGTTTCAGCAGCGAGTTATATCCAAACTCTCGTCCTATTTCCGAAGCCTTGAAAGTCTGCCCCTCAAAATGAAACTTCAGTCCATAGATGCTACCTTTCTTGTTCGTCATCTGTTCCACGATTACACCTTGTCGTCTCAAATCATATCGAAAGGATGCGTAGCCATTCAGTCCGCCATTCGCATACTTTCCCAACAGTCCATAAGCCATTGTGCGCAGTTTCTCCCTGCTCGCCTCCCGTGTCTGATTGGCTCTCGGCTTTTGATAGCGTTTTTCTGCCCGTATCTCATTGGCAATCGTCAGACCGTGTTTGCGACTCAGCTCTTCTGCCACTCGTGCTGCCTTGTTACTTACAAAGGTCGTATCATAAACCGCCCCGTTCATACTCATCCGATTGGCAATGATATGAATGTGCAGATTGTCGGTATCCTTATGCGTAACGGCTACCACCTGATGCTCCTGCAATTTCATCGCTTGGATAAATTCACAGGCTATCCCTTGGAGCTTCTTCCAATTCAT
>NZ_FUXE01000025.1 GCF_900167105.1 Porphyromonas circumdentaria | reverse complement strand
TGCTACATTCCATCACAACGGACAATGGTGCCGAGTTTATGGCTTTTTCTTCCATCGAAAGGGCACTCAAAATTCCCGTTTTCTTTGCAAAACCCTATTGCTCAACCGACAAACCACACATAGAACATCTAAACAAACTAATAAGACAATATATACCGAAAGGAACCTCTTTCTCCGAAATATCGAAACTACAAATCAAAACAATACAAAGCCTGCTAAACAACAGACCCAGAAAAAAGCTAAACTTTCAATCTCCTATAGAAGCCCTTGACGTATATTTGCAACAACGTTGCACTTGACTCTGGAATCTGCATGGTACAAAAACAAAAATCGGGCTTACAAAAAAACAGAATATTTATACTATCTTTGTGTGAATATATACTCCTTAAATAGAGGTAATAATGAATACAAACAAAGTTCTCTTTATTACGGGCATTGATACAGGAATAGGCAAAACATATGCAACTGCCTTTTTGATAAAAACGATGCAACAGAGGGGTATGCGCATAATAAGCCAGAAACCGATTCAAACTGGCTGTACGGGAAGGAGCGAAGATTTAGAGGTACACGACAAAACTCTTCTCTTTTCCTCCGCGCACGAAAGAGAATTGGCAGAGCCTCATAGGTGCAGTTATCTTTTTCCTTTCCCAGCTTCACCTCACCTGTCGGCACAGATGGCAGGTGTGGATATAGAGGTAGAAAAAATTGATCAAGCGACGTGCGCCCTTATGGGTATGGGGTATGACAAAATCCTCATAGAGGGTGCAGGCGGGTTAATGGTGCCAATGACTCGCAATCTATTAACTATAGACTACATCGCCCAAAGGGGTTACCCCGTTGCCCTGGTTTCCTCGGGACGTTTGGGGAGCATCAACCACTCGTTACTCAGTATAGAAGCCCTAAGAAACAGAGGCATTGACTTAGAGATATTCATATATAATAAATACCCTTGCGAAGGGGAAATATGTACTCCTATAGAAACAGACACAGAAGAGTATCTAAAAGAGTATCTACATAAGCATAGCCCCCAAACAGAGTGGATAGAACTAAGCTCTCTTGAGTTATAATCTACCCAACCGATTTTATTTCTGACAAAATTCAAAAGATCGAATAGTACATATAGTAGGGATATTATTTAATTCTACTTTTCTATGGAACCGATGAAGAATAACGCCAATGAGGTAGTACACCTAACACCAGAGGAAGAAAACCGCATGATTATGGAGCAGTACAATGCCCTAATCGATGCCTACCTAAGGTCTAAGCACCGTAGAAAAGTAGAGCGTATCGAAAAGGCTTTTCTTCTGGCACGTAAAGCTCACGAAGGCGTAAGGAGAAAAAGTGGTATCCCCTACATAACTCATCCTTTAGCGGTGGCGCAAATCATCTGTTCCGAGATGGGGCTGGGCTCTACCTCTATTGTCTGCGCACTGCTCCACGATGTGGTGGAAGATACAGACTATACGACCGAAGACCTTCGTACTATGTTTGGTGATAAAGTGGCACAAATCGTAGAGGGCTTGACCAAAATCCCATCCGACATGTTTCAAGAGGGGATGAACGTTTCTGCTCAGACCGAGAACTTCCGCAAGCTATTGCTCACGATGAACGAAGATATCCGTGTCATCCTTATCAAGATAGCCGACCGCCTGCACAACATGCGTACGCTGGATGCAATGCCTGTTGCCAAGCAATTAAAAATTGTGGGCGAAACGCTCTATGTATATGCCCCTATCGCCCATCGATTGGGGCTTTTCGCTATAAAGACAGAGCTTGAGGAACTAAGCTTTGCCATAGAACACCCCAAAGAGTACCAAGAAATAAAAGACAAAATCTCTGCCTCGGAAGAAGAGCGCAACCAAATTTTCGAACGCTTTGCACTCCCCCTCAAAGAACGTTTCAAGGCAATGAACATTACCTACGAAATGAAAACGAGGGTCAAGTCTGCCTACTCCATTTGGCACAAGATGCAGGAGAAAAAAATACCCTTCGAAGAGGTATATGATCTCTATGCAGTGCGCATTATATTCGAGAGTAAGCCCGATATCAGCGACAAAGATTTGTGTTGGGATATATATGGGCGCATCACCGACATATACAGAACCAAACCCGAGCGTATACGAGACTGGGTAACGAACCCTAAGAGTAACGGATATAAGGCACTACACACTACAGTAATGGGGCCAGATGGAGAGTGGATAGAAGTGCAGATACGAAGTCGTAAGATGGACGATATCGCTGAACTCGGCTTTGCCGCTCATTGGAAGTATAAGTCTGAAGTTTTTGAGGAAGATTCGGAACTGGAAAAATGGTTGGCTACTATCCGAGAGATATTAGAGAGCCCAACGCCAGACTCTATGGACTTTTTGGATACTTTCAAGCTCAATCTCTACACAGAAGAAATATCGGTCTTTACCCCCCGAGGTAAAATGATATCCCTTCCCCAGAAAGCTACTGCTCTGGACTTTGCCTTTGCCATCCACGGAGAGATAGGGAAACACTGTATAGGAGCGAAGGTAAACCACAGATTAGTTCCCTTCAACTACACTCTACAAAACGGAGATCAGGTCGAAGTCATAACCAGCGAGAAGCAATCTCCCACCCCCGAATGGCTCAACTATGTAACCTCCGCCAAAGCTCGTGCGGTAATTGACGAGGTGCTACGCAAGCGTCGTCGTGAATCTATTGCTTTGGGAGAAAAAGAGGTTGTAGCCCTTTTCCAAAAAGATGGGCAGACTGTGACAACAGCACATCTGGACAAAGTAGCCAACTACTTCAACTTTCACAAAAGAGAAGAGTTCTTCTATGCCGTGGGGAGCAGGTCTATTTCTCTTCCCGACAGTTTTAAGAAACTAATTCAAGAGGGGGACAAGGGCAACTTCTTCACGAGGATATTTCGCTCCTCCAAGAATAACAAAGCAAACGGTAAATCTCTCCAACAAGAAGTTCACACGATAGGAATCAATACTAAGAAGCCTTTCCTATTGGAAGAGTTTAACTTTACCCCCAACTATAGTATCGCTCCCTGCTGTAATCCCGTACTGGGAGATGAAACCATCGGCTTTATAGAAGATGGTAACAAGGTGGTTGTACACAAACGTTCCTGCATCAATGCAACCCGACTAAAGAGTAGTGCAGGTAATCGCATCGTACAAACTCTTTGGGGAGATCACCCCAACTCCCTCTTTGAAGTAACCTTTGAAATCAAGGGGATTGACTCTATCGGCATTCTCAATGCTATTATCCAATACATCAGTGAGGATATAAACATTAGCATTACGGGTATCAACCTTGCCTCGCACAGTGGTGTTTTTGGCGGCACCTTTAAGGTTATGGTACACAATACAGAAGATGTGCGACGCATCTGCGATGGCTTGAAGAAAAATCCATCCATCAACTCAATCACACGCATATAATCGGTTGTAGACTTGCAAAAGAATTATCCAGTAACGGATATAACTAAAAAGGGTATCTCTCCTATATTAAGAAGAGACACCCTATTTTATACCTACGAGAAGGAAAGGAAACTAATCCTACCGAAGTACCAGAAAAACATTATAGGCAACGAAACAGAGCAATAACACCAACCCCTCTAAACGGAGTATCTTACGTTGCCCAAAACAGATGGTAAAGAGATATAACAATACTACGGCAAGAAGCATCGCAGCGTAGTCCATAAGCGTTATACCCGATATTGTGATTGGTTTTATAACAGCGGTGGTACCTAAGATAAAGAGTAGATTGAAGATATTGCTCCCTACCACGTTACCAATGGCCATATCAACCTGACCCTTACGAGCTGCGACAAGAGAAGTTGCCAACTCGGGTATAGAAGTACCGAGAGCCACTAACGTCAAACCGATTACAGCCTCGCTTACGCCAAGTGCTCGAGCTATATCTGCCGCTCCGTTTGTAAAAAATCTTCCCCCCAAAGCAAGAAAGGTTAGCCCCAATAAAACCATAAGAATAGAAAGCCAGAGCGAATACTGCTTAATCTCTGGAGCATTCTCTTCAGAGGGTTCCTCACGCCTCGCTATAAACATGGTATAGGCCATAAAAAGAATAAAGAAGGAGAGAAGAACAAAACCCTCAGAACGATCTATCATATTGACCGAAGCTCCATTCACAAGGGTATCTAAGCAGAGAATACTGACTACAAGAGTAAGAAGTATTACGACGGGAATTTCTACCCGTGTGGTTGTGGTGGCTACTTTCAAAGGCTTTACCAAAGCCGTAAGCCCCAGTATAGCCAATATGTTGAAGATATTGCTTCCCACTACATTACCCAAAGCTATATCAGACTTTCCTCCTATTGCAGAAGTCAGACTCACGGCCATTTCGGGAGCCGAAGTGCCCATAGCCACCACAGTCAGACCTATAACCAAAGGAGTTACTCGCATTCGCTTAGCTATCGAGGAGGCTCCATCTGTTAAAAGATTAGCCCCATAAAAAATCATTGCAAGCCCTGCAAGAAGAAGTAAAACACTTAACCACATACTCATTTATACTTTCAGCAAATTCTCTCTTTTATATATCCTATTCAAAAAGCCAAGAAGCATAAATGAAACAGAATAGGTTCATTCAAAACGTCTGGAACGAGCCGTCATACAAGCTCCTATAAGACCAGCTTCTTCGCCTAACTCTGCTACAACAATTTCAGTATCACTACTCACCAGATTTAGTGTGTATGTACGTACAACCGTCTCTACAGGAAGCCTCAATATCTCTCCTGTTGCAGCTAAACTTCCACCTATGATAACCAACTCGGGATTGAATATGTTTATCAATCCTGCCAGCTGTCTACCCAATTTGCGCCCAACGGAAGCCAAGACTTCCAAACAGAGCACATCTCCGTGGTTTATAGCCTCAATAATATCAGCAAGGGTCAATTCTTCGCCTTTCAATATACAATTGCTTAGAATCGATGTCTCTCCCGAGCGCACCCTTTCAATAATTTCTCTATGTAGTGCATGCCCTCCGATCTCGGTTTGCATACATCCTTTCTTGCCACACTGGCAGAGAATTTCATTGTCAAATATGCTTATATGACCAAACTCTCCACTAAAACCAGACTTCCCTGTATAGACCTTACCATCAAGTATTATACCTAATCCCAACCCCCAACTGAGGTTAACATAAAGCACATCCTTGGCATTTTTAGAGGCACCAACTCCCTGTGTATATTCTCCGTATGCCAAGCCACGTGTATCATTATCGATGGTTACATAAAAGCCCATCTTTTTACTCAAGATTTCGGCAAGAGAAGACTCTTTCTGCAAATCGGCAAAGAACGTATAACTATACCCTGTCTTTGAATTGATACGACCAGGAAGATTGATATTTATATTGAGAAGATGATCTTTCTCTATATGATGCCGATCTATAAAGTCTAAAACAAGCGAAGAAAGCTCATCCAACTTTTCGGGTTGATTTTGAAACTCAAAGGGAATATCATACTCTGTTTTTAAGATATTCCCCACTATATCCATGTATCCGATATTGAGTTTATTATAGTGTATATAAACCCCTATAAAACCTCCCACTTCTGGATGCAATCCATATAAAAAAGGGTATCTACCTCCATGAGTTTCTAATTTGCCGTAGCTCATTATACATCCCTTCTCCTCCAAGTCAGTAATAAACTTGGTTACCGTAGGAGCACTCAACATCAGGTGATGCGCCAAATCGGTTATTGTAGATGGACCATGCTCAATGCAATAGGCTACTATCTTTCGTTTTGTTTGGCCTACTTTGGTATTAGGGTCTATTTCCCTTATTAGAGCGGACTTTTGTTGTAGTCTATTCATACGTTCATTTGTTATTTTGTTCCCCATGGTTCTTATTCGTCAGGTCCTTTTTATATCTATTGTAATTAGGTTTTTTACGTAGAGAGCTCCTCTTTTTCGCTTCTTTATGCTCTGTCTCTTTTGACCTTTTAGCTACTTTTTTCGCAGAAGAGGATTTTGTAGAAGATTGAGAGCGAGCGGACGGACGTCTCCTCCTTCCCCTCTTTTGCCACGTTTTTGCTCCCTGTTTAGGAGCATATACAGGTACCGAACCCAAGTCCTCGTCTACTGGGAGTTGCACAACAGTATACCCCAAAAAGTGCTCCAAAGAGTAGAAAGCCGACAGGTCTCGCTCCGTTACGAGCGTAAAAGCCGTGCCTCCCTCGGAGTTGCCTCGTGCTGTTCGCCCTATTCTATGGACATAATCCTCTGGATCTTTGGGCATATCATAGTTTACCACCAACTCTATGTCGTCTATATCTATACCTCTGGCCACGATGTCTGTAGCCACAAGGATATCAAAAGCACTCATTTTGAACTGGCGCATTACTTGATCTCGCTCAGCCTGCGTGAGATTGGAGTGCATTTCTGCTACACTTAGCCCTTCTTTCTTTATAGCTTGTGCCAATTGATGCACTTTCAACTTAGAGGAGGCAAAGAGCACAGTTTTGGCACCCTTGGTAACAAACTCTTCGTTGGAAAAAAACTTTTTAAGCACAGCTAATTTCTGCTCCTCATGACAGAGAGAGACATACTGTTTTATCGTCGTAGGTGGTTTTGAGACCGATAGTTCTATACGCACAGGATCTTTCAAAATCATCTCTGCCAAAGAGGCTATCTTCGGTGGCATCGTGGCAGAGAAAAGCACCATTTGACAATCTTTAGGGAGTAAACGACAGATGTTCATAATGTCGTCGTAGAACCCCATATCCAACATTCTATCGGCTTCATCGATAACAAAATAAGCTGTTTTGGAAATATCGGCCATATTGAGATTGAGCATTGATATAAGTCGCCCTGGAGTAGCTACAACAATATCGGTACCTTTCTCCAAACTTCTTTGCGTCTGTGCCCAGACAACCCCGTCTGTGCCTCCATAAATAGCCGTCGATGAAATAGATAGATAGTAGGCGAAACCCTCTATCTGCTGATCTATCTGCTGTGCCAACTCTCTTGTAGGTGCCATTATAACCGCCTTAATAGAATCTTCGTTAAACTCTCCGAGATAAATCCTATTAACAATAGGCAAGAGATACGCTGCCGTTTTTCCTGTACCTGTTTGGGCGCAACCCAGAAGATCTCTTCCCGACAGCAAAAATGGAATAGCTGCTTCTTGTATAGGCGTTGGGGTAATAAAATTCATCGCCTCAAGACCATCTAATACAGCATCTTCTAAATCAAACTCAAAAAAATCCATTCTGCACCCATATTAACTTCGCAAAGGTATATACTTTATCAAGATTATCCAACAATATTAAGATGCTTTTAGTATAAAAAGAAGGAATATCACATACTACAAGCAATTATACACTTTCTATTCTCCCCAATAAAATTTCCCACACTCTTTTTTGCAAAAAAGGATTTTTGGTAACATATATAGAAAAGACAGGGTTATACAATCTCTCATAAAAAGTACGATAGAAATAACATTAAAAAAAACGAAAAAGAATATTTAAGAACAGAGAAGATAAATCAATTTATTGAAGAAAGAAGGCAAGAACTCAAGTGAGAACAACAAAATGGTATGCAAGCATTCTTATCATGCCACAGCCTCCTCAAAAGGACTATAAAATAAATTGTAATTTTATGCGCATGAAAAAAGCTTCTATCGGCAAACTAAAGCAAAAAATAGCTACAAAAGTGAGCAAATCGAGTAATACCCGATTAAAACTTGCCATTATAGCTATCCTACACCTCCTGCACAAAAGATACATCGGAGTATATATTGATCCTGTTTTAGCCTGCAATCTTCGATGTAAGATGTGTTATTTCAGCGATTCCCAAAAAGTAAAAGAGATGAAAGGTAGCCTCAGCAGAGAGGAGATAGAGGCTCTGGCACACTCGCTCTTTGACCACGCTCTGCGACTACAAATAGGCTGTGGTGCCGAACCAACTCTCAGTAAAGAGACACTGCATCTAATAGAACTGGGCAAGACGCACCAAGTACCCTTTATATCCTTAATAACTAATGGTAACCTGCTTTCATACGAAGATGTCGAGAATTACGCCCGAGCAGGACTAAACGAACTAACCCTATCTCTGCACGGTACAACCCGTGACACCTACGAATACCTTATGGAGCGGGGGAGCTTCGATAAATTCATCCACCTTTTGGAGCATGCCCACAAGGTAAAAAAGCTCTACCCCTCTCTACAAATACGTATTAACTATACGCTCAATGAGGATAATCTGGCCGACCTGGCACTATTACCTCAACTTATCGCTCCCTATGCCATCGACAAAGTACAAATAAGACCTGTACAGAAAATAGGCGACTCTGCCTATAGTAACTTCTCGATGAAGCAACTAATAGACAACTACGAAACAATTATTATCCCCGTACAAGAGCAACTTACCAACAGAGGTATAACGCTACTATGCCCCTCTAAAAAGAAGATGTCAATAACCCAACGCCCTCCGCGCAAGTTAGATATGCTCTTTGAAGAGTTTACCTATTATTATCTTTCGCCCAAAAGTTTGGACAAAGCAGATATTGACTTCAGAACGACCCCTTTCTCCACCTATGCCTCTCAAAAAAAAGTATTGCTACAGATCGTTAAGGCTATTGCTACGCCCAACAATAAGTATCAGGAAAAAGGAGCTTACACCACCAAAAAGCTAAACTATTAGAAGACACAAAGGAATTGAAAGGTTTAGCCTTGCGGAGTAAATAGCTCCGAGACTTTACTCAAAAGATTTTCTCCGCAAAAACCGATAAAAAAAACGACGAGAAGTTATGTTTTCGGCTTCAAAGTAGCAGTAAAGCTTCTAATTAAAACACTATCGATCAATGAGTTATAGCACAAAGCAGGCTTAACTTATGGGGGACAAACCCTCTTCTGGAAGGTAACATCCGATTATTTACGAGAAAAATATTGCTCAATTCGATAAGTTTACCTACCTTTGCAGTCGCAAACTCACAGAGGGAGTATGCTTTTGGTCTTGTCTCATGGTGTAATGGTAGCACAACAGGTTTTGGTTCTGTTTGTCAAGGTTCGAATCCTTGTGAGACAACTCTTATTGAGAAGGAGGAGCAATACGATTGCTTCTCCTTTTTTTTTGTATACATGAACAATCTGTTACCTCTATTTTTTCTTAGACAATAGCTATTACTATTCACTCTAAGAGGAAACTACTTCACAGAAATACCTCCAAAAAAGAGAAAGAGGCTCGAGGAGGTACCGAAGATTATAGTAACTTTGAGAAAAGAAACAATGGAACAGAAAAATAATTACCAGCCATTATTAACCGTTGAGCGATACCACGACATCAGCATGGGTCACAGAGTGGTTGGGCACGAGCATAAATGTCGCCACCTGCACGGTCACAACTACCGTATCCATTTCGTATGTTCGGCACAACAGGTAGACTCTTTAGGAAGAATCATCGACTTTGGAATAATCAAGTCTTTACTCTGCGAGTGGCTAGAAGAGCATTGGGACCATCGGATGATGCTATGGAATGAAGATCCTCTACTCACCTCTCTTTTAGAGGTTGTACCCGATGATATTGTGATAGTACCCTTTAACCCTACGGCAGAGGCAATAGCTACCTACCTTGTAGAGGAAGTAGCCCCCCAACTTTTACAGGGCACGGAAGTCTCTCTTATAGCTTGCCGTGTAGAGGAAACAGCTAAATGCAGTGCCTCTTACCATCGCTTACCACAATTATGAAACTACTCATCAATGAGATCTTTTACTCTCTACAAGGGGAGGGAGCGCAGATGGGGTTTCCGATGATATTTATCCGTTTTTCCATGTGTAACCTTCGTTGCTCCTATTGCGATACAGACTTTAAGGAGTATACAGAGATGACGCTCGAGGAACTCTATCAAGCTATCTCTTCATACCCTGCACGCAATATCCTGTGGACAGGAGGAGAACCTACACTTTCGCTTACCGAAGAAATTGTAGAGTACTTTCACCAAAAAGGATACCGACAAAGCATCGAGACGAATGGCACTCATCCCGTCCCGCAAAACTTAGACTATATTACGTGCAGTCCTAAGCCCGAAGCCTTTCATTTGTTACGAAAAAACTTTCCTAATGGTGTGAGTGAATGGCGCTTCCCCTTTGGACCAGAAACTCCTCTTCCTCCCAATATCGAGGAGTTACCCAAGGCACTAAACTACTTTCTTAGCCCTATTTTCTCTCCCGAAGAGGGTACAATAACGCCTTACCCTATTGCGTTGAATGCTTGCATAGACTATATCAAAGAGCATCCCGAATGGAGGTTAAGCATACAACTACACAAACTTATCGGAATACAATAAAGCACAGTACAGTCATGAGCTATAAAACTCTCTTGCCTTTAGCACTGCTACTACTTCTCCTACCTGCGTGCAGAGCCATGAAGATAAAGGAAGCAGAGACGGCCTATCAGGCAGGACGTTATACTCAGGCGGCTGGTTTATACGACAAGCTCTACCGAAGTACCTCCCGAAAGGATATTGAGAAGAAAGCTTTTTTTGCTTTCAAAGCAGCCGAAAACTACCGACTGGCACGCAATATACAACGGGCTCAAAGTGCCTATCTTGCGGCACGCAATTATCAGTATCCCGACACTATTTTACAGTTGCGCATCGCTCAGATGCAGCAAATCACGGCACAAAATAGAGATTGGAGTAAGGGATTTCAAGAGTATCTTTCCCTTGTCCCCAACGATTACTTTGCCTTGTTGGGAGTAGAAAGCTTCGCTCAAATACAAAAATTGAGAGACAATCCCTACCGTCTTCATGTACGACTCGCTAGGGAACTGAACTCCTCAAAGAGCGATTTTGGCGGAGCTTTTACCCCAGACGGAAAGAGCTTTTACTTTTCCTCTGCCCGTAATCGCAACCCCGAGCTCGAGAATAGTCCTGTCACTGGAGAGAAGCCCAACGACCTTTACTATATAGCCCAAGATGCACAGGGTAAATGGTCTAAAGCAGACAGTGTATCAGGAGGAGTGAATACCTTTGCAGACGAGGGAATGCCCTGCATAACACCTGACGGTGCAAGCCTCTACTACACCTATGCCGAGAGCGATGAGCTTTACGACAGAACAGCTAAGATTTTTCGCTCTTCCAAGAGTGGCGAAGGGGGATGGAGCCAAGGAAGCGAAATAAAAATATGGGAAGACTCGCTCAAAATGGCTGCTCACCCAACCGTTTCTAGCTCTGGGAAAACACTCTATTTCGTCAGTGAGGGAGGGTACGGAGGTAAAGATATTTACACTATACCTGTCGAGGAGATAGGTTCTTCTACCCCAACCAACATGGGAGAGAGCATAAATACCAGAGGGGATGAGATAAGCCCTTTCATGGTAGGAGACAGTACGCTTTACTTTGCTTCTAATGGGCGTATCGGTTTGGGAGGATATGATATTTACAAAGCCGAACTGCAATCCTCTGGAGAGTGGCAAGTACATCACCTCGGCTCACCTATCAATTCTGCCCAAGACGACTATGGGATTGTCTTTAATCCTGTACCAGCCAAAGAGTTTTTGGCAGAGGGCTATTTCTCTTCTTCTCGTAGCGATGCTCGAGGCTATCCGCATCTTTTCAGCTTTAAACAGTATGCTATAGTAACCCGATTAGAAGGTTACGTCTATGACCGAGAGGAATATCCCATATCAGGGGCCATTCTCCGCATTGTCAGCGAACACAGCCCAGAAGATCCTATGATGGTCTCTTCAAAGGAAGATGGTTACTACTCTATTGATTTGGAAGGAGAAACCAACTATATAATTCTTGCAGGGGCTCCTAACTATCTCAACCAATATGCTCAGTTCAGAACAGATCCTGCAACAGAAGATGCAACCTATCAAGTAGATTTTCAGCTCGCTTCGCGCATTCGCTCCGAAGTTTTTCAAGATATATATTATGAATTTGACAAAGCCACACTAAGAGAAGAGAGCCTTCGTGACTTAGAGGCTATGGTCAAGATACTCAAGGAAAACCCCGATGTGTCGGTAGAAATCTCTTCTCATGCCGACCGTAAGGGAAGTGATGCTTATAACCTTGCGCTCTCCAATAGAAGGGCTCAGTCGGTAATCGACTATCTCTCCTCTCAAGGCATTGCGCTGACACGCCTACGCCCACAGGGATATGGAAAAAGTCGTCCTCGTGTAATAACTGCCAAGCTACACACTCTCTATCCAGAACTTCCCGAGGGAACAAACCTCGATGAAGCGTTTATCTTACAACAAACAGAGGAAATGCAAGCCATTTGTGATCAACTCAACCGAAGAACTGAGTTTACTGTAATAGAGTAACTTGCCTGCCATGCAATACACCCCATTAGAGATAAACGGAGTATGGCTATTAACGCCACAAGTATATGGAGACTCCCGAGGCTATTTTACAGAAACTCTCCGTTACGAAGAGTTCCACTCAAGAGTCTCTTCCACTCCTTTCATTCAAGAGAACGAATCGGCCTCTCGGCGTGGAGTGTTACGAGGGTTACACCTACAAATTTCGCATCCTCAAGCCAAGTTGGTACGTTGCATCTACGGTACTATTGTAGATGTAGCAGTAGACCTCCGTCCCGAATCATCCCATTTTGGACAACATATTATCCGCAAGCTTGATGACATTAAAAAGGAGCAACTATACATTCCTCGAGGTTTTGCGCATGGTTTCCTCGTTCTTAGTGAGTGGGCTATCTTCTCTTATAAAGTAGATAACCGCTACGCTCCCGAGAGCGAGTGTTCCCTATCTCCTTTTGATGCGGCTTTGGGAATCGCTTGGGAAAACTACGGAATACCCTTGGAAGAGATACTACAATCGGATAAAGATCTCAGAGGTATATCTCTCGACGAATACAAACAGAAATATCTATGAAAATATTTTCATTCGTCTTTCATCAAAAGGAACTGCTCTACTACTATTATAAAGGAGAGGCTCTGCTCCGCCCCAACTATCCTTTTTTCCTTCCTAATATTAAGGAACCTTACGTAGCCTATCCAGCTCTTGCTCTTAAGATAGGACGCACAGGAAAAGAGGTGGCGCATCGTTTTGCCGAGCGATATATACAATCTATAGGTGTGGGCTTTGATATCATAGCTCCTGATATATTGGAAACAAAAAAAAGGGATTCCCTACCATGGGAAGAGGCGGTAGCTTTTGAATATGCCTCTATTGCTGATGGATTTCTGCCCTCCACAACTATCCCCAAAACTTTCACACTACACTACGCTCAAGATAGAGAGCATGCACCCATTCTCTGCAGTAGTATCTCGGAAGAGATGGTACGCCATACAGTAGAAAAGATGTCCCTCCTCAACATTATCCACATAGGAGATATCCTTTTAGTTCGCAACCAAGAAGACTTACCCTTACCCCTTTGTTTAGAAGAGAAAGTACATATCTCCCTCGAAGGGTATGCCGAGACGAACTGTACGCTAAGGATTAAGTAATAAAAGCTCTAAGGAGCCTCATCGAAACATCTTTTTTATTCATCCCCAAAGTTTACCCTTGCCCCTATGGAGTACCTATTAAGCAGTCAATTTCAACCCACGGGCGATCAGCCCGAAGCGATACAAAGCCTCGTAGAGGGTGTAAAAATGGGGCTTCCCGCACAGACCCTGCTCGGGGTTACAGGCTCGGGAAAGACCTTTACGATAGCTAATGTTATAGCACGCCTTAATAAGCCAACGCTCATCATCAGCCACAATAAAACACTGGCGGCACAACTTTTCGGAGAGTTTAAGACATTCTTTCCAGAAAACGCTGTTGAATATTTTGTCTCCTACTACGATTACTATCAGCCCGAAGCCTATCTGGCAACCACCGACACTTACATAGAGAAAGACATGGCAATCAATGCCGAAATCGATCGGATGCGCCTTAAAACTACAGCTTCTCTCCTATCGGGACGGAGGGATATTATCGTGGTAGCCTCCGTTTCCTGCCTTTACGGTATGGCAGACCCACGTGCCTATTCGGAGCGTATCATTACTCTTTATCAGGGACAACAAATAGGTCGGGACAGACTTATGCGCCTGCTGGCAGAGGCACACTATGTGAATAACAAGGCAGAGTTTACAAGTGGCACTTTCCGCGTGAAAGGGGATACCATCGATGTCTTCCCCGCTGTCGAAGGATACGACGGGATAGCCTACCGCATAGAGTTATGGGACGACGAGATAAGCGATATAACTCTCATTAACCCTATTACAGGAGAACGACAAGGAAACTTAGAGACCCTCAACATACACCCTGCTAATCTCTTCGTCACGACCAAGGAGCAGACCAAGATAGCCCTTGCCGAAATCGAGCGAGATCTCTCGCATCGCGTTAAGGAATTGGAGGATATGGGCAAGCACTACGAAGCGCAGAGATTATGGGAGCGTGTGCGTTACGATGTGGAAATGATTCGCGAAGTCGGCTATTGCAGTGGTATTGAAAACTACTCTCGCTATTTCGACGGACGAGAAGAGGGAGCACGTCCTTTCTGCCTCTTCGACTACTTTCCCGAGGATTTTCTGCTGGTCATTGACGAAAGCCACGTTACGATTCCCCAGATACGAGCTATGTATGGAGGCGACAGGGCACGCAAGACCTCTCTCGTAGAGTACGGTTTTCGCCTTCCTGCTGCTATGGACAATCGTCCTCTCACTTTCGACGAGTTCAACGACCTAACCCCCATCTCCATTTATATCAGTGCTACACCAGCCGAATATGAATTGGAGAAAAGCCAAGGAGTAATCGTACAGCAAATAATCCGTCCGACGGGACTTCCCGATCCCATCATCGAGGTGCGCCCAATAGAACATCAGATTGATGATTTACTCGAGGAAATTCATAAAAGAAGAGAGAAGCATCAGCGGGTTTTAGTGACAACTCTTACCAAACGCATGGCAGAGGAATTGAGTGAATACCTGCAAAGGGTAGGAGTTGCGACTGCCTACATACACAGCGATGTAGACACTTTAGACCGCATCCGCATACTGGACGAGTTACGCAGCGGTGTCTTTGATGTACTGGTCGGAGTCAATTTGCTCCGTGAGGGATTAGACCTTCCCGAAGTATCGTTAGTCGCCGTGCTTGACGCCGATAAAGAGGGTTTTCTGCGCTCACATCGCTCACTGACCCAAACAGCAGGGAGAGCTGCACGCAACTTAGAGGGAATGGTTATCTTCTATGCCGACAAGATAACCGAGAGCATGCGCCTTACCATCGAAGAGACGGCAGAGCGACGTACCAAACAGCTCGCCTACAATAAGAAACACAATATTATACCTCGTCAAGTACAAAAAGGAGGTGTCAGTCTGGTGAAAGGTAAAGAAAATACTTTCGCCCCCGTCCTGCCCAATGCCTATATAGAACCGATCGGAACAGAAAGAACTCAAGACCCCATTACGCAACAACTAAGCCGTCGAGACTTAGAACGACTTCTCGAAGCCACTCGACAAAGAATGTATGCCGCGGCAAAGGAACTCGACTTTATGGAGGCAGCCCGACTACGAGACGAGGCAAACGCCCTCCAGAAACGACTCGAGGGAGAGACAAAATAACCTCTCTACAACGGCTCAAAAATAAAAAGAGGGCTGTGGCGAATTCAGTTTTGCCGCAGCCCTCTCTTTTCTCTTTAGGATTTTACTTACTTCTTAAACACTTTCACGCCATCTACGATGTAGACCCCAGAAGGCAGTTGCTCAAACGGGATATTGAGTTTAATACCAAGTAGGTTGTATATGCCACGATAAGCAGGCTCTTCCAGGCTAATGCGTTCAATAGCATCTGGGTCGCTGGGCTTTATGTCAATCTTACTTTTGATGATATTGCCATCGGCATCACATACGGCATGCTTACTTTCGTTAAATGCCGCCCCTACTGGCTGGGTGATTTTACAGCCCTCGAGCGTAAGCGATGCCAAGTCGCAGATGGAGCCCTTGCTCCCTTCTGCAGTTACCGTTGCATTCTTGATGGTAAGATGCTCCCCGTTCTCTCCATTATATCCAGCTATGCCATATTCTCCTTTGGCTTCCACACGACAGCCATCAATAGTAAGAGAGAGAGAAAATTGGAGGTAAATAGCACAATCAGTAGATGATGCTGTAGAAAGCGTTCCTCCGCCCGTAATAGTTGTATTTTCTCTTAAAGAAATAGCAGCTTTTGCAGTAGAAAGATTACATGTCCCTCTGACTACAATCGTAAGATTTTCTACACTTGATTCGATGCCGCTTCTATCATCTCCTACCTCAATCCTTGCATCCTCCAGGGTGAGGGTCTTAGTGTCTGGATTATACTCGACTGTTCCGCTAACGCCATCAATAACGGAAAGGTCGTCGCAATTCTCTGACGTTACTTGCACCCCTGCTATCTTGATGTATTCG
>NZ_FUXE01000002.1 GCF_900167105.1 Porphyromonas circumdentaria | reverse complement strand
GTGATATTAGTAGTTTAGATGGAGAGGCTCGCATAGATAAGCAGTATTATATCAGCAGTTTACCACCCGAGGAGTGTCAGTTAATTGGACAATATATTCGAGGGCATTGGGGGATTGAGAATAGGCTTCATTGGCATTTGGATGTAACCTTTAGGGAAGATGCTTGTCGAGCTCGTAAGGATTATTCAGCCACAAATCTAAACACGTTGAGAAAGTTTGCTTTAGCCATTGTTTCTCAGTATAAAGACAAACTTTCCCTACGGAAAAGGTTGTTTAAGGCTGCTTTAAATATAGACTATCTCAAAAAGCTGCTAAAGATTTGATGCGGTTGCCCTGCTATTATTGGGCTTTATACAGCCCTTTTAATAGTGATTGTGTAAATCTTTTCGTACAAATTGACCAATGTAAAAATGCTCCCTCTGAGATTGTTGCATAGCTTTATACCCATTATGTAGAGTATTATATAAACCTCTCAAAAAGAGCTTTGCCGACTTTGAGTTTTTGGGTATTGTCTTCCCTTGATTTTAAGAAAACCATACAATAAATCTCGTGGATTTATCGTATGGTTTTGCTTTATCGCTGACTTATTCTGCCAGAGTTCCTAAAGGATTTGTATCTTTTGAACGACTTGTCCTACTTGGAGGAAATAAACTCCTGCCACAAGGTTGCCTGTAGATATATTTATTTCGTTGCTCTGTATTCGATGGGTATATAAAAGAGCCCCGTTTGCAGAGTAGAGACACAGTACACTTCCAACGTATTCGCTGGGCAGAGATATACCTATGTTTCCCTTTCTTATACTTACTTGTAAGGGGGTATTGTCAAGAATTGTATTGGATGTTATTTTGGAGAGTTTGAACAGATTCCAAGGGGAGCTTGCTCGATACAAAGCAAGTGAGGCCTCAGGGACGAAAAGATCACAGCGTCCATAGTCCATGCTCCCAAATACATTTTCTCCGAGCTTTATATTCGCAGGATTGTCGGCACGTAGCACTATATTGTACAGAGCTGTGTTTTCTAAAGCGACAGATTTAATTTCCCTGATAGTGGAAGGTAAATCGATATGTGTAAGACTTTTACACCCCGAAAAAGCTGCTCCAGCAATGGTTTCAACTCCCTCTGGTACAGTGACAGCCTTAGAGTGATTGACTGGCAGGTTGTAAACAGTCTTACCCTTAGCATCCATCAATATATGTTCATGTAGTTTGTATTGAGAACCTTCGGGTAGTTCAAAGAGTATAGCAGTCCCCTTGAAAGCTCCATCTCCAATATGCTCAAGAGATATGGGTAGTTTAAGTGTGGAGATGGAAGTACACCCCTCCAAAGCAAAATCCCCTAACTGCTTCAATCCATTCGGGAGAGCAAGCTCCGTCAGTAGAGCATTATTGAGAAAGGCAGAATTCCCGATTTTTACCATGGCATCACTTAGGACTATCTTTTTAAGTTTAGTACAATGAGCAAAGGAGAAATCTCCTATCGTGGTAATCAGATTGGGTAGAACTACTTCACTCAGGGAGGTACACTTGCTGAAAGCCGATGTCCCTATTGCATCAATATTGGAAGAGAATACGATGTGCGTAAGTGCCTGACAATCGGAAAAAACCTCATCTTTAATCTTTGTGATTGTGGTGGGGATCGTAATTTCTCCCAAGGAGATACAACCTTTGAAGGTAGATGCTCCTAACTCTTCGAGCTGTGATGGGAGTGTGATACCGCCAAGGGCAGAGCAGTTAAGGAAGTTGCCGCCTCGGAAACTTTTTACAGACTTGGGGAGCATAACCTTGGCAAGGGCGGTGCAACCCTTAAAAGTATGAGCACCGAGCGAAACTATTGCGCCCGAAGCCGAGAAAGAAGAGAGAGAACTCATTTGTTCGAAACTATTCTCGGGGATTTCTGCTTCTTTATACTCTTGATCTCCCTCTAATGTTCCTCCAGTACCGCTATAGGATGTTATGGAGATATTAGAAAGAACTAAAGTTTGCAGATTAGTGAAACGTTGTACGGTCTTAAAGTCTCTGGCATCTAACACCCCGCTAAGAGTTAGAGACTTAACAGTAGAGAATTGGTTCGTTTTTACCAAAGAGGCCAAACTGCCTGCTTGAGGTACTGCAAGGGTCAGCTCTTCCTTTTGCACCTCCTTCCAAGGAGCCAACGTCATTGCAGACTGAGCAATGCAACGTACCGAGAAGCCCATGAATTTATCGTCCATATAGCTGTTTATGGAGTGAGAGTCCCAGTAAAGGCGTATGAATAAAGCCTTTGTGTCGGAGTAATCACTAATAGTTGAGGTCCAAAAATAGGCTTGTCTGTTAAGGCCAGAATACCCATTGAAATACTTACTCGTAGAGGTACTTCCATAGGGTTTCATATCGAGCATTGTAGCGTTATTGCCAGGGAGTAATGTGCCCGTTGCACTTGGGGGCTTGATCCACTCAGTTTTACTTTTGAGCATTTCTCCCGCGGTATAAGATAGAGACGCTGTTTCGTAGTCAAATGTCATGGCTCCTTGGGGATCGATATATTTTGCCAAAGTCTCCCAAGCTTCCATGCTGGGTACAGTCCAATTTTTAGGAGCGATAGATATTTCACTCTTTACAGCATACCAATTGTATAGTGCCCCCATTTTATCTCTGTTCGCTTTGTTGCCGTCGTAGTAGGTCATTGCTGGAGATTGGGTCTTTTCCCACTGATCTTTGGATAGATTAGTCGTAATCATAGAGCCATCGACGAAACGATCGCTACGGAGGTTCTCTCGCATCCAAATTTGTGTACCTACTTTGGCTAAAGCATAGCGTTCTGTTTCATCTCCTCTTTTGTCTTCGAGTAGATAGGGCTTTAGTAAGGCCTCTTGGGCATTGTTTATGGGTTGGTACGATAGTTCGCCTTTGTCCGAAAGAAACAAATTGCCTTGCCAACCTCCTACCTCTTCTACGGAGGAGGTATTACTTGTCGCATTAAAGAGTATTTTCTTAGCTTCGTCTATTTTGTATCCCACAGAGAAATCTATTGTTCGATTGTTTTGTGGCAAGTAGAGGAGTACCATGGTTTCTCCCTTTTTGTCTACCACTACGTATTCTTTGACCAACAATCCCAGTTCGTTTTCTCCATCGCTAAGTAGCAGGATATTACTCGCTTCAAAGTTTAATTTCTCAGGTGTGGGCAGTTTTACCTGAGCGAATGCCTGCACGATACAGCAGGTTATGCACAGCATAGTCGCAATGCCTTTTGCAATTACTCTTTTCGTCATCTTTTTAGTTGTTTAGGATTAAATGTTTTTCCATTGGGTTACAAGATTTTTTTGCGAGATATTTGTTCCTGCGGGCAAATATAGTTAAATGAACGCAACGGTGGAGCGAAAAAGAGTATAAGTTGTAGATAAGCCCCGAACGAGATAGTTCCCTTAGAGGTAAGCGAACGAAAAAATGTACTTCACAGTAATAAAAACTTTTACAGAGTAGCAATTTATTGCTTTGCACCTATTAGTTTTTCTATACGCAATCTTAATACACATATATTAAATTTGAATATATGTATATTGAACCTTAGAATATATATATTTAGATTGCGTATAAAGTTTTGCTTGTAATATAATGATTTTCAGCTTGTGTATAAAAAGATTTTAGGGCAAGTAGAAAAGCTGTTCTCTACCCTTCCTTTCGGAGTGTGCTGAAGAACGTAGAGTATTGTAGGGTATATGGTTTCTGCAAACTCACTTATGCAAGAGACGTTTTGAGCATAGAAAAACCTCACAAAAGGAGCTGTAAACTCGATTTGTGAGGTTTGTTTTCAAGAGTTTTCCCGTAGTACTTAGGGGAAAAATGATAACGGGCAACGACAGTTGTAAGTCGTCGACTGTTTTTATCGTTGCATACGGTTGAGGGTTTGTTGATATTCTTCCACGAGAGCCGACATAATCTCTGCAACGGGACGTACTTTAGAAATCTGTGCAGTTGCCTGACCTATTTCAAGTTCGCCCTCTATGAGATCTCCCTCAAAAATACCTTTTTTAGCGCGTCCCTTACCGAGTATCTCTTTGAGTTCTTCTGCCGAAGCACCTCTATCTTCTGCAGCAATAACTTGGTCGTAGAACTCTCTTTTGAGAATACGGGTAGGTCCTAATTTCTTAAGAACGAGAGCTGTGTCGCCTTCGCCCGCTTCGCAACATAGGTTTTTGAAGTTCTCATGTGCCGAACTCTCTTCGCTGATGGCAAAAAGGGTACCGATCTGCACCGCTTCTGCTCCCAGGCACATAGCTGCTGCCATGGCACGCCCCGAGGCAATCCCTCCAGCTGCTACTACTGGTATTTGTACGCTATCTGCTACTGAGGGTATTAGGCACATGGTGGTAGTCTCTTCTTTTCCGTTGTGTCCACCTGCTTCAAACCCCTCTGCAATTATGGCGTCTACGCCTGCCGCTTCTGCCTTTACGGCAAATTTGGAGCTACTTACTACGTGTAGTACTTTACATCCTGCTTCGTGCAACTTGGCTGTCCAAGTCTTAGGGTTGCCAGCAGAGGTTACTACAATAGGTACTTTCTCTTCTATGATAATATCTATAACCTTATCCATCTCTGGGTAAAGCAGAGGTACATTTACTCCATAGGGGCGTTGTGTTGCTGCTTTACATTTTACAATATGCTCTCTAAGGGTCTCTGGGTGCATAGAGCCAGCTCCAATTAACCCCAAACCGCCTGCATTACTCACGGCAGAAGCGAGCCTCCATCCGCTACACCAAACCATTCCCCCTGCTATGATGGGGTACTCTATTCCTAATAGTGATGTTATTCTATTGTTAGTCATCTGATTAAAACAATATCTTTTTATAATTACCAGTTACAAAGCTACTTCTTTATACTCAGAAAAGAGTAGCTAATAAGTGGGTATTTTCTCTCACTCTTCCATATTGGAAACAGCTTTCGTTGGGAAGTGTTCACGCTTCGACTGGTGTAGACACTTCTTGAAGCAGAGATTGTGCTCTGTGAATAGCTCTGTGGATGTTGGGGCAAATATTCTCTTCGCCCAAAAGAGTAGCTATACCCACTTGTGATAGGGTTTCATGAACGGTGTCGTTCACTCCCGAGAGAATGAGTGTGATATTTTCTTTTTGGCAGGCATTGACCATCATCTTAAGGTTATGTGCACCCGTTGCATCCATGAAAGGAACACGACGCATGCGCAAAATCCTTATTTGAGGACGTTTGCCTACGAGTTTGGTAACCTCTTCAAATCTGTTTGCTATGCCGAAGAAGAAAGGCCCATTGATTTCGAATACCTCTACTCCCTCGGGCACTTTTAGTTGCTCTTCCTGTACGGAAGGGTCTGTTTCATTGTCCAAGTCGATATGATTTTTGTGCAAAATCACATCGGTTGCTCTGTAAGTGCGACGCATAAAAAGAAGTACACTGAGCAGCATACCTATTTCGATGGCTATTGTAAGGTCGATAAGCACGGTGAGTAAAAAGGTTACCAGTAGTACAGCTCTATCGCCCAAGGGTCCTTTAAGTATGGCGGTAAACGACTTGATCTCACTCATATTGAAAGACACTACCATGAGAATTCCTGCCAAACAGGCCATAGGGATAAAGGCGGTTAATTGCCCTAAAAAGAGCATGATGAGAAGTAGGACAATGGTGTGTACAATACCTGCGATAGGAGTTTTTCCGCCGTTTTTTATATTGGTCATAGTGCGAGCAATAGCCCCTGTTACGGGTATCCCTCCGAAGAAAGGAACTACAATGTTAGCTGTTCCCTGAGCTATTAGCTCCATGTTTGAGTTGTGTTTTTCATTGATAGCTCCGTCTGCTACAGAGGCAGAGAGAAGTGACTCTATAGCTCCCAGCATAGCGATGGTAAAGGCCGAGGGGAGAAGTTGCCTGATCTTCTCCATACTCAATCCGATAGACTCGGCTTGGGGTAGAGAGGCAGAGAAAGAGAAGCGGTCTCCGATGGTTTCCATACCAGTTAGAGACGTAAATTCGTGCAGTATATATACCAGCAGAGTCATTACGATAATGGCAATAAGAGAGCCAGGGATGCGTTTCGAGATTTTAGGGAATAGGAAGATAATAGCAATAGTAAGTACCCCGATAGCGGTTGCCGTCCACTGAACCGTACCGAAAGAGTGTAGGTAAACCGCCCATTTCCCTAAAAAGTCGCCTGGAAGGGGCTCTGTGGTAAGCCCGAAGAAGTCTTTAATTTGAGTTGTGAAAATGGTTACAGCAATCCCACTGGTGAAGCCGATAATAATGGGATAAGGTATAAAACGGATAACCGTACCGAGACGAAGAAACCCTAAGAGAAGTAGTATAAGTCCCGCCATAAAAGTGGCGATAGCTAAGCCCTCTATCCCAAACTGCTGTATAATACCGTAAACGATCACGATGAAAGCCCCCGTTGGTCCCCCGATTTGCACGGAACTCCCCCCAAAAAAGGAGACAATAAAGCCCCCTATGATGGCTGTGATGAGTCCTTTCTCGGGGCTTACGCCTGAGGCAATCCCAAAGGCTATGGCCAAAGGAAGAGCAACAATGCCGACTATAAGACCTGCCATTACATCTTTGGCAAACTTCTCACGGTTATAGTCACGGAGACTTTTGAATAGTTGTGGGGTAAAATGCCCCCAAAGAGCAGAGGCGCGTTCGCTGAGCATCATACTTCTATTATTTCTATGGAATGTGAAAATTATGCTGCAAAGGTACTTCAAAAAGTAACGCTCTCAAAAGCTCTAATGCTTTTGTACAAAAGAGGTATAGCCTATGAGGTAGATTGGCTCTATAAGAAGAAGGGGAAGATAGTTTTTTACAACTTATCCCGACTCTGGATTAAGTAATCGGTTCGGAATTTTTTGTCTCTCGCTCTGTGCAGAGGTCTTAAAGAGTGGGTTAGTTGTTGAAGTCGAAGTTAATCCCCAAGCGCAAAGTCATCGGGTTGATGGGATAGTGGGCTAAGGAGAAACGCTTAGAGGGTTGGAGGAAAAGTTCCGTAGCATTGTGCATCATGAGGAAGAAACGCACGCGCCGTAATTTGAAGTTGGCAAAAAAATTAATCATCGGATAGTTGCCCACGAGCACGTCTCTCTGATTGATAAACTGCTGGGTCGCAGGTTCGTAGTAGGGAGCATGGTACATAGTGTGGTAATAGCAATCTGCCCCAATTTGTGTGCGCATAACTTTGGCTACATAGAAGTGAAGGTAAAGTGAGGCATAGGCAGATAGTTGCGGTAGAGGCATTACTTCCTGATGGCTCGATAGCTGATAAGAACCCTCCATCTGCCATCCTAAAAATCCCCAATGGTATTTATGGCGTAGTCGACCCTCCATTATTTGTAAGGGTTGGTTATACTGTTGGGGAAATCCGTCGGGTGCTATGTAGATTTGATTCCCTATTGTAGCTGAGTGTACAGAGATATCGGTTCCCCATTTCGGTGCCGAAAGCATACCCCCAAAAAGTAACCGACGGGTGTAGGCAAACTCTTGATCCCAACGGAAAAAGGTGCCGTGGTGATGTCGTAAAAGGTAGGGCGGTCGGTCTATATGTAGCGATCCTGTGGCTGTTATCCCGACAGGAATAGTACCTACCTTAAAGGCACTTTGAATCTTGCCATCGAGGTGTAAGGCACCGATATCACTACCCAAAACCGCTATTTCGCCACCTGCATCGAAGTTTAACCCCGTACCGCTTTTTCGCTCAATGCGCCCTCCTATAAAAGTTGAGAACTCGTGGGTGTTGCGGTTCGTAAAGAGGGTATCTCGCTGGAAGAACGTCCTATTCTCCAGACGAGCATAGGCGGTTAGCCCAAACTTCATCCACGGACGGAAGCCCTCACGTAACGAAAGGGCTACGGTGTTTGAGATTTGCGTCATACGGATAGAGTCAAAAGGCAGTACCATAAGAGTATCTGTTTTGAGACTGCTCTTCTCTTCCCATAGATAGGGGTAGGTGCGTTTGTAAATGGTATCTAAGCCATTATTCTTGCCTATATAAAGTCGCGTTCCTCTGTCATAAGAGAAACGATGGCTAATACTACCCACAGGAACGAAAAGAGTAGTATCTTGTTGTGTAGTTTTTCCGTCGGGCAATCTCTCCCCGCCTCTAAAACTGCGATAACTACCCATGTTAAATCGATGAGAAGCAAATACGTGTCCGACAAAAAGGGTATTACCTACACCATTGGGAAATCGTACGGGTATCTCTATGGATTGTAGATTGCTTCTGCCCCCGCCAAATCCCGAGGGGTTATTGATATGTTCGTCATTTTTAACTCCTCCATTCTCACTCATGCGGAGGTAGTTATTGCCTGCCGAGGCGTATAGTTCGTAGCGGGGTAGAGATATACTCCCAAAGAGCCGATAGCTTATCCCTTGAGAAAGATTGCCGATGTATTGTCCCCGAGAGAGAGTGTAGTTAAAGTCGCCCCCTAAGGCAATCGGCTTTCCTATGTTTAGTGCCATGGTCATATCCAACTCTTCCTCTCGTTGGTTGGCAGCACCATTCCTTTGATAAAGCATGTTGGTGTAGGGCGATTGCGTATCGTAAAAACAGATAGAGGGAGCGGCATAGAGAATGCCTTGATAAGCCGAACCAAAAATAAAAGGATTCGAGGGGTAGTCTCTATCGAAATAGGTTTTGAAGTGTCGAGGTCCTATTAAGTTTCCGTTGTATCCCATGGCAAGCCCTTTCCCCTCTACAATTGTAGTTCGATAGTAATCAAGGGCAATCGTATCTACATTGCTCTCGTAGGGCATGCCAGTTATGGGGTGTAGTTTGAATCCCCTGAAGGTATTTCCTCGGTTGATAAGTTCTACATCTCCTCTTTCTTTCTCTCCTTCGATGAAATAGCCCGTTTGTCCCCATGCAAAAGAGCCGTACGTCTGACCCAAGAGCAGTAGGCAAAGGAGCAGCATGCTCTTCGCCGTGGGGTAAGATAGTAGAAGCTTTTTCATAGGGTTGCTTGTAGGGCTGTTTCTTCTCATGAATGTATGCAAAACAATCGAGGTGTGATGTTGTTTGTCGTGCAGGAGTAAGAGGTTAGTTGCGCACTGTTAAACCCTGCGGAGAGGGGTGCACCGAGTAGCGGCGCAGGGGAGTGCGTGCTGGTTCGGATAGAGGACTTCCGTCTCCATACTGTATACTAAAGCGACTTTTACACTGAGGGCATTCGCCTTCGTAACGGTCATTAAAGAAGATTTTTACCTCTCTTTTTCGCTCATAGGGGCATGAGAGGTCGTAGGCATAAAAGGTGTTATTTCCTTGTAGAGAGTGTATGATTAATAGTCCTCCGTATCCAATGGCAGAGTGGGCAACCTCCGTATGTTCTACGCGTAGGTATCCTCCAGGGGGGATGAGTGCTTTCCCAATCGAGGAAGAGAAATCTACCTGATAGTATACAGGGTAGGGAGGGATGGTACTCTCCGACTCGTACAGACATCCTACCAAAAGAGACGAAAGAAGGCTCGAAGCCAAGAGAAGGGCGGTCCCTCTCCTCTTGCCTAAAAGCCTTCTTATGTAGGAGCAATGTTTCTGCATCAATTAAAGGATATGCTACTGAGTAGCTCTGCTACTTTTTCGACGCCTTCGCTCATGGGCTTTGCTACCATAGCCTTTGCAAATATAGGTACATCCGCTTCCAAAGTAAGAGTAAGAGAGGTAGTCTCCTCAGAAAGAGGGGTAAGTATCAAACTTAAAGAGCCGTTTACAGGAGCCCCTTTGGGAGATACGCTTACAAGAGTGGGCTCTTCTCGTTGTACAATGGTAAGCTCGATATTGCCAACAATGCTTGTTTCCAAGAAACATGTATCTCGATTTTGTACCACTATGGAAACCCCACCTACAGCTCCCTTTTCTGCGAGAGGTCGCAGATTCTCAAAGTTGGATACTTTGGCAAAAACGAGTGCAATGGGAGCCTTTATTTCTCGGGGTGTACTGCTAACTTTCATTATGTAGTGTTGAACAATAAAAGAGCTATTTACTTACCCCAGTTGGCAGGGTCTTTACGCCACTCCTGAAGTACTTCTTTTACGTCGGAGCTTATATAGCCTGTGCGGAGAGCCTCCTCGATAACTGCATTGTAGTTACTGAGTGTGTGCATCGCTACACCAGCCTCTGCAAAGAGTTTTTCTGCCACTTCGAAACCATGAGTATATACGGCATAGAGACCTAATATATCGGCACCCGCATCTCGCAGAGCTTCTACTGCTTTTAGGCTGCTACCCCCTGTAGAGATAAGGTCTTCTACAACGAGTACTCGGCTCTTTTCGGGAAGATAACCCTCTATAAGGTTTTTCATTCCATGATCTTTGGCTTGTGAGCGTACGTATACAAAGGGGAGGTTTAGAGCATCGGCCACAAAAGCACCCCAAGAGATAGCTCCTGTGGCAACCCCTGCTATAACTTGTGTTTCTGGATAGCGGTCTATGATAGCTTTGGCCATAGCCATTTTTATATAGTTACGTGCCTCTGGATAAGAGAGTGTGCGGCGGTTATCGCAGTAAATAGGAGATTTCCACCCTGAAGCCCATGTAAAAGGTTCTTTGGGACTAAGGCGAACAGCCTCTACTTGCAGTAGATAGCGTGCTACTGTTTGTTCTGTCAAGTGATCCATAATATATGTATTGGGTAAAAAGATACTATTTCGAGTTTATTGATTTAGTAAATCAGGGCGCAATCGTTGGGTTCGTTCGAGAGCTTGTTCCTGTTTCCACGCTTCGATTTTTGCTTGATGTCCACTGAGGAGTATATCGGGCACACGCCATCCCCTAAAGTCTGCGGGGCGGGTGTATATGGGGGGAGCTAAAAGATTGTCTTGGAAAGTGTCGCTTAGAGCACTCTCGGCATCGCCAATTACACCAGGAAGAAGGCGCACAATAGCATCGGTCATAACCGCAGCAGGTAGCTCTCCGCCTGTAAGAACATAGTCTCCGATGGAGATTTCACGGGTTATGAAGTGCTCCCTGACGCGATGATCAATCCCTTTGTAATGCCCACAGAGAATGAGAAGATTTTTCTTTAGGCTCAGTTCGTTTGCAATGGGCTGACAGAACTTTTCGCCATCGGGAGAGGTGTAGATAATCTCATCATATGTACGCTCTTTACTCAAACTCTCAATGGCATTGGCTATAGGCTCTATACCGATAATCATGCCTGCCTCGCCTCCGTAGGGGTAATCGTCTACCCGACGCCATTTATCGTTGGAGTAGTCCCTCAGATTATGTAGATTGATAGATACATGCCCCTCTCGAACAGCTCTGCCAACGATGGAGATAGAGAGCAATGGCTCAATCATTTCGGGTAATATGGTGATAATATCTATATGCATCATAGCAATCTGAACTCTCCACAAAGGTAACAATATCAGAGCAATAGGGAATAGGGTATATCTCAATTACAACAGGAGGTTTAGAGGTGTCGAGAGTTCTTTTTGATGTTTTTTGATGAAGCGAGCCAAGGGAACAGGAAAAGCATAGTTGGCGAGTTCCTCCTGAGTAACGTGTAAAAATGGCTCCGAAAGGGACTCTTGCCCCGTTTGCTCGGCTCGGTATACCCTGATGTGTAGCAATTGGTGGCTTAGTTTATGCTCCATTTCAAAACTCGGTGCAGAGAGGCTTTTTATTGTCATAGGTGCAAACTCTACTTTCCATAGGTCTAAAAGTTCATTAGCACAGGTGCTTTTGTTTGTTTCCATTAGAGGAAACTCATACAACCCTCGCCATATATCTTTATCCTCTCTTTTTCGGATGAAATATCCTCCAGAGGATGAGGCGATAACGATATAATTTAAGTATCGGTGGCGTATAGATATTTGCTTTTCCTTATAAGGGTATAACTCTACCTCTGGAGTGCCAGAGAGGGCACAATGTTGCGAGATGGGGCATGCCGAGCATTGAGGCTTTTTGGGAGTGCAGATAAGTGCTCCCAGTTCGATGACCGCTTGGTTGAAAATAGAGGGCTCTGCCGATTTGAGCAGGGAACTTACGGCCTCGGTTAGTACTTTCTTTCCCGTAGTTGTGTCTATAGGGATAGTGCAAGCCGTTATGCGACTCATTACTCGGAGTACATTGCCATCTACGGCAGGATAGGCCGAATTATAAGCAAAAGAACTTATGGCACCTGCTGTGTAGTCTCCTATGCCAGGCAGGGCTCTTATCTCAAGAAACTCTCTCGGGAAATGCCCATCATGCTGCTCCATGACCATCTGTGCCGCTCGGTGTAGGTTACGAGCGCGGCTGTAATATCCCAAGCCTTGCCAGAGTAATAGAACTTTGTCTTCGGGGGCTTCTGCCAAGTCTTTGACGGTAGGAAAGTGAGCTATAAATCGTTCGTAGTATTCGAGGCCCTGATTGACCCGTGTTTGTTGAAGGATGATCTCCGATACCCATATTCGGTAGGGGTCTTGTGTTTCCCGCCATGGAAGAGCTCTGTGATGAGAGAGGTACCACTCTTGAAGAGCTTGGGGAATGCGTTGGGAGATGGGGAGAGGCATAGAGAAAACATCGTTCTAATTAGAGGCACAAAGATAACGAGAGAAGTGTAATGGAAGAAACTTCATGCTATAAATGCCTCCTGCATGGTAATAGTAAGAGAGAAAAAGTGTGCCAAGAAGAGCATTGAAATCTACTTGCAGGAGGGAGGATTTGTGCTCTTGGGGATGGAGCTTGGCAAAGTATTTTGCCACTGAGAGTATGATACTTCTTTTTGGGGAGTGTAAATATTTGAGAAAAAGCTCTTTTTATTGTTTTTGTCAGCCTATTTTTATACTTTTGTACGGCATCAAGGGTGTAGTGGTTGTAGAGTGTTTGTGCCCTGTTTTTCTCTTTAGTTTGGGAGTGCCTTAGTGCTCCTTTTTTAGAGGGGTTGGAAATGCTTCGAGTGCTCTTGGTGTGATGATTTCCTTTTTATTTTTGGATGATTAGATTATAGTTTTATGCCCTATAAGTCTCCTGTTTATGCCGTGATAAATCTCGGTAGCTCCACAATCTCTGGAATGGTTGCTTGTAAAGATGCGACGGGGCGCGTTATCCCCCTTGGATACGCAGAAAGTCCCAGCAATAAGGCGATATTCCATGGTGTGATACATAATATAGACAGCACAGCGGAGATTATTCGCTCTATTGTGCAGCAGTTGAATACTTTTCTTGAAGAGAACTATCACATAGAAAGAGTTTATGTAGGGGTCGATTGTATGACCTTACGTTCACACGAGGAGAAGTTTACCCATAAAATGAGTGAAGAGAGTACTCCTATCTCTCAGGAGATGCTCGATGATTTTCATCAAAGGGTAAGGGGAAAACATTATGAAGGCCGAGAGGTTATTTACATCGCAGAGCCTTTCTTTATGATAGATACGATACATACTACAAAACCTCTTGGTGTGGTGTGTCGAGATAAATTTGAGGTTCATTATCGCGTAATCTCGGTACGAAGCGATATTGCTCGTAATATACGCTCGGTTATAGAGGATCATCTACAGTTAAAGTTGTTGCAAATCCTGGTTGCCCCTCTTTGTGAAAGCAATGTAGTGCTCTCTCCAACCGAAAAAGAATTGGGTTGTGCCTATATAAATATTGGGGGAGGGACGACCTCAGTGTCGGTCTTTTCGAGAGGTTGTTTAGAGTTGCTGGGGGTATATCCTTTTGGGGGAATCAACGTAACGAAAGACCTTACCGATCTTAAGATTGTAGAGCAGGATGCAGAGCGTCTTAAAATAGAGTACGCCAGTGCCGTTCGCTCCTCGGAAGATCGTAATGAGACTGTCGAATTGGTTGCGCAAGAGGATGGTAAGCATACCACTTATCGCAAGATTGATATCAATAATCTCAGCTCCATGCGTATGAAAGAGATTGTTGCCAATGCTGTTGCCGTAGTCGGTTACTCCGATGTCCCCAAGGAAGATATCCGTGCAGGTTACATCTTTGCGGGAGGTGGAGCAAAAATCCGTAAGATGAACGAACTGATTGAGGTCTTCTGCTCCAGCAATTACACCTTGAGTAAAGCGGTGAGAAGGGAGATTCTTTCGGACGAAATAATTGCTACTAATGAGGGGCAGCTGTATGGTTCAGACCCTCGTTATATAACCCTTTTGGGATTGGCATTAGAGGCAAATGAAGACTGCTTAGAGGTAACTCACAAAACTCTTCAAGAGCTTGTCGATAGTACTGCTGTCGAACCAGAACTTTCTTATGTAGAGAAAGAAGAAACAGAAGGTTTGTTTGAAGACGAGGAGTATGACGAAGAGAACATGTCGGAAGGCGGTCAAAACGATAAACATGAGGGGAAAGTTAGAGGAAAGAAAGGGTTTAGCTTCCAACCTAAAAAGATTTTAGGAGGCGTTACAAAGGCACTTGGAACACTGCTCCCCCCTTCTGAAGAGGAAGAAGAAACTCCTTATGGTGATTATTAAACTTTATCAAGAGTATTGCTAAGAATGCTATGCCCATGAAAAACCTTTTTAGAAAATAGGGGAATATGGAAGATAATAAACAGAATAAAATGGGAGCTAACAGTGCTTCTGCGGGAGAGGCTCCGATAATAGATATGAACCCATCTCGTCCTACTGCGGGTGGAGAGCGTCGTCCTGTCCTATCCTTTAATTACCCAAAAACGCAGAAAAAAGCTAACATCAAAGTTATCGGCGTTGGTGGTTGTGGAGGTAATGCTACTACCGATATGTATCAAGCTAAAGTATCGGGTGTTTCTTATCTGTTGGTGAATACAGACCAACAGGATTTGGATAAGAGTGCGGTACCCGATAAACTCCTATTGGGGCCTACGGTTACACGAGGGTTGGGCTCTGGAGACCTCCCTGAAAAAGGCCGAAAAGCAGCAGAAGAGAGTTTTCAAGATATTTATGATAAACTCAATGATGGGTGTACCGAAATGGTATTCATCACAGCTGGTATGGGTAAGGGAACTGGTACGGGCGCAAGTCCTGTCGTGGCGCGTATTGCCAAAAAAGAGCTGGGTTTATTGACCATTGCAGTGGTAACAATTCCTTTTGTTACAGATGGTAGAGACCAGATTATCAAAGCTCTAAAAGGATTGGAAGAGTTACATAAGGAAGTTGATGCTCTTATGGTAATTAGCAATGAACGTATGTTACACGCCTATAAGGGACTGACATTCCCCACAGCATTACAGAAGGCTAATGAGGTTTTGATCAATGCAGTGAGAAGCCTTTCCGAAATTATTTGGAAGCAAGGGTATCAAAATGCCGACTTAAACGATATTCGTACTACGCTTGAGAATGGAAATGTTGCCATCGTAAGTACTGGTACAGCCAATGGTCCCAATCGTATGCAAGAGGCTATTGATAGGGCTCTAAAATCTCCGTTGCTCAATAATAATAATGTCGAGCAGGCGCGCCGTATTCTTATAGCTGTGTATCACTCCAAAGATGAGCGCTATGCTTTGAAGATGGAAGAGCAGAGTGTAATAACCGATTTTACCCGTACGCTCCAGAGCGGATACTCTTGCATCCGAGCCTATTACTACGACGATACGCTCAAGGACAATATGCGTGTAACGATTGTGGCTTCTGGTTTTGCGCCCGAGGCTACTTATGATGCCTTAGGGTTAAGACAGGAAGAGGCTGATCCAATGCTTTCCTATCAACTTGCCTGTAAGAAGAGAGATGACGATACGCTTATACGTAAGTATTATAATCTCGACGAGATTGGGGGTAATGTAAAGTCTTCTACTATTCCTTTCATCTTTACGTTGGAGGAATTGGATAATGATGCTTTTATATATGCAGTGGAGGCGCAACCCGCTTTCCGCCGAGATCATTATGTTTTGGAAGAGTTGCGCAAGAGTAAAACTCCCCGCCACTCTAAACAGTCACAGATGAGCTTTTTTAATCAAGAGAATCTCTCAACAAAAAACTCTATAGACGAGAACGAGGATACGCAAACGATAAATAACTTTTTTTGATTATGCCTTTATTCGAACAGATAAATCAAGATATAAAAGAGGCCATGTTGGCCCGAGAGAAAGTGCGCTTGGAAGCCCTTCGAAGTGTTAAAAAAGAGTTTCAAGAAGTTCTTACAGCTAAGGGTTCTACGGGGGAGCTGACTGACGATAAGGCCCTCTCTATAATCCGGAAACTCTTAAAGCAAAGATCTGATAGTGCTTCTATATACAAGGAGAATGGTCGTGAAGACTTGGCTCAGCGAGAACTGGAAGAAGCAGAAGTGCTTAAAACTTATCTTCCTCAACAGCTTTCTGCCGAGGAGTTGCATCCTATTGTTGTAGCCAAACTGCAAGAGCTAGGTATTACAGATGTTAAACAGAAAGGGCGTGTAACAGGCGTTCTGTGCAAAGAATTGGCAGGTAGGGCCGATGGAAAACTCATAGGAGAAGTAGTTGAGGCGGTACTGGAAAGTTTGAATTAAATCCTCTTCCCGATACAATTTAATGGGCTTGCACTTGTCAACTCCCTATAGGCAATCTGCGTGTAGCCTTTATTTGGAGATTTTTGGTGAAAATCTTTAGGAGAGTTTTCCTCTGAGTATGGCTCTAAAAACTTTTGTATATCAGTATTTTCACTCTTTCACTTAGAGTGCTTAATAGCTGTACAAGCGGGAGGTTGGGATAAAAGTTTGGGTAAAAGTGTTGTTAGTTTCAAAATAATATCTATCTTTGCAGTCGGAAATCATAAATGCTTCCTTAGCTCAGTTGGTTAGAGCATCTGACTGTTAATCAGGGGGTCCAAGGTTCAAGTCCTTGAGGGAGCGCAGAGAAAAGGTTGCTATTCGATAAGAGTAGCAACCTTTCTTTTTTAGAATATGCTTGTATTCCTACTTTTCCCGTTACGTGAAATCTAAAAACTCCATTTTTAGAATAAGTTCTTCTATCGTGAGATAGCGGTTTATGGGACTTTTATGGTAGAATTTCTATTGTGAGAGATTGCTCGTTTTATAAGAGATAGAATAGGAAAACCTCGGTAGGGCAATTTTATTTTTCTACTGAGGCAAGTAGGTTTGCGCTATAAGGTTTTGAGAAGTGCGAGGTTGGGATTACCAGGTAGGTAGCCGAATGGGCTTTGGTCGCAATAGATTTGAAGCTAAAGAAGGTTAGAACTACACTGGAAGAGACTACTCTCAAGTACTGCATGACGTAACGAACCCCTTCTTATGCAACAGATCTGTGTTGCATTGCTAATAGAACCCCTGATAGAATTGGCGATACTGAAGTGGTTACTTTTCAAGGGGCATCTCTGCCTTTATCCAGCTTTTTAGTCCTCCCTTTAGTTCCATTACTTTGAATCCTGCCTTCTGCATCTTTTGGGCTGCCATGTTACTCCTTTTTCCACTACGACAGTAGAGGTAATAGGTTTTTGTCTTGTCCATTTGCTTTAGCCCCTTTTCAAAGCTCTGTTCGTCAAGTGCGTTAAGAAGGATAGCCCCTTTTATGTGTCCTGTTTTGTATTCTTCGGGTTGGCGTACGTCTAGGATGACAGCTTTGGGGTCTTTTTTTACAGCTTTGTCATATTCTTGAGGAGTTAGATTCTTAATACTGTTTTGTGCAAAGGCAATGCAAAAAGAACCTATGATAACCGCCAATAGAAGTGCGAATTTACGTTTCATAATCTTCAATTGTTTTATAGTGGATATTCCCTTAAGTATAGAGAGACTCCCTTTGTTATACCTTGACGGGGCTCTCTCTACTACTATTCAATCACAAATATAATAGTTCGTTCCCAAGGAGCCCATTTGAAAATAAAAAGCGCATGAGAAGAGGGGGTACGTACGCACATATGGGAGAGCGGACGAGTTCCTAAAGAGCTGCTGTACTCTGTGATACTCTCTTTGGGGCGTACAGAGGGTACTCCGTGTACATAGGCTCCGCCTGAAAAACGACAGGCATAGGGTGCAAAACCTGCAATCTCTGTGTGAGAGCCATCCTTTAGATAAGACATTTTCTCTTTTTTCCCTTGTAGTAGAAACATCCCGATAGGCGTTTCTTGTGAGTAGGGAGGCTTATTCCTACCCGTGGTACTTGGGTTCACACTCCGAATAGCCCATTGAAGGGGCTTTATACGCTCTAACGTAACGATGTATTGCCTTTTACGGTCGATGAATATGGCATGATGAAAAGAGACTGTATCGGGCAAGGGTTTGAAATAGGTACGCGGAACCAAAAACTCTCGTTCCAACTCCAGTGGATATACTCTATAATAATCGTTTTCAAGTCCCTTATTGATGGCTATCCATCCATCTCTTGCATAAAGAAGAGGTTGCTCCAAGTCTTCTTCTTCGTAGAGAGGAATAGCTTGATAGCGTTCTATACCGAGTGAGTCGAACACTTTTTTCCCCTCTATGCGAGGGTTCTTGGGGTGCGGAGCTTTGCCTTTTAGGTTCTTATAGTTCTGCAGTACGCCCCACTGAAAAGAGCCTTCTTGCATATTCTCCACGAGGGCGAGTTTGGAACGGATTTGTGCCCATTGGATTTGCCTCCGTGTTTTGTTGTACGTATAAGTATCCTTTAGAGTGTACTTGTCGTAGAGGAGAATCCTTTCCAAAGATATATCTTCAGCAAAGTGTACGGGTAGCAGTAGTAGCTCCTTTTCTTCCTTGGAGATTTTTTCGGGGTCAAAGTTAAAGTCTTGTGTGTCGGTTTGTGCTTGTAATGGGGTATGCAGGCATAACCCGATGTGTAGAAGTAAAGTCAGAAGTATACTCGAGGTATTTTTTTTCATTAGAGAAAATGGAATCTTAAAAAGTATCCAATTATTTTGGATGTACAATTAGCACACTGGGTAGGTTGGTTAGAACTTCGGGGCGCAGCTCTGTCAGAAGGCTCCAAGTCTCGTAGCAAATAAACATAAACTCATATTGAGCAATCTCTATACCCGATTTAGTGGGAGCCAAAAGATGTACTGAAGTCGTGGGGAGAGAGAGTTCTGCTGCATCGGAGTTGGTGAGTTGTAGGGGGAGTAGAGATACCGTTCCCTTATTGAGCGACGCCATATTTTGGGCATAAGATAGTAGGAAAGTATCTTCTTTTCTGCTGCAAGCTACCAATATGCGTCGTGGATTGGAGAAACGGCGATTAACGAACACACCGAGAGAGCACTTCGAATCTTCGGCAAAGCGCGCCATTTTATCATTAAACATCGTGCGGGCATTAAGAAGAGCTTCGGGCGTATTGACCGATAGTTTGCCCCAGAACTTTTGCAGAGACTGGTGTTCGCTGATGATACTCTTATCAATTTCAGAGTCTGATAGGTTAAGTCCTGCCCCCACCAATAGGAACTTATGTTCACCATTATTGGCACAATGGATAATTTCCGATGTGGCTTGATCCGACACTTTGTGGATGGGGTGAACGTTTAGGGATAGACGTTTACCCTCCTCGATAGATTCTTCAAAGTTTTCTTCAAAGAAAGTCTCTTCGTCTATCACGCTGATATTGTAGCTCATGGTTATGTGTAGCAACGAGAGACCATTGCTCAAGTCTTTTCGACTGAAAACCTGATGCGCCAAACGAAGTAGCGTAGGTCCCGTATCGGAGCGTCCGAAAGCGAGTAGAATACGTTGACTGATTTGGCGTAACTTCCCTTTTCTCTTTTTTAGGAGTTCGTCTACCGTGTCTATGAGATGTATTAGGGGTGCCGTCATTAGGGTTGTAACCAAGGTCATAAGCACCAATATAGCAAAGAATACAGGGGGGAGTACACCAAGGTCAAGACCTATTTTAAGTACTACAAGCTCCATGAGCCCTCTTGTATTCATGTAGGCACCCAAGTACAAACTCTCTTTTATTTCTAATCCACAGATGCGTGCAGAGAGATAGGTACCCCCTATTTTTCCGATGATAGCCACCGCTATGAAGAGTATAAGGAGTAGCCAAAGTTCGGGAGTGTTGATAAGTCCAAGCTCGGTACGTAGCCCCGATGAAGCGAAGAAGAGCGGAAGGAACACATTGAGCGATACGTCCTCTACTTTCTCTGTGAGTATGTGGCGGAACTTAACATCCTCTGGCATGATAAGCCCCAATATGAAAGAGCCGAAGAGTGCGTGCATACTGAGGATTTCAGTCACATAGGCACTTACGAGTAGTAGTATGAAGATGAGCCCGATGATGGACTTGCTAATTAACTCTTGTTTGTTATAGATACGCCCGATGATAGAGAATAGAGGGCGAAGAATGCCGAAAGCTACAATGAGATAGAGTAGAAGAAAAAGGAAGTTGAATATAGCACTGTTGAAGCTGCCGCTCTGCGTAATGGCCATAATACCTGCAAGGAGTAGCCAAGCTATGATATCTCCTGCAGCGGCGGTGTTCAATGCCAATTTCCCTAAAGGAGTTCGTGTCATCGAACGCTCCTGAATAATACGAGCCAATACGGGAAAGGCTGTGATACTCATTGATATACCCATAAAGAGAGCGAGAGGCAAGAAAGGCACTTCGCTCGCATAACGGGTGTAGGTAGCAATGCATAAGACAATCCCCAAAACGAAGGGAATGAATATACCCGATTGACTGATGATAAGGGCATTGCGTGCCTGTTTGCGGATGTCAGAGATATTGAGCTCCATACCGATTGTAAACATGAAAAGGATGAGCCCGAACTGACTCAGTAGCTCAATACTCCCCAAACTTGACTCGGGGAAGAGGAACGCAAAACCCTCGGGCCATACAGCCCCCAAAAGGGTCGGACCCAAGAGGATACCAGCTACAATTTCTCCAACAACAGTAGGTTGCTTGAGTTTGGAAAAGAGTATCCCTATACCTCTTGCCACGCTTAGGATAACAATAATTTGTAGCAGTAGTAGTCCTATTGTGGTACCTAAGTGGTGTTGTACTCCCTCGGTAAAAGTGGCAAAGGCACTTGTTCCCACGCGAAAATTGCTTTTGGCCATTTCGTCGGGGGAGAGTATAGGGAGTGCAATCGTAGCAGCAGCCCATATACCTGAAATAAAAACAAGCAGCAGAAAAATGTAAAATATGAGTGATTTTTTATCGTTTCTCTTTGCCAATTTATTTTCTTGCATATTCATCAATCTTGTTATTTTCTCTGCAAAGATACTTCGTTTGTGTTATTTGACAGGTTATTACTATCCTTTTTTTATCATCTCCAAGAGGGGAAAGTTAGGGTTAGGGGGCTATTTGATTGTTTTATCTCCTCTTCTGCGTTGTGTCGGGTTCGTAGAAAAGTAAAAATAGCAACTCGAGAGAGACTCTTTTCGAGTTCGATGAAAAAGTCTTTATCAAGGTGGGAAAAGTTCATAACTTTCACTCAAAAGTTGTTTTTCGTTTGAGAAATTCTCTATTTGCAGATTGAATATATATATATTGCGTACTGAATATATGTATATTCAAGTTGAAAATACATATTCGCAATCTGCAAATAGAGATTGGCTCGTAAGAAAACAGGTTTTCAGTAGGGAGTAAACTACTTTTCTTGTATGTGCTTGCTGAAGTTTTTACGGTAACTACTGAGAAAGGGCTACCTTTTTTAGCTCTTTTAAGAGCCATTCCAAAGCCTCGGGAGCTATGGTAGTTTCAATCTGTGCATACTCCTTAGGGCTTCCCGTAACGGCTGGTTGGAAGAGATGGTTGAGTTGTGGAAAGAGTTGTGTTTGAGCTTGCGGACAGTGCTCTTTCAACAAGTCGATATTTAGGGGTAGTACTTGCATATCTTTTCCTCCCTGAAGAGCGATAACAGGGCAGGAGATTTGGGAGATATACTCCAATGGACGCAGACTAAGGAGACTACGTATGCCTGGTTGCAATAGAGAGAAAGCCGCCTTTTCGAGAGTACTTTTTTCCAATGAGGTAAGAGTGGAGTGTTTTTTCTCGTAAGAGTCAATGTACTCTCGTAGAGCTTTCTGAGTTTCTTCTTCTGTAGTACCTTCCCGAACCACTATGGCAAATAGTTTTCTATTGATGCGATCATTCTCGTCCAGTACAGAGCTGGGTAAGCCTTCCAGCAAACCTAATGCTCTTGATTGCATAGCTAAAAGCTCGGTAAGCGGTTGTATCGGTGCTGCCAGTAGCACTATGCCCGCTATCTCTTTGTTTCCTGCCGCAATCATTGAGGCAATAGCTCCCCCCTCGCTATGCCCTAAAAGGAATATTTTATCGCGGTTTAGGGCAGGATGCTTCTGTAAAAAGCGAATGGCAGCAAGGGCATCTTCCTTCAAGTCATCGAGGGTGGCCAAATCAAACTTACCCGTGCTTTGGGCTACCCCTCTATCGTCATAGCGCAGTACGGCAAAGCCATTGCGAGAAAGAATGTCGGCAAGCAGTGCAAAGGGTTTGTGCCCCATAATGGTTTCATCTCTGTCTTGGGGACCACTCCCCGTGAGAAGCAGTACTACAGGTGGAGGCGTTGTAGTGTTGGGGGGTAGGGTTAGGGTGCCCGATAGCGTTATTCTTTCCTCTTTATCGCTCTCGAAAGTACAGGCCTCTTCTGTGTAGGGGAAAGGTGGTTGCGGTGTTTGAGGGCGATGTCTACTCTCTTTTCTTCCCCAAAGTAGAGGGAGAGAAAGTCCATTTTGCTCAAAGGTACCCTCCCATTTCCCCTCATCATTGAGACTTCCCTTGTAGGTAAGCGAGAGATCTCTCTGTGTGAAATAGAGCGTGGTGTCTGTAACAGTAACCTCCGAGAGTGGGATGCCAAAAGCATTCTGGTCGGGGCTATCCAAGAGGCCACTCCATCCTTTTTCTTCTTCCGTTAGGTGAAGTATTAAACTTAGTTCTGTCCCAAAAGGTAACTGTAGCTTGCCATACCAAGTACCCGATAGAGATTGAGCGGAGGTAATCCCCGTATTCAAGAGGAAAAAGAGGAGAGCCAGCCATCGAAGAGGAGGCAACTTACGTAATATCATCATCTTTTTTTGTTTTACTTTTTCTCTGTCTTACGACTTTTTACGTACCGTTTTTTGTACACGATATAGCCCGAAATGATTATTACAAGGATGAAAAGCCCTGCAACGAATATGTATAGAAGAGAGAGCGTTGTATGAGGTATGAAAAGGCGTCCTGTGTGGGCTTCCAGTGCAACCTGCCATAGAGAAATAGAGCCAGGAGCCAATCCCTCGGGCATAGGAGGACTGGGTAGGTTAGATGTAGTGAAAAAGGCTCCTTTTCGATAGTCTACGACCAGAGGTCCCTGTGCAAAATGAGGAGAGAAGCCACAAATTGCATTGTCAAAAGAGGGCATACCTCCCCGAGCGGGCTGTACCAATTCACGAGAGATATAGTCAAAAGTTGTTTGCGCGGCACGATCCCAGAGGTAAATACCGCTAAAAGAGCCTACGACCCATAGTCCATCTGCTTCTTGTTCCAAAACATTTACTCCCATAACACTAACGGGGGGAGGAGAGGCAACGCGTTGCGGTTCTGCATCCAAACTTCGCAAAGAGAAAAATCCTTCCGAGCTTGAGAGCAACCAATCCCCTGCTGTCGGGTCATAGCGCAGTTTGCGGAGTTTATCCTCCCACGGATTGTCGCTGTGAAGAGCGGTGCCTGGAACGGTAGGTACCTTAGTTCGAGCGATAGGGACAAGCAGTGGGGGGCGCAAAAACATCCCAGTAAGAGTGATAAGAAGCAGAAGTATAAAAAAGCTCTTACCGACCCAATTATGCCATTGGAGTGAGCTATTCCATCGCTTTACTATGGTGTTATTGCGGAGTTTCTTTTGTTTGTTTTTACGTGTTCTGATACGGTACAGCGAGATAAGTATCCCCGTGACAATCAAGATGATGAGCAAAACCCCTATTACATCTACTATCAATATGCCTACTGTGCCGAAAAGTGCACCGCTATGTAACATCCACAGTGTGCGGAAAAGCGATGCCTGGGGTTTGTATCCCTCGGGCTTTTTTAGGGGGAGCTGAGTAAAATGGGTATAGGGAGGTAATGAAAGGAAAAGTTCGGAGCGCGATAAAACGAGCATACTATCGCCCTTAAAAGTCAAATCTGTGAAGTGAGCATCTCCCCTCTTTATACCCAAGGGGTGTACGTTCCATTGATTCTTTTGATATTGATACAGATTGTAGGGTGTTACGGCAAAGAGAGTACCCGATGGAGCCTCCCTAAGTGCCCGTATCATACGTCGGTCTGCTGCCCGAGGTAAGCCCTTACTAAAGTCCGTAAAGCGATTGGCAAGAGAGTCGGTTGACCATATCCCTGAGTATCCATATACCAAATTTCGCCCTGGAGCTACGGAGAGTGTCCCGACCATGGACCCTTGGTTCCAGTTGTTATAGCGGTAGGAGGGGGGAAGCAGGCCTCTCGAAATATCTATATCCGAGAGCGCGCTACGATGGTTTAGTATGATGCCCGAAACGGCAAAGAAAAGAAGAAAGATAGTGAGTAGCCAACTAAGCCACTTGTGCCAGCGAATAAGTCCTCGTAGCATATAGGGGAAGGATTATGATTAAGTTGTAGGAAGCAACGGGAAGAGTGTTTCTAAGTAACGTTGCATAGTGAGGCGCACTTGGGTTCTGTTCTTTACCTCAGAGGCCAATAAGGCTACACTGTAGGTGCGCCCGTTGTAATGGAGATAACCTGCATAGGTCTGGATGCCCCTCATGGAACCGCTCTTGACAAAAAGACGCAGGTAACTCCCTTTCATGAAACTTTTTACAGTGCCTTCTTCTCCAGCTTGAGGCAGACTTTGCATAAAGGCATCTACCAGTTCTATCCTGCTCGATGCTACATAGTTCAGTAACGAAAGAACGTCGGAGGCCGATGTACGGTTAGTACGGGCAAGACCAGAACCGTCGTATAGTTTGAACTCTTTTGAGAAGGATATACCTTCCTCTTTCCAAAAGAAGAGAGCTTTTTTTAATGCTTTATCAGTGGAAGAGGGATTTCCCTCAGATGTGTCTAATGCAATGGCTTTGAGAATGGATTCTGCATAGTGGTTCAAACTCCTGTAATTCATGACTCTACAGAGTTCTTTGAGTGACGGCGAATAGTATTTCCCTGCCAGCTCGCCCCTCTCTTGCAGAGGTGTAAACGAGAATTGCACTTCACCCTCAACAGGGATACCATACTCGGTAAGTCTCTTTTTCAGTATTATCCCCATATAACGAGGTGGGTTGGGAAGATCTGATTTTAGAGTAACTCGCTCCCGATTGCACGGAAGGGTTCCTTTAATGGTACGTTGCTCTTCTCGCCCGAAGCCTCTACTCCCCCAGCCACTCCGCTTACAGTCAACGCTCAATTGGTGCCTCCACTCGACGCCCGTATCGGGAGGGTAAGTGCCCAAAAATGAGAAGTCTGATCTTTTCCTCCCTGTGCTGTAGAAGAGATCGACCCAATTGTCGTAGATGTTGGCGGCATAGACTCCAGCTGCGTAATATTCGCCTCTATCCTCTTCGCCCCATCGGGGATTCACTCCTATCGAGTCAAAAGCAGAGGACTCTATAATTATATTGCCTCTTACCTCCTTTATGTGGTGGGCTTGGAGTGTAAGGAAAACGCTCTCGATCCATCGAGTAGAGTCTTCGGGAAAGTATTTAGAAGCAATAGAAGGATCTCCGTTAGTTACGACTATGACATCACCCTCAAGAACATTTTGCCTGACCTCCCCTCGGATAAAAAGGTCGGTGACGAAAGAGTAGTCAGTACCCAATACATCTAAGGCTATAGCCGTGGTAAAGAGTTTAGTAACCGATGCGGGGCAGAGTGCTCGCTCCGAGAGAAAGTCGTAGCGTACCGACGCATCCAAAACATCTTGTATAGCAATCGAGTAGATAGCCTCTTGCTTTTGTTCGCTCTTTTGAAGTATTTCATAAGCCTTTTCTGCAACCTCAGAGTTAGTCTGTGCTTGAAGGGATAACGATAAGAGAAAAAGATGAAAAATAATGCCAAAGGAATAGACCTTGTAGGGAGTATATAGAGCTTTGTGTCGCATCTTTCTATATAGGAGATATAAAGAAAAAAGAGGTAGAACTGTACGGTTGTGCGTTCTACCTCTTGAAAAAATGTATTATTCCTTTATCAGGATATTGGCTCCTGGCATACCAGATGCGATGTAGCGATTGAGCTCTTCGGGAGTTATCTCTTTAAGTTGTGAGCGGTCGCACACGGCAAGGAAAGTAAAAGGAGACCTGTCCATGATGTAATTTTGCAGTTCTGCTGCTGTCGGGTCTGCTGGGAAAGCACTGTACTCTTCGTACGAGAGGCTGAGAAAAGCCGTGGTAAGACCTACTCCGCGACGATCCCAAAGATAACCATCGGTTAGTTCTATGGGGTAGAAGTATCTATCGCCACTGCCCAAATCTCCCCGAGAAGGGTAACTCACAATAGCACCATCTGCTCCCAACATAACGGGTACCATCTTATTGTAATTACTCCGAGTTTTGTAAATCACGATAGGGGCAAGTTGTTGTGCTCCTCGCCCTCCGAAGCCGATAGGCATCTGATGGGCATTTATTTCGGTTGTATTCATCGCTGCAGTATCCTGTTGAGTAGCCCTCTTCTTAGAGGCACAGCCTCCTAACGTAAAGAGAAGAAGAAGAGACCCTATAAGTGTAAATGCCTTAAATATGCTCATAATATCTGTTTTGTTATGTGAGTGATTCTGATTGCAAATATAGATAGAAAAGTATAGCTATTGTGCTATGAAAAGGGAGTCTTGTCGTAAGAAAGAGGCTGTTTCGTGTGTCGGCACGGTTATTACCCTATCGGGATATTCGAGGTATATGGAGTGGAAAGCTCCCCATCCGAGGCGAGGGTACACTTTATTCAAGAAAGTGCGCAGTTGCCAGAGTTTTCGCTTCCATTGGGTCTTCTGTCCGAAGTTAACCTCCAAGTCGGCAATGCGAGTTTGCGCTATGAGTTGCTTCTCGGGAGATGACACGTAAAAGGAGGTGAAAAAGGAGCTCCAGAAAGGATCCTGCGATGTCAAGGATAGCAGGTTATAGATGGGACCTTTGGCACTCTCCTCGTCTACATGTCCATGCACTACCATGAGTGGATAGGAGTATTGCTCCTGTCTGTGCAGAGGTACAATCTCTCGATCTTTGGTCACATAGTAGTTGGTCGTGGACGTAGAGACGATGAAGAATGGGTCTCGTTGCGTAACCTCCACATGCAGCGTACCTTTAGTAGTGTAGAATATATTTACTTTCTTAAAAAGTGTGTTCTCAAGAAGAGTTTGTTCCAGTGCCAAGAGTTCTATCGAGTCTGCTTGAAGTCCTATAACATCGGGGCGCAGACGCTTGATATCCTCTATAAGGCACTCTTCCTTGACGAATTTAGGAGTATCTCCACTCTTAACAGTTGCTTTTATATCCCGTATAACGACCTCTTGCTTCCTTTGAGGAATGGTAAAAGCCATATATACGAGAAGGGCTATGAACAAGAGTATTCCTACTCTGATAAGAAGCTTTTTAATCATTGTTTTGTACGTAATAGATGAGCTAATGGAGGCACTATTCGATCTATATTACCAGCTCCGAGTGTGAGGATTATGCGAGGTAAATCGTCCCTCCTCTCAAGATGAGTCACGAGTTCCTCTCTTTCTACAATACTCTTGCAAGGGGAGGTGATTTTGTCAAAGATCAATTGGCTCGTTACTCCTGGTATAGGTTCCTCGCGAGCAGGGTATATAGGGAGCAGAATTACTTCGTTTAGGAGCGAAAGGGACTGAGCAAACTCTTTGTAGAAGTCTTGTGTACGAGAGTAAAGATGGGGTTGGAAAATGCCTAAGATAGACTCTTCGGGATAGAGTCGCCGTACCGAAGTAATAGCCGCCCGTAGCTCTTCGGGGTGATGTGCATAGTCATCAATAAAAACATAGCGAGGGGTATCTACCAAACGCTCAAATCTACGGTGAATACCCTTGAATGAGGCGAGGCTTTCCCTCAGCTCGTCTGCCGTAACACCATTGAGGTAAGCAATAGCCATGGCCGCTGTAGCGTTTTCCACATTTATGGCTATGGGTACCCCCAGTTCTAATCTCAATAGGTCTATGTTATGTACCTTACTGTGCCAGTCAAAGAATAGTTTCCCCTCTTTGAATTGGAGATTGTCTGCATAAAAGTCTGCCTCTTCTCCCATTGCGTAAGATAGTATGCGTACGCCTTCTGCACATTGAGGTAGCTCTGTATAGATCCCCTTTTTGTGAAGCAGTACTCCATGCGGCTTGATCCGTGCGACAAATTGGTCAAAACCTTCTCTATATCCTGCAGGACTACCGTATATATCCAAGTGATCTGGGTCAAGAGAGGTAACAATAGCCATGTGAGGAGAGAGATGCAAAAAAGAACGGTCGTACTCATCTGCTTCTACTACAACGAAGTCGCTTTTCGTATCTAACAGGAGATTGGATGAATAGTTCGTTACAATACCTCCTAAGAAAGCGTTGCCTCCAACATGACTGCTGTGCATAAGGTGTGCGAGCAGAGAGGAGGTTGTTGTTTTTCCATGTGTGCCAGCTACCGCTAAGAGCTGTTGTGTGCGCACTGCCTCCCCGAGAGCTTCACTCCTCTTTACCACCCGAAAGCCTTTCTCTCGACAGTACTTTAGTTCTCCCAAATCTTCGGGTACAGCAGGAGTATAAACCACCAGTACCTTCGAAGGATGAGGATAGGATTGCGCGATAAGCTCTGGATTATCTGTGTAGTGAATGGGAATACCCTCTGCTTGTAACGCTTCGGTAAGGGGAGAGGGGGTGAGATCATAGCCCTGAACTTCGGCTCCATTACTGTGAAAATAGCGCGCCAAAGCACTCATGCCGATGCCTCCGATACCGATAAAATAAACTTTTTTATAGCTGTTGGGTGTTGTCATACCTTAGGGGAAAAAATTATTTGCTCAAGAATAGATACGATCTTCTTTGCCGATTGGGGGGAGGCTAAGCGTAAAACCGCCTTGCTCATACTCTGTAACTTCTCGGGCTGAGTAACCCAATTGAGGGTTTGCTTGACCAACTCTTCCGAAGCCTCATTGTCGGGTATCAAAAGAGCCGCACCTCGCGAAGAAAGAGCTTTAGCATTGTGGGTTTGATGATCCTCTGCAACGTTGGGCGAGGGTACAAGTATGGAGGGTTTCCCCAATAACGAAATTTCAGAAATAGTAGAGGCTCCTGCTCGTGATATCATGAGGTCAGAGGCAGCATATGCCATATCCATGCGCTCTATAAAGGGAAGAAAAATAATCTTTCCCTCTGCTTCTTTGCCCAATTTCTGTACTGCTTTTTGGGCTTCATCGGCATAGCCTTTGCCTGTTTGCCATATCAATCGCACCCCTTTTTTGAGGAATAGTTCGAGCCCGTTACGGATACTTTCATTGATTGTTCTTGCTCCCAAACTTCCCCCAACGACCAATACTAAAGGACTTTTGTCATCGTCGAATCCAAAGTGTCGTAGAGCTTCGGAACGAGCTGGTAAAGGAGCTTCTTCCAGAATGGGGCGTATAGGATTGCCTGTTATGACGGGAAGCGTGTAGGGAAAGAAACGCTCCATATTGGGGTAGGCTACGCATATAGCTTTTGCCTTACGAGCCAAAAGTTTGTTGGTTTTTCCCGCAAAACTGTTCTGCTCTTGAATCAAAGTAGGGATGCCTAACTTCTGAGCCGAAAGAAGCGTAGGAGCCGAGGCATACCCCCCAACACCAATTACAGCATCGGGACGAAACTTTCGTATGATTTGTCGCGCTCGAGCCCGTGCTCTGTACAGATTGAAAAGAACAGAAATGTTGCGCCATAGTTGCTTTCTATTTAATCCTTGCACTTTCAATCCCTCTATACGGTAGCCTGCTTGGGGTACTCGCTCCATCTCCATTCGTCCCTCGGCTCCGATAAAAAGAATTTCGATTTGGGGGTATTTCTGCTTGAGCGCATCGGCAATGGCAATGGCGGGGAAGATATGTCCGCCCGTCCCTCCGCCAGATATGATTACTCGTTCTATTTCCTGTTCCATAAGGATGTAACTATTTTATCGTCTGATTACAACTCGTTAGAGGCATTCTCTTCGCTGTATTCTTCCTCTTGTTCCTCGTCGAGGATTATTTCCTGCTGCACCTCTTTTGAGTACTGCTCTTTCAAAGCTCTCATCTTCTTTTTTGAGTCCTTGGCTATGGCGAGGATAATCCCCATACCACAGCTGGCAATGATGTAAGAGGTACCTCCAGAACTGATAAAGGGCAATGTTTGCCCCGTTACGGGGAAGAGATTGGTCGCAACGAGCAGATTGAGGAAGGCCTGCGAGACATAGAGGAATGTGATACCATAGAGTAGTATTAAATACTGCTTGCTCAAGGTTTGCCTACCTACTACACCCACCTGAAACATGAGCAGAAGGTACAGAAGGGGTATAAGAATAGCCCCTACGATGCCATACTCTTCTAATATGATGGCGAAGATGAAGTCGTTGGAAGCCTCGGGCAAGTCATAACGAGCTCTACTCGAACCAGGGCCGTTGATTACCCCTCCTAATCCTTTAGCGATGGCCATTTTGGCTCTTCGAGGCTGCATATTTTGCTTTGTCTCCTTAAACTTTAGGGCATGCCTTTCTTCCTCTGTCATCTTCTGATATACACTATCGGGAACTTGGTGTGTCGAAGAGGTGAAGATACGTCCTTTCCAAGTGCTGAAACGTCCAGGTAATTGCTCCAACGTACTCTTGGGCGTAATGTATAGAAAAGCGAGAAAGAGCAGCGAGAATACGACTCCCAAGCCTACAATACGATTGAAAACACGCGAAAGACCGCTACTAATGAAGATTACCCCAAGAGTGGTGAGGGCAAAGACAATAGCCATAGAGAAGTTTTCCAATACGATAAAAAGAGTAGGTATGGTAACGGCAAGGAGGAATAGATAGATCTGTTTTTCCTCAAGCCTCCAGACCCTCCTCGGTACGATTTGTATGGAAAGCCTTTTGCCAATCCATTCTTTTAGCCCTTTGAGTATGCGTACCGAGACCAAACGATCGAAGTCATCTTTGCGAGTAAAGATGTAAGCACCGATAAGCACAATACCCAATTTGGTAATTTCCGAAGGCTGAAAATTGAAGCCGAGTATTTTAATCCATCGCTTGGCCCCGTTTATCTCTTCACCGAATATAGGCGTTAGGATAGCCAGAATGGTACCACTCAGATAGATAAGATAGGTCAAGGTGCGTAATACTTTCTTGATAGGTATCATCGTCAAACTATAAACCAGAAGCAACGATACAATCGAGAAGACAATATGTTTGAAGAAGGTCATCCCCCCGATACCTTCTCTTATCTCAGAGGCCGAACCTGTGTACACGGCAGGTAGAGATATGAGCATGAAAGCGATGTATATAAACCAAATAACACGATTTTGGTTTCTCTTGAATTCATTAAATATTCGAGCTATAAGCGACATATTGCTGAGCTTTTAAAAGGGTAAGTAAGGGCTCTTTGCAAGGAAAAGATTCTAAATGTTTTTCGAGGAGGAGGTAGCCATAGCTTGTACCTTAGAGCGGAATTGATCTCCTCGATCTTCGTAATTCTTAAAAAGATCAAAGCTCGCACAGGCGGGCGAAAGTAGTACTACATCGCCTGCTCTCGAGAGGGAGCGCGCATGTAGGAGCATCTCCTCGATAGATCTGGCATCTCTTATCTCGGCTATTTTCCCGTCGAAGAAGGAGTGCAGTTTGCTGTTGTCTACCCCCATAAAAATCAAAGCCTTACAGCGCGAGCGTACCAACTCCTCGATTTCGGAGTAGTCATTCCCCTTGTCCGTACCTCCCAAGACGAGTATAACTGGCTGGGTCTGTGCCTCGAGTGCATAGTAAGTAGACTGTATGTTGGTGGCTTTGCTGTCGTTGATGTAGAGCACGCCATCGACCCTGCCAACGGTTTCTATACGGTGAGGTACATTCACAAAGTGGTGTAAACCCTCATAGAGAGGGGCATTCTCTACGCCCAATGCTCTCGCTGCCAATCCTACAGCCATAGCATTCAGTAAGTTATGCTTGCCCATAAGAGCTAATTCGTCCTGAGCAATTGAGAAAGAGGGGAGGGTATCGGTAGGTGCAAAGTATAGCAGATGTTTCTCGGCATCAAAATAGGCATTGCCTTTTCCCTCCAAAGAGAAAGAGAGCGTATTGTAACTCGTTGCTCTTTCCTGTAGAGCTGTTGTTATAAAACTATCCTCTTGCCAGTATATAAAGCTATCCTCTTCGGAGAGATTGCGCGTGATGCGCATCTTCGATTGGGCATAGAGCTCAAATTTGTAGTCGTAACGATCTAAGTGATCGGGGGTGATATTCAGTACGATGGCGATCTGTGGATGGAAGGCAATCGTGCCGTCCAGTTGGAAGCTGCTTAACTCTGCTACGTAGTATTCGTGCGGTTCCTCTGCCACTAAGCGCGCCAGAGAGACTCCGATATTACCGCAGGCAATGGCGTCTTTGCCCGCTTTTTGGAGCACATGGGTAAGCCATGTAGTTGTAGTAGTCTTGCCGTTTGAGCCAGTTATAGCTATTAGTCGGCTTTTGGGGGCAATATAGCGAGCGGCAAACTCGATCTCGCTGATTACCAGAATGCCACGTTCGTGCAACGCTTTTATCATAGGGGCAGTGTCGGGGATGCCAGGGCTTTTTATTACTTCGCTTGCCTCAGAGAGCCACTCTGCAGAGTGCCCGCGCTCCTCAAATTCTATCCCTCGCTGTGTAAGCTCGTTGCGATGCTCCTCTTTGAGGGTGCCGTTGTCGCTCAATCTACAGCGGATATTCATTTTTTGTGCAAGTAAAGCGGCTCCTACACCGCTTTCTCCACCACCTAATATAAGAAGGTAAGACATATTTTAACCGATACTTTTGCCCTAATACATTCGATAATCTCTGTAGCTCTCAAGAGAGATTTTTCTCGGGTGGGGCAGCAGCTTTTGGGCAAGACCTTTCCGTTTTGCCCAAGAGGATACAGTTTTAAACGTTGTTTTTTTACAGAAAAAGAAGCTAAAAGTACCCATTAAGTTTGAAAAAACTTCCCTTTTAGCAACTTTACAGCACAACCCCAAGCGTGCCAAACCCTTGCTCTTGAAAGCAATACAAAGATAGGACATATATGTAATACTATTTGTATAGTTTGCCACTAATTATGGTCTCTTTTTTATAGGTATAGGGATAGAGAGGCGAAGCAAAAGAGGAGGCTCTATGTAATGTTTTGAGTAGGGCTTTTCAAGGGAACCACGTAACAACTCTATAAATTACGTCAGAAAAGTAGTTTGCACTTGACCAAAAACTTCTTTGCTAACGAGAATTTCTTTATTTGTAGATTGCAAATATGTATTTTCAACTTGAATATATATATATTCAGTACTCAAAATATATATATGCAATCTGCAAATAGAGATTTACTCAAATGGAAATCAACTTTTGCCTCGATTCTTTCAAACTTTTTGATGCGGGGAAATGGATTTTTCTTTGGAGGGCGGGGATTAATCAAGAACCTGCTAAGAGAGCTTGATATGTGTCGGATTTGCAAGAAATACTTTTTTTACTTTTCTTTGCAACAATAATAATTGTAACACTCTAAACAGAATTGCCTATCGAAACATTGCTACTTGATTGAAGATAATAGCAATATGGTTGATTTCAAATTAAGATCGGACGATGAGTTGATATCTTCGTTCGCGGCTGGTTGCAAAGAAGCATTTGACTGTTTAATAGAGCGTTACGACTCTGAAGTACTATCTTATATACGCCTTTCGGTATCCGATTGGGACGATGCCAACGACATTTTCCAAGAGGTTTTCATAAAGGTTATCAATACGGTTCGCGAAGGGCGTTACCAGATGCAAGGTAAGTTCCGTTCGTGGCTTATGCGTATAGCACACAACGCCGTGATAGACTACTTTCGTCGTACAAAAGCCCAGAAAACAATTTCTATATCTAACGATGCGTATCGCGAGGATTTTATTGAGCGTGTCCCTTGTAGTTCGCCTAATGTGGAGGAGCTGCTAATCGCCAACAATACTCGCAAAGAGGTGCGGGAGTGGGTAGCTCAACTACCTAAGCTGCAACGAGAAGTACTGATACTTCGCTTCTCTCAAGAGATGAGTTTTAAGGAGATTGCAGATTATACGGGGGTAAGTATAAATACTGCCTTGGGGCGTATGCGCTATGCACTTATCAATTTGAGAAAAATAGCCCAAAGGCAACAGGCTACAGTATAAGTAAGAATCCGTAGCGTCCGAGAGGTATGTGTAAGTTCCTGCTTCTTAATCAAAAAGATAAGAAAGCATTGATGGGTAGGGCTATCTTTCATGCGGCCAACGCCTTTCAAAAGGAGCAAAAAGAATTATCGTAGAGTTGAAGGCTTCCTTTGAGCTATGCGCTCCATATACAAAGGGAGCCATCACTCTGCCATGAATGGAGTATCTCCTAAAGAGGAAATCTTTTATTTTCCCGATTTGTACAATCCAGCTACAACAAAAAACATGATACTTTCAAAAATAGAAGGGAAAAAGATGAGAAAAATAAATTTGCCCCGTCGTCAAAGGGGGTAAAGTAAAAGAAAGCTTTGTTTTCCCTGAAAATGAACCTATTTCTTTCTTATTTGTTTTGCGTATAAATAAAGGCAAATAGAACGCCCTTATTATTAAGTATAAACTAAAAAGTAGAATGAAAATGAAGAAGATTGTTTTAATGCTTTTCGCTCTCGTGAGCTTAGTCGTTTTACCATCTATCCTCAAAGCAGACGATAAACCTATTAGTTTTGCTCAGCTCCCAAAAGTGGCTCAGCAGTTTGTAAAGCAACATTTCTCTGCTCAGGTCTCTCTTGTTACTGTAGACAACGACTTGATCGGAAAGACCTATGAGGTACTATTGGTAGACGGTACTCGTATGGAGTTTGACAGAAAAGGCGTTTGGAAAGATGTAGAGGTTGAACGTGGAAGTGTGGTACCTAACCAGATTATTCCTAAGGCTATTTCTACCTACGTAGTTAAGCATTTTCCTGGAACTACCATCAAACAAATCGAAAAACGTGATAGAGGGGGGTACCAAGTAGAACTCTCTAACGGAGTAGAACTTAAGTTCAACTCTAAGCTCGCTTTTGTGGGTATAGACGACTAATTTAGCCGTGTAACTCTAAGATACCATGAAAAAACTTTTATTTTTAGCCCTCTCATTGGGGGGGCTCGCTTGGGCGGGTTGTTCGAAAAAAGGGGTAGATGCAAGTTCTATCCCTACTGTTTCTGTCACTACCGATCAGTTGCCCACAGAGGCAAAAGCTACGTTGAATGCCATAAAGGGATATACGGTGGCTTCTTCTACAAAATTTTCCAGGGCAACAGATAGAGGCTCTCTTTACGAATCTCGGTTGATTGCCTCTATGAGAGCGGTAGCCTCTTCTATTGAGATTGAGTTTGATATTAATGGTCTTTGGACAGATGTTGAAGCAGAAATTGGCGAGATCCCTTATGAGACTATTGAGAGTTTGCTCCACTTTCCCGCGAAAATCGTAGAATATATCAAAGCAAATCGCCTTAGAGTTGAAGAAATTGAGCGTAAATCCTATGGCTTTAAGGTAGAAACTACAGACAACAAGAAGTTCTACTTTGATAAAATGGGCAAGCTCATTAGTAATAAGGAGCCTGAAAGCCCATCCATGGCATCCGAAAGCACTACGGTAGAAGCTGCTTTGAAATTTACAGAAGCACATTTTCCTGGGTATAAGATTCTTTACGCCAACAAAGAGAGAGAAGATGGTACGATACATCATAAATTCTACATTCAAAAGAGCTACAACGAAGGATATAAACTGGAGTACAGAGAGCCTGCTACTCTCGTAGAAATTGAAGGTGATGAAGATGGGCGAGTATTCATACCCAAAAGTGCTCTGGAGGCGTTTTTGCCTTCTGTAGCCGTTTCGTACCTCGTCAATGAACGATTGATAGATTTTATTTCTTCTGCTAAACTCGAAAGAAATCACTACGAAGTAGAAGCAGGAAATTACGAATTGAAATTTTCTCACACAGGAGAACTCATCAAAAGGCAAAGAGATTAACCTCATCCACTCGGCAAGAAAATCTTGCTAATCACATAAGAAAAAGGAGAGAGTATTCGTCAAATAGTATCTCTGAAGCTTATCTAACATCGGTTGTAATATTCCCCATTATTTACAGCCGATGTTTTTTTATAGGTATAGAAACCTTGTCAGATATTTTATAAGGAGCATTTACAGTCATCTCTCCCAAAATAAAAGAGCATCTTTCATACCTATTTCTTGTGATATTAGAAATCTATTCCTACTTTTGCCAACGGCACTATATTTAGAAACTAAAGGCCAATGAAAACACTCAGTAGCTTCCTTAGCCTGCATCCTATTTTTAAGAGCCTTGTAACGCAATAGTTGTTTTACGTATCTAATCCATCCGAGGAAAGCAGACAAAAGAAAAACTCCATTCGGTAGATTAAGACCACCTATTCGTGACATAAAAAGAGTGATAGGCCAGCTACACGCCATGATAGGATGATTGTAGCGGCAAAGTAGAGTTTATATTTTAATTAATTAGTTCATGAAAAAAAATGCTCTTTTCATCCTGTTTGCTTTGATACTGCTTCCTTTAGGACTCAAAGCACAGACTATTCAAAACGGAGTGCTTGTGAGCTGGCCTATGGCCACAGGTGATATCAAGATGCCAGACGAAGTGGTTGAAATTGCTCCAAATTGCTTTTTTGAAAGTGGCGGAGGTTGGGGAGACGATGATGATTGGGAAGGATACAATAATCCTGGTGCATTCCGCTCGTCCAATAACGAGATTACCTCTGTTGACTTCAACAACGTTAAGAAAATTGGCAAGGAAGCTTTCAAGGAATGTAGGGGTATTAAATCTGTAAAGATGCCCCATGTCGAGGAAATTGGCGAAGAGGCTTTTGCTTCGTGCGATAATCAAGCCCTCAAAACATTGGAGCTCCCATCAATTAAGGTGTTAGGCAAAAATAGTTTCTTTAGTTGCTCTTCTCTGGAAAGTGTGGTTTTAGGAGGGGAGTTAAAGACGATTGCCAAAAATCCCTTTAGTAATTGTCCTAATATCAAGGAGTTTAAGATTACAAATCCACAGGCTCAATACCTTGTTTTAAGTGGGGCAGTTCTAACAAAAGATAAAACCACCGCACTTATCCTACTACCTGGTTATGAGAAAATTACCTTACCCTCAGAAACTACCGAAGTAGCCGAAGGGGCTGCCCAAAACGTGAAGACGCTCAAAATAATTACGGGAAAATCTGTTAAAGTAATTGGCGAAAATTCTTTTGCATCTGCCGATGCTTTAGAGAGTGTTTATCTGCCTAAATTGGAGAGTGTCGGATTCTTTTCTTTTGGACAAATAGGAGGTATTAAACTTGTTGATATTCATGAGAGTGAAAACTTTACCTCTTTTGGCAGTAATAACATTAGTGGTCCCAGTGATATTGCAGCATTGACAATCTATGTAGCTAACGAAACAGTAAAAAACGCTTTAGCTAAGCACTACACTCGTGCTACTATTAAGATAGGAGCACCCGAGGGAGAACTGACAAAGTATACTGTTAATTTCAGTGTTAATCCTGTCGAGGCAGGTTTTATTGAGGCATGGATTGCGGGCCCCGTAAATGTAAACAATGGCGACCAAGTGGGCGAAGGTAGTTTGCTCAAGCTGGAGTGTCGTTACGACTTCGTAAACTACGAGTTTTCTCATTGGATCGTTAATGGAGAGAGGTTGCCTGGAAGTGAGGGTAAACCTCAAATTCTTGAAATATCTTCTGTGGATAAAGATCTAACTATCGTAGCGCACTGTAATAAATTGCCCGAGGGGAATAGAATTTTCTTCAAATCGGCCAATACGATGGCAGGCACTGTCACAGCCGTAATGGATGGAAAACCTTTTAATTCGAGCGATTTGGTTCCAAATGGCAAATCGGTAACATTTACGGCTACCCCTCAAAAAGGATACGAAGTTACAGACTGGTTGTTTGAAAATAGCGATGGACAGTATGTGGCTGATCCAGCTCTTAAAGGCAAGACTACTTGGACCGTAACGCCAACTAAGCCCCTCGATTTCTATGTTAGCTTTGAACGTATGAGTGGCTCTGTGGTTGTTAAATACAGAGAGTTAAGTGGCAATGGAAAACTTACAGCGAAGATGGAAGATGGAACTGCCATAGTAGACGGAGAGGCTATACCCAGAGGAAAGAACCTCATCTTCGTAGCAGAACCCAATCCAGGCTATAAAGTGGGTACCTGGATAATTAACACCGAAGAACAAACCTCCACTGAAAAAGAACTTAGGGTCAATAATGTAATAGCAGACCTTGAGGTGTTTTTAGTGTGCCGTCAAGACAATCATGAAGACCCTGACCATCAACCTGTCATAGAGGGTAATACTTTGATAAAATGGGATGCGGTAGGAGAAGTTGTGATACCTGATAATGTAAAACATATCGCTGACTTTGCTTTCAAAGGAGCCAATTTAGTTGGTCTAACCATCTCTGCTGGAGTGGAAACTATAGGAGAACTTCCTTTTATGTTCTGCGGCAGCCTAAAGAAACTTTCCGTCGATACTAACAATAAGCACTTTACCTCTGTAGACAATGCCGTATACACAAAGGATGGCAAAGAGCTTGTACAGATAGCAACCGCCTATCCCAAAGAAGTTTTTACTCTTCCCAAGAGCGTGGAAAAGGTGCGTATGGGAGCCTTTACATTTGCTATGCCTGTTAAGAAGATTGAGGGAGCTAATGATTTCTTTGAAACTATAGACGGAATGCTTATTCGCAAAGTCGATAAAGCTCTGATACACTACCCATCATTTATAGAACCTGGGCAGAAAGTAGAGCTGATTCAGCTTCCCGATGATATCAAGAAAATCGAGAAGTATGCCTGTGCATTCAATTTCTTCCCTCAGAAATTACAACTTCCACAGGCACTTGAAGAAGTAGCTGACTATGCTTTCAATGGAGCTGCTAACTTGGTAGAATTAAAGATAGATCACTGCAATAATCTTAAACGTATCGGAGACTTTAGCTTTAAAGGATGTTTCAAACTGGCAAGTTTTGAACTACCTGGCGAGGGAGTTACCTACATAGGGGAGCAGGCTCTACAGGGAACGGCAATAGTTTCTCTCAATGTACCTAAGAAGGTGCAGATAGGAGCCAATGCTTTCAGAGGATGCCAATCTCTTGCTCAAGTCTTTTCTTATGGTATGGTTCCTCCTATTCTCGACGACTTAGCTTTTTCTGATATTGCCGATATAGATGTTGCTGTATTGCACGTACCTATCGGCACAAAAGAAGTCTATGCAAAAGCTGCTGGATGGAAGGCTTTCAAGAATATTGTAGAGGAAGAAGATCTTTCGGTAGAAGAAATAGATACTCTTGCAGTTAAATTCTCTACTCAAAATGGTATTCTTACTATAACTACCCTTACTCCTTCTTTTATTACTGTTTACAACATGGCTGGTGAAGCTATCAAGCGTATGAGCATACAGGAAGAAACTTCTATCTCTCTTGCTCATGGACAATATGTAGTTGTAGTAGTACAAGGAGATAAAAAAGAGATAAGAAAAGTTATTCTCTAAGAAAGAGCTTTCTTGTTCAGTTCTTTTGCGCTTTTTAATGCAGCACTGAACTGATTTGCCTTTCTCTAATAATCTGCAGGATTCTATACTCCAATTGTATAGATCCTGCGGTTTTTATAATCTCTCTCTTATCTCGAATACGCCTTTCAACAAGCGATTTAATTAGGTCGTATAACTTACTCAGCGTGTTTATTTAGTGGTTTTTGCTAATTTTATGGCACGTCTAATTTTTGAAAAAAATCTATACTATGAGAAAACTTGTATTTGCATGTAAAATGCGCAATCTATTGGCTTTGCCTCTATTGTTAACATTATCAATTCCTATTACTGCCCAAGCGCAATCTGAGTATACCACAGCGCAAAATAAGATGGTATTAACTCGAGAGGATACTACTTTGGAGTGGTCTATCCGACTTAAGGCTAAGGAGGCAGACCAATCTTCTGTTTGGATTGATTGGAATAATAATGCCACGTATGAAGAGGGAGAGGCGTATGACTTTAGCCTATACAACAACAGTAGCCCTGTAACAAGTCAGACAATAACTATCTACGGAAGAGTAACGATGCTCTCTGCTTCGTTCAACTATCTTACAACATTGGATGTGACGAATAATGATGCTTTGGAAGACTTGCAAGTAGGCAACAACAAACTCACCACTCTGGATCTCTCACGTAATGGCAAGTTGTACAATCTGATTTGCCAAAACAATCGCATTGAGGTATTGGATTGCTCGGCCAATAAAAAATTACGTCGTCTTTCTTGCTATACAAACCATATTCAGGGAGAGAATATGTGGCGTTTAGTACGTTCTTTGGTCGATCGTACTGGACAAGATCGGGCGGGGAAAATACATATTATTAATAGCGTAATAGGACCAGAGTTGGAAAACATTGTAACCAAAAAACAGGTAGCAGAATTAGAGGCTAAGAACTGGGCTGTATTTGACTGGAAAGATGGCAAAGATGAGGGAGAAAATCCTTATACGGGAACTCCCGATCCTAATGATAACAACTATGTAGCACAAGATCCTAAAGTGATACTACATTCATCTGAAACCACTGGTAAGTGGATTATTAGCTTGAATATTGAAGAGGAACATAGGAATACCTGTTGGATAGATCTAAATAATGATGGTAGCTATCAGAAGGGAGAGGAGTTAAAGCTCTTTGAGACTTTAATGGAAATACCCAGAACCTCCTCTTCTCTTGCATTATATGGTAAGTATAGTGCTGTAAAGTGCGCCGAAAACAAAATTTCCTCGATTGATTTCGGTACAGATGCCTCTGCTCTAAAGACCCTAATCATCGAAAACAATGCTATTTCGGTATTGGACTTAAGCATGGCTACTAACTTGGAATACCTTAATTGCGATGGTAATAAACTAACATCATTAGATCTTTCTAATCACACTCAACTAAGGGAACTAACTTGTTATCAAAATCAATTGGAGCAATTAAATGTAAAAGGCTGCTCGGCTCTTGTAAAGCTGACCTGTAATAACAACAAGCTAAAGACTTTACCTCTCGAGGGAATAGAACTCCTTAGTGAATTGTATTGCTCTGAAAACCAAATAGAAGAATTAAAGTTAGAGCAGTGTACAGCTCTTCGTTCCCTCTATTGTAGTAACAATAAACTCTCCAGCTTGAGTCTAAAGGATAATGAATACTTAGAAATCCTCTACTGTTTAGGCAATGGTTTGTCGGAACTTTCACTCAAAGAATTTCCTTTGTTGAGTGTCGTAAATTGTGCGCAAAATCAGCTTACAGAGTTAGATCTTTCTCAAAACCCTAAATTAACCAAGCTATACGCATACCAGAATAACTTCAAAGAGCTTGACCTATCTTCTTTGGAGCTACTCTCTTTTGTCGATGTTTCCAATAATAAATTGGAACTTTTGACTTTGCAAAAGAATACTTCTTTGAACGATTTGCATTGTTCAACTAACCATCTTGAAGCGTTGAATCTCTTGCAAACGCCTGCCCTTTTACGTTTGGTTTGTAATGACAATGCTATTAAAACACTTGATTTATCATCCTCTTCTCATTTGGTAGGGTTCAGGGGAGAAAACAATGCACTGACACAACTCAACTTTTCTTCTTGTCCTTCCATTGCCAAGGTATTTATTCAGGGAAATGAAATCAAGGAAAAGGCTATGACCTCACTAGTCGAGTCTTTGCCCTTGAGAGAGGAGGGTGCCACTGGGTTACTCGTTGTCGTAGACCTAAAAGCAGAGAAAGAGAATAATGTATGTACCGATAAAGATGTTCTTTTGGCTACTCAAAAACATTGGAAAGTAAAGGATAGCAACGGTGGAAACTCTATAGACTATGCAGGAAAACCTACCGCCGTAGAGAGAATCACCTCGCAAGAAGTTACTATATATCCCAATCCAGCTCGTAATACTCTTTTTATTGAAGGGTTAGAAGAAAACGAGAGGGTGCAAATCTTCTCGTTGGAAGGAGTTTTACTTTCAGAAACTTTGACCGATGATGAGGGAGGTTGCTGTTTGGAAGTAAGTACTTTACCAGCAGGAATCTACATGGTAAGGAGCGGAAACTCTTGCCATAGATTGGTAGTAGAGTAAATGCAATCGCGAAGCTGTAGCACTCTCTTGCAAAGGGTGCTATAGCCTATTATCATAAATAACCGTTGTACCATCTTGCAAAAAGGATATTAATTTTCTTTTTTGTAAGAGGATGCAACGGTTTCTTGGCTATGTCCCAAAGATGAGGATTAAGACAATTATCTGAGCAGTAGTCCTTTCTTAGTTATTACTTTATTATAAGCCTTCTTAAAGCATATACATGTGGCTTGTTTAAACTTTTTTCCGAAAGCTAATCCGCCTTAGAAAGCCTTTTAGAGCAACCGACCAACGGTTCTTAATATAATAGTAGACGTAGGATTTGTAGGATGGAATGCTCCTAATAAAAGCAGAGGAGACAACTATTGAACTTGTCAAGCTGTCTCCTCTCATAATTATAAGTCAGAAAATCTCATCTAAGGTTATCGTTGGAGCTCCTAGGAGAAAAGACCTCTCTGAGAGTGCTTCCCTCTCAATAGAATAATGTCTATTACTGGAGCACGGTACGTATCTTCTCTGCTACCGACTCTGGAGTAAAGCCAAGTTTCTCATCTAAAACCGTATAGGGAGCCGAGTAACCGAAACTTTCTAGACCATGGATTGTGCCATTAGTTCCAACTAAGGAGGCTAAGTTTATGGGCAATCCTGCCGTTAAACCAAAGCGTTTTACTCCCTCGGGTAATACTTCTTTACGATAGCTTTCGGGCTGATCTGAGAAAAGTCCTTCCGAAGGAATAGAAACGACCCTTAAGCGTCTGCCTTCTGTGCGAAGTAGGGTAGCTGCTGCCTCAAGTGTAGAAACTTCACTACCTGTAGCCAGAAGTACCATTTCTGGATTTTCGTCGTCGCTTACAATATACCCTCCACACATAATACGTGTGGCACGAGCATAAGAGGTTAATCCATCGTTGGGCAAATCATCAATATTCTGACGAGAAAGGATAAGCCCCGTAGGTGTTTGGTCATTCTCCATTGCCATTTGCCAAGCAACGGTTGTTTCGTGTACATCGGCAGGGCGGAGTACCAACATAGAGCGTTGCCCAGAGTGGTTATGCAGTTTTTCCATCAAACGAAGTTGAGCTTCTTGCTCTACAGGTTCGTGCGTAGGACCATCCTCTCCTACGCGGAAAGCATCGTGCGTCCAAACAAACTTAAGCGGAATCTCCATCAAAGCTGCCATACGGATAACGGGCTTCTGGTAGTCAGAGAAGACAAAGAAAGTACCACAAGCAGCAACAACTCCTCCATGCAACATCATACCGAGGCAAACGGCTGCCATGGTGAGTTCCGATACACCAGCTTGCAAGAATCTTCCACTAAAGTCATCCTTTGTAATTGCCTTTGTTCCTTTCAAGAATCCGTCGGTTTTATCAGAGTTGGAAAGGTCGGCAGAAGAGACAATCATATTAGGAACCTTGTCAACAAGCTCTTTCAAAACAGTTGCCGAAGCCGAACGGGTAGGCTGATTGCTCTTTTGTTCAATTGAGGACCAATCTACAAAAGGAAGTTTCCCCTCGAACCAATCGGTAAACGTCGCTGCATCTTCAGTATTGTTTTTTGCCCAAGAATGGAACTTCGCATCGTATGCTTTCCATTCGGCGCGTAAAGTCTCCGCTCTCTTTTGGTAAAGGGAAGCGACCTCTGGGTCTATTGTAAAAGGAGTTTGAGCATCGAATCCCATTGTTCGGAGAGTGGCTTCTACAGAAACTCCAGCCTTGCTCAAAGGTTGACCGTGCGTCGGAATGCGGTCTGTGATCTCCTTTCCTTCGGCATTGAGTGCTTTGTACGCCATGATAGTCTTGCCGATAATTAGAGTAGGTTGTCCCTTGGTAGCGATTGCTTCGTCCAATCCTTTTCTGATATCTGTCACATCATTGCCGTTGATGGTTACGACGTGCCAACCCCAAGCTTTGTATTTCTGTGCAATATCTTCAGTTGTAACCTCATCTACCATGGTAGAGAGTTGTACATCGTTGGCATCATAAAACATGGTAAGGTTATCCAAGCCCAAGTGTCCTGCTGTACGTCCAGCCCCTTGAGCAATTTCTTCTTGGATTCCTCCGTCCGAGATGTAAGCATATATACGTTGGGGCATAACTTCCGTCCCGAAACGCTGTGCCAAGAATTTGGCTGCAATGGCAGCACCGACAGCGAATGTATGTCCTTGTCCCAAAGGACCACTTGTGTTTTCTATACCTTTTTCCAAGTCTCTCTCGGGATGCCCTGGAGTGGTACTTCCCCACTGGCGAAAAGCCTCCAACTCTGCGAGAGAGAAGTGCCCTGTCAAAGCCAATTGAGCATAAAGCATAGGAGACATGTGTCCAGGGTCGAGATAGAAACGATCTCGGGCGTAACGACTCGGACAGTCAGGGTCAAAGCGTAAGTACTCAGAGTAAAGAACGTTTATAAAATCCGCTCCCCCCATTGCTCCTCCAGGATGACCACTTTTGGCTTTTTCTACCATAGACAACGCCAGCACACGTATATTGTCGGCTGCGCGGTTCATTAAATCAAGTGAACTCATACTATTTAATTCTGCTTTATGTTAGGTAATTCTAACCCGTATCCTTTCTTCTTATCAATCGCTTTAAGCCAAAAACCTAATAACAAAGACAACACACCTAATGCGGAGAGCATAAGTAATGGATTGGTGTAGTCATATGATACCGCAGCTACTTCTGGAGCCATAGTACCGTCTGCTAATTGCTGTACGATAGTCGGGTTAGAAGCCTTCAAAATCTTGCCAATAAGCAATGGGAAGAGCCAAAGACCTATATTTTGAATCCAAAATATCAATGCGTAAGCAGAACCTATTACTCTACTATCCACAAGTTTGGGAACACTTGGCCAAAGGGCGGCTGGAACCAAAGAGAAAGAAGCCCCGAGTACAAGGATTGTGACAAAAGCGAGCACAATTCCTCCAACATTGTTCCCTTTGAACTGAGGAAGCAAGAAAGCAAAAGTCATGTGACAAACAATCAGGAGGATAGCTCCTAGCATCAACATTGATGCAGCCTTTCCCTTATTATCTACATATCTGCCCAAAATAGGAGTAATACCCACGGCTAACAAGGGGAATACAGCAAATATAGATTCGGCAGACTGTCTCTTGTAGGAAATAAAGCAGAAGAGGATTAGAGAAAGAACTGAAAGAAGGAGAAGCCCCAGCTTAACATTCCTCTTGCAGAAATTACTCACAAAAGCTGTTGCCGCAACGACCAACATCACAAGGTACTGTAGAAAAGCAATCTGTTCTGAGCCCCAGAAAGAAGAAGCATCGGGAGCAACAAACTCAATGTTACACTGAAGCATATTAACAGCGTATTTCTGGAATGGAAATATAGCTGAGTAGTAGAGGACACAGAGCAATGCAACCATCCAAAAAACTCCATTGGAAAGAATCTTTCCTAAATCTTTTATTCTAAAAGGTTCGTCCTTTTCTTCTGCTTCGCCCGTTTGTGCATCCAATTTCTTATCCATAAAGAAATAGGTGATGAACATTATCAGAGCGATAAACAAGAGAACTACAGCAAAAGCAACAGAGCGAGATACATCTATTGTACCTCCCATCTTGGCGAAAACAGGAGAAAAAATCATACAAGTTGCTACACCCAAACGAGCTAAAGCCATCTCTGACCCCATAGCAAGAGCCATTTCTCTGCCCTTAAACCATTTTACAATGCCTCTGGAAACAGTAATACCCGCCATTTCACAACCACAACCAAATATCATGAACCCAATGGCAGATAGTTTAGCCGAGGCAGGCATACCGTCATAAAAAGGAGAAACACCAAGCTCATCAAACAATGGGATATAGTTCAAATTGTTGGTAAACCACTGTTCCAGATTTGAACCCATAAAACTCTCTGTTATGGCATACCAGTTAATACTAGCCCCTATCAACATCACAACTCCTGAAAGAAGGGCCGTAAATCGAACCCCCATTTTGTCGAGAATAATCCCTGCAATAATGAGGAAAAAGATAAAGACATTCAAAAAAGTCTCAGAACCTGCATACGTCCCAAAAGCGTCCGAATCCCATCCCCGTGTGGATTCCAGTAAGTCTTTGATAGGAGAAAGTACATCCATAAAGATGTACGAACAGAACATAGCGAACGACAAAAGGAGCAATGCCGACCACCTTACCCACGCTTTGTCGCGCAGAGTTTGTTGAATTGCTTGAGTCATACTCTTTTTATTAGTTATTACTTATTATAAATTCGTTTGAAGTATTTGAGAAAAAAAGTTTTGTAGAACTTCTGCTACGACATAGTTACTTCCTCCTATATAAATAAGATCGCTTGGTTGAGCGTTACCTTTGGCAGCCAAAAAACCCTCTGCTATCGTTGGGTAGCTACATCCTTTTAAGCCTATTCGTTGGGCGTAATCGGTTAAAGTATCATTGGGTAATCCTCGCTCGGATGGAGGGGCAACGAAGTAATAAAAGGCTTCTTTGGGCAAAAGAGACAATACCTTTTGCCAGTCCTTATCGGTTACCATGCCAAAAACGATGTGCAGATGGTTATACTTCTGTCTTGCTATTTGCTGTACAACCAATGCTACACCCGCTTCGTTGTGTCCTGTATCACAAAAGATTTGAGGCGTGGAGGAGAGCTGTTGCCAGCGTCCCAAAAGTCCAGACTTTTCTATTACGGTTGCAAACCCTTCGTGCACCGCTGCCTCGGGGATAGACAAAATCTCTCGCTCTTTTATAACAGAAAGAGCAGTTAGTATAGTGCGGGCATTCAAGTGTTGTGCAGCCCCGCCCAGTTGGGCATGAAAAGAACCATAATCACGACTCTTTAGCAGTAGTCCATCGGGCTTATCTTTACAGAAAAGCAGCACTTGGGCTTTTTCGGCAAAGTATATAGGAGCAGATTTTTCTTTTGCGTTATTTTCAAAGATAGTTTGTACTTCCCCCTCGGCTTCGCCTATAACAACGGGAGTTCTTTTTTTGATAATTCCCGCTTTTTCAAACGCAATCTCTGGCAGGGTTGTGCCCAAGAACTGCGTGTGGTCTTTGCTAACATTCGTAATAATAGATAGTTCTGGATGAATGATATTAGTACTATCTAAACGACCTCCCATACCTACCTCTATAATAGCCACATCTACCTTTTGCTCTGCAAAGAAAGAAAAGGCCATCAAGGTAGTTATTTCAAAAAAAGAGGGGGAATATTTTTCGAGTAAAGGGCGAGCCTTATTAACAAAATCGACTACAAAATCCTTGCTTACAGGTATACCGTTTATGCGTATACGCTCTCTAAAATCGACCAAATGAGGAGAGGTAAATAATCCTGTCTTATAGCCAGAGGCAACAAGTATGGCTGCAAGAGTACTTGCCGTAGAGCCTTTCCCATTGGTCCCGCCTACATGTATCGAGCGGAGTGCTAAGTGAGGATTGCCTATAACCTCTGCCATAGCGAGTACTCGTTCTAAGCCTGGCTTGTAAGCCACCCCTCCCTGTTGCTGAAAACAAGCTACAGAAGAGAAAAGAAAATCTATCGTCTCTTGATAAGACATTAGAAAGAATTAACGAACTATAGTTTGCTTCCTATCTGGGCCTACCGATAAAATGGTGATAGGTACCTCTAACTCTTTCTCTAAGTAGGCTACATAAGCCAAAAATTCCTTGGGCAAGTCTGCCTCTTTATCATAAGCCGTCAAATCACAGTTCCATCCTGGAAGTGTATCGTATACGGGCTCTATGGTTTGATCTATAGAGTAAGGGAAATTACGGGTCTCTGCGCCGTTTATTTTGTAAGCACGACACGCTTTGATTGTAGAGAATGTATCCAAAACATCGCTTTTCATCATGATGAGTTTGGTTACCCCGTTAATCATGATTGTATAGCGTAATGCCACTAAATCGATCCAGCCACAACGACGGGGACGCCCTGTTACAGAGCCAAATTCATGCCCTCGCTCTGCCAAGAGTTTACCTGTTTCGTCGAAAAGCTCAGTGGGGAAAGGTCCTTCTCCTACACGAGTACAATAGGCCTTAAATATACCATACACATCTCCTATTTGGTGAGGTGCAACTCCCAAACCAATGCAACTTCCTGCACAAACAGTATTACTTGAGGTAACAAATGGGTAGGAGCCGAAGTCAATATCCAACATAGATCCCTGTGCCCCCTCTGCCAATATCTTTTTGTTGGTACGGAGCGCATCGTTTATCTCAAATTCACTATCGACAAAGCGAAAAGAACGCAAGTATTCCACGGCTTTGAAGAACGATTTTTCTACCTCTGTTAGGTCGGGTATCTCTACTCCCATTCCTCGTAACATAGAGAGGTGACGCTCTTTCGCTTTTGTGTAGCGGACTTGGAAGTCTAATTCGATATCTCCTACACGAAGACCTCTACGTGCCACTTTATCGGTATAAGTAGGTCCAATGCCTTTACCTGTCGTGCCAATCTTGGTCGCTCCTAAGGCTACTTCTCCAGCAGCATCCAGTAGTCGGTGGGTAGGTAGTATAAGATGGGCTTTGCGAGATATTACCAAACGCTCGGTCAGTTTATGCCCACACTTAAGAAGCCCTTCTACCTCTTCTTTGAATAGAATGGGATCCAGGACTACTCCATTTCCTATCAGATTCGTTTTGTCTCCTTGGAAAATCCCTGAAGGGATAGATCGTAACACATACTTCTCTCCAGCAAACTCGAGGGTGTGACCAGCGTTGGGCCCCCCTTGAAAGCGAGCCACCATGTCGTAGTTGGGCGTTAAAACATCTACTATTTTGCCCTTCCCCTCATCTCCCCACTGGAGTCCCAGTAGTACATCAACCTTTCCCATACAGTTTTTCTATTTTGATGTTTGTTCTGTTTTTAACTATTCATTTTTCTTGCCTGTTCCCCCTTTTAATCCTTTGGCACAATTGCTACAATTCCCCAGAGTTAAAACCACTGACTGACGCTTTTTGAAGCGAGGAGGTTGTAACAGTTGCAGCCGACGTATCAGCGAGGTCTGTCTGTAGTAATTGACCTTACCACACTCTGTGCAAAAAACTAAAGAGTAACCAACGCATCGCCATGCAAAAAGGTAAACCGAAGCATTGCTTCTTGCTAAACGAATCAATACTCCACAACGACTCAATAAATCTAAAGTGGTGTAGACTGTACTTCGGCTAACAGCATACCCTACCTGCTTCATTTTTTCAAACACAGTATCTGCATCAAAGGGTCTATCCATAGTGTAAATGGTGGATAGAATTTTAGAACGCCCTCGGGTTGGCTTGAGATCACAAGCAAGTAGATAGGTGTTCATAACCTGCTCTAATTCAAGTATAGAAGGTTTCTTCTGCATAATACTGTTTGGGACTGAACAGATAGCCTCTACAAAGATACACGCTTTTAATGAAACTCCTAAATACAAAATGGGATAAATGACAGACTTAGGAACATCTAACAGATAAGATAAGAACTCTCGCCCTCCATTTCTTTCAGGGAATACTTCTCTGAAAGGAGGCATTGGGACATAAGTTGTGGGAGAAATAAAAACAAACGAACGAGAGGGAAGAATCCCTCCCGTTCGTTATAAACGAAAATCTTATGAGAAGTTTTTTCTTAAGAGCCCAAGAATCCTAAGAGGACCCCTGCTGCGAGTGCAGAGCCGATTACTCCTGCCACATTAGGTCCCATAGCGTGCATCAACAGGTAGTTAGAAGGATCTGCTTTAAGCCCCTCGACCTGAGAGATACGTGCAGAATCTGGTACGGCAGAAACTCCTGCATTGCCGATAAGAGGGTTAATCTTATTCTCTTTCTTCAAGAAGAGGTTCATAATCTTAACGAAAATCACACCTGTACAGGTAGCTACGACGAAAGAGAGTGCTCCCAGCCCGAAAATCTTTACCGAGCTGAAAGTGAGGAACTCGGTAGCTTGGGTAGAGGCTCCTACGGTAACCCCTAAAAGGATAGTGATCGTATCAATCAATGGACCCTTAGCTGTGTCTGCCAAACGCTTGGTAACGCCACTTTCCTTGAGCAAATTGCCGAAGAAGAGCATTCCCAAAAGAGGTAACCCAGAGGGTACAAGGAATGTAGTCAAGAGTAAGCCCACGATAGGGAAGATAACTTTCTCTGTCTTGGATACGGGGCGTGGTGTCTTCATGCGAATCAAACGCTCTTTTTTCGATGTTAGCAAACGCATGAAAGGAGGCTGTATGATGGGCACAAGGGCCATGTAAGAATACGCAGACACGGCAATAGCTCCCATAAATTCAGGAGCCAATTTGGATGAAAGGAAAATAGCCGTTGGTCCATCTGCCCCTCCAATGATACCGATAGCCCCTGCCTGATTGGGCTCGAATCCTACCAAAAGAGCGATGATATATGCACCGAATATACCAAACTGTGCAGCTGCCCCGATGAGCATCAATTTAGGGTTGGAAATAAGAGCCGAGAAGTCTGTCATCGCACCTATACCTAAGAATATGAGAGGCGGGTACCACCCCTGTTTTACCCCTTGGTAAAGAATATTCAACACAGAGCCCTCTTCGTAAATACCTACTTGGAGGCCAGCATCTTTGAAAGGGATGTTCCCAATCAACATACCAAAGCCAATAGGTATCAGTAGTAGTGGCTCGAAATCAAAGCGAATAGCCAAAAAGATGAAGAACAAGCCAATGGCTATCATAACCCAATGCCCTAATGTGGCATTGGCAAAACCAGTGTAGGAGAAAAAGACATCTAAATTCTCCATTAAAAACTGTCCGAAATTCATCGTTGTGCGGGTTATTTAGTTCAACCTATTATGAGAATATCGGTACCTTCAAGGATAGAATCTCCCTTTTGTACCTTTATCTCGAGCACTTTACCATCACGGTCGCTATTGATATTATTCTCCATTTTCATGGCTTCGAGTATAGCCACTCTCTGGCCTCTCTTAACCTCGTCGCCGACAGCTACCGATAGCTCAAGGATAACCCCAGGTAGTGGAGATTTAATACCTCCTTTAGCCCCCGAGGTAGCGGCAGGCTTAGGGGCAGAAGAGACGGTTGACGTTGTGGGCTGTACTCTTCTGACTACAGGTTTGGGGGCTTGTTTCTCCTCGCGGCAAAGCTCTACGGAATAGCTTTTCCCATTCACCTCTACATCGGCTTGATTGTTTTCAATCTTGTTGATTTTAACGGCATAGTCATTGCCGTTAATCTTGTATTTATACTCTTTCATATATTGTAATCTGATTGAGTCTCTGATTATTAAAATTGATTGTTATACTCCGTTGCTCTCTTGTTATGAGCGTTTACTGAATGGATTACGCTGTACGGCTATCCGCTGATTGTGCGCTTTCATGCTCCACGCAGAGGAAGAAGCCTCGTTGCGTTCTATCGTAAGTACTCCGCTCTCCTCGTCATGTACCTCTTCTGTTGCCTCGATAAGAGCCATAGAGATAGCTACAAAAGTCTCCTCTTCTACACTTCCCTTAGAGGTTTTTACAGCAGGTTTTACGCCTTCGGCTCTTGCTTTGTTACGTGCAGACAGGCGCATAGCTATGCGTCCTATAGCTGTAAAGCAAAGGGCGAGTAAGAGTAAGCCCGAGAAGACCACGAGCATCGCTGTGATGGTCATAATCCCTCCAGTAGGGTCCTCTACCTTAATACGCTCTACCTTTTCATTTACCTCGGGCATTGTATTGTTGGAAGAGGGAGTAGGTTGGTCTGCTTGTTGCCAAACGTTAGAGTTCACGCTCTCCAATACACCGTCGGGAATACGAGCCCAAGAAGCATTTTGAGGCAAAGTGGCAGGAACGGTAACTTGATCGATGATAGTCTTACCATCTGTGTCTACCAAGGCAATCGTTTGTTCCGCACCTGGAGTTAAAACAAAGTTTAAGTGCAAAGCACCTCTTGCCGCCACATTATCTGCCCAAAACAGAAGTTGTCTGTAGGGGGGGAGTATGGTGCGGGCATCGGTCATAGGGATGCGATACTTTGTGAGGTTTTTCAAATCATCGGTTAAGTAACATCCCTTTACGTTAACCGTAGCGGCTCCAGCATTGTAGAGCTCGATCCACCCTACATGCTCTCCATAAGGATTGATGGCTCCAGCTGTGTTGTCGACAACCACCTCGTTGATGCGAACAGAGCTAATGCCCTGTGCCTTCGTCGAGGTGAGCGATAAGAGCAGCGCAGTGCCAATAATCAAAGAGTGCAGGAGCACCCTCCATATATTATAGGTACGCATCTTAATTATAAAGGTAAGTTGTCATGTTTTTTCGCAGGGAGACTTTGCTTTTTAGTGCGAAGTTGCTCTAATGCACGGATTATACGGAAGCGAGTATTGCGTGGCTCTATAATGTCATCGAGATAACCGTACGATGCTGCGTTGTATGGATTCGCAAAGGTTGCACGGTATTCAGCCTCTTTTTCGAGAGCAGCCTTAGCAGGGTCTTCTGCCGCAGCTACTTCTTTAGAGAAGACAACTTCTACTGCTCCTGATGGTCCCATTACTGCAATTTCGGCAGAAGGCCAAGCATAATTCAAGTCGTTACGCATATGTTTTGAACCCATCACGATGTAAGCTCCACCATAGGCTTTGCGCAACGTAACGGTAATCTTAGGCACAGTAGCCTCTCCATAGGCGTAAAGAAGTTTGGCTCCATGAGCGATAACTCCATTGTACTCCTGTCCTGTGCCAGGGAGGAAGCCAGGAACGTCTACAAGCGACACAATAGGAATGTTGAAGGCATCGCAGAAACGAACGAAGCGAGCAGCCTTGCGTGATGAGTTGCTATCCAAACTACCCGCCATCACTTGTGGTTGGTTGGCTACGATACCAACGCTCATACCGTTGAAACGGCAGAAGCCGACAATTATATTGCGCGCATAGTCTGCATGTACCTCGAGGAACTCTCCATTATCGACGATGGCACCGATCACTTGATACATATCGTACGGACGGTTAGGCTCGTCGGGTATGATTTCGTTAAGGAGATCTTCTGCTCTATCTATAGGATCTGTACAGGCTACATAAGGGGCCTCTTCCATATTGTTTTGAGGTAAATAGCTCAAAAGTTTACGTATCAAAGCGAGTCCATCCTCTTCGCTATCGGTCGCAAAGTGTGCCACACCGCTCTTTACAGAGTGAACGTTAGCCCCTCCGAGGTCTTCTTGAGACACATCTTCACCAGTCACAGTCTTTACAACCTTAGGCCCTGTCAAGAACATGTAGCTGGTACCACGTACCATTATATTAAAGTCTGTGAGGGCTGGAGAGTATACCGAACCTCCTGCACAGGGACCAAAAATACCAGAGATTTGAGGTACCACACCAGAGGCCATAATGTTTCTTTGGAAAATCTCACCGAAACCGCACAGAGAGTTTACTCCCTCCTGAATGCGAGCACCACCCGAGTCGTTAATTCCTATTACAGGGGCACCTACTTTCATCGCAAGGTCCAATACTTTACATATTTTGGCTGCTTGCATCTCTCCCAGACCACCGCCAAATACGGTAAAGTCTTGGGCGTGAATATACACTAAACGTCCGTCGATAGTGCCGCTACCTACTACCACTCCGTCTCCTAAAAACTTCTTTTTGTCCAATCCGAAATAGGAGGAGCGATGCATGGCAAACATATCAATCTCTTCGAAGCTACCCTCGTCAAGCAGCATGGCGATGCGCTCGCGAGCTGTGTACTTGCCTTTCTCGTGTTGAGCTTCAATACGCTTGATGCCTCCTCCAAGACGAGCCTCTTCCCGTTTAGAAACAAGCTCTTTAATCTTTTCTAACTGTTGACTCATAATTGTTCTGTCTGTGATTTGTTCTATATCTGTTTCAACTTTTGCACAAAGTACAGGGCGATATCTCGATGAAAATCACCTTGTAAAAAGGCTCAGTAAACGGGAGTTATTTTGGTAAAAACACCCCTTATGAACGATGCAAATATAGTAAAGAATAGAAAAGTATCGGCATACCCTCCTGTAGGTAAAAGAGGAGGCTGAGGTGTTAATTATGGCACACAAAGGAGATTTTTGTGCAATAGCGGAGTGAGATTTGTCGCTATACAACAAACTTTTACACGCTTCTTCTCAATGTTTATACTCTGCAGTGGGGTGCCATGATTGGTTCTCAAAAATCTTTTCTAAAAATGCCATTTTAACAAATTAATGGTGCTGTCATAGGTTTCAAAAGGCTACTTAGAGGCATTTTGAGGTGCATGTAATCTCCTATAAAGAGAAAGCTCCTTGGCGAAAAGTTCAAACGATTTGAAGTAAAAAATATTTCCTCTTGAGTAATTCTTTATTTGTAGATTGCAAATATATATATTCAATCTGCAAATATATATATTCAATCTGCGTTTATATATATTTAATCTGTAAATAAAGAATCGTTAGTGTGATAATGAGTTTCTTGTAAGGCCTAAGCAATTTATTGCCTGTGTGTTACTCTGTTTTGTGTAAGGTGTCTTGAGGAAGCGTTTCGAAGAGAGCAAAAAGAGTTGTCTGTATAAGAAAGAGAATAATTAAGGAGTTGGGGTGTATCCTCTCTATGGTTCTTTGAACGTTGTAGGGTCGTGAAGGAAAAGTTTTTTCTTCCAGACTTTTAAGTCTTGTAGCACTTTATCCCGAAATACAACGCCTTCCACTATTCTTAGTTTCCTGCTAGATGTAGGATAATTATTTTCTGTAGATAGTTTTCCTAATAAGTAGCAAAAGTGTACCTTTGCAACGAGTATGGATTTTGTGTCTTTATAGGTAAGGAAAGGCTTCTGGAAACTGTCCCAAAAGCCTTTTGTAATGGACTGAAAAGGAGGCAAAACCCAATAAAATCATAAATGAAAAGGAACTAAGTAAGGTATTAAGGATCATGGCAGCTACAGATACGAAGTACATATTTGTGACGGGAGGCGTAGTCTCCTCTCTCGGAAAAGGAATCGTCGCAGCTTCACTTGCAAAATTGCTCCAAGCTCGAGGATATAATGTAACGATTCAAAAGTTCGATCCTTATATAAATATAGACCCAGGGACACTTAATCCCTATGAGCATGGAGAGTGCTACGTGACCAACGATGGTCATGAGGCAGATTTGGACTTGGGGCACTACGAGCGTTTCTTAAATATCCCAACATCAAGATCCAATAATATAACCTCGGGGCGAATTTACCAAAACGTAATTCGCAAAGAGCGTCGGGGGGATTACTTGGGTAAAACTATTCAGGTTATTCCTCACATTACCGATGAGATTAAGCGTAATGTAAAGCTCTTGGGACAGAAAGATAATTATGACTTTGTTATCACAGAGATTGGTGGGGTAGTAGGAGATATCGAGTCGCTTCCTTTCTTGGAAGCTGTTCGTCAGCTTAAGTGGGAGTTGGGTAAGAATTGTCTTTGTGTACACCTCACTTATGTACCTTATATCAATGCTGCGGGAGAGTTTAAGACTAAACCTACCCAGCACTCTGTAAAACAACTGCAGGAGGTGGGTATTCAACCTGATATATTGGTGCTTCGTACGGAAAAAGCCTTGCAGGAAGATTTGCTTACCAAAGTAGCTCTTTTCTGTAACGTATCTCGTGATGCGGTTATACAAAGTATAGACATGCCTACCATATATGAAATCCCTCTTTTACTACAAGATCAGAAGATGGACGAGGCTGTCTTGCGCAAAGTTGGCATAGAACCTGGAGAAAAACCAGAACTGAAGGCGTGGAGAAACTTCTTGGAGAAACTAAAGAATGCCAAAGAGGAGTTGACCATCGCTTTGGTTGGGAAGTATGTAGAGTTACAAGATGCTTATAAATCTATCGATGAGTCCCTACTTCAAGCTTCTATCTACAACGATAAAAAGCTTAATCTTGTTAGCGTACAGAGCGAGCATCTAACACCCGATAACGTAGAGGCAACGCTTAAAAAGTGTGATGGCGTCATTATCGCACCTGGGTTCGGTCAGCGTGGCGTAGAGGGAAAATTAGTGGCACTTCGCTATACTCGTGAGCATAAGATACCGACTTTGGGCATCTGCTTAGGTATGCAATGTATGGCTATCGAGTTTGCGCGCAACATATTGGGGTATGCCGATGCTAATACTGCAGAGATAGCTCCCGAGAGTTTGCACAGAGTGATTGATTTGATGGATGAGCAGAAGTCGATAACCGAGCTTGGTGGCTCTATGAGATTGGGTGCTTATGAGTGTAAGTTGAAGCCAGGCTCTAAAATTGCCGAGGCATATGGAACGCTTTCTATCAAGGAGCGTCATCGCCATCGCTACGAGTTTAATAGTCAATACAGAACGGAGTTTGAAGATCATGGCTTCCTTTGTGTAGGGGAAAATCCCGATACAGGGTTGGTAGAAGCTCTTGAGCTACAAGGGCATCCTTGGTATATTGGGGTTCAGTTTCACCCCGAGTACAATAGTACGGTGGTAAATCCGAGTCCTCTTTTCATGGGATTCATTCGCGCCGTAATAGCCAACACTCAAAAGTAGTATTGTAGCTGTTTTACCTTGACAAATAGTTGAAATAATCGCTTTTCAGAGAGAAATATATGGATAGAAACACCATTATTGGAGTAGTTCTTATTGCTTTGGTCTTAATAGGATTTTCTATAATCAACAAACCAGACCCTACAAGCCAACAAACTACACCTCGTACAGAGAATACTATCGAAGAAGGTACTCCACAGAGTACAGATTTGATAACAGCTTCGAGTGTCGCAGCGGCGGTAGAGGAGGCTTCTACAAGTATGTTTGCTTCGGCTCAAGAAGAAAATGAGAAGAAAGTTGTTTTAAAGAATGCCAACGTGGCACTTACTTTCTCTTCCCGAGGTGGAAAGTTGGAGCAGGCTCAACTGCTCAAGTATGAAGCGCAGGAAAAAGCTCCACTACTTCTCTTTACGGCAGAAGATGCTTCTTTTAACCTTCCCTTACGTACCGTATCGGGTAAGGTGGTAGATACAAAAGATTTGAACTTCACTCCTATACAGCTCTCTGACACGACCCTCGTAATGCGCCTTGCGGTAGATAGTCTTGCTCATCTCGACTTCCGCTACACGTTGTATAAGGAGGATTATCGCTTAGGCTTTACCATAGAAGGAGAGAATTTAGATCGTCTCTTCCCGAGAAACTTGCGTTTCTTAGATTTGGAGATTATGCAAAAGTTGCGTCGTCAGGAAAAATCTTGGAAGAACGAAAATCAATACTCTTCTATTTACTACAAGCTTTTATCGGACGATGTGGAACACCTTAGTGATAAAAGTGTAGTTTCGGAAGATGTAAAAGAGCATCTACACTGGATTGCCTTCAAGAATAAATATTTCGCAACAGTGTGGATTGCCGATAGAAGTAACCCGTTTGAGGCTACTCAGATGAATCAAAAGACGTTGGAAGAGAACGGGAACTATACAAAAGAGTGCGAAGTTACAACTTCTATTCCCTTTAGTAGCGACAACGGAGTAAAGGCGAGTTTCACCCTTTATATGGGTCCCTTGGAGCATCATGCCTTAAAGGCTTATGATAAAGGTGTAGCTAAAGAACAGCGTATGAACTTGGATCATCTTGTTTATGTCGGGGGGAGTGTGTTTCGTTGGATAAACGTAACCCTCATAATGCCTCTCGTTGACTTTTTGGCCAAGTATATATCTAACTGGGGTATCATTATTTTGCTCCTGACTTTGATTATTAAGACGGTTCTCTTCCCCCTTACCTTTAAGAGCTATGTGTCCCAAGCAAAGATGCGTGTGCTCAAACCACAGGTACAGCAGATTAATGAAAAATATGCAGGAAACGACCAACAGATGATGATGAAGCGCAGTCAGGAAACGATGGCACTTTATAGAGCTGCGGGGGCAAGTCCTATGAGTGGTTGTTTGCCTATGCTATTGCAAATGCCATTTTTAATATCATTGTATATGTTTTTCCCTACGGCCATAGCGTTGAGAGGAGAGTCTTTTTTGTGGGCAGAGGATCTCTCTACATACGATGCGATATTGACGTGGTCGTTCGATATTCCTATACTTAGCGGGCTTATGGGAAATCATTTAAGCCTTTTCTGTTTGCTCTGGGCTGTGACCAATATCCTTTATTCACAGTATACCATGGGACAAAATGCAGTGGGAGACAATCAACAAATGAAGATGATGAAGTGGATGCCCTACATTATGTCCATTATGTTCTTCTTCATGTTCAATAGCAACTCTTCTGGTCTTTGCTACTACTACTTCGTTTCTACGCTGATTACCATTATTCAGTTTGTGGCAAGTCGCCTCATGATCAACGAAGAAAAGGTGTTGGCTAAGTTGGAAGAAAATAAAAAGAAACCTCGTAAAAAGTCTGGCTTCATGGCACGTTTGGAAGAAGCACAGCGTTTACAACAGCAGCAAATGCGTGCTCAACAAAAGAAAAAATAACCCTTTAACCCAACTATATGGAACCTCTCAAACATGAATGCGGGTTTGCTCTCGTACGTCTATTGAAGCCTTTATCTTATTATCAAGAAAAATATGGCACATGGATGTATGGTCTCAACAAGTTGTACCTTCTTATGGAGAAGCAACATAATAGAGGTCAGGAGGGTGCTGGCTTAGCCTGTGTAAAATTGCAAACGTTGCCAGGAGAAGAGTACCTCTTTAGACAAAGGGCAGAGGGTACAAATGCCATACAGGAAATATTTGGAAAAGTTTATCATACAATAGCAGATTACTCGCAGCAAGAGCAAGCAGATGCCTCTTTTGCAGAGAAGCATATCCCTTTTGCAGGAGAGTGTTACATGGGACATCTACGCTACTCAACTACGGGGCGCAGTGGTCTTACATTTGTACACCCTATGGTGCGTCGTAATAACTGGCGTGCCAAGACATTGGCAACCTGCGGCAACTTTAACCTAACCAACGTAGAGGCTGTTTTTAAGGCTATTACCAGTAAAGGTCAGCACCCGCGTCTAACGAGCGATACGCACATCTTGTTGGAGCAAGTGGGGCATGCTTTAGACCGAGAGGTAGAGCGAGTATATCGCATCGGTCATGTAGAGCATGGACTCGATGGTATGGATATTACCCATTTTATTGAGGAGCATATCAATATGTCTAACGTTCTCAAGAAGACAGCTCCTTTATGGGATGGAGGTTTTGTTATGTCTGGTCTCAGCGGTAGTGGAGAGATGTATGCCCTTAGAGATGCTCATGGCATTCGCCCTGCTTTCTATTATATAGATGATGAGATTATAGTTGTGGCCTCTGAGCGTCCTGTAATTCAAACGGTCATGAACTTGACTTATGATAAAGTAATCGAGTTGAAACCAGGCGAAGCTCTTTTTATCAACCAAAAGGGGGCACATCGATTGGAGCAAATACTTCTCCCTGCTGAATTTAAGGCTTGCTCTTTTGAGAGAATTTATTTCTCTCGAGGAAGCGATTACGATATTTATAGAGAGCGTAAGGAGTTGGGGAATTGTCTCACCGAGCAGATTCTCAAAGCGATAGACTATGATGTAGACAATACCGTCTTCTCTTTTGTGCCTAATACGGCAGAGGTCGCTTACTATGGTATGATAGAGGGCTTAAATTATTACTTGAATGAGGAAAAAGTAAAAGCCCTTGTTCAAACGGGAAATTGCACAGAAGAAGAAGTACGCAGTATCGTAGAGCGTCGTATCCGCACAGAGAAGGTGGCTATCAAGGATATTAAGCTAAGGACGTTTATTACCGAGGGTAATACCCGTAATGATTTGGCTGCTCACGTTTATGATGTAACCTATGGAAGCATAAGAAGAGGGCAGGATAACTTGGTTATTATTGATGATAGTATCGTGCGAGGTACGACGATAAAGCAGAGTATCTTGAACATATTGGACCGTATCGGGCCTCGACTTATCGTTATCGTCTCAAGCTCTCCGCAGATACGTTATCCCGATTGCTACGGTATAGATATGAGTAAGATGAAAGAGTTTATAGCTTTTCGTGCTGCAATTGCTTTGCATAAAGAGCGTGGCTCTGAGAATGTCATCGAAGAGCAGTATCGCAAAGCTTTGTCTTTACGAGGTACTTCTAAAAATCAGTTTGTGCCTAACGTGGTAAAGGAGATTTACAAATCTTTTACGGCAGAAGAGATTTCGGCAAAAATTGTGGAGTTAGTTAAACCTCAATATGTGAAGGCAGATGTAAAGGTTGTATTCCAGACGATTGAAAAGTTACATCACGCTATTCCCAACCATCCAGGAGATTGGTACTTTACGGGTAATTATCCTACTCCAGGAGGAGCACACCTCGTTAACGAGGCTTTTATAGATTATGTAGAACAAGATTGGCATAAAGAATAAATATGAAGAAAGCTATCCTTAAGCTTGAAGATGGGACTCTTTACGAAGGGTACTCATTTGGGGCAGAGAAGAATATCATAGGAGAGGTAGTCTTTAATACGGCTATGAATGGTTATCCAGAGAGTCTTACCGATCCTAGTTATAAAGGACAGATAATGGTAGCAACCTATCCTATGATAGGGAACTATGGCATTCCCTCTTCGGATCTAAATCCAGAGGGAATTTCTTTACACTGGGAGAGCGAAAAGATGCACATGCAGGGGATTATCGTTGCAGACTATGCAAGAGAGTATAACCACTGGAATGCTGTAGAGTCCTTGGCTTCTGCTCTTCGTCGTGAGGGAGTAATCGGTGTCGGAGGTATCGATACGAGAGCTTTAACCAAGCATATACGAGAAAAAGGTGCTATGAAAGGCACTATTACTATAGAAGGTATTTTGGAGGAGGCTGTTGATGAGCGGTTTGAGGAGAGGAATCTTGTGGCAGAGGCTTCGTGTAAAGAGATTGTTCACTACGGGAGTGGACCTAAAAAAGTAGTGCTTCTTGATTGCGGAGTAAAGCATAATATCATTCGTCGTCTCTTGCATCCAGAGCTGACTATCATAAGGGTGCCTTGGAATTATGACTTTACCACTATTGACTTCGACGGTCTTTTTATTTCCAATGGCCCTGGTGATCCCAAAATGTGCGGAGAAGCTGTAGAGAATATTCGTAAAGTCTTTGCCAAGGGAAAACCTATTTACGGTATTTGTATGGGGCATCAACTTCTTTCTTTGGCCGCGGGAGCAGAAATCTTTAAGCTAAAGTATGGACATAGAAGTTATAATCAACCTGTGCGCATGGCGGGTACTAATCGTTGCTTTGTAACAAGTCAGAATCATAGCTTTACCGTAGATACTTCCTCGCTCTCCAACGGTTGGAAAGAGTGGTTTTTCAATCTAAATGACGGAACGAACGAGGGTATTCGTCACGAAAGTTCTCCTTTCTGCTCTGTTCAGTTCCACCCAGAGGCGTGTGGAGGTCCTCATGACACGCTTTTTATATTTGATGATTTCATTCAATCAGTTCTCAATCAATAACAGCTATGATAGATCGTAAAGAGATAAAGAAAGTCCTTGTCTTAGGTTCAGGGGCATTAAAGATTGGGGAAGCGGGAGAGTTTGATTACTCTGGTTCTCAAGCATTAAAGGCTATTAGAGAGGAGGGTATTCGCACAATCCTTATAAATCCGAACATTGCCACAGTACAGACTTCGCACGAAGTGGCGGATGAGGTATATTTTTTGCCTGTAACACCTTTCTTTGTTGAAAAGGTTATTGCTAAAGAGCGTCCAGATGGGATTCTTCTTGCCTTTGGAGGACAAACGGCCTTGAACTGCGGTGTAGCACTCTATCGTAGCGGTATCTTAGAACGTTACAATGTTGCTGTTTTAGGAACACCTGTAGAGACTATTATAGCTACAGAGGATAGGGAGCTTTTCGTAGACAAACTCAACGAGATAAATGTGAAGACCATTGCCAGTGAAGCGGTAGAGAGTATCGATGCAGCACGTTTGGCGGCGGCACGTTTGGGATATCCTGTTATTATCCGTGCCGCGTATGCTTTGGGCGGTTTAGGTAGTGGTTTCTGTGATAATGAAGCCGAGTTAAATACACTTTGTGAGAAAGCTTTTTCTTTTTCGCCTCAAGTATTGGTCGAAAAGAGTCTTAGAGGATGGAAAGAGATAGAGTATGAAGTAGTGCGAGACGTCTATGATAACTGTATAACGGTATGTAATATGGAGAACTTTGACCCTCTTGGGATTCATACAGGAGAGAGTATTGTCGTAGCTCCCTCGCAGACGCTTACCAACTCTGAGTACCACAAGTTGCGGGAATTGGCTATACGTATCATACGCCATTTGGGTATTGTAGGAGAGTGTAATGTGCAGTACGCCCTCGACCCTGTAAGTGAAGATTACCGAGTGATTGAGGTGAATGCTCGTCTTTCACGTTCGTCTGCTTTGGCTTCCAAGGCTACGGGCTATCCTTTGGCTTTTGTAGCTGCTAAATTAGGTTTAGGCTATGGACTTTTTGAGATAAAGAATGCCGTAACTCGTAATACACCTGCTTTTTTTGAACCCTCGTTGGACTACTGTGTGTGTAAGATACCTCGTTGGGATTTGGGTAAATTTCAGGGAGTATCTCGCCAGTTGGGCAGTAGCATGAAGTCCGTCGGGGAGGTTATGTCTATCGGTCGCACCTTTGAGGAAGCTATACAGAAAGGGTTGCGTATGATAGGGCAGGGAATGCATGGTTTCTGTGAGAATAAAGACCTTGTTATAAAGAATCTCGACCAAGCACTCCGTGAACCAACAGATACACGCATATTTGTTATAAGTAAGGCTTTCCGTCAAGGATATTCAGTGGAAGAGATTCACAATCTCACTCGTATTGATAAGTGGTTCCTTTATCGTTTACGCAATATATTAGACACGGCAGAACTGTTGGAGCAGCATAATAGTGCCGATACTTTATCGCCCGACTTGATTTTGCGCGCCAAGCAGCAAGGGTTCTCCGACTTCCAGATAGCTCGTGCTATTTTCAAATATACGCGTGAAGACTTGGAAGAGGCTTCGCTTGAAATCCGTAAAATGCGTAAAGAGATGGGGATACTTCCTGTTGTAAAACAGATAGATACTTTGGCGGCAGAGTATCCTGCGCAGACTAATTATCTCTACCTAACCTATAATGGAATAGAGCATGATATTGCTTATACTCACGAGAAGCCTGCCGTTGTTGTACTCGGTTCAGGTGCTTATCGCATTGGTAGCTCGGTGGAGTTTGACTGGTGTGGTGTTAACGCGCTCAATACGATTCGTAAGGAGGGGTACCACTCTGTTATGATCAATTACAACCCCGAGACGGTAAGTACAGACTACGACGAAAGTGATCGTCTCTATTTTGACGAACTTACTTTCGAGCGAGTTATGGATATTCTCGAATTAGAGGATCCGAAAGGGGTGATACTTTCTACGGGAGGTCAAATCCCCAACAATTTGGCGGTTCGTTTAGACCAACAGGATGTCAATATCTTGGGCACAACGGCTAAGAGCATAGACAATGCAGAGGACCGTCATAAGTTCTCTGCCATGCTTGACCGTTTAGGAATTGACCAGCCTGCATGGAGAGAGTTGAGTTCCTTGGAAGATATTAACCAATTTGTCTCTGAAGTCGGCTTCCCCGTGCTGGTACGTCCTAGCTATGTACTATCGGGAGCTGCCATGAACGTATGTTCTAACCATAGTGAGTTGGAGCGTTTTCTACAGTTGGCAGCCAATGTGTCTCAAAAACATCCAGTGGTGGTAAGCCAGTTTATCGAGCACGCCAAGGAGGTAGAGATGGATGCTGTAGCTCGTAACGGGGAGATTGTTGCCTACGCAATCAGTGAACATATAGAGTTTGCAGGGGTACACTCAGGGGATGCAACGATACAGTTCCCCGCCCAAAAGTTGTACGTAGAGACGGTACGACGCATAAAACGCATCAGCCGTCAGATAGCAGAGGCTTTGAATATATCAGGACCGTTTAATATTCAGTTCTTGGCAAAAGATAATGATATTAAGGTAATTGAATGTAATTTGCGAGCTTCCCGAAGTTTTCCTTTCGTGAGCAAGGTATTGAAGATTAACTTTATTGACTTGGCTACAAGGATTATGTTGGGACTTCCCGTAGAAAAACCCGAGAAAAACGCTTTCGATTTGGACTATGTAGGTATTAAAGCCTCTCAATTCTCCTTCACCCGTTTGCAAAAAGCAGACCCTGTTTTGGGGGTAGATATGACCTCAACAGGTGAGGTAGGATGTATTGCAGATGATACGGACGAAGCTATTTTGAAATCGATGCTCTCAGTAGGGCAACGCATTCCTAAGAAAAATGTTTTGCTCTCCACGGGTGGATACAAGCAGAAAGTCGATATGATGGATGCTTGTCGCCTTTTGACACAAAAAGGTTATACCATCTATGCCACAGAGGGAACACATAGGTTCTTACAGGATAACGGTATCCCTTCTATCCGAGTATATTGGCCAGACGAAGAGGGGAAACCTCAAGCGGTAAGTTTGCTTCAGGATCATACGATAGACCTTGTGGTAAACATCAACAAAAATCTATCTCAGGGCGAGCTGACCAATGGGTATAAGTTGCGTCGTTCTGCTATCGATTTGAACATTCCTCTCATAACCAATGCACGATTGGCTTCGGCCTTTATTACGGCTTTCTGTCGTCTTTCTATTGACGATATCCAGATAAAGCCTTGGAGCGAGTATAAGTAATCTATCTTTTTGATGCCTTTATAAGGCAGATTAAAAGCGTAATATTCTTAAAAAGCTACTTCTCTTCTCTTTGAAAGGGTGGGGGAGTAGCTTTTTTTATTGTTGTTATAAAGCAAGATAGTATTGAGAGAGCTTAAAAAGCTCTACCTTTGCCCCAATCGGAAGTATATACAATATGATTGTTTGTCTATGTGGAAACCTCAAAAATATCGTTTGACGACCTCGATACAGTCTTTATTGATTTTCGTTATTACGGGTATTATTATCGTAATTTTTGCCCCTAAAGAGCAAAAGTTTATGTATACGTTTGAGAAGGGGCAGGTGTGGAAGCACGAACTTCTCGTAGCTCCTTATGATATTACGTTACTAAAGCCCAAGGAGGTTCTTCAGGAGGAGCGCGATAGCATTGCTAAAGAGATACTTCCCTACTATATGGTAGACCGGGAGGTCGATAGGGAGGCTTTGAGACGTTGGGAGCATGATTACGAAACGCTCTACCAAAAAACTTATTCAGAAGATTATTACCGTTATGTAAAGAATAAGCTGGAAGATTTTTACCAAAGGGGGTTGGTTTCGCATGATGACTTGGAAGAGATGCGTGCGGCTCAGATACTGGAGGTTAATCTAATCAATGAAGAGAAAGAGAGCTCTCGATACTCAACCACATTATTTCTATCTCTGAAAGAAGCTTATCAGGATATTATAAGTCAAACGCCCGACTATTTAGAGCGTCGTAATATCCAGCACTTCAACATAGACAATTATCTAAGAGCCAATACAACACCCGATAAGATTACCTACGACAAGGTCGTGCGTGAGGAGCAACAGAAGATTTCCAATTCTACGGGAGTGTTCGTTGCAGGGCGTCGTATCATTAGCAAAGGCGACGTGATAGATGACTACACGTACAATGTCTTGAAGTCTTACAAAAAGATGTTCGAGGAGCGATCTGGAGCAGACCGTACTTTCTTAGGTCGAGTAATAGGTCTTTTTGTCATTATTATGATTCTCTTGGGTGCTTTATGGGCCTATTTCATTCTTTTCCGTAACTCAATCTTTCAGAATGCCAAGAATGCGGTGTTTATTGCTGGAAGTATTTTGATTTTTGTACTCATAACTGAGATTGCGGTTTCTCTCTGGCATTTTGATGTTTACATTATACCTTACATTATTTTGCCTCTTCTGGTACGTATCTTTTTCGATTCGCGATCGGCTTTCTTTGTACATACGGTTACAATTCTTATAGCTATGCTTTTTGTGCCACAACCTCTGGACTTTGTTTTGTTACAGCTGGCAGCAGGTATGGTAACGATATTTAGTTTGAAGAATTTGACCTCTCGCTCTCAACTGATTAGGACTACTTTCTTGGTCTTTTTAACCTACGTACTACTCTCTTTGAGCGTGTCGTTTCTGCAGAGTGGGGTTATAGATAAGGTGCAGCTCAAGAGGGTGCTAAGTTTTGGCATCAATATGATTTTCTTGATGTTTACTTATGTACTTGTTTACTTGATGGAGAAGATTTTTGGCTACATCAGTAATATCAGTCTGGTTGAATTGAGCGATATCAATCGCCCTCTGCTACGACAGTTGTCAGAGTATGCTCCTGGTACTTTCCAACATTCGATGCAGGTTTCGATTTTAGCGACCGATGCCGCCCAAAGTATTGATGCCGATGTGCAACTTACCCGTACGGGTGCTTTGTATCATGATATCGGTAAGATGCTGAACGCTGCATTCTTTACAGAAAACAATCAGGGAGGTCGTAATCCTCACGACGATTTGGACTACAAAGAGAGTGCAGCTATTATCATCAAGCATGTTACAGATGGTATTGCTCTGGCACAAAAGCACAAATTGCCTCCTCAGGTAATCGATTTTATTCGTACCCATCATGGTAAAGGGCGTACCAAGTACTTCTACACGATGTATTGCAACGAGCACCCTGGCGAGGTCATTGACCCTACACCCTTTACCTATCCTGGTCCCAATCCATTTAGTAGAGAGACGGGTATTCTCATGCTTGCAGATGCGGTAGAGGCGAGTAGTCGTAGTCTTAAAGAGTATACCGAGACTTCCATTAAAGAACTTGTTGAGCGCATTGTGGACTCGATTGTCGCAGAGCGTTTGCTTGATAATACACCTCTTACTTTTAGGAATATAAAGACCATCAAAGAGGTATTCATCAAGAAATTATTGACGATGAACCACTCTCGAATAGCCTATCCTCGTGCCCAAAAAGAGGAACAAGAAACGCAACAAGAGGAGCATAAATTATAATAAGACTGTTGGTAGTATGGATCGTAATACGCCTGTTTTTATAGTGGGTTATATGGGGGCGGGTAAAAGTACGCTTGGACGCAAGTTAGCCCTTTTGATGGAGCGTGAGTTTATTGATACTGATCTCTTTATAGAGAATCGGTTTCGGAAATCGGTCTCGGACATTTTTGCCCAAGAGGGCGAAGCTATCTTCCGCTCCAGAGAGAAGTTTGTCATAGAAGAGTTGTCCTCTTTTCCCAATGCTGTCATAGCTACGGGTGGAGGTCTTCCCTGCTATTACGATAATATGGCCTTGATGAAGAGCTCTGGGGTTACTATCTACTTACAGTTATCTGCGCCCGTATTGGCAGAGCGTATAGAGCTTTGCAAACGAACGCGCCCTACTGTACGGCATCTTTCGGGAGAGGCTTTGCTACAACACATCTCTGCGGCTCTTGAGGAGCGCGTTGCTTACTACGAACAGGCAGAGTTGATTATCTCTTGTGATGAGGTCAAGAGCGATCAAGACGAAGCCCTTTTAGCGCAAGATATTGCTTCTCGCCTCTCCTTGTTGTAGTCTCTTTGCTTCTAAATTCTTGTTGTCTGGAGGCGGTGTGAAGGGTTCGTTAATCCTCTTTTCAAGATTGATTTTGGTAAAAGTATTCAGCCTTAACAACACGAAAAGGTTTGCCAGTTCCCACTGGTAATGAACGGTATGCTTTATCCAACAGAGTAACAACATCGTTGTTAGAGCGGTTCATATCTGCGTCTCCATAGCAATTTTCGGAATCCTCTGAATAAACTGCCAAAAGCATTCGAGTAAACTTTCGAAACCACCTATGCAAACTTCCAAAAGCATCTGAGCAAACTTTTGAAAGCATTAACCCTTTTGCCCCCAAGCATCGATGGTAAAAAAACAAGGACTAAAAGGTAGTGCTTGAAAAGTGAAAGAAACCAGCAAGGAAAGCGAGTACACTATAATTCCTGAGTAATTCTACCATTGTAGTTTTTACGTGTTTTTTTAGGGAACTACTTGTTATAGACCTTTCGGATACGGGCAAAGGAATTAAGACGTGTAGCTCAAATTCTCTTCTCACACATCTACGGCAATGGTCATCAGCACAATGCTCTTGGGATGTGTAGCAGCCAATGTATCTGCCGCAGATACCAAAGTAGCTCCCGTGGTTAATACATCGTCTACGAGCAGTATCCTACTACCTTCCTCAATACAATCTTTTCCCAGTTGGAAAGCATCTTTCATAGCCTTTAGTCGCTCTTTACGAGAGCGAGTAGTCTGGCTCTTTGCCTCCTCAGCTCGTTTCAATCCGTGCTCTACGACAGGAATTTTGGTAGCCATACTTATTCCCTGGGCGAAAATAAAACTCTGATTGTACCCTCTTTCACCCTCTTTCTTACCAGTAATCGGTACAGGAACGATGCAATCAAAATCCTCCTGACGAATAGCAAGCTCCAAAGCCAAACTCCTGCCCACCGAGAGAGCCGCTTCTCGATATCTATGATATTTAATGTTGTGTATCAGTGTCTGCACTCGATTGAGCTTTTCAAACCGATAACCTCCCAAGAAACCCTGCACAGGATAAATTGTCCCCTGCAAACGCTCCCAAGCCTTATCGGCAGTTTCATTGAAACGAGGAAAAGCTAAAAAACATGAGGGACAAACACCATACTCATTAAGGGAAAGTCTCTTGGAACACCCCGCACAGTAGCGAGGGTATACAAAATCAACTATGGCTCTAATAGGGGTGAGTAAGGGTTTATAAGGAATAGGTTTGTAGACTTTTATAGCCATAGAATAGATCTCAAAAAAAGTTCTCCACTTGGGTATATACGATACCTCAAGTAGAGAACCTTTTCTTTTTTAACATGAATGTACTTCTCTCAAAAACTGAACGAAAAAGACTTTTGAGACAGTGCAAGCATTCCTATTTGGTTTCATTCAGCCACTGTTCGATAGCCCCGACTAATATATTATTCTTCTCTTCGTCTCGGGCTGTTATACGAACGTAGGATTCGTTCAAGCCATGGAAGCCACTCGCATCTCTAATCAAGATATTATGCGTATTGAGTAAATACATTCTCAACTGTGCGGCAGTTCCCTTCTTAAGGCGTACCAAGAAGAAAGTGGTTTCGCTGGGGATTACCTCCAAATCGTCAAAAGTTCTTAGTTTGGACATAAGCTCTTGTGTAGCTCGTTGCCACTTTCGGATAGGGAGGGTAAATTGGGCAGGATGAATGAGAATATATTTCGCCGCTTCTATGGCCAGAGTATTTACAGACCAAGGAATTAAATACTTCGAAAGTTGTTCGGTAATATTCTTATTGGCTACAATATAACCGATTCGTAACCCGGGAATACTGTACGTATGGCTAAAACTCCAAACCGTGATGATATTGGGATATTGCTTCGATATGCCAGGCTTTAAGAGGTTTGTGGTAGTATAGTTGGCGTAGGCTTGATCTATGATAAAGTTTACCTTTGGATGCTTACTTACCAAGCGAATTAACTCGGCATGAGACATAATGCGTCCATCGGGATTGTTCGGTGTAGAGAGAAAGCAGAAGTCTACTTCGTCCAAAGGCCACTCTTCAATGGGAGCGAGATTAGAAACCAAACGTATATTAAAGTCGTATAAACGCATAGCCTCTTCATATTCGCTGAAACTGGGTACAGGGATTAGCACTTTCTTACCCGCAAAAGCTTGAGCTATTAAGTAAAAAGCCGAAACAGGCCCGTTCGTTATAACAATGTTATTCTCAGAAAGCTCATGACGGCGAGCAATCATTTTGCGCAAAGTAGCTCCGTCGGCTTCTGGGTAATGCTGTATACTCTCGGGTAATAACTGTATTAGATGCTCAAAGAGTAATTGATTGTCTCCTCCATACCATACCGTAGAGCTAAAGTTGAGTATGGCAGGATTGTTTTCTGCAAAATATTCTTCTCCGTGTCCGTTTATCATAACAATGTAATTTTAGCTAACTATGCCAAGCGCGTCATAGGTACTTTCCAATAGGGAAAGACGCGTTTTTTGAGAAATTAATTTAGTATTAAGTCGTGTAGGGTAAGTGCGGTTTGAAAGGAATACGAAAACCAAATCGTTGACGGGATCTATCCAAACAATACATCCTGTAAAACCGCTATGGCCAAATGTCTGATTCGAAGCAGCCTCAGGGATATTTACTCCTGGTCTTCCTATCTCGAAGCCGAGCGAGCGTCTGCCCCCCACACCTCGTGTAGAGCGGAACAAACGTACCACCGTGGAGGGTATTATCTGCTGTTGGTGGTAGACGCCATTGTCTAAAATCATCTGCGCGACCTCTGCCAGTTCGGTAGCCGTTCCGAAAAGGCCCGCATTGCCAGCCACTCCTCCTCTGCAGGCTGCCGTTTCATCATCGACAGTCCCCCACACTTTTCCCCTTAAGAAACAGTGCTCCTGTGTGGGAGCAATCCGTTCTACAGCAAACTTTTTCGTGGGTAAATACCCCATAGTTTGCAGCCCCATAGGGGTATATATCAGCTCTTGCGCCAACTCTTCCAAAGACTTTCCCGTAGCTCTCTCTGCCATCACGCCTATAAGAATGAAGCCTACATCACTGTATCGGTAGGTGTTTTTCGACTTAAGCGGAGTTTCTCCAATCTTAGAAAGCATCTCTTCCTTAAAGGAGTTAGATAAGTAAAGATGGCTTCCAAAGGGAATAGAGAAGTTTTCGCTCTCCCGATCGGTAACTTTGCTCTTATCGAACTCTATTGATGGGTTAATCCATGTGTTCTGAGCAATTTTTGTCCAACCCGATTTATATCGGTACGAGAACAAAGGGAAGCCCTGAAAAGAATCGGGATTCAACAGATCTATATAGAAGTTTATGGTAGGTATAAGACCCGATTGGTGCAGTAGTAACTCTCTAAGTGTGATACGTGCTACGGGAGTATTCTTTACTTCTGGAATATACTTGTCTACTCGGTTGGAGAGAGCCAATACCCCCTGAGAAACCAGTTGCATGGCAATAGGCGTAGTAGCTGCTGCCTTGGTAATTGAGGCCATGTCGTAGATTGTATTTGTGTTTACACGAGGAGAATTGGAGCCTCCCTCTGTAGAACCAAAAGCGTTGTTGTAGACCGTTTCACCCTTATGGTGAATTACAATTTGACATCCAGGAAATACCTTATCGGCAATAGCCTGTTGCACGATGCGTTCCAGAGAGACAAAATTGGGAGCTGTAAGCTTAGCCGTAATATCCGTTTTGTGATTTTCCTGAGAGAAACGTTTGATATCAGCCTTATGATTCTCTCCAGAAGGTACCTGTACAATGCCCATATCATTAGGGTCAATGTAAAAGTAACGGCCAACGACAGCTCTTTGCGCCTCGTCGTTTGCCTCGTAGGCACAAGCAACTCCCTTGGCTTGAGAAAGAGTAGATTGCCAAAGAGGTAGGGCGTAGGGAGAAGAGAAAAGCGTAAAAATAACTTGTGTACGTGCCGCTATCTGGGCTATAAAGGAACTATAAGGAATACCCCTACCTGCGGTACAGTTGACAAATACGATATCACACTTTGCCAAATCGTCTAAGTGTTTATGCTGTTCTTGCAATGCTCCCTTTGACGATAACTGCAAATGCTTGGCAATGGGGATTCCTATCTTTCGCAAAGCCTCTTTGAATGCCTTAGGAGGCGTAGAAGTGTAAATATCAACTACTCCATAGGATAAACTTTTATCCTTACGATTAAGGGGAAGTAGACTCTTCTCTCCTCGCTCTATTCTAATAGACTGCCACCACAACTCGTTTGCTAAAGTGCGAGCCTCTTCTGTATTTAATCGAGCATAAAATTCCTTCTGCGTCAAAGCGGGCATGTCGATTGGATTCAGAGAACCTCCCATCAAGAACCATTTATAAATAAGAATCTTACGGCACCTTGCTTTAACCTCATTTTTGTCTATAACTCCCGAAGCTACCGCTTGAAGTAACTCCTTATGTGTTGTTGCTGGATTAATCGGACCTAACAACAGGTCATTACCTGCCAGAAAAGCTCGTACGCTAATAGAGTGTCCTCCTCGCTGTTGCATACCTTTCATCTGCATACCATCGGTGAAGATAAGCCCTCTAAATTTCATTTTCTCTTGCAAAAGAGTCGTCGTTATCTTTCTACTCATCGAGGCTGGCGTACCCGAGTTATCCATTGAGGGTACATTGAGATGCCCAATCATTACACCGCCCATCCCTCTGTTGAAATAGGCTGCAAATGGTTTCAACTCAAGGTTTTCAAGAGCTTTTATACTTCCTTTTATGGTCGGGAGAGCATGATGAGAGTCTACAGAGGTGTCACCATGACCAGGAAAATGTTTTGCCACAGAGAGTACCCCCTCTTGTTCCAATCCCTCTGCATAAGCAAGTCCACAGCGGATAACGGCCTCCTTATCTTCTCCAAAACTACGCGTACCTATGACAGGATTACGCGGATTGTTGTTTACATCTAATACTGGAGCAAAATTTACATGAATGCCTATTACCTTGCATTGGCGTGCCATGCTTACCCCCCACTCTCGTAGTAAAGTTTCTTCCGATACATTGGCAAGTGCCATATTACGAGGGTAGCGGATCGTATTCGACAAGCGCATGGCTAACCCCCACTCGGCATCTGCAGTTATGAGAAGAGGTACAGCAACCTGCTTTTGCAAAGCACGATTCATCACCCATTGGTCATAAGCCTCTCCCTTTTGATAGAGTATCCCCCCTGCATACGAGGCAGCAATCTCCGCTTTTGCCTTCTTTATAGCAACTTCTGTAGAGGCTGGATAAATAACAGGAATTATTAACTGCCCTATCTGCTCCTCGAGACTCATACGGGAGAGCAAATAGTCTACCTCCTTTTCGGCCTGTGGCAAGCGAGAAACATCTACAATACGCGAATATTGCTGCCCCCACAAAGAAGCAGGAATTGCACTCCAAAGGAGTACGACTAAAAAAGCAAAAAACAATAAATACCTTTTCATTACACGCAAAGGTACTTGCATTTATTGACTCTTCAAACTGTAAAAGAACAAGAAAACAAGCCATTAGATATTAAGGCACAGAGAGTCCTCTGCATAACCATTCATACTCACAGACGAACAGCCTGCCTCTACGCACTTCTACCGCTTCTATATTAAGGAATTGCAGTTGCAAATATTACGAAGAGAAGAGAAAGAAAATTCTTTTAAAAAGGCTTTTATGCAATTAAGCAATAGAGTCGTTTCAACTCGTTTCTCAACAAAGAACGCAGTCTACATTCAGCCCCAAGTCACATTCATGAGAAAATAAAAAACTTGCAGGCAAGCTACAGTTCTTATACTGAAGCTCACCTGCAAGGCTTTTTCTCTACTGAAATCTGGAGAAAATTTAGCGTAATACGAGAAGAAAACTCAACTCTATCTCGTCGTCAATAACTTTATCACCCAACCCCTTGAAGAAGCTTTTAGAACCATACTTTACATTCCAATCAGTTCGGTTGATGCGAAAAGATTCACTTTTGACGGTTATCACACCCTCTACATTCTCAACCGAAGATAGAGGAATTGTAATATTCTTGGTCACTCCCTTAAGCGTTAAATTGCCCTGCAGCTCGTTAAGAGAAGCCCATTCTACTCCCTCTTCTGGTATATTGGTTAGTTCAAAACGTGCCGTCGGATAAGTTGCTACCTCAAAAAAGTCTTCACTCTCCAAATGTGTTTTGAGCTTGGTAGCCATATCTCCTTGGAGGTCTTCTACGACGATTCCATTCATCGCAATGGTTACGTAACCTCCATAAATCTTAGCTCCATTGACAGCAATCTCTCCGTTAGATATAGGCATCTTTCCGAAGTGTTCGCTTCCAGGCTTAAAGCCTTTCCAGAAAAGAGAAGAAAGAGTGCTATCTACAGAGAAAGTCATATCTGTCTGAGGGAGAGACGCGCTCTCTTCCTCTCTAGCATCTACATGAGAACCGTTTTTAGAACCTCCTGAGCATGAGATTAAAGTAATCATAAGCAGCATTGCTCCGAGAAAGGAGATTGTCTTTTTTTCTATTTCTTTCATTTCGTTTTTACCGTCTAAAAATTACACTTCATATTGAAAAAGAAGACCCGAGCTTCCTCTTAACTTAAAAACAAAGAAAAGATATTTTCGTTCAGTAACACAAACCCTAAAGTATATATTATTGAGAGAAAAAACAATTCACAGCCTTTCAAAATCAAGCAAAAGCAAGACACACTTTGAAAGGCTGTGAACAGTACATTGGATACCCCAATATGAAAAAACAGTTAGAAGAGGACTCAAATAAAAGCCACATTGTGAATTGTGAAAACTCCTACTAACAGGATTTGAAAGCACCAAGACCTTTGTAATCTGCTCTAAGGCAGCCCGCCATTAGTCACAGTAACAATTCGGTAAACACAATATAATTGATGAGTTTCCCAATTTGACAAATGTGGCTCTTATTTTAGTCACCAAGTCACAAACTATGAAAGACCTCTTCCTCGTACTACAAAGATAAGCATATTATGTGTCTCTTCCAAATTTCTATTAACATTTATTCAAATATAAATTCAGGTACCCTTACCCTTCTCTTGGTATTCCCCCTCTCTCTTGCTCCGAACCTTACTTTTCTACCTCCCCTTTAACTACTGATTGTAAACCTTTTGTAAGAGCAAGATGTTATAAAAGAGAAGTAAGTAAATCGAAAAAAAAGCAATGAACAAACTAATCATACTTAAGGTCTTAGTACTCTTTTTGGTACTCCCCCTTCAAGCACAAAAGGCAACAAAATCCTCTATTGAAAAGAGCGACAGAACTCATCAAACAGAAAATCGAACTCAACCCCTCTCTGGCGAGAAGTTTACATTAGTCAAGCTGCCCTATGCAACTAATGCTCTCGAACCTGTCATTAGTCAGCGTACGGTAGAGCTCCACCACGGGAAGCATTTACAGGGCTACGTCAACAAGCTGAACAAACTCATAAAAGGAACACCTTTTTCCGAAAAAGACCTCATAACAATCGTCAAAGAATCAGACGGATCTCTGTTTGACAATGCAGGACAAAACCTTAATCACATCCTCTATTTTCTGCAATTCAGCCCGCAAGGAGGTGGCGAACCCAAGGGCAATTTACTCCAGGCTATTAAACGTACTTATGGGACTTTTGAGGAATTCAAAGAGGAGTTTGAGAAGCAAGCACTTTCTCTATTTGGTTCTGGATGGGCTTGGCTGGCATGCAATAAAGAGGGCTCTCTTGAAATTATAAAGGAAGCCAATGCTGGAAATCCCGTTACTAAAGATTTAATTCCTCTGTTGGGAATAGATGTGTGGGAGCATGCCTATTACCTCGATTACGAAAATAAACGAGGGGAGCATCTGAAAAAAGTTTGGAATATCATTGACTGGAAAATAATCGAGGCACGGTACAATAATCGCACAAAAAGACTAAACATCCAGTGGTAATGTTTGGAACAACACGTCCTAACCAGAATTCATTCGTGTTATAAGTGAAATTTGGATGTGTCGGGACGAAAGTTGAAACCCACGTAGATATAAAGAAAGGCAGACCGAGAATAATTTTCTCGACCTGCCTTTTTCTATTTTACCTCGTTGGAAGAGTTTAAGCAAGAAGCTTTTTAGCCTCTTCTACAAGCACTGATTTTTGCTGTGCTCCAACAAGTTTCTTTTGTACTTCTCCATTCTTGATGAAGATAAGTGTAGGGATGTTACGAATGCCGAACTGTCCTGGGAGCTCGCTATTGCTGTCCACATCTACCTTGCCTATAATGATCTGTCCGTTGAACTCCTCTGCCATCTCTTCGATCATAGGACCGATAAGCTGACAAGGACCACACCAAGTTGCCCAGAAGTCGAGAATCATTGGCTTACCTTCGGCCAATAACGCAGCATAGTTGCTGTCTGTAATTTCCATTGCCATAGTTGTAAATACTATTTGTTAGTTTATATTGATTTCTATTTTTCCGCACAAATATACCTATTCTACTTGATATTCGATACAATACTCCTTTAATAGCTTGCCAATAGCCTCTCCATTATGGAGCTTTATATACTTCGGTATGAGCGTAGCGGAATAACGTCCTTGACGTCCTACCACACGTATTACCAGCTCGCACTCTGGTTGAGGGTCGTTTTTTTTAGCATTCTCTGCCATTTTCTTCTCTGCCTGCATAACGTCGATCAGACTTTCTACAAAATCGGCACTTATCTGCTCCTCTGTAACGGTAGCAATGATTCTTTTAATGAGCGAATTCTTTACGGTATCAAGAAAAGAGATACTCTTAAAAGAGACATCCAATTCTTCGGGTCTATATTGTCGAGGCTCTACAGAAGCATGGCAGAGAAGCATGCTGCCTTTTGTCAGAAGTCCCTTATTCTCACTATATACCTTGTCGGAGATAAAGAAAGAGTGTTGCCCCGAGAAGTCTTCCAAAGTCAATTTTGCATAAGCTCTACCCTTCTTGCTCACGCCCTCGAAATAGGAAGTAAGCATACCTCCAAAAATTAAGTTCCGACCTTGCAAGTCGGCAAGTTCTTGAAAATCTTCCATTTTCGTATTGCAATACTTCTCAAGAATCAAGGTGTAGGGATCCAATGGTGTAGCACTTAAATAGAAACCGACTAATTCGGCTTCCTTAGAGAGACGCTCTATATCGGTCCAGGCCTCTGCCTCTGGAGGTGTAGGGTGCGGTATCTGCATCTCTTCTACCTCGCCAAAGAGATTACCCGTTCGAGCCTCACTCTCACTTTTCTCGTAATTTCCATAACGCAAGAGTGCTGCAATGAAATCTTCCTGCGGATTTTCTACCGAGGGTGCAAAGTAGGTTTCTCGTGAAAATTTCATACTATCCAAGCCCCCCGCAAGAGCAAGTGTGGCAAGGGTACTTCGGTTGAGAGATTTATCCGACATACGTTTTACGAAATCGAATATATCCTTGTAGGACCCGTGCTCCTCTCGTTCTCTTATAATCGATAGAACTATATTTTCAGAAATGCCCTTGATAGCACTCAAACCGAAACGTATATTACCCTCACTGTTTACCGAAAACTTTTGTTCAGATTCGTTGATATCGGGAGACAAGACCTCTATGTTCATGGCCTTACACTCCTCTAATATCTTCGATAGCTCCGTTGCATTACTGAGGTTACAGCTCAAGCAACCCGCTAAAAACTCTGGAGTATAATGTGCTTTGAAATATCCCGTTTGATAGGCAATAAGACTGTAAGCAGCCGAGTGGCTCTTGTTGAAAGCATACTCGGCAAACTTTTCCCAGTCTCCCCATATCTTGAGCAGTATCTCCTCTGAATATCCATTCTTAACACCACCAGCGAGGAACTTTCCTTTGAGTACATTCATCTGCTCAATCTTCTTTTTCCCCATTGCTTTACGTAGGTTGTCACTCTCCCCACGAGTAAAGTCTGCCAATAATCGAGAGAGTTGCATGACCTGCTCTTGATAGACGGTAACGCCGTAGGTTTCTTGGAGAATCTCTTGCGTTACAGGCAAATCGTAGGTAATGGCTTCTCGTCCATGTCGGCGGGCAATAAAGGTAGGAATATAATCCATTGGACCAGGACGGTAGAGCGCATTCATGGCAATGAGAAACTCAAAGCGGTCTGGTTTAAGTTCTCGCAGATATTTCTGCATCCCAGGAGATTCAAATTGGAAAAGTCCTATAGTCTTACCCTCACTAAAGAGCTGATATACTTCGGGATCGTCGAGGGGAATTTTATCCACATCAATATCGATACCATATCGTTTCTTTATCAAAGCACAGCACTCTGCCATGATGGAGAGTGTCTTTAGCCCCAAGAAATCCATTTTGATAAGCCCTGTCGACTCAATCAATCCCCCCTCGTACTGGGTAACAAGTATCTTTTCTTTTGTTTTGCTATCCTCTGTTATAATGGTGGGAACAACATCACTAATTTCACTCTTACCGATAATGATACCGCAGGCATGTACCCCCGAGTTACGTATAGTACCCTCCATTTGTTGGGCATATTTCAACACACGTCTAAGCCTTTCATCCTGCCCATAAGCAATACTTCTGAGTTGAGGAGAGAGAGCTATTGATTTAGCGATAGTGATTTTCTTTTTATTCTTCTCGAAGTCTTCCTTTAGCTCTGGGTCCTCTTTCAGGCGATCCAAATCGGCAGCGTTGATACGGGAAGGGATAAAATTAGATATATAATCTCCATCTTTTGGAAGCAGTTCTTCGATGCGTACATTATCCTTAATGGCACTTTTAGCAGCCATTTCGCCGAATGTGATAATATGGGCTACACTATTCTCTCCATACTTTTCTGTTACCCACTGTAATACCTTGGCACGCCCTTCATCGTCAAAGTCAATATCTATATCGGGGAGAGACTGTCTGTCGGGGTTGAGGAAACGCTCAAAAAGCAGTCCATACTTCAGAGGATCCAAGTTGGTTATTTTCAAACAGTAGGCAACAGCAGAACCAGCTGCAGAGCCTCGACCCGGACCAACCCATACTCCATGTTCTCGAGCAGCTTGTATAAAGTCTTGAACGATGAGAAAGTAACCAGGGTATTGCATCCACTCGATAGTCTTTAGCTCAAAATCTATACGCTCCTGTATATGGTCGGGGACAGGGTCCCCATAACGCTCCTTTGCTCCTTCATAAGTAAGATATTTCAAATACTCATTGCTATCCTTAAAACCATCGGGAATAGGAAAATCTGGCATCAAAGGATCGTTTTCGATAGAATAGTATTCGACCTTATCCAATATCTCCAAAGAGGTCGATAAAAGTTCGGGGCGATCTGCAAAGATTTCATTCATCTCCTGCTGTGTTTTAAGCCATTCCTGCTGTGAGTAACGCAGGCGATTGGGATCGTTGACACTCCTCCCCGTTGATACACACAATAAACGGTCATGCGTTATGGCATCCTCTTCATTGGTAAAATGAACGTCATTAGTCGCTACCACCTTTATTCCTAAGCGTTCAGAGAGCGCGTATATCTTCTCGTTAACCTCCAGCTGTCTAAGGTAAGTTTCCCTATTAGCACGAGGATTTTCAGTACGATGCAACTGCACTTCGAGGTAAAAGTCTTCCCCAAATATCTTTTTGAACCACAAAGCCGTCTCCTCAGCAGCATCTAAACGGCCTGCCATAATGTGCTGTGGTATTTCTCCTCCCAGGCAAGCGCTCAGTACAATAATACCCTCATGATACTTTTCAAGCAATTCTTTATCGATACGGGGTTTATAATACTCCCCCTCAGAAAAGCCCAAAGAGACCATTTTGATAAGATTTTGGTAACCTGTTTTGTTTTTAGCCAACAAAATCAAGTGCCACCCACTTCGGTCGATGGAGCGAGTGGGGTTATAAGGGTCAGGTGTATTCTTATCCTTATCATGGCGCGTACGACGAGCGCAGTAAGCTTCGCAACCGTAAATCGGCTTAAAAAGAGTTTCCTCGGCCTTTTTGATCTCTTCCTCACACTCTTTTTTCTGCTTGAGTTCCTCCTCGGTAAGGCTCTCTTTTTCTGCTAAGAGTCTGAGTTCTGCTTTTTTCTCTTTGATAAGTCTATTGGCAGAGGCATTCTCATCTCGCACAATATCGGCAAAAGACTTAATGCCAAACATAACGCCATGATCGGTCAGCGCAAGCCCTTTCATGCCATCTTTCTTAGCCTTTTTTACTAATGACTTTACGGAAGCTAAACCGTCCAATATCGAGTATTGGGAGTGAACATGCAAGTGTACAAAAGGGGTCATAAGAATTATTAGCTATTATACTATTAGAGAAAAAACACTTTTATTATTTGTCCATAAAGGGTAGTATTGTATAAAAAATCAATAAGGCATGTACTTGAAAAGCAAAAGGCATATACCTTTTCTCACAAAGCTATATACCTCTCTCTTCTACTCTTATCTTACAGCGAATCTTGTCGTAAGATTATCGGTTCAACATAATCACATCACAGACGCAACTGCGACTCGATACTGGCCACGGTGCTAGCAAACTGAGGATTGATAGAGATTGTATTGCTCACTGTTTGACAACCATGCAATACGGTTGCATGACTACGTCCTCCTAAAGTTTCACCTATGGCAGATAGAGAGTCGGTCGTGTACTTCTTGGACAAAAACATAACCAGATGGCGAGCCTGTACAATATCTTGCCGTCTACTTTTGCTCTGCAAGTCCTGTAAATTAACATGTAAAAGGTCGCAAACAATCTTTTGAATACGTTCAATATTTACCTCTCTATCCTCTATACGCACCGTTTGACGTACTATCTCCTGTGCGTAGGGCAAAGAGATTTCGCGTCCCGTTACCGCAGCATTGAAAACTAGAGAGGTAAGCACTCCGTGCAACTCTCTGACATTGCCATCAACATGCTTTACAACAAAATCGAGGACTTCTTTGGAAAGGCTAACCCCCTCTATATCCATTTTGTATTCCAATATCTTACGTCTCAGTTGAGGGTCTGGACGAGAGATTTCAGTAGAGAGCGAACCTTTGATACGAGAGACCAGACGCTCATGCATACCAGAGAGGAAACTCGGTGCCTTATCACAAGTCATGACAATCTGTTTCTGCAGATTAAACAAGTGGTTGAATATATCGAAAAAGGCATCTTGTGTCTTCTCCTTACCAGCTAATCCCTGAATATCATCTATAAGGAGTACATCTACCTGCTGATAGTAGCGCATAAAGTCTCCGACCTTATGATTTCTACTTGCAGCGGCAAACTGATCTAAAAATTGAGACGTACTAATGTAGAGCACTCTCTTTTCTGGATATTTTTGCGAGATGGTCCATCCAATAGCATTCATTAGATGGGTTTTACCCACCCCTGGAGGTCCATACAAGAAGAAGGGATTCATCGAGGGGTTGCCAGGCGAATCGCAAATCGTTTGTGCCAAAGCCACAGGCACTTGATTAGACTCCCCCTGACAAAATTTATCAAAAAAGAGTTGAGGAATAAGATGACTTTGCCACGTATTGGGCACTGCTTTCTGCTCTTTTTCAAGAATACGATCTACTGGTGAAAGCTCTCCCTTAAGAGAAGAGGTAGAAGAGATGGAGTTGGAGGAAGAATTGGAAGAAGAGCTATCGACTAAAGCTTGATAGTGTAGCTTGGCTTCCTTACCCAAAACCTCGGGTAAGACAAGACGTATTTCCTCCATAAAATTACTCTCGATATATTCACAGAAGAAAGCACTGGGCACTTGCACCGTAAGTGCAGAGCCATTCAAGCGAAGAGGTTTAATAGGGAGAAACCAAGTCTTAAAACCTCTCGAATCTATTATATTCTCAAAACGTTTAAGACAAGCATCCCATACTTCTATAACATTATCCTGTTCCATCAATCTTTTGCTATTGATTTTTTAAGTTTTCAGAACGAAAAAGAGAGGGACAAAAAGAGCAGATAACGTACCCCCACCGTTCTTCCTTGCACTGCAAAACTAAAGCAATAATATGGTGTTTCCAAATAGGATTAAAGGAAAGAAAGTAGCATGTTATTCTAATTTGTTTTATTCTCAACTACTTAGAGTTTTTTAGTTATGAACAACCAAGAGGTGTAATATAATTGACTAATAAACAGTAGTTTAATGAAAATAAAAGCCGTGAAAAGAAAAAGAATCAACAAGTAAGTAAAAACTTGTAACCCTACGATTTTTATAGGGTTAAGTGTGAAACGTTGAAGATTATCTATAGAATAACAATTAAATATTTTCCAATTTGATATCGGGTAGCATTACACTTTTTTGGAGCACCAATATACCCTCTGGTCCCTTGTTAAAGAGCAAATCAAAAATACTCAAATTGGGATAGAAATCTTCTCTCGAAGAAAGTGTCTGATAATATCTTACGGGCACGAAATAGGGGTCCTCTATGGGCTTTTTAGGCCGTATTGCATTTCTAAAGTCTTCCCAATACTCTTTGCTGTATACCTCGGTAAGCGTTACATCTAAAGAGAAGTGCATCAAACGAGCTATACAGTGCATCAACTCGTAATTGAAGTCAAAAAGAAAAGTATAACGCTGCGTGTAAAAAGGAGCAATATCGTCAGCATAGTACTCAAAATAGGGAGACAAACCATAACAACTCTGCAACGTTTGCCAGTGTCGGGTACGCCAATTATCATGATCGGATATGCGCACCTCTTTTATAGGACACCTCTCCGAAGCTCCCTGCTGCACGGGTATAGTGAGTTCAGACACCCCATTGCTGGCAAGTACTCTACATCTATTGCGATAGGTCTGCTTGATGAAAAAATCGTGCGCTTCCAATAAAACATCGGGAGAAAGAAGTTTGCAAAAATATTGCACAGGAGGGGCATACGCCGTAGATAAAATCATAACGAAGAGAGCGGTTTACAAGAAGCTCTTTAGTGGTTATTGGAGAAGCCGATTATTTGCTGACGCTGTACAGTTCCGACCATATCCCTATGGGCTTTTTGATTGGATATGTAAGTAACAGCCCAATACTCTTCTATCGGGAGTATATAGTTATAGTATAAAGAAGAGTCTGCCGCAGATACGGATAGCTCCCTTTGATTTACAAAAAGTCTCCCCTTAGTAATCCTTATCGTATCTCCTGGTACACCGACTATGTAGCAGGGTACGAAGAGTTGGGTATCGTGAGAAGTCAAGCGAATCAACGCCAAAGCTCCCTTTTGGGGCGTACCTCGCTTTTGCATAAGCCTGAAGCGTTGCAACCAACTATCGGAACTATTTCTTTGAGGAAGCTGATAAATAAAAACAACAAAAAGACGTAGCAGCACCACTACTACACAAATTAGTAATGGTACTGCTATAAAACGTAGTTTCTTACTTCGTGTCGATTTATTACCAGTCATGAACCATGCTCATCATACGCTTCCAACGGATTTTCCCATTGAAAAGCCCCTTATCCTTATTCAGAGATAACCAAAGGAATACAGGCTTACCTACGATGTGATCTTCTGGCACAAAGCCCCAATAACGGCTATCGGCAGAGTTGTGCCTATTGTCGCCCATCATAAAATAATAGTCCATTTCAAACTTGTAATCCGTGCAGGGGGTACCATCTATCGTGTAAGTACCATCTGCCCTCTCTGCTAAGAGATGCCCCTCGAAGGCAGTAATACAACGCCCATACAGGTATATATTCTCTTTGGTAAGAGGTATAGTCAATCCTTTTTTAGGGATAAGAATAGGGCCATAATTATCTCGTGTCCAACCGTTTTCATACTCTACGGGATAAATCAATCCCTGATCTGCCGTATCGATTACGATGCCTAAAACTTTAGGATCTCCCTCTAACTTTTGCTTCATTTCTTGCGTCAAAGGCAACAAATAGAATAAGGTTTTTCCGCCTTCTTTCTGCACATCAAATCCGCTGTTGGCAAAGAAGAGCGAGGCTTCGAAAGACTCGGGACGACCTACCAGTCTCTGATCGTCTCGACTGATGCCCAACACTTCAAAATCTCTCTCGCTAAGCCCCTGTTGAGTAGTCTGCACATAGTAATTAAACTGAACAAACTTCGGAGCCTTTTGCAGCACTCCATTTATGCACAACTCATTTTCTCTCAGCTCTAACACCTCCCCAGGCAATCCTACACAACGCTTAACGTAGTGATCTCTTCGATCCACAGGTCTGTACAAAACTTTACCGAAAGTCTCCTTATCGGACCATATTCTCTCCCGTCCATAAATAGCCTTCAGAGTATAATAGTCGGGATTTGTAACCTTTTCGGGCACAGTATCTCCTGCGGGGAAGTTAAAAACGACCAAATCGTTACGCTCCACTTTGCCCAATCCTTTGAGACGACGATACTTTTGAGAAGGTCTATCCAAATAGCTTTTTCCTCCCAAAAAAGTGTTGTGCGTGAGAGGAATCGCAATGGGAGTCATAGGCATACGGGGACCATAACTCAGTTTATTGACGTAGAGATAATCTCCAACATAAAGAGTTTTCTCTAAAGAAGAGGTGGGAATAGCAAAGTTTTGGAACAGATAGATATTCAACACCGTTACCCCTATCACGGCAAAGAGGATTGCATCGAGCCACGAAAAGATTTCTCTCAGAAATGGATTTTTCAGTGATCTAAACCACGACCAGTTTATTTTTCGGGTGAAATAGTAATCCACTATAAGAGGGAGAAAGAAAAACCATCCCCAACCTGCCCAAATAGCAAAGAGGATAAAAATAACAATCGCTACAGCTCCTATTGCATAGCGTACCTTGGAAGGACGAGTAGCTCTTTTCTCCTGTTCTTTTTTATTATTCGTCATTGTCATATCCCAATCTTTTTACTGCTATTTTTCATCAAAACCCAACATCTGTTCCATAGAGAGAGCTCCTCGATGTGTAACGGCAAACTCGGCTGCCAATAGTGCCCCCAAAGCAAACCCCTGCCGACCAAAAGCCTCATGATATAAAGAAATTTTATCAACAGATGAATGCCATGTAACTTCATGAATACCAGGCACCTCTCCCTCTCGGAGAGAATCTATCGGTATTTTTTCTCCATATTCAGAGGGCGACAGAGGCTTATCGCCAAAACGATGCGATGTTTCTATGATCCCCTCTGCCAAAGAGAGTGCTGTACCACTGGGTGCATCCAGCTTATGTATATGATGTATCTCTCTTATAGAGGGTTCGTACTCACTCTGTGGTCCCATGATGGCAGCAAGACGACGGTTCATCTCAAAAAGGATATTAACTCCCAAGCTGAAATTGCTCGCATAGAAAAAGCTCTTATTTTCCCTTTCTGCTCTGAGTTGTAAGGCTTTCACCCCTTCTAACCAGCCCGTCGTTCCAGATACAACTGGGAGATTATGATCTAAACAGTAGGAACAGTTGGTCTGTGCTGCTTCGGGTACAGAAAACTCTATACAAACATCTACCTTCTGAAAGTCTTTTGTGTTGAAAAACAGATTCCTATTCTCCTCATCGTATCGGTCTACAATACAATGCCCTCTTTCGTAGGCTAACCTCTCGATAGCCTTTCCCATACGTCCGTATCCCAAGAGTATGATATTCATAAGAAGTGTCTAATCTTTTCTTACTACGATTCTTACTACAGAATCCCTTTTAATACTTGCACGAAGAAATCTCCACACTCCCTCATAATAGGAAAAGTGCAAGACTCTTAATCTGCTCTCAAAAATACATAAAAAGAGGCGTAAAAAGCCCCACTCCTTAAAAGAGTTATCTTAACCAAAGAAAAAAGCCTCAGTTGGACCCTTTATTACGTGGATGCCAACCAAGACCTTATTTATAAGAGAAAAAGAGATAACAGACCTATTAATACTCCTCTTCGTTAAAAAAGAAATCTTCGTTACGAGGGTAGTCAAGCCAAATCTCTTCGATAGACTCGTAGACCTCTCCATCATCTTCCATTTCTTCGAGTATCTCTATCACTTCCAACGGAGCCCCAGAACGCTGAGCGTAATCAATAAGCTCGTTTTTTGATGCTGGCCATGGAGCATCATCCAAGGAAGAAGCCAATTCAAGTGTCCAATACATACTAACTATATATTATACTTGTTTATAATAAATTCACGTTGCCTGTGCTTAGTAAGGTGCAAAAGTAGTATTATTTTTCATATATGCAAGTAGTCTGCTAGGGCAATCGCATCAAATCTTTAGTAGCTTTTTGAGGTAGTTCATATTCAAAGCCGCTTTGAATAATCTCTTCCTTAAGGATAGCTTGTCTTTGTATTGTGAATGGTTAAGGCGGACTTTCTTAGCGTGTTTAGATAGTCGCTCAATAATCCTTACGCGCTCGGCAAGCACCTTCTCATCCGAATACATCAGACAAATCGGCTTGCCAGGACAACTTTTGTCCTGAGAATACAAGGACTCGAAAGCCGTATCGAATCTTTCCCAATCTATTTTGTCGGCCAACTTATAGAGCGGGTGGAATGAATTCAGCAGGTCTGATAAGTTGCTGAATAATGAAAGACTATTATGAGGCTTTTTATGATTAAAAAAACTGCAGGTTTCCCGCCACAAAGGTAAGAAAACTTGCAGTTTTATCAATGAGTTTTGTTTCCTAATTCGCTGAATATCAGTTTTTAGAAAAGTTTTTAAGCGACGACTGTGTATCTATTACAGAGATTACTTTATCCCCAATCGAGTTTTTACCTTAGGAGTGATATCCATGGCATCTTTGCCTACGTAAAGTAGCATCGCAGACTCCACCACATAGGTACATCCTACTTCGTCGCCTACTTTCTTTATAGCCTCCATAACTTTTTGTTGGATAGGAGCAATTAAAGTTTCTTGTTGCTTTTGGATATCCTGTTGCATTACTTGAACAGATTGTTGGATGCGGTTTTGCATATCAGAGAGCTCCTGTTGTCTGCTCTTACGGATAGCATCCGATAGTTTTTCCTGTTCCTTTGCAAAGGCTTCGAGTTTCTTATTGTACTCTGTTTGCATAGTTTGTACCTCCTCGGTGTACTTTGCATCCAACTCTTGCAAACGTTTCTGTGCCGCTGCACTCTCTGGAAGAGCCATCATAATCTCTTGAGAGTTTACATGAGCAATCTTGTGCTGTGCCAATAATGCCATGGGCAAAAGAGCCACAATAAGGCTGAAAATCAGTTTCTTCATTTGTTTATTACTATTTAGTTCAAAATCTTTTCTTTTTATTTTTTTGAATACCCCATCTTCTTAAGCACTTGGTCGCTAATGTCAATACCAGGATTGGCGTAGATAATACCAGAGGTTCCTCTATCCAATACAAGCTGAAAACTATTCGCTTTTGCAATCTCCTTAATAGCTTCCCAAATTTCGTCTTGAATAGGTTTCATCATTTCGGTGCGTTTCTTGTAGAGCTCGCCCTCGGGTCCAAAGTATTTAGTTTGTAGTTCTGTAGCCTCACGCTCCTTTTTTACAATGAGCTCTTCGGCCTCTTTCTTTTGTTTGGCAGAAAGGAACACCAAATCACTCTGATATTTTTTGTAGAGAGTTTCTGCCTCGGTCTGTAACTTTTGTACCTCTTGCTGCCACTTCTTTGAGATTGTTTCTAACTGCTCATTCATCATTTCGTAGTTAGGAATATTCTTCAGGATGTATTCCATATCTACGAGCGCATATTTTTGGGCAAATGAAATCATTCCACCAAAGAGGAAAATAATAAGTGAAATAAGAATTCTTTTCATTGTTCGTTTTCTATTAAAGGGTGAAACTTCTATACTTTGCTTTTAAGACGAGCTGTGTCGTCTTGGATTGTTCTGTTGTTAAAACTCTTGTCCGAGTATAAAGTGTATGTTGCTACCACCTCGTGTGGCAGAACCGTCGGGTCTGTCAAATCCGTATCCCCAGTCAAGTCCTAAGAGACCAATCATCGGTAACGTAATACGTACCCCGACTCCTGCCGAACGTTTCAGGTTAAACGGATTTATGTCGGAGATATTGCTCCAGGCATTTCCCGCTTCGAGGAAAGCAAGAGCCCATACATTGGTTTGACCTTGGAATAGAATCGGAACTCTTAGCTCCGTTGCCAAGCGAACAAAGGCTGTAGCGTAGTCGTAATTGCCCCCTGCAATACTACCATTTCGATACCCACGCAAACCGATGGATTCATTCATATAGCCTCCTACATAGCTACTCATACCATCTCCCCCCATGTAGTAAGTGCCAAAAGGAGAGCGTTTGTAGGGGTTATAAGAGCCCAGTATACCGATATCGAAACGATTCATCAAGACAGGTGTATACTGCACGGTCTGGGGATTAGCCAGAGGGGTAAATACTTTCCCCGAAAATCTCCACTTATGATATTCCACGAAACGATAACGGTCGGCAGAAGGTAGGCGGGGATTGGAGTAATCTACTTTGTCGAATAGAGAGTAGGGAGGGGTAGCAGAGACAGAGAGGGAGAAGTCTGAACCTCTTCTCGTGTAAATAGGATTATCTATTGAAGAGCGCGAGAAAGTTATTTGCAAGTTGAGGTCGTTAGCCGAACCATCATGGAAACCCTCAAAGGTGTCATATACCCAGTCTCTTAGTAAATAGTAGTTGTAGTTGAGCGAAGTCGTGAAACGGAACCAGTTGTCTGGCCAATTTAGTCGCTTCCCATAGGTAATAGAACCCCCTAAGATCTGTAGCGATTGGTTGGGATTATAGGCTTTCTCAAGCAGAGTGTTCTCTCCATAGCCTCCGTATCCGCCATAACCATCGTACCCATAACCTCCATAGCCATAGCCTCCATACCCCCCATAACTGCCGTAGCCATAAGGGTTGTAACCTATAGAGCCGATTTGGTTGTTGTAGAATTTTGTGTCTAAAGCAGTTTGGCGAGAGTAGAATAAACGGGTACTGAAGAAATTAGGCCGCTTGCCACCGAACCAAGGATCCATAAACTGTATGCTATACTGCTGGTAGTAGCGACCATTGGTCGTAGCACTTACTGCTAATGTTTGTCCATCACCCTGAGGAATAAAACCCTTGTACATACTTGGGTGGAAGAGATTGTAAATGGAGAAGTTCGTAAATTGAATACCGACACTGGCTATAAGCCCTGCTTGACTCCATCCGAAACTTAGCTCAAACTTATCACTTCGCTTTGCTTCTAAATTATACTCTATATCTACCGTTCCATCTTGGGGATTGGGCACTGGTTTAGGGATAGATTTTTCGGGGTCGAATTGATTAAGCTGGTTCAAAGACATCCAAGAAGTCATCAAGTCTTCCTTGCTGAATAGCTTTCCAGGCTTTGTAAAGAGCTCTCTGCGTATAACATTGTCGTAGACAAGGTCGTTCCCCTTTATCAGAACCTTATTGATGGTTGCTTGTGGTCCTTCTACGACACGCAAATCAAGTGTAACCGAGTCTGTGGTTACATGGGTCTCAATAGGATCTATATGAGCAAAGATGTAACCATTGTTGTAGTAAAGGTTCGAAACAGCATCTTCATCTGTGATGAGACGATCTTCCAACTTCTTTTGATTGTATAGTTCTCCCGCTTTGACGCCTAAGACTGCCATCAAGTAGTCAGAGGAATACTTGGTATTCCCAACAAATCGAAGGTCTTTTATGTAATACTTCTTACCCTCATCTATTTCGATGCGTATCTTCACTCGTTTATCATTGCCAGGCATGGGAGTTACCTCCTGTCCAGTAATCTCTGCATCTCTGTAACCTGCTTCATGATAACGAGCCAATAGCTTTTCCAAATCGGTTTTATACTCCGTTTCGATATACTTTTTGGGACTGAATATCTCCACGATACTTGACCATAGTCTCCCTTTTTTGAAAGGAGCAAAGACTTCGTTGGTCTGTTTCATAGAGGCTTTAAGAGCATTGTCGGATAGAGATTTATTCCCGACGAACTCAATATGATCAACCTTTATCTTATTCTTTTTATCGATATTGACAGTGACCAAAACGTGGTTTTGCCGAGAGAGGTCAGGTTGTTGCTCTACCTCCACAGCCATATTGCTATACCCTTGTTCTTCAAAGTACTTGGTGATAATCTGTTTGGTTCTATCAACGATGTTGGGTGTTAGTTGCATCTCTGCACGGAGCCCCGTACGTTGCTCCAATTCTTTCCGCTCTGATTGCTTAACACCTACATAGTTTATCGAAGAAATTTTAGGACGCTGCTTGAGGTGTATTTCGAGCCAAATATTGTTCCCCTCCTCCTTTGTTACCATAATTTGGGCATTGTCGAAGTACCCATTACGCATAAAGCGACGCACGGCATCGCTGAAAGCAATACCAGGTACCTCTACAACATCTCCTACATTTAATCCTGAAAGACTTATGAGTACGGAGGGATTATAGCCTTCCCCCCCAACAATCTTAATATCGGCAATGCGTCGGCTAACGGGGCGCATATAGTCGATTTGAATGGGAGAAGGAGTTTCTTTTTTAGTTGTATCCTGCTGAGCCTGTGCAAAAGATGGGGATACAGCCAAAACTCCCGATAGAAAGAGTATTTTGAAAAGATTATTTTTCTTCATAAAGTATAGCTTAGAGGCATTAATACTCCTCTTTATTATCATTTTCATTTGCAAGAGTTACTTTACCGAAGCGTCTGTTACGATGTGCATAGCTATCCAAAGCCTCTTGCAAACTCGTAGCATTGAAGTCTGGCCATAACGTTTCGGTAAAAAAGAGCTCTGTATATGCCAGTTGGTAAAGAAGAAAATTGCTAATTCTCAACTCCCCACCTGTGCGTATCAATAAGTCAGGGTCAGGAATACCTTTGGTGGCAAGATAGGGTTCTATGGCAGTAGGATTATTGAGTAGGGAAGAGATAGATACTTCTCCTTTTTCAATCTCTTGTACCATTTGGTGCAAAGCGTTGTTTATCTCCCAACGAGCTGAGTAACTTAACCCCACCAATAGGGTCAAAGTAGTATTGTTAGCTGTTCTCTTTACGGCATCTAATAGTTTGAGTCGAGTACTCTCTGGAAGTCGCATAATATCTCCAATGGGATAAATACGCACACCCTGAGCCGAAAGCTCATCGGCATAAGTATCTAAACTCTCGGCCATTAAAATCATCAACGCCTCGACCTCTTCTGAAGGTCTTTGCCAATTTTCAGAGCTAAAAGCATAAACAGAGAGGTATTTTATCCCCTGTTTGATTGCTTCGGCAACGGTTCGATGTAGTGCTTCCACTCCTGCAAAGTGCCCTTTGGAACGGCTCATCCCCTGCCGTACAGCCCAACGTCCGTTACCATCCATTATAATAGCAACGTGACGAGGAACTAACTCTTTATTTATTTGCTTACTTGTCATTATTGCATTTGGTAGCTTGTTTCTGAAACTCGTAGGAAATGCCCACCATAAAGCGCACCATACCATCGCCACCTTTTAATAGAGACGAATTAACGTTGTAAGGATTGCTAAGAAATTTTGAGGAGGGTGAAGAGGTATCCAATCGATCTGAAAAAAAGTGAGTCCCCTCGAGGAAAGCTATTAAATTCAATCGATTCTTGAGTTTGTATTTAATACCCAAGCCCAGATTTACTCCTGGGTGGAGGTGAATTGAGGCCTGTTGCATACTCACTCCGAGCATAGCTCCTGCAGCGATGTAGGGCGTAAAGCGTCGGGTTTGTAAGAAAGGAAACTTGTCGCTGTAGGGATAGAAGTTATATTCCGAACGTACCGCCACTCCTGTGCCGTGTAGAGCGAAAGAAGCTTGCGCCCCGTTGGGGAAGTGGTTGTCCTTAAACCCTTTTGTGTTTCCTCTTAGATAGAAATAGTCCAAGTGTCCTGAAAAAGCAAATCTGAAATTGTGATTGTAGCGAAATGTTCCACTCAAACTCCCCCCGATACTCTTTATTGGATTGTACGGATTGGCATCTCCCAAGTAACTTGCCGTTCCCGTAGAAACCCCTACTTCATAACGATACTCTTGCGCAGCCATCTGTGCGGAATAACCTAACACAGTGATGAGCAAAATAGAACTGTATCGAAAAAGGGCAGTCACGTCTTTCTTATAGATTAAGTTGTTACTTATTCTATCCTATTCTGTATAAATACGGGGAGTTCCTTTCCAAATATCTGTAGGGAGTGTTCCATTCTGTAGTATCCCTCCAAAAAGATAGAGAGTATGGTTTTTACCCATATATCCCACTAAGTTGTTAGAGCGTATGCCAAACTCCGCAGGGGGAAGCATTAGAGCTCCGCTACCCATCATCCAAGAGAGCCCCTTATTGTCTGAGAAGTAAACTTTCATCTGTGGAGTTGCAGTGGTAAAGTCGGCAGGGATAAAACTATATATCCTATCGAGCTCTCTGTCATATATAAGTGCAGGCGCGTGTAGGCTTGCTTCCATCTGCTCTTCCTCTTGCGTTGGCAGACGCAACCAGTCTAACCCCGAAGTTGTAGTCCATGTTGCAGCCTTCTGGAGAACGCCCGACTTCGCTGACGAGCCGACTAACAAGAGCATAGGATGCTGTGCCACGTTGAGATGTAGAGGAGAGAAGTTCTCTACAGGGAAGTCTGCGGGAAGAGGTTCGCCGCTACTAAAGGTTGCCCCCTTTAGTACCCCGAAGTGCAACTTGTTATCTGGAGCCTCTCTAAGTACAAGAGCAAGGGTCGAAACTTTCTCGCCTGGCTCTGTGAAAGCTCCTAATATAGCAAAGATATACTGTCCGATATTAGCAGAAGACCATCGAGTAAAGTCTCCCGAAGAGACGAGGAAATCGAAGTGGTCGGTTAGTAGATAGGCTGTCCCATCGGGGGCTATGGTACAATCCTTTACGATACCAGTAAGGCCTGATGTGTTGATTTTTTGCCAATTACCTGTAGCCTCCTTGCCCCTCTTATAAATCTCTGTCGAGCCAGATGTTGTACCTACGAAGAGGAAGAGTTGGTCTTGATGCTCTCTTAAGAGGAGCTTTTTTACGTCTGCGAGGGCTGGTAATTGAGTCCCCTCGGCTCTGTGCCAGTTGAAAGTTTGAGGATCGTAAGAATAGGTTCTGATGTCCACTTTGTATTCTTTGAACATTTCCTTCGTGGGATTGGACAGTTGGATGCTTATCCCCTTTTTCCAATCGACAAAAGAGAGGGAGTCATTGCTCCCAGGAGTTTCTTCTTTTCCTGCAACGATGAACTTAAGTTGTGCATCGGTATGGCGCGAGAGCACTACTTTAACGGAGTCCAATGCCAAATCTTTAGGTAGAAGATGTGCATTATAAATAACTCCTTTACGGTGGTCGATAGAGAAGAAAGTATTCTTCAAATCGGGGTTGTCCTTGTCCTCTATACGGAAAGCGGTTATTTGTACAGATTCCAACTCGGGATTCTTTATTTCCGTAGGAGAGATACATCCATACAAAAAGAACATCCCCCATAAGAGAGAACAAGAAGCAATCTTGCTTAATATTTTATAGTGTAAACTCATAGTGCTTACCAGCTTAATTGTCCACAAAGATAAGATTTATCACTGATTAGAAAATTATCTCTTTGATAAACACACCCCTACAAGCATCGCATCCCTCCAGAATAGGGGGTAACTCTTACCTACCACACTGCTATCATCAAAAATCAGGGGATAACCTCGAAGCATAGCTATAGACCAAGCCATCGGGAGGCGATGGTCTTGTAGCGTGGGAACAAGTGGTAATTCTTTTGGGAGTGTCTGCTCGCCGCTCCACGCAACGGAGCTTTCGCTCTCTTTGATATGAAAGCCGAGTGAAGAACCCACTTCGGAAAGTGCCGATAGACGGTCTGATTCTTTTAGTCGAACGCCTCCTATGGCATCAAAGTAAAAGGGCTGGCCGCGCATTAGAGAGGTAACGAAGAGGGCAGGCAATAAATCGGGATAGTCCTTTAGTATAGGGTTGTAGAGAGGTGATAGAGGTATATCTTCCTTTAATAATAGTATTCCCTCGCCCTCTTTATAGAGCGTTTTCACTCCTAATGGGAGCATGAGAGTCTCTACCCTTTTATCTCCCTGCTCGTCGAGGGGAGAGAGATGAGGTATGAAGATATCCCTTTCGATGGGTAGCATGGCTCGCCAACCATATATATAGGATGCTGCGCTCCAATCTCCCTCTATCTGTTCCGACATAGCCACTATAGCTTGAGGATTATAGGGTTTGTTTTGGAGGTAGACCCCTTCTTTTTCTAAAGAGAAAACAGCCCCTGCTTTACGCATCATAGATAGTGTCATAGCGATGTAAGGTTTGCTAGGAGCCTCGGGAGGTAGCGGTACAAACAGAGGAGAGGACAAATAGGGGGCTATGAGAAGAAGAGCGGTAACGAATTGGCTGCTCTGTTTGCCCAAATCTTTTGACACCTCTCCTCCTTTCAAAGGGTGTAAAGCGGGCAAGATTTCTAAATAGGACTGTTTGCCAGTGCTGTCGCCCCACGTCTCGGAGATAGTAGCCCCTAAATTTGTTAGCGTATTTAGCAAGGGAAGTAACGGACGTTGTCGGAGCCGTTGAGTACCCGTAAGAAAAACGGAGCGTTCTGTGGTAAGTGCTGCAACAGCTACTACAAAGCGGAGCACCGTGCCTGCAGCACCTACATCTATAATACTTTTCCCCGAAAAAGTTGAGGAGTTGTTGCGCTTTTGAGGAATGTTCTCAAGAGCTGAGAGCATCAGATGTATATCGTCGGGTATCTGCTCTTTTTGCCACTGTGTAAAGAACTTTTTCTTGACAAAGGGTAGTACTCCAGCCAAGTGAGCCATGACGAAAAGGCGGTTAGCATAGCTCTTGGAGGGAGGGAGGTTTTGTATAACAATCGGTTCCATGCTCTGTACCAACGCAACTCTCTCCCCTATACCGATTGGCTCGCTTGTAGTTTATACAAGCGTGAATAGGCTCCCCCTTGAGCGAGCAACTGCTCATGAGAGCCTTTCTCTATAATACGCCCCTTGTCCAGTACGCAGATAACATCGGCATTGACTATTGTGGTCAATCGGTGAGCTATAACGATAGTGGTACGATCCTTTAGAAGATTTTCAATAGCCCCCTGTACCAATCGCTCAGAGTGGTTGTCCAGAGAGGAGGTCGCTTCGTCCAATATCAGTATAGAGGGGTTTTTCAAGACGGCACGTGCTATACTCAAACGCTGTCTCTCCCCTCCACTTAAACGGCACCCTCTATCCCCAATGTTAGTATTGTACCCCTCTGACAGGTTTTCTATATACTCGTGTGCATTGGCTATTTTAGCCGCATGCTCCACTTCTTCCTTTGTAACAACTTCGGGAGAGAAAGCGATGTTGTTGTAAACAGTATCGTTAAAGAGGATAGGCTCTTGATTAACGTTGCCTATCAAAGCACGTAAACTATCCAAATCTACCTCACGAATATCGGTTCCATCTATGGTAATGCGCCCCTCTGTTACGTCCCAAAATCGGGGAATAAGGTCTACCAAAGTACTTTTGCCAGCCCCTGAAGCCCCAACGAGAGCCACCGTTTGCCCTTTCTTTATGGTTAGGTTGAGGTCTTTGAGTATCCATTTCTCGGGAGAGTATCTAAAGGAAACGTTCTCCAGTTTTATCTCTTTTTCAAAGGAGAGCGGCTTAGGATTATCGGGAGTTTTTATTGGGTTGTCAATATCCAATATGCGCTCTATTCGCTCCATAGATGCCATTCCTTTTTGGATGGCGTAAGAGGCACGGCTAAGCTCTTTTGCTGGATTGATAATACTATAGAAGACGATTAGATAATAGATAAAGGTAGGGGCAGAAATCATACTCGTGCCCTCCAATATGAGACTACCTCCGTACCACAAGATAATGGCTATCGTTATCGTTCCTAATAGTTCGCTCACGGGGTGTGCCAGTTGTTGACGCTCATATACCTTGGTTACAACGTTTTTATACTCTTCGTTGGATTTGTGAAAACGCTCTCTTATCTTCCCCTCTGCACGGAAGGCTTTGATGATACGAAGCCCGCCAAGTGTCTCTTCTACCTGAGACATCAGAGCCCCCCACATATTTTGTCCTATTAAACTTTGGCGTCTTAGCTTGCGCCCGATTACTCCCATAATGTACCCAGCTGGGGGAAGTACGACAAATACAAACAGGGTTAACTGCCAACTTAGTGTAAAAAGTGCTATGAGGTAGATGAGCAAAAGAATTGGATTCTTAATCATCATATCCAAGGTTTCGATGATAGTCCACTCGACATCCCCAACATCTCCCGAGATGCGCGCCAATATATCTCCCTTGTGTTCCTCTGCCATAAAGGCTATGGGTAAGAGGGTTATCTTGTCATTCAGTTTATTGCGCAGGTCTCGCACTACTCCCGTACGTACGGGGATAAGGCTCCATAGGCCGAAATAAGTTACGCTAACTTTTAGGAGGGTCATACCTACCAGATAGAGGCAAAGGATTACGAGAGTGGTACTCGCCCCGTAGGAGGAGATTAGCTGCTCTATGTAGTAACTAAAGTTATTGTTCAGCGCGCTACCCCATTCCGATACGGTTTTGATACCCTCATAGGGAATACTACTGAGCGGTATATATTGATGATGCGTTTCACTTAGACCGAAGAGTATTTTCAGTATGGGCATTATCAGAGAGAATGCCAAAAGATTGAGTAGAGCAGCGAGGATATTTAATACAACGCTCAGCCACAAATAACCCTTATAAGGCCAAACATAATGTTTTACTATACGGAAGTAACGCTTCATCTTTAGTGTGCAAATTGTTTTAGGAACAGAGGAATTTGCTCTGGGCTTGAGGTAAAAACTACTTGCCGATAATGAGTAAGTCCCTTTGTGTGTGCTGTGCAAAAATACACTTTTAGAGAGAGATGGGAGAGTCTTATAGGCTGGAGGAAACCGATTTATAGTTTCCTGCGAATGGAGAGGGAGCTATTTTACTTTTGATTCTTCCGTCGAAAAATTCAAAACCTACTGACTAAAAGTTGTTTTCCTCTTGAGTAAAACTCTATTTTTAGATTGAATATATATATACGCAGATTGAATACACATATATTCAAGTTGAATATACATATTTGCAATCTGCAAATAAACTTTTGCTTTATAGGAAACAGGGTTTTAGTAAGTAGTAAACTCTTTTTCTCCAGTTATTTATATGTTTTTTGTAGTGGCTCTGGGGTTTATAGGAGCTGTTCCCCTTTGTATTACTCGATTATACAACCCATTTTGAGTCAACTCCTTTACTTCGTTTGTGGCTACCCGATAGGTGCCAAGCTCCTTTTCCTCCTCTAAGAGAGATTGAGGTCTACAAAGATTTTTGTGTGGCGTGAAAAAAATACAACCCTGTACAATCTTTTTTGTGATACCTGTTTGTGGAGAGCTTTATACTGTTGTAAATAAGTTGTACCCTTATTCAGAAAGAGAAAAAGAACAAATGTTGTGAAAATGGAGTGCCAATAGGATACTATCGCGAGGGTAAAGGGAAATTATCTCGATGAAATTACTTAGCTTTGCATTTGCTGAAAATTTTGAACAATGAAGTACGAGTTGCTAAAGAAAACTTTCTGCATATTGCTTGCTTTGCTCCCATCCTCTCAAGTGATGTGGTCGCAGGCAGATGTAACTCGGTACTCAGCAACGGAGTATGCTGCTCAAGGAATTGTTTATTACCTCCCCAAGAGTTGGGTACAAGTCTCTCTAACTATAGAGAAAACGGTTTATACCCCAGGAGAATTGGCAGAGTATGCTCCTATTCTTTTAGGCAAAGAGTTCAAAACCCAACAGGAAATTTCTTATCGGATTAAAGAGACCCAAATAGAGTCTCTCGGTGTGCCCGATGAGGGACAACAATATATCGTTTCTTTCAAAGCACCAAACCCTTTTAGTTATGTGGCCCTGACCAAAGAGGGGGTCATATCGGGCATCAATACAGATGGCATTCCTTCTACTGTTAAAAAGAAAGAGACTTTAGAATCTGAGCCAATGCCCGAGCGGAAGAGCATTGCCCTACCTCGAGAGTATGCCTTTGCGACTTCCAAAGCAAAGCGTGCCGAGATTGTGGCGGGTAAGCTCTTTGAAATGCGAGAGGATTTACTGGAGCTAATCTCTGGCAAGGCAGAGAGTGCACCGCGTGACGGTGCTGCTTACGAGATGGCTGTTTCGGAGCTTAAATCTCAAATAGCAGGACTGGAAGAACTCTTTGAGGGAACTTTTACAACCGAAACTTCGTACCGACACTTTTCGATAGCACCCGAGGGGGCTATAAATAACCGCACGCTGGTTCGTTTCTCCTCTCGAGAAGGCTTGTTGTCACCCAATGCCACCAAAGGGGAGGCTGTTACCTTTAATCTCTCCCCAACGAGAAATCTACAAGAAATCTCTGCCGATGAGCTTGATAAACGCGAGCGTAAACTGAAAGGCATCATATATAATGTACCAGGCAGTGCTACGGCTACGGTTAGTGTCGGTAAGAAGCAAATAGCCAAAGAGAATCTGCCGATTACTCAGTTTGGATATAGAGTTTCATTGGATAGTCAAATAACAAAACCCAAAGAGGGCAATGTATGCGTCTTGTTTGATGTGAACACAGGTGCCATTCTCTCGATACACAAGAAAGAATAAATCTCACATTAATAATTAAAAGTATGGCAAAAAGTCACCCGAAAGGGCTGGTCGTTCTGGCCCTCGCGAACATGGGAGAACGCTTTGGTTACTACACCATGTTGGCGATTTTAACTCTTTACATGCAAGCCAAATTTGGCTTTTCATCTGCAACCACAAGTCTTATTTACGGGACTTTCTTAGCTCTCGTATATTTCTTGCCTGTGTTTGGAGGTATCGTTGCCGATAAATGGTTGGGTTATGGTAAGACCATTTTAATTGGTATTACGGTCATGTTTGGAGGTTATCTCCTTTTAGGTATTCCGTTTGGTACTGGTACAGAAGGGATTGCCTTCATGGCTTTATCCCTCATACTTATATCCGCTGGGACGGGTATGTTTAAGGGAAATCTACAAGCTCTCGTAGGAAAACTTTACGATAACCCACTCTATTCCAAGAGTAGAGATATGGCGTTTTCTATTTTCTATATGTTCATCAACATCGGTGCTTTCTTTGCTCCAAGTATGGGGAACGCTATTACCAACTACTTCCTTCAGCAAGAAAACTTCTACTACGATGCTTCTATTCCTAAGAACTATGTAGCTCTTAACGATAAGGTAGTAGATGAGGCTACTTTCATGGCTGAGTATCAGGCTGAGCACCCTAAGTTCGCTTCTGAAAGTGCCGAAGAACAGGCTAAAAAGATTGCCGATGCGAAGAAAAAGAAAGGTGTGATTTTCCCTCAAGACGAGGCTGAAATCCTTTTCAATCTTAAGTTCGCAGGGCTTCATCAGTACACCAAAGCGGGTGCAATTACCGATCCTAACCTCACGGTTACCGATGCAGACTATGAGTTAATGGCAAGTCGTAAGGCTTCTGACAATGAGGCTAAGGCTGTGCTTCGTGAGCGTATCGCTCAGGCAGAGGTGCCTGCTGAGTTTTTAGCTACAACCGATTCTAAAGGTTTCGAGAGAGATTTCGGTAATAAATATGTAGCAACAACTCTTTCTAAATCTTACAGTTGGGCTTTCTTTGTAGCTTGCGGTAGTTTGATTATATCTATTCTCATCTTCGTTCTCTTCCGTAAAACTTGGAAAGAGGCAGACGTTACCGCCAAACAGGCTAAAGCTAAGGCTAATCAAGAGGGAGCTGCAGCTCCAATGTCTAAGAAGGAAGTACGCGAACGCTTGCTCGCTTTGGGTCTTGTGTTTGCCGTAGTTATCTTCTTCTGGATGGCATTCCACCAAAATGGTTTGACGATGACCTTCTTTGCTCGTGACTATACGGTGAGCAAGGTTACAGCCAATGGTTATATCCCCTTCTCTTTGATGATGTTGCTACCTTTTGTAGCTCTTATGTATGGTGTATATCTTTCACTCTTCGGGCTCCTCGGTGGTAAGAAGAACCCCAAAACAGGTTTGCTACTTGTTGTATTAGGTATAGCAGGTCTCATAGGTGGTTACTATGTAGATATTCAGCCTATTGCCGATGGTCTTAGAAGTATCACACCTCAGATTTTCCAACAGTTTAACCCATTCTTCATTATCCTGTTGACACCCGTAACAGTAGGATTCTTCACTTACCTTGCTAACAGAGATAAAGAACCTTCTGCTCCACGTAAGATTGGTATCGGTATGTTGTTGGCTGCTTTAGGCTTCCTCGTGCTTTTAGTATCATCTATCGGTTTGCCAGCACCAAGTGACATCAAGGGTACAAGCGATGTTTTGGTATCGCCCAACGTACTCATCGGTACTTATCTCGTATTGACTATGGCAGAGCTATTCCTCAGCCCAATGGGTCTTTCGTTTGTATCAAAAGTTTCTCCCCCACAATATGCAGGTTTGATGCAGGGTGGATGGCTTGCAGCAACTGCGGTGGGCAACCTCCTCGTAGGTGTTATGGGAGCTTTCTGGGAAAAACTTTCATTGGTAGCATTCTGGGGAGTACTTATTGCATGCTGTCTACTCTCAGCGGCATTCATATTCTCTGTAATGAAACGATTGGAGCGCGTTACCGCTTAATCGTAAGATAATATTTAACAGCACCAACCTCTCCGCAGACTTCTTATACAGAAGTACTGGGAGAGGTTGCTTTATTACCAACCAACCCCTTAACGAATAATGCAGGAAATAGTAGAGAAAATAGTAAATGGTTACAAACTCTCGAGGGAAGAAGTCTTAGAGATTTGGAATAAATGTTTACCCGAGGTGCTTTACGAGGCTGCACACCAGATTACTCAACGAATGATGGGTAAAGGTTTTGATACCTGCTCCATAATAAATGTCAAGAGTGGTAATTGTCCAGAGGATTGCAAGTGGTGTGCACAGAGTAGACACTATACTACAGGAGCACAAGTATATCCTCTCTTAGATACAGAGGCATGTGTTGCACAGGCTAACTACAACCATGCACAGGGGATAAAGCGTTTTTCCTTAGTGGCCAGTGGACGAAGTTTGTCTCTGCGGGAAATCCAGACGTTGGCAGATACCTACAAGGCTATTCGCCGCGAAAGTGGGGTGCGTTGCTGTGCTTCTTTGGGGTTGTTGGATGAGGAGCGTTTGCGTATTCTTTACGAGGCAGGTGTTACCACTTACCATTGCAATATGGAAACGGCTCCTAACTTTTTTGGGAAGCTCTGCACTACACACAGCCAAAAAGATAAGTTAGAAACAATAAAAGCTGCGCGTCGTGTCGGTATGAGGGTCTGTTCGGGGGGAATTATAGGTATGGGGGAGCGTATGGAAGATCGTATAGACTTCGCTCTTTTTTTGCGGGATATAGGGGTATATTCCATTCCCATCAATATGCTACAACCCATAGCGGGTACACCTCTTGCCAGTGTGCCTCCTCTCTCGCCCGAAGAGTATCTCACGACGGTTGCTCTTTTTCGACTTATCAATCCCAAGGCCTATTTACGTTTCAGTGGTGGTCGCATCCAGATACCTCTTCCCATCGTGCGCAAAGCGATGTATATAGGTATTAACGCTGCTATTACGGGCGATATGCTTACTACCATAGGGGTAAGGGCAGAGGAGGATATGCAGCTTATCAAAGAGATGGGCTACAGTAATGAAATCGAAACTACTTGGGAGACAGAAGATAGAATATGACTACAAACGAATTGTTGAGGATAGACCGAGAGCATTTATGGCACCCTTATACTTCTACCATTGACCCTTTGCCCGTTTTTCCCGTACAGCGTGCCGAGGGGGTATATATCTACTTGGAAACAGGCGAGCAATTAGTCGATGGAATGAGCTCTTGGTGGGCGGCAATCCACGGCTATAATCATCCTCGTCTCAATAGAGCTATTCAAAAGCAGATAGATCAAATGAGCCATATCATGTTTGGCGGTTTTACGCACCGCCCAGCAGTTGAGTTGGCAAGTAAACTACTTCCCCTACTTCCCGAGGGAATAGATCAGATTTTCTATGCAGATAGTGGCTCGGTTGCGGTAGAGGTGGCACTGAAAATGGCTATTCAGTATCAGCATGCAAAAGGGGCACCAAAGCGACAAGCTTTTGCTACGATACGCTCTGGTTACCATGGAGATACGTGGCATGCTATGAGTGTATGTGACCCGACTACGGGCATGCATACTCTCTTTGAGCGCGCGCTCCCTCGGCAATACTTTCTCCCTCAACCGAAGAGTAAGTTCCATGGAGAGTGGAAGGCTTCCGATCTCAATCCGCTGAAGGAATTGTTGCAGCAGGAGGGGAAGAATATAGCTGCTTTGGTATTGGAACCCATTGTACAGGGGGCAGGAGGAATGTATTTCTATCATCCCAACTATCTCAAAGAGGCTTTAGCTCTATGTCATGAGTATGGAGTGCTTGTTATTTTTGATGAGATAGCTACAGGATTTGGGCGTACGGGCACTTTTTGGGCGGCAGAGCATGCGGGGGCGGTACCCGATATTCTCTGCTTGGGTAAGGCTTTGACGGGAGGATATATGACTTTGTCGGCTACTTGTACGCATAAAACTATAGCCGATACGATATGTTCAGGCGATGCAGGGTGTTTCATGCACGGCCCTACGTTCATGGGCAATCCTTTAGCCTGTGCAGTGGCCTTGGAGAGCCTTTCTCTATTGCTCTCTACCTCTTGGCAGGAGAAGATTAAAGCTATGGAAGCGCAAATGCGAGAGGAACTTTTATTGGCCTCCTCTTTTAAGGGAGTAGAGGAGGTACGTGTCTTGGGGGGAATAGGTGTAATCGAAACGAAAAAGCCTGTCAATATGGCGCGTATGCAGCAACGTTTTGTGGAGGAGGGGGTATGGGTACGTCCTTTTGGTCGTCTCTGTTATCTGATGCCTCCTTATATAATAGGAGAGGAGGACTTGAGCCGACTAACTCATAGCTTGGTAAAAATAGTTCGAGAGCAGTATGATTAGTCTTATAGTTACTTTTTATACAGATTGTGAAAAATGAGAGGAATACAGGCTTTATAGTTTTATGAATGGGGTTATTTTAACATAAAAACTCCACACTTTATGAATAAAAAGTCAGGAACTTGGCAATAATTAATTACCTTTGTGACACAATACAGACATGCGAAATCTTTATTGAAGGGATTTAATTATCCAAGAACTTGTGATGGGAGCCTATTTTTTTATTGCAAATGATTTTATAAGAAAGCGTACGTTGTCTACAATGAACCTCTATTTTACTTGCAAATAAGGGAGTATGAGGTCTGTTTTTGTAGATATAACGGCTGTATATAACGTGGATGGGGGGCTCAAAAGGATGCTCTTCTTTTTCTTGTTGCTGTTAACCACCTCTGTTCTTTCTTATATTGCTTTGCGCCGCTTGTCTTTCATTGCCTATGCTCAAGGTATTTTTGATAGAGAAAATGAGAGAACTGTACATAAGGGAACTATTCCTCGCTTGGGAGGAATAGTGTTTTTTCCTGTAGTAACATTGGTTGTCTCTCTTTTCTTAGCTGCAGGAAGTTTATTAACTCTACCTATAGATTTTCCCTTGTATGGGGTATCTGATATCCTTTTTCTTCTGCCTGCAACTATTTTACTATACTCTGTTGGTGTGGTAGATGACTTAGTGGGATTGTCTTATCGACGCAAATTTATAGCTCAAATCCTTTCTTCTTCTATTCTACTTTTTTCGGGAGTTTATCTTGCGGGTTGGGATAGTTTGTTATTCTTAGATAGCTTATCTAATGTATTGGCATATCCCATAGCCATATTCTTTTTTCTTTTGGTTATCAATAGTATAAATCTAATTGATGGCATTGATGGATTGGCTACAAGCTTGGTACTCTTGGGGATGCTGCTCTATATACCTTTCTTTATTTATGCCAATATGTATTTGTATGCAATAATCTGTGTATCTATTGTTGGTTGTTTGGTTGCTTTTTTGAGATTCAATCTTTTCGGTACGATAGAAAAGCGAACGAAGATTTTTATGGGAGACACAGGGGCTTTAACTTTAGGACTTATTTTGAGTTTCATGGCTTTGCGATTGTTGACTCCTGTTACAGGTAGGGCTTTACCTTTTTCATATGTGATAGCCCCTTTGTTTATTCCATGTTTCGATTTATTCCATGTATTTATATTGAGAATTTTATCGAAGAAAAATCCTTTTAAAGCCGATAAAAGCCATATCCATCATCGAATAATGGCTTTGGGGTTAAGTCAAAGACAAGCACTTGTGATTATACTACTATATGCTACGTTACTCTCTTTGTTTAACATTGTTGGGGATTCATTTTTTAATATCAACCTATTACTTCTATTGAATATCTTTATCTGGATTGTACCTAATATGTTTATTGCCAGTTTGGCACGTAAACGGGCACTCAAAGCTTCTTTAGAGAAGGGTGAATAGTACTTATTTGGCGAGCATATTGTTTCTCCCGATATAATCTTTACTATGTTATATGTTTAGTGGGCAGTATGGGAGGCAAAAGAGCGGATGTATATTATATAATCAATGTAGTGTGTGGTACTTTCTTCAGGGAAAGACAGCGGTATAGGATAATAGAAAACTATTTTGTAGTAAAATAACGGAATGAAAAAAGCTTGTTTTATTGGGTTAGGTTATATAGGACTTCCCACTGCGATAGTAACTGCTAAAAGTGGTATAGAGGTTTTGGGAGTCGATATAAACTCCAATATTGTTACAAAAACTAATTCGGGAGAGCTTCACTTTATAGAGGCAGGTATGGAAGAACTCCTCCAAGAAGTGCTACAAAAAGGAGTTTTTCGTGCTTCTATAACTCCAGAGGAGAGTGATGTTTATTTGGTTGTTGTACCTACTCCTTTTAAGGCCAATCATGACCCCGATATTGCATGCGTAGAGGCTGCTACAAAATCTGTACTTCCCCTATTAAAGAAGGGAGATTTGTTCATTATTGAGTCTACCTCTCCGATAGGAACAACAGAACAAATGGCAGAGTTAATCTATCGAGAGCGTCCTGAACTACAAGGATTGTTACATATAGCTTATTGTCCAGAGCGTATTCTTCCAGGGAATGTTATTTATGAATTGGAGCATAACGATCGGGTAATTGGGGGCTTAACCGAGGAAGCAACTGAGCGTGCGAAAGAATTTTATGCACATTTTGTAAAGGGAGCTCTACATGGGACAAATGCTCGTACAGCAGAATTGTGCAAATTAACAGAGAATGCGAGTCGTGATGTACAGATTGCTTTTGCCAATGAACTCTCTCTTATTTGCGATAAGGCTGGAATTAATGTTTGGGAATTGATAGAGCTGGCTAATAAACATCCACGAGTAAACATCTTACAACCAGGAAGTGGTGTAGGGGGACATTGTATAGCAGTTGACCCCTATTTTATTTCTTCTGCTTTCCCGCTGGAAAGTAAACTTATAGCGGGTGCTCGAGAGATAAACAATTATAAATCTTTCTGGTGTGCCGAGAAAATAAGTAAAACCATCCAAGGTTTTGAGAATCGCTACGGATACTCTCCAGTAATTGCCATGATGGGATTGTCTTTCAAGCCCGATATTGACGATCTAAGAGAGTCTCCTGCCAAGTATATCGCCACCCGTGTAATGCAGGGTCTGAACAATGCTAAGGTACTATTTGTAGAGCCGAATATATCTGAGCATAATACCTTTAAGCTTACAGATTATCGAGAGGCTTATGAAAAGGCAGATATTATTGCCTTTTTGACGGCACATACACCTTTTAAGTCTCTCGAATATCGTACGGATAAAGTTATCCTTGATTTCTGTGGCGTCTTCAAAAAGTAGACTAATATAGAGGGGTACAATGAGGGGATATTTACTTTATATATTCAGTTTTATTCTTTTTTTTATACTGCATTATATCGAGGGATTCCCTACACCTTTGGGTTTATCTATCGCGCAGCTGTGGAAACTTCCTTTATTATTTTACCTTTTAGTATTCTCTATACGGAGTCTTAAAAGGAAGTATGCTTGGGAGAAGTATAGTTACGGGTTAGCTATAGAGAGTACTTTGAATGTAGAGTCTATTCTTAATCCTCTTTATTCTTTTACGCATGCCATGAAGCAATTGCCTTTGATGCTCTTTTTTCGTTATTGGCTGATTAAATACTCTCTTAGAACTGACCGTTTAGAGATATTTCTCTATTCTTTAGCTCAGTTTATTCTTCTTGCCTCTTTTTTTGTATTGCTGGGGTTCGTTACTCCCATTCAAGATTACCTTGTAACGCACTCTTTTTCGGAGGAGGGTACGGTTTATTATTCGGCTGTTTTTGGTTCTCCTCATGCGGCATCTTCTTACTTTGCGGCTTCTATTCTTGTGCTACTCAATGGATTTAAGAGCAAGAGATTCCGTTCTTTTTTGAGCAAAGGTTTCAATTTGTTTCTTATTCTGGTGGGGTTAGTTTCTATTTTTCAGGCTTATGTTCGTACGGGATGGCTTATGTTGTTGGTGGGAGTCGTCGTGTTAATGCTGCCGAAAAGGATAACTCCGAGGTACGTTGTACGTTTTTTATTCGTTTTTATCGCACTATTGGGTGGTCTTATTTATCTGTATACTACGAACGAGAAGTTTCAAGTTCGTGTAGTTGGGAGGAGTATATATTCAAATGAATCTGCTAATAAGATAGATATAAAAGGCTCTGGTCGCATAGCTTTTTGGGTGAATGGCATTGAGAATTGGAGTGGGGGTAATGCCTATGAGCTACTTTTTGGGAGAGGTTGGACAAAAGTTGTTGATTATAATTACCAAAAGACAGGTATGAGGGTCTTCTCTCACAACCAATTTGTCAACGCACTTGTAGAGCATGGTCTTGTTGGTCTGGTGTTGTTGTCGATGTTTTACTTCTCTCTCTATCGTCTTATTCGCTCTAATAGGGGCTCTCCTTATTATCGATTAAGTTTGGCTCTTTTCTTATCGGCCTTGCTTTTTTCTTTTTTTCAGAGCGAGATTTATTTTCTCTTTTCGGCTCTTTTTTCCTTGGCACTTGCTTTGTTAGTACTTTCTGGGGCGAGGCAGAGTATTTCGAGGTATTCGACTATTTATTTTCAAAGCGCAAGATATTTATGAGGCTTGACAGGCGAGATGTTCTGACTGTTGGCTGTTCGTACAAACCTGTCCGTGGCGGAATAGCCCAAGTGTTGTCTATTTATGATGAGCATGTTTTCAAACAGTTTGATTTTATAGCCAATTCGAGGTGGAGCGGTTGGCGCAATTTTTTTGTGCTTTTGGGGGCTTTAGTCCGATTTTTGGGGAGGCTTATTGCCTACCGTCGGATTAAAATAGTGCATATCCACACGGCCGTGTCTATTTGTTTTTACCGTGCTTCTATCTTCATGCTGCTGGCTAAGTTGTTGGGAAGAAAGGCGATACTTCATGCTCATGGCGGTGCTTTTAGGGATTTTTATCGCACGCATCCCAAGCTTATTAGCTGGCTCTTGAATAGGGCTGATTGTATTATTGTGCTCTCTTCCTCTTGGCAGCACTTTTTTAGAGAGATTGCACCCCGTACTTTGGTGCGTATTATTCCTAATCCTGTGGTTCTGCCTACCGAAGAGGAGCTTAACGAGCGCACACCCTCTTCTTTGCTACGAGTACTTTTTTTGGGGCTTTTGGCTCAGTCGAAAGGGATTTATGACCTGCTCGAGGTGCTGGCAGAGCATAAAGAATACTTTGCAGGTAAGCTTGTTTTGGATGTAGGGGGCAATGGTGACGTGCTATTATTTAAAAGAAAAGTAGAAGAACTTGGCCTGTCGGAGCTGGTGCGATTTCATGGTTGGCTCTCGGGAGATACCAAGAAAAAAGCTCTTCTTGAGGCAGATTTGCTCCTTCTGCCCTCTTATTTCGAGGGGCTTCCTATGGTGATTTTAGAGGCTTTTGCGTATGGAATAGCGGTGGTAGCTACTCGTGTAGGCGGTATTCCCGATGTGGTGAACGAAGAGAACGGGGTACTTATCGCTCCAGGAGAGCGTAATGAGCTGTTCGTTATTTTGAAAAAGCTCTGCGAAGAGCCTGCTCTGCTCTCTGCCCTGCAACAAGCCTCTAAGACCGAAGGTTATAAATATGCTCCCGAGGGGGTGGCACTCTCTTTAGAGAAACTTTATAATGAACTTTCGGGTAGTTTTTAGATTAAAAAAGAGTATTCCTTTTTTTATTTCAAAATGATTTGCTAAGTTTGCGAAAAATATCTCTTCTCGCTGTGGTGTAAGAGAGTTTTTACAAGGCGTTTTTTGAAAAGTATAATCAGGTTTCTTAAAAGGAAATCTTTCGGATAGAGTTTGGTAGTTTTTGATATATTTTGTTGTCACTGAGGATTGATCAAACACCGCCGGCCAAAAGAGCAGATAGTATTCTTCTGAAAAGTATGTATTAATTGACCAGATAGTATATAGTAATCCTGAAAATAGTAAGTACTAATTTGACGGATAGTATGTACTTTTTGTCGTGGTAGTATATACCTCTTCATATTTTATTTGTTTTTTATTTTGTTGAGCAGCATACTATTGGGCTGGCGGTGTTTTTTTCTTTGTAAATTAATAGTTTCGACGCATAAAGAGTAAAGTAGAGAATATGGCAGAGAAGAAAATGAATTTTACCCTACATCAGCGCAAGGCTGTGGTGGGGAAATTAAAAGGTCAAATGGTGCAGGTGGCATTGCCTTCTGGGCGGAATCGCGTTAGTTTCCGTCATTTTTGTGAGCGTGTTGCCAAGGCAACCACTTTTACGCATCAAGAGGTTTCGGCAGTACTTAACTATGCCATTGAGATTGCCAAGGATATTGTTTCCGAGGGCGATATGGTAGAGTTTGGAGATATGGGCGTTTTGAAACCAAGTTTCAGAAGTATGGTTGTGCCAGTAGATGAGAAATTCCTCTCGACAAGGCATATTGTAAAGCCTGTTATTAAGCTCCATCCCTCTAAGGAGTACTTCACTTTGAATAATATCCAGTACGAGCGTATTGAACCTAAGTCTAAGAAAGATACCCCAACTCCTGGAGTGCAACCTCCTCCCTCTCCTGGCAATCCTCCCTCAGATCCAGAGGCGAGTGGCGAGGGAATATGATTTATAGTTAGTTTCAACTGTCGCTTCCAGCTCCTAATGATAAGTTTCTTTCCTTTATCTTAGGAGCTGGAGCTTTTTATTGAGGATATAAGTTTTATCGTTGTTGTTATGGAGAGTACTGCAAACTTATTACCCACACTCTCAATTGTTATCCCTGTATATAATGTGCAGGACTATTTGCATCGCTGTGTAGAGAGCATCTTCGAACAAGATTATCATGACTACGAAATAATCTTGGTAGATGATGGTGCTACCGATAGTAGCGGTGCGATTTGTGATAAACTTGCAAAGGAACACTCCTCGATACGTGTAATTCATAAGCCCAATGGAGGGCTTAGTAGTGCAAGAAATGCAGGGCTCCAAAGGGCAGTAGGCAAGTATATTTGGTTTATAGACTCCGATGACTATATCGCTTCTGGGTGCCTCTTGCCTATGATGAATCAGATAGAAAAAGCAGAGGCAGAGATTCTTTTCTTCCGATTTTTGAGAACGGATGGATCGTCTATTATTGGAGTTCCTGTTGGAAAGTATTACCCTGGGCATTATAGTGGAAGGGAAGTTGTACTTAATGAAATGGCAAACCATACTGCATGGTCTTTTATATCCTTGAAATCTTTATGGGATGTGCACGGACTTAATTTCCTGGAAGGAATAGTCTTTGAAGACTTTGAGATATGGCCTCAATTAATGAGAGTAGTCCAAAAATCTGTTTTTTTTGATTCAGAAATTGTCCCGTATAGGTATTTTATGCGTCCTGATAGTATCATGAATCAATCTAATCCAGAGAAGAAGCTAAAGCAGATAGAGGATCATTTCCGCATCGAAGAGTCTTGGAGAGAGCACTTCAATCTTGTTACTCCCGCGCCCGATAGTTATGATATGGTCGTTCTTAAAGAAAGTACAAGGGTGCTTCATAGATGCCTACTAACCTTTACTACGCTCTCTAAACTCTCTTCTTTTACTAAGCTCAAATTGCTTTTTCGGTACAGGAAAAAGGGAGTTTTCTCCAACTATTATAATGGGCATCGTAGGCATCCTTATATCAAATCGGGAAAACTAAAATGGGTTTGGAATATCATAGGGCGTTCCTTTATTGCCTATGCGCTCTATTCGATAGTAAGAGATATAATAAAGGAGTAGTAAAGAGGTTTTGTGTTGTTTGAAAATAGTATTTCTTGATTTAGTATGTTAGAGTTTTCTCCCGAGTTTGTACGCGCATTGTCTATTATTATCCCCGTTTATAATGTAGAGGATTATTTGCGCCGCTGTGTAGAGAGTATTCTTGCACAAGATTATTACAACTATGAAATCATCTTGGTAGATGATGGTTCCACCGATAGTAGTGGGGCAATTTGTGATGAGTTGGCACGAGAGCACTCTTTTATACGTGTTATTCATAAGAGTAATGGGGGGCAGAGTAGCGCAAGAAATGTAGGGATCGAAGAAGCAGTAGGCAAGTATATTTGGTTTATAGACTCAGATGACTATATTGCTCCTCAATGTCTTGCTTTAATTATGAAGCAGATAGAGCAGAATAGTACCGAGATTCTTTTCTTCCCCTATATCAGAACGAATGGAGTAGTAACTTTTGGAGGCTCTATCGGAAATTACCACGAAGGGGAATATTCGGGAAAAGATATTCTTCAGTACCAATTAGCTAATATCTCTTCGTGTACTTTTATCTCTGAAAAAAAGATTTGGCTCGAGAATAATCTGCGCTATATCGACGGCATCTATTTTGAAGACTTCGAGATATGGCCCAGGATTATGAAAGTTATAACCCGAGCCAGCTTCTTCAACTCCTCTCTTATTCCTTATTTATACTATATTCGGGTGGGAAGTGTTATGAACCTTTCTGACCAGGCACGAAGAATGCGGCAGATAGATGACTTCTTTCGTATCGAGGATTTGTGGCGAGATTGCTTCAATTTGCATAATCCAGCACCCAATAGCTATGATATGCAGATGGTGAAAAGTGCTTCCAATATGCTGCATCGCAACTTGCTAAACTTCGTCCGAAAATCTCGGTTCTCGCTCTCGACTAAACTGAAACTCTACGCCGAGTTCCGAAGAAAAGGTGTTTTCTCAAGCTATTATAATGGGTATAAAAAGGATTGGTATCAGGGAAGCTCCTCTGTAAAGCTTTTCTGGAATACCATAGGGCGTTCTTTTATACTCTTCTCGCTCTTCTCTATCATAGAGGAAATAAGAAAAAAACTCCATAAATAAGTTGTTTTTAGTATCTAAAGAGTGCTTATGCAGCCAGTTCTACTTAGTGGAGTAGGTGTTTATCCTTTTGCTTCGACTCTTGAGTTGATCAATCATATAGAGAGGCATCCAGGCATATTAGTGGCAATTAATGCAGAGAAAATACTGCACGCTACAGACGATCTAAAGGCTATTTACAATCGTAATATTGGCTACCCAGATGGGGTGGGAGCAGTAATTGCTCTCAAGAAAAAGGGATATAAAAAAGCCCGTAAGATAGCAGGTTGTGAACTATGGCTCAAGATTATAGAGCGATATAGTAGAGAGAAAAGTTTCTATCTCGTGGGAGGAAAGCCCGAGGTAATATCCTCTACCATCGAAAAACTTAAGGAAGATTTCCCTGGAGTAAATATTGTCGGTTATAGAGATGGTTACTTTAAAAGTGGAGATGATGAGGCTCTAATTGCAGATATTATAGCCAAAAAACCAGATATTGTATTTGTCGCCATGGGGTCTCCTAAACAGGAACTTCTTATGGAGCGTATGCAAAAAGTGCATCCTTTAGCAATCTACCAAGGCTTAGGAGGGAGTTTTGATGTGTATACAGGACGTGTAAAGAGAGCTCCTGAGTGGTGGATACGCAATAATCTTGAGTTTGCCTATCGTTTATTACGCCAACCAAGTCGCATCAAAAGACAGATACATTTAGTACGATTCCTATTCAGAGTATTATTTTATTAGATGTTAGTAAACATGAAAAGAGTAATGTTAGTTTTCGGTACTCGTCCCGAAGCTATCAAGATGGCTCCATTGGTAAAGGCGTTACAAGCAAAAACTAATGATTTTGAAACAATCGTTTGTGTAACAGGCCAGCATAAAGAGATGTTGGATCAAGTGTTAGATTTATTCGACATCAAACCCGACTATGACTTGGCAATTATGAAACAAGGCCAGGATCTCTATGATGTTACCAGTCGAGTTTTACTCGGAATGCGAGAAGTACTCAAGCAATCTAAACCCGATGTCGTATTGGTACACGGCGATACAACGACCAGCACTGCTGCTGCTCTTGCGGCTTTTTACCAACAAATCTCTGTTGGACACGTAGAGGCGGGACTACGTACACACAATATATATAGTCCTTGGCCAGAAGAGATGAATCGCCAACTAACAGCCCGCATGGCTACTTATCACTTCACCCCTACTAAACTTAGTCAGGACAATTTGCTTGCAGAAGGAATTTCTAATGACCGCATATTCGTTACGGGCAATACTGTAATTGATGCGCTCCAACAAGTAGTAGCCAGCATAAAGAACAATCCTAATTTGCAAAAAGAAGTGGAGCAAAAACTCCTTCAATCTGGATATGATCTAACGCGACTCCATAAAGAACGTAGACTTATACTTATTACTGGGCATCGTAGAGAGAACTTTGGGAATGGATTCCTTAGTATTTGCCGTGCTATTCAGACGCTTAGTAAACGTTTTCCAGAGGTAGATTTTGTTTATCCCATGCATCTTAATCCTAATGTTCGTAAGCCTATCCACGATGTGTTTGGGAAAGAGTTAAATAAATGGGAGAATCTTTTCTTCATCGAGCCTCTCGAATACTTGCAGTTTGTTACACTCATGGAGCGTTCATTTATTGTACTTACCGATAGTGGAGGCATACAAGAAGAGGCTCCAGGACTGGGAAAACCCGTACTGGTGATGAGAGATACAACAGAACGTCCCGAAGCAGTAGAGGCGGGAACTGTAAAACTTGTGGGCACAGACTACGATCAAATTGTTAGTAATGTAGAAAGACTTCTAACAGATGAACTCGCATATGCTGAAATGAGTAGAGCTAATAACCCCTATGGTGATGGAAATGCCTGTTCGTATATAGTGGAGGTGCTCTCCCAAAGTCTGTGTTACTAATTAGAGGATTACTATATACTACTTAAAGCTTTCATAATACCACTTAAAGAGCTGGGTGGGTAGGCATTTGGGTAAGAATGTTTACTTTTGTCAGACAATAAAAAGAGCTTTAAGAAGAAATATGATGACCGCTAACGAGATACGTGCTGCTTTTTTGGACTTTTTTGCCTCTAAGCAGCATCATATAGTTCCCTCTGCACCGATGGTTGTAAAGGGTGATCCTACGCTTATGTTTACCAATGCTGGAATGAACCAGTTTAAGGATATTATTCTGGGCAATGCAGAGGCTAAATATCCACGAGTAGCAGACTCCCAAAAGTGCTTGCGGGTAAGTGGTAAACACAATGACCTCGAGGAGGTGGGGCACGATACCTATCACCATACTATGTTTGAGATGTTGGGCAATTGGTCTTTTGGGGATTATTTCAAGGAAGAGGCTATTACATGGGCTTGGGAGTTTCTTCACGAGAGATTGGGTATACCTGCCGATCGTCTCTATGCCACTGTCTTTGAAGGTGCTGCCGAAGATGGACTTGAAAGGGATAACGAAGCGGCTTCTATTTGGGAGCGTTACCTGCCCAAAGAACGTATCTTAAATGGTAATAAAAAGGATAACTTTTGGGAAATGGGGGATACTGGTCCCTGTGGCCCCTGTAGTGAAATACATATAGATCTCCGCATTGAGGCAGAACGGGCAGAGGTGTCTGGGAGGGATCTGATCAATAGAGACCACCCTCAGGTAGTAGAGATATGGAACCTTGTATTCATGCAGTACAATCGCTTGGCCAATGGTTCGCTCTCTCCATTGCCTCACAGGGTAATAGATACGGGTATGGGTTTTGAGCGTCTTTGTATGGCTATGCAGGGCAAACGCTCTAATTATGATACGGATGTTTTTCAACCTATTATCCAGGCAATAGCCAATCTTTCTGGAATTGCTTATGGACATAGTGAGAAGACTGATATAGCTATGCGAGTGATAGCAGACCACGTACGTACCATAGCATTTGCAATTACCGATGGGCAACTTCCGTCTAATGCCAAAGCTGGTTATGTAATTCGCCGTATTTTGCGTAGAGCGGTTCGTTACGGTTACACATTCCTTAACCGTAAAGAGGCTTTTATGTACGCTCTTTTACCCGTTCTTATTGATTGTATGGGTAGTGCCTATCCAGAGCTTATAGCTCAGAAAGACCTGATTGTCAAAGTAATGAAAGAGGAGGAGGATAGCTTCCTACGCACTCTTGAATCTGGTATGAAGCTCTTAGACAGAAAGATTGAGGAGTTCGGGAGTGAGGGTACTCTCTCGGGGCACGATGCTTTTGTGCTTTATGATACATTTGGCTTTCCTTTAGATCTTACAGAGTTAATCCTCCGAGAGCATAATATGTCGTTAGATCAAGCTGGATTTGATGAAGAAATGGCACAGCAGAAAGCTCGTGCTCGTAATGCTGCTCTACTTCAAACAGAGGACTGGGTCGTACTACAAGAGGGGGATTCCCTTTTTGTGGGTTATGACAGAACAGATTCTGAGTGCCGTATATTGCGCTATAGAAAGGTAAAACAAAAGAATAAGGACTTCTATCAAGTTGTGCTTTCTCAGTCTCCCTTCTACGCCGAGATGGGGGGACAAGTAGGCGATAGTGGCTATCTTTTGGCAGAAGACAACTCTCGTCATGCCATTAGAGATACCAAGCGAGAAAACAATTTGCCTGTACATTTAATGGATAAGTTACCCGATGATTTATCTCAAACCTTCCACGCTTATATCGATACGGAGCGTCGTCGTATGGCAGAGGCTAATCATACTGCAACGCACTTATTGCATAAAGCTTTGAGAGATGTATTGGGTGAGCATGTAGAGCAGAAAGGTTCTTTTGTGAGTCCAGAGGTACTTCGATTTGACTTTGCCCACTATAATAAACTTACGCCCGAGGAGATCCGTCGCGTGGAAGAGATTGTTTCTTCAAAAATCCGTCAAGATATTGCCCGTCAAGAGTTTCGTAATGTACCTATTGAAGAGGCTAAAAATATGGGAGCTATGGCTCTTTTTGGTGAGAAGTATGGAGAGGAAGTACGTGTGTTGCAGTACGGAGATTCGATAGAGCTTTGTGGAGGTACCCATTTACCATCGACAGGTATGATTGGTTCTTTTCGTATTGTCTCAGAGTCTTCCATCGCTGCAGGAATCCGTCGTATAGAGGCAGTAACGGGGAGTAATGCAGAACGCTATCTGTATGAGAAGGAAGATACTTTGACAGAGATTAAAGCTCTGTTTAACAATAATCCCAAGGTCGTGAACAGTATTCGTAAGCTTATCGAAGAGGAGGCACAACTTCGTTTAGAAATAGACCAATTACTTCGTAAACAGATGGCACAGAAAAAGGCCGAGATTTTGGCACAGAAAGACCATATAGGCTCTATTCGATTCCTTTATTTAGAAGGAGAGTATCGTGCCGATTCTGTAAAGGATATTGCTTTCCAACTACGTGGTGAGCTTGATGAGCCATTTATCTTCCTTGCGGCAACCAAAGAGGGCGAAAAGTGTTTGCTCTCTATCACTCTGTCAGATGCTGCGGTGGCTTTGGGTGCCAACGCTTCGAATTTGGTGCGCTCTGTATCTACTCTGATTAAGGGTGGGGGAGGTGGTCAGCCTCACTTTGCCACAGCGGGAGGAAAGGATATCGCTGGACTCCCTAAGGCGGTAGAGCATATCAAACAGGAGATACAATCTTTATAAGAAAGAATTTATGAACTCCCATATAGCTATTGGCGAGGGAGCCCTGAATAAAGAAGCCCTTATGACTCTTAAGTCTGAGGGCTTCGATCGTATGCTTCTTTTGGAAGATGCCGATATGGCTCTTGTAGCAGGCTCTCTTTTAGTACCCATCTATGAAGAGATTACTCCTGAAAACAGGTTGCGTATATCGGCGGGAGAGGAGCATAAGAACTTTGCCTCTTTGATGCAGATTTTGGACTGGTTAATAGAACGCAAAGCTACTCGGCATTCTTTACTACTTGTCGCTGGTGGCGGAGCATTGCTTGATATGGGAGGTTTTGCCGCTGCAATTTATAAAAGGGGAGTGCATACGACCTACATCCCTACTACACTCATGGCTATGGTAGATGCCTCTGTGGGGGGGAAAACAGCTATCGATTATAAAGGAATCAAAAACCTCATTGGAGCCTTTGCTCTACCGCATACTATTATCATAGACCCTCTTTTCCTACAAACCCTTGATATGTATGAAATCGTTGCGGGGTATTGGGAGTTGGTCAAGCATGCTCTTCTTTCGGGAAAGGACGTGTGGAAGGCAACCATTTCCTTTGACCCTACGGAAAGAGGTAAAATATGGAGCCCGATAATAAGGGAGAGTGTGAAGATAAAAGAGCAGTATGTGTGTGCTGATTTACGAGATAAGGGTATCCGCCAATATCTTAACCTGGGGCATACGATAGGGCATGCCGTGGAGGCATTTTCTCATAAGGTAGCTTGTAAAGGGAGTAAACCTCTACGGCATGGAGAGGCCGTGCTTATAGGTTTAATTTGTGAACTCTATATCTCTCATATTCGCTACTCTTTTCCTATGAATTATATACGTAGTTTGATTGCTTTAGCCAAAGAGATACAGTCGCCTTATCTTTTCTCTTGTAAACAGTATAGTGCGATCATTGAATATATGTATGCAGATAAGAAAAACAGGGGGGAGAGTATTGCTGTAATAGGGCTAAAAGACTTAGGAGAACCTGTGAAATTAGAGGTGTCGGAGGAGGAAATCAAAGAATCTTTCGATTTTTATAGAGAAATATTTGGTCAGTAAGCGAATAACGACTACCTTTGTCGTCGCAATTCGGGATGTAGCTCAGTCCGGTTAGAGTACGCGTCTGGGGGGCGTGTGGTCGCTAGTTCGAATCTAGTCATCCCGACTATTTGAGAGTAGGTACACTTTTTCATTATAGAGTGTACCTACTTTTTTATTGTAGAGAGGGGAGAATACAAAAAAGAGCCTTCTTGAAATCTTTGCATAATACCGCATCTCTGCTGCGTTTTTTAAGACATGGGTTGGGGTATATACGCTGCGCTCCTGCCATTGTCCTTGCTCTAAGAGACATGTTTCTAAAGCATTCTACAAAATTCCCTTGAGAAGACTCTTTACTTGATACCGAAAAGAAGTTTATACGGGCTACTTTCGTTTCAAGAGCTTAGAGCAGATTAGATGCTACTTCGCTCAACTCGCTACGTTCTCCCTTGATAAGATTGACGTGAGCAAATAGTTTTTGTCCTTTCATTTTATCAATCATGTAGGCGAGCCCGTTACTTTCGGCATCTAAATAGGGAGAGTCTATCTGCTCTACGTCTCCCGTGAAGATAATCTTTGTACCTTCTCCTGCCCGAGTAATAATTGTTTTTACTTCGTGAGGCGTTAGATTTTGCGCTTCGTCTACGATAACCAAGACTTCCGAGAGGCTTCTACCACGGATATAGGCCAGTGCTTCAATAACCAATCGTTCATCTCTCTGTAGATCTTCTAATTTACGATCTTCGCTTCCCCCTCTTTTGTGGAGACTTTTGATAAAGCTAAGGTTGTCGAATAGAGGTTGCATATAGGGTGTAATCTTCTGTTTCTCGTCCCCAGGAAGGAATCCTAAGTCTTTATTGGCCAGTGCCACGATGGGGCGAGCCATAAGGATTTGTCGATAATCTTCTGAGAGACTGAGAGCCGCAGCTAAGGCTAAGAGTGTTTTCCCAGTACCAGCTTTTCCTGTTATCCCGATGAGCTTGATATTAGGGTCTGTGATAACATCAAAGGCAAATGCTTGTTCAGAGTTGCGAGGGGTTATTCCCGATAGAGTTTGCTTGTTTATTTTGGCGATTTTTTGGGTGAAAGGGTTGTAGCGTACCATAACACTATTGCGTTCACTCTTCAGTATAAAGCATTGGTTAGGCTCAATTTCTTCGTGGAAGGGTAGTTCTTCCCAATCAATTCCATGAGGATCGGAGTAAATTTTGTCTATTAAGTCTCCGTCTACTCCCTCAAACTCTTCGTGTGCTTTATCAAATAGTTTAGAGGTCGAAACTTTGTCGTTAATGTAATCTTCTGCCCGTAGTCCCAGAGCTTTTGCTTTCATCCTAAGGTTGACATCTTTCGTTACCAAAATTACGGGTTCTGTGGGGAGTTCGTTTTTCAAGGAGAGGGCTACTGAAAGTATCTTATGATCTGCAATACGTTCAGAAAAAGCCTGACACACCAACGGGTGAGATAAACCATCTATTTTGATGAACAGACGCCCCATTTCTTCGCCTAAAGGAATCCCTTGAGTAAATATCTCTTGCTTACCGCGTTCGTCCAGTAATCTTACGAAAGAGCGGGCATTATAGTTAATTTGCTCTCCTCCCTTTTTGAATTGATCTATTTCCTCTAATACTGTTATAGGGATGTAAATATCATTTTCTTCAAATTTATCGAGACACTCATAATCGTGTAGTAGGACATTTGTATCTAACACAAAGTTTTTTTTGATACTTCCTTTTTTCTTTTGATTCATAGCTAAATGGGTTTTATTATTGAATTATTAAGATGCAATGTAGTGAATGTTTTTTTACCCTTGTCTCTATGCTTTGGGAATGGCTCCCTGCTGGAGTTTGTACAGCCACCATGCAAAAGATAGGCCATTTATGGTCGTTGGGTGCCAAGGGATATTCTTTTTTACTTCTTGTTGTAAAGCTCCCCCCATTAAGAATCGAAAACCCAAGTCATCATGTCTCGAGAAATACCTCTTACGCTTGGAGAGTTGATATAAAATAAAAGAGCGTAATAGCTGTTTGAAGCGAAAACGAGGAGAGCGAGAAAGGGCATATTCTGAGCCATCGTCTGGAAAGGATATTCGGTGTCGGCGGAAATAATCGTCCGAGAGAGACTCATAAATGCGTTTCCCTACTCGGAAATCGGGATGGAGGCTTGCCGCAAAATCAATGAGTTCTCGATCTAAAAAAGGCATCCATACGTTCGAGCCGTGATAGGACCATGCTCGAGATGAGTTGATAAGGTATTTTGATGAAAGCTCTAAGGTGCGAAAACACTCCAATTTCTGACGTATGGAAAGTTCTTTAGGATAGTGGGCAAGGATGTTTTTGTGTATCTCTACCATTTTACCCACCTCTTGTTGTGAGAGTACTCGATTTCCTCCCTCATAAAAGGTTAGGAGATAGGCGTTGAAGTCATCGTATTGTTCCCCCTCTACCCATCGTTGATGTATTTTCAATCCACATAGCGTATCTCCGTTATGTCCTGGGAGGACGTAAGGTTGTTCCCCATTGAACCACTGCGATACTTCTCGGGAGGGGTTGTATTCGGCAAAGAAGTAGCACGAAGAGAGTCCGCTTAAATGTCGAAAGAAGCGCAATACTTCCTCATCTTGAGTATATCCTTTGCGGGTATATCCAGAGGGTATTGTGCAGACGAAGCGATGTTCTAAGCCTAAACGCCGAGCTATCTCGGCTGCTTTTTTTACTTCTGAGGTTTTTGCCGTACGTCCATAAGTCATCGTTATGGCAGGAGAAATATTTCTTTCCTTCAACGCAATGGCTATAAGGCGTGAGTCTCGTCCTCCCGAAAGAGGCAACACTACGGGAGCTACCCCTATAACCCTTTTCATACGGTCAAAGGCTTTTTCTAAATGCTCTTCGAATCCTTTTTTAGCTTCTTCAAAGGAGAGCCCTGCTATCTCTTCTTTTATTTTAGGTGTTTGAGCGTAAGGAATTATTGTTGCGTCGTAGCCCTCTTCCACATATAGTACGCATCCCGATGGAATACGTTTGATACTTGGGTGCAGGGTATGCTCCTCGGGAGTAAACCCCCATTGAGAAAAAAAGAGAAGTGGCTCTTCCTCTATCTCAAAACGTTCCTCTCCCTCTTTTAACAGGTCGAATCCATTATCGCTGATAAGCACGCTCTCTCCCTCTAAACGATAAAAGAGCGGGTGTGTGGAACGATGGTCTACACCCATATATAGGGCTGTTGTTTTTCCCTCCTTTTGAGCGACCTGACAGGTACACCAGGAGCCATTGAGCGCATCTGCTCGCTGTATAAAATCTTTCACGCCTCTCAGCTCTGAAAAGTAAGAGTTCAAATCGCCCTCTTTCAGTAGGTTGTCCTGTGCATCAAAGGCTATTCCTTTGGAGTAGGGTACAGTGTCAGTTGTTTTTTTGAATAGTACGTTCATATATTGCCACTAAGCGTAGTAAATAAAGTAAGTATCCTATCTGCACAAAAGCCATGCAGGTATAGAAAAAGGGGATAAAGCGTTCGAAAGAGAAGCAATAAAATCCCAAAAGGATAGCGGTCGTGTAGAGAGCCAGCATGATTATTTGGCTCCACATATTACTCCTTTGAAACCCTAAAATATCGGGTATAACATTCAATATAGCGGCAGCAAAGTTGGGAATCAGCATCGGGAGCATCCAACGAATTATGTAGGCAGAAACGAGCCATTTGTTCCCCACAAAAAAGAGGACAAGATACTCCATACCCCAGGCTAAGGCAAGAGCCAAAGGAATACCAAGGATAAACGTAATGAGGAGTAGACGGCGTACAGTCGGAGCAATGCTCTGTGCGTTGTGTACAGTTTCGCTCAGTCGTTGAAAGTAAACTTTTCCGAGGTTTTCCCCGATAATATTAAGCGGTCGGCGAGCCAACATGATAGACATGGTCAAAAAGCCTACTTCTGCCATCCCAAAACGCAGAGGAAGTAAGAGGATAAGCAAGCTCCCCAAAAGGGTATCAATCAGTGCTTGGGGCAGAGAATATCGAGGGAAGTTCCGATACTTACGGGCGATAGCAAGAGATGCAGACAGGGGCGATACGGGGCGTCGGAAAACTTTTTTTATAAAAGGGATATAAGAGAAAAAAGCCAGAAATATAGCCGTTATGGAGGAGGATATAAGTCCTATAACAGAGGGGTGAAAGCTACCCCAAACTACCTTTAGCAGGTTATTACCGACACCGTTTATAGATTGAGCCAAGGAGAGACGGTTAAAACTTTTGTTTCTCAATGCCATTGAGGAGATGTGGGCATACAAAGATGTGAAAAGAACAAATAGAGGAAGAAGCAGAATGTATACCCCTAAAGTTTGCTCTGGAATGAGTAAATAAATAAGCAAGGAGCCAAGAAACAAGACAGCGGAGAGTAGAGTACTAAGACGTATACCGCAGATATAGAGATCGTATGCTTCTTGTTCCGAGGGGGCAATGACGATAGCCTGCTCGTAGCGACCTGTTGTAGCGATTGATAGGATTCCGCCCCAACTTAGAAAAGAGCCTAAGACTCCCATCATCTCTTCATTGTATTGCCTCCCTACAATCATCAAAAGTAGAAGAGCTACCACTTGTCCCAAAGCACCCGAGGCTACAAGCTTTAGTGCATTATAGGCAATGAGACTACTATTCTTCATTTTTTTATTGATTCGTCTAAGGCAAAGAGATAAATCTTTCTGCTTTATCAAAGGTAGTAAAAAGCTGTTTTCCCAATTACGATATATTCAAAAAAGAGACCCAGCAAGAGTTTCTAAAAAGAATACCTCTGAAAGAGATTGGGAAATCTTCTATCAAAAAAGTAGATAGTGGTTGGGAAATGTGTGTAACCTCCATGTTCCTATTTTTAGTGTTGGAGGTTAAAATGAGAAAACAGAAATTTTCATAAGAGAACTTTTCCCTATGTAGCTACCCTTTTTCTGCTTTTATACTACTAACTTTCTTCTTTTAGAGTGTGCAATTCTTTATATTAAGATTGAATATATGTATATGCAACTTGAATATATATAAACCCAATCTAAATATATATATACGTAGGTTGAAAATAGAGAATTGCGGGTGGAGAAATAAACTTTTGCACCTATAGAGAATACTTTTTGAAGAAGTGCAATCGAGTTATTTCTTCTTCTTACAGAGATGAGAGAGCAAAAGTCAATAGATAGGATAAACTTTCGGGAAGGCGAAGCGCATCAACAGAAAGGAAAGAAGTCATCGGCGTGTGAAGTGCAACCTTTGAAATATGTACTCCATATACTAAGGAGGGACCAATCTGCCATGAATAAGGTATCCTTCGTGAGAAATGGTAAATACATTGGGAAGCTGCAGATCGGATAATGTGGCAGAACTCTAAAAGTAGAAAACTTGGCTTACCCATTTCTTTGATACACTCTCCAAAGAAGTACTTATTACTCAGGCTTTTTTTGCTCTAACGGTAAAATCTCTTTTTTGTAAAGAGTATAGTTTCAATGTAATAGTTTCGTACTTTTGTGGAAAGATAATGGACGAATTGCAAAAAGAGCAGCATGAAAATAACTCTTCTGTCGGGTCTCAAGTGACGGAAGAGGTTTCCTTGTCGACAAATGGTAGGGAAGAAAAGCCCATTAGAGGGCGTGTAGGTACTAAGATACGTCGGTGGCTTTTAGGCCTTCTTTTAGCCCCGATTCTTTTAATCGTATTACTTATTGTACTTCTCTATATTCCTCCTATCCAAAGGTTTGTTGTGGGGATAGTAGAAGAGAAAGTCGAGAGTGCTACGGGAATGGATTTAGAGATTGGAGCTTTGCGCCTAAAGTTTCCGCTCAATCTTTCTCTTAAGTCAATTCAAGTAGTAACCGCAGAGGGCGATACATTACTACGCTTGGGGCATTTAGAAACTTCTGTTCCTCTTATGCCTCTGTTTAATGGGCAGATTGAGACCCGATACTTGGCGGTTAGAGATGTGAGGGTTTTCTTCCCAGACTCTGCCCGCACCACGATTATGAAGGCAGATGCCCGTAATATAGAGGTCGGTCCTCTCTCTGTAAATCTGCGCAAAGAAAATGTAGATGTGGGGGCTCTACTCTTTGAGGAAGGTTCTTTCTCTCTATTTAGTGTGGATACTGTTCCCAATCCCAATCCTGAACCCGTTTTGTGGAAGATAGCAGTAAATAGGGTCGATCTCGTAAAGTCTCGGCTCCATATAGAGATGCCCTTTACCCAACTCTTTGTAGATGCCCAAATTGATAAGGGAGAGGTTGACGAACTTTCATACGATATCGGCACGCTTCGTTTAGAGGGACGTCATGTCTCTCTCAGGGCTTCGGAGGCAAGCTACGCTCAGGACACCATCTATTCTACGGTTCCTTTTGTCGATTATACCCATCTCTATGCGCGGGATTTAGAGATAAAAGGGAGTAAACTCGTACAGCAAAATACTCTTCTAAGAGCGGATATAGAGCATGCCCGTTTTAGAGAGCGTTCGGGAGCAAGTGTAACCGATTTTAGGGGTGCGTTTTTTATGGAGGATGGCTTGATAGAGTTAGAAGACTTCTCTCTGCTCACTCCCTACACACGTGCTTCGGGTTCTTTTCGGCTTCCCTTGAGTATTTTTACTGAGGGAGATGAAACATCGCTCATAAAAGCACAGTTAAAAGGTTCTCTGGGCTACGAAGATATTTTTTACTTTAGTACGTTCGATATCAGCCAATACATAGGCGGGAAATACCCTATTTTAGATACTCCTATTGATTTTGCAATAGAGGCAGAGGGAACTGTCAAACATCTCGATATCGAAACTTTTGCGCTCTCTTTACCAGAGATAGTAGAGTTGCAGTTAAAGGGACAGGTCGGAGAGTTTTTCGCACCGCAAAAGCTCTTGGCAGATTTAAGTGTCAATGTTAAGGCACAACGAAAAGCCTATCTCTTGTATCCTCTAATGGGTTCGGGGCTAAAGGGGCGTTTTGCTTTCCCAGAAGCGATGAACTTCCAAGGCAAGGTCAATATCTCCAATGGGAGATATGCTTTGAAGAGCCAACTCCAAACCCGCAAGGATGGAAAGATCTCGTTAGATGCTCTCTACTCTTTACCTCAGGAGGCTTACAATATAACGCTCAACTCTACCCAGCTTAACGTTCGTTCTTTCCTCCCAAAGGATTCTATTGGTACGGTTAGTATGGCTCTTAAGATGCAGGGGGCAGGATTTGATGTAATGAGTCCGAAGACCTTTGCCAGTGCCGATTTAGATGTATACCAATTGAACTATAATGGGGTGATTTTAAGCGATATAACACTCGATTTATCCCTAAAGTCAGGAGCTTTGGCTCTCAAGATGGATAGTCATAATCCAGGGGCTTCTGTTGTTATGAACCTTGATGCTCTACTACAAGATGCTCTTTTGAAAGGAGATTTGGATGTCCACTTAGATACCTTGTCTTTAGCCCGTCTTGGCTTTGTAGCAGATACTCTCGATTTAGGAGGGCATTTTTGTGGAACTTTCTCGACAGACTGGAAAACCTCTCACTCTCTTCTTTTGGAGGTGAACGATATTTTCCTGAAGATGCCCAACACCTTCTACTCTTACGACTCTTTAGCTTTACGTGCACGTACTACTCCAGATACGGTCTTGGCTACACTCTCTGCAGGAGACCTATTCTTCGACGCCTATATTGGCGGAGGTATAGACTCCATTGCGGCAACGGCGAGCAGGATATCGGAGCTTACTCCCTCTTTACAGGTCGATTCTTTACTTCCCTCTACGGTAGCTACGATGCTTGATGCATTGCCGCCTATTGGTTTGGATATTTACTTCCACAAAGACAATCCTTTGAAAGAGATCTTGGCTCCCTATAAAATGTCGATTGATAGAGGGGAAATACTTTTCTCCAACGTCAGAAATCGAGGGCTTGACTTAGAAGCCAATATCTATAACTTTAGGCATGATACGCTGAAAATAGACCAGCTATATGCCAGTATCAGTACGGAAAAAGGGATAGAACGTACCTCTCTTTCCGAGGCCGTGTATGACGCTTTGAGTGGTTTTACTTGGCCCGATACGCAGCCCATACGTGCTGTAAAGAGACCCGGAGAGGGGGAATTGCTTGACAAATACCTTCGTGCCGATATACGTGCCAATAAGAAAAGATATAGAAATCAAGAACCATTCAATTTTTATCTGAGAGCTCTAAGTGACTTCCGTACAGTAGATATTACTACCCATCTATTGCAAGAGGGAGAGGAGGCTTATTCTCTGGAAGCAATTCTTTTCAAAAATGCTTCGGGTTATGGTTTGACATTCAAGGACACTCCCATTATAGTCGCGGGTTATCAACTTAATCCTAACCCTCATAATGCGCTCTTTTTCAATCCAACCCAGAAGGAGCTATGGGCCAATCTAACCCTTACCAGTTTGCAAGATGCCAAGCTCTCTTTACACTCTCTGGAAGATGAAAATGCAAAGAATACCCGCAGGTTAAGCATGAATCTCCAACGCTTGCAACTCTCGGATATAGCCCATCTTTTGGGTAAGACTACGATAGAGGGGTATATGTTTGCCGATTTGAGATTGGAGATAGATCCCACTTACGATTTGCCCCGTGTGGTAGGCGATATCTCGATTAACGACCTTACCTACGATGCCAGTCGTGTTGGTAATATTAGTATTGCTACATTCTACGAACCACGTGATAATAGCAGACATTTTGTAGATGCTTACGTCTCTGTCGATGGTAATTTAGCCCTTGTGGCAGAGGGGCAATACCACTCCGAGGATAAAGAGATGCCCCTGAACCTCAAAGCTCAAATAGAGAACTTCCCTCTCTCCTTAGCGAATCCGTTTATTGGAGCAAACTTGGCCTCCCTGCAGGGAGAGGTTAAGGGTAATCTGTCTGCCAAAGGAACATTTGATAATATCCTGCTTAATGGGGAGCTTATCCCCGAGGGAGCTACTTTCTATTTACCCATGGTGGGGAATACATTTGCCATTACCACCCCTCCTATTCGGTTCTTGGATAGTAAGTTGCTTTTCGATAATTTGCAGTTGAGCAATGCAGATGCCCAGCAGCCTTTTGTTGTCGACGGTTATCTTACCTTGCTGGGACCAGAGGCTTTGACTACAGATTTGAGTGTGAGAGGGCAAGATGTACAGCTTATCAATAGCAAGTATAAGAGAGGACAACTATTATATGGTAAACTGTTAACTTCGGTAGACCTTTCTGTACGTGGCAATGTTATGAAACCTCGCGTAAGAGGAGAGGTAGACATTTTAGGAGGAACCAATGTAACCTACGTATATACACAATCTGCGATTCAAGCTAAAGATAGGCTTTCAGATGTCGTAATGTTTACAGATTTTTCCGATACGCTAGATACTTGGGAGAGACAACGTCACCCCATTTCGTTGGGAGGAATGGATTTAACGCTTCACATCAATGTGGCACCTTCAGTACGCTTGAGTGTTGATTTGTCTCCAGATCACCAAGATTATGTTACAGTGATGGGAGGGGGCGATTTGCACTTTGTGTATCCGCCTTTTGGAGAGATGAGTTTAACGGGTAGGTATAATCTACAAGGCGGGGGAGATGTGCGTTATAACTTCCCAGTTGTAGGGCGTAAAGATTTTGTTATAGACCCTGATAGTTATATCCAGTGGAATGGCAGTGTTACCAATCCCTACATTGATTTTGTGGCCAAACAGAGGGTGCGGGCGAATGTTACAGAGGGAGGTGCTACCCGTAAGGTAAACTTCGACGTAGAGATTGTAGCCAAAGAGACGGTAGACAAGATTGATTTAGGCTTTGATCTCTCGGCTCCAGAGGATCTTTCCCTACAGGGTAAGTTGGCGACGATGAATAAGGAAGAGCGGGGTAAACAGGCTTTGGGCTTGATGCTGACAGGTACTTTCTTGGCTTCCGATGCAACACCTACCAATATGCAAAAGATGCTAAGTGGTTTAGCGGTAAGTGAATTGAATAGTCTTACTGGGAAGTTGCTCCAAGGAACCGATTTAGATCTTGGCATGGAGTTGCACGATGCGGCAGAGTCGGGTAGAGCCTATACAGACTACACTTATAACTTTAGCCGACGTTTCTACAATGATCGCCTGCGTTTCTCTGTTGGGGGACGTGTCGGTACGGGAAACCTCCCGACAAATTATGAGCAAACTTTTATCGATAATCTTTCTCTGGAGTATCAATTAGATCGTTCAGGGCGCCAGTATGTACGTCTGTTCCACAAGAGAAACAATGACCATCTATTAGAGGGGCTTGTAACGGAAACGGGCGTGGGATATGTGCTTCGTAGAAAATTGAACAATCTTTTGGAGCTTTTCAAGAAAGAGGCAAAGAAAAAGAGAGTGGTTAAGTCTATTTCCCCTACAGAACAGAATCAAACAACTTCATCACCCACAGAACAAGTTGACAAAGATGAGCAATAATTGTTGGCATAACTCTTTCAAATTATTATCTATTTGGGGAATTATTTTTCTCCTTATAGGTTGTTCTACAACCGCCAATCTCCCCTCTGGAGAGTATCTCTATATAGGTAGGGGAAAGAACAAGATAATAACCGAGGGAGAATCTAAAGAGACCAAAAAAGCTATTGCCGTGGCAGAGTCTCATCTGAACGTGCCTCCCAATGGCTCTCTATTCGGTAGTTCTCGATACCGACTTCCTATACAGCCAGGGCTATGGGTACATAACTCTTTTGCCCAAGATTCCTCTTGGTGGGGGCGGAAGATTTACAGTATGTTTGGTTCCGAACCAGTCCTTTTGAGTACTGTAAGCCCTACATTGCGTGCGCAGTTGGCAGAAAACTCTCTTAAAGAACATGGCTTTTTTCAAGCCTATGTGACTGATAGTGTCGCTTTCTTAGAAAAAGACTCTCTTAAGGCAAGGGTTTTTTATACCATGAATGTGGGCGAACCTTACCCATACGATTCCATCTCATATCTACCGAAATGGTCTCTCCCCGAGGGCAAGTATTATGATCACGAAAGAGCTTCTTTGCTGAAGGTAGGAGATCAGTTCAATTTAGCAGCTATCGAATTGGATCGTTTTCAGATATCTTCTTACCTAAGAAACCATGGACATTACTATTTCTCTCCAGAGGCCTTAGCCTACGAGGCGGATACAATTGCAAGTCCAGGTAAGGTGCAGATGCGTGTACGCCTGAAAGATGGTATTCGTTCGCGTGCATTAAATCCGTGGAAAATAGGTTCCGTCACGCTTTCTGTTCAGAGAGAAACGGGGGAAGAGTTGAGAGATTCTTTAGTTTTTGAGGGAGTTAAGCTTCGTTATAATGGAACACTCCCTGTGCGAAGGACTGTGTTAAGCCGTCGTATCTTCTTAAAACCTCTTTCCTACTACGCACAAACCAACGAACAAAACACGCTACAAGCTCTAAGTCGCTTGGGGGCATTCTCTTCGACCAATTTGACACTTTTCCCCGTTGATACGGTAAATCATATTCTTAATCTTCACATATCTACCAATGTAGATAAACCATGGGATACTTCTTTGGAGGCTCTTTTCAAATTAAAGAGTAATGCCTTTAGAGGTCCAGGATTGGCTTGGTCGGCTGCGAGAAGAAATGCTTTCGGTGGAGGCGAGCGTCTCTCTATGTCTTTGATAGGATCGTATGAGTGGCAAGATTTCAAGCATATATTCGACTCTCGCTTAGGATTGAATAGTTATGAGCTGGGTATGGACCTCTCTCTTTCGACTCCTTCTATCCTTTTGCCAGGGTTAAGCGACAATCTCTATTCTTTCCCTACCACGACAGACTTTACTCTATCGGCTTCTATGTTGCATAGAGCGCGCTATTTTAGAATGCTCTCTTTAGGATTTTCGGCGACCTATATGTTCAATCGTTGGATGCATCACAAGCATACGATTGTTCCACTTCGCTTGAAGTACAATCTTCTAAGTCATCGTACCGATGAGTTTAACGATATATTGGCCAACAATACGGCTCTTGGGCTTAGTTTTCGTAATCAATTTATACCAGAGGTTGCCTATACCTACACCTTTGATGACATACTTGAAGATAGGGGGTCTCACCACTTATGGATGGAGTACTCTGTCTCTGAAGCTGGTAATTTGATAAACCTTCTATACACTCTCTCGGGTAAACAGTACGATACAACTAAAGAACTCTTTGGTATCCCTTTTGCACAGTACGTAAAGCTTACGGGAGATGTACACTATACCTATCAAATTAATCCAAAGCAGTCTATTGCTGCGAGATTGTCTACGGGTGGTATATTCACCTATGGCAATAGTGTAATAGCTCCCTATAGTGAGCAATTTTATGTGGGAGGAGCCAATAGTGTACGAGCTTTTTCAGTTCGCAGCATAGGACCTGGACGTTATATCCCATCCGAAGGTCGGTATGCTTTTATAGATCAGGTGGGAGAATTTAAGCTTGAGGCCAATCTTGAGTGGCGCTTTCGTTTGTTGGGGAGCTTGCATGGTGCACTCTTTTTAGATGCTGGGAATATATGGCTTTTACGTGAAGATAAGAGCCGTATGGGTGGTGCCCTCTCGGAAATACGTAGCGCATCGGACTTTTTCGATCAGATTGCTTTGGGTACGGGAGTAGGTATTCGTTACGATCTCGGGCTATTAGTGATACGTCTTGATACGGGGATGGGGTTACATTTACCTTACCCAACTTCTCGTAAAGGTTATTACAATATCCCCTCTTTTGGAGATGCATTGAGTTTTCACTTTGCGATAGGTTATCCTTTTTAATAGCTGTATGGCTCCTTTTTTCTCGATTATTCTACCCATTTATAATGTAGAGCTTTTTGTAAAAGAGGCTTTTCTTTCCTTGATACCTCAAGGGATTCCTTTTGAGGAGTATGAAGTGATCCTTATTGATGATGGTTCGCAAGATAGAAGTGTAGCTATCGTTAACGAGTTGCTCCATAAGCTTCCCAATGCTTATTGGATACATCAAGAAAACAAGGGGCTAAGTGAAGCCCGCAATGCAGGGCTGGAAAAGGCACGAGGGGAGTATGTATGGTTTGTCGATTCTGATGATTTTATAGCTCCCAATAGTTTAGCTCTCTTGAAAAAAAAGCTCCTGGAAGAGAAATGTCCAGACATGTTGGCACTCTCGGGAGTAGAGTTTGGGGAGAATGGGCGTAGTCAAATCTCTGTACAGTATGCAGAAAATCAAATCTCTCGCAGTGGCGTGGAGCATTTGGCGGATACGTCTCTCTTTATAGCAGTACATCATTACTTATTTCGACGTTCTTTTTTGGTCCAATACCAGATTAGCTTCTATCCAAGAATTATGCATGAAGATGAGGAGTTCTTGCCTCGGGCTCTTTACAAAGCCTTTAAGATTTCTTACTCTTCCTTTCCTGTTTATCACTACCGAAAGCGTACGGGATCTATAACGATGGTATATAATCCTCAGCGTTGTAGAGATTTGTTAACTGTTGCCGAAAGTCTTTTTTCTTTTTATGAGCAAAGTCCTCATTCAGCCCTTCTTACAAGGGTGGATCACGTAGTAAAGGCTCCTTTTGGGCTTTATCGTAGGTATAACGACAAGAGAGGAGCAATGGAATTTTTCACTACTTTCTTGCAAAACGCAACTTTACGTAGCTATTTAAGGGTAACCTCTAATAGAAAAATTAAACTGCTTTTCAATTTGGCGAGAGTTATGCCCTATTCTTTTGTGTGGAAACTCTTTTTACTACAACAAAAGTCTATGCGTAGAGGTTGATGCTTGCCTCATTGTCAAGTCTTTTCCCATACATCTTATACCTCTTATAGTGTATCTGCTTCCATTTGCAATTCTTGATTCCAAAATAAGCAATACCCTGAAGTAATTATCTCTATTGCTTACTTAAATATTGCTATAGATTAGTAGCAAAATTCATTTTCTCTTAAGCAATTCTTTATTTATAGATTGAATATATATATTCTCAACTTGCATATATGTATTTTTAGATTAGAAATATATATATGCAATCTGTAAATATAAAATTACTCGAGAGTTTACAGGTTTTTGGATAGGTGTAAACTGTTTTTTCTGCGGAACTAAAGTGTTTTATATTGAGAGCTTAAGCAGGGCGTATTGTAATAGCGGTGAGGTTTATCACTGTTTTTGAGTATCGAAAGAAGAGATCTAATCACTTGTATGTTCGTAAGAAGAACTTCTTTCTGTCCAAAGTAATAGCACGCTTTACAGAATGGACTAACTCTCTCTATTGAGAGAAGAGAAAATCCCTTATTTAGAAAGCTTTATACTCTTTTGTGTAAGGAGAAAAAAGAGAAGAAATAAAGCCGAGTAGTTGTTAATCGAAAGAAATGTAGTACCTTTGCCCAGAATTTTGAATGTATAACAATTAAAGATCAGTTTGTATGAACAGTTACGAAACCGTTTTCATCCTTACTCCCGTTTTGTCTGATCTTCAGATGAAGGAAACGGTACAGAAGTTCGTTGATCTGCTCAAGGAACAAGGGGCAGAGATTGTAAACGAAGAGCACTGGGGCTTGAAAAAACTTGCTTACCCCATTGAAAAGAAGACTACAGGTTTTTATCAATTTGTAGAGTTTAATGCAGCTCCCGAGGTAATCAAAAACTTGGAGATTAACTATCGTCGTGATGAACGAGTATTACGCTTCTTGACGATTCGCCAAGACAAGTTTGCTCGCGAGTACGCAGAGAAACGTAGAAGTTTGAAGTCTAACAAAGGCGAATAAAAGAGGATTTTGATTTATGGCAACATACAATAAAAATAGAAGCGATATTCGCTATCTGACTCCAATGTCTGTAGACAATAAGAAGAAAAAATATTGTCGTTTCAAAAAGAGTGGTATTAAATATATCGACTACAAGGATCCTGAATTCCTTAAGAAGTTCCTTAACGAACAGGGGCGTATCCTTCCACGTCGTATCACTGGAACTTCTTTGAAGTTTCAGCGTCGTGTGGCTCGTGCGGTTAAACGCGCACGTCATTTGGCCTTATTGCCTTTCGTAACCGATTTGATGAAATAATAGAGGAGAGATAGACTATGCAAGTTATATTAAAAGAAGATGTGATCAACCTTGGTTTTAAGGATGATATTGTAACAGTTCGCGATGGTTATGGTCGCAACTATCTTATTCCTCGTGGTTTGGCAGTAGTCGCTTCAGAATCTGCTAAGAAGGTTTTGGCAGAAAACCTCCGTCAACGTCAGCACAAACTCGCTGCTATCAAGCAGGCTGCAGAGGATCTTGCTGCAAAGATGGAAGGAGTGAAGCTCTCTCTCTTGGCTAAAACTTCCAAGTTCGGAGTAATCTTTGGTTCCGTTACCTCTATTCAATTGGCAGAGGCTTTGCAAAAAGAGGGTTTTGATATTGACCGTAAGGTAATCTACCTAAAGAGCCCTGTAAAAGAAGTGGGAGAGTACACTTGTCAGTTGCGTCTTCACAGAGATGTGCAGGTAGCTATTCCTTTTGAGGTGCGTTCTGAAAATCATCAAGATGATCTTGAGATGCCTAAGCAGGAAGAAGTTGTAGCTGAGCCTGTGGCAAAACAAGAAGAAGCTTCTGTAGAACCTGCTACAGAGGAGTAATTACAGAGATAAAATTCCTTTTTGTAAAGTAGAATTTTATTGATACTTTCGTAACCGCAGCTCTATCGTTAGGATGGAGTGCGGTTATTTTTATATATAACACTTATTTATAGGGTACCGTTTTAATTCTATTATGTCTCCCTTTCTTTCTTGGCTTCAAGAGGTCTTTTTGGAGCCTTCTGCTACTCAAACTATCATTGTTATTTCTCTTGTTTCTTCTCTGGGCTTGATGCTCTCCAAAGTAGAACTGGGGAAAATATCTTTAGGTATAACTTTCGTTTTCTTTGTAGGTATTTTAGCGGCTCACTTCGGACTATTGGTGGATACTACTATGCTGACTTTTGCACAGAATTTTGGGCTGGTTCTTTTTATCTATGCTCTCGGTGTGCAAGTGGGTCCCTCTTTTATTCCCTCGCTAAGAAAAGGGGGAGTTAAGGATAATCTCTTGTCGCTTCTTTTAGTAGGGATAACACTTGTTCTTTGCTGGGCGATTTATCTTTTTTCAGGCATCTCTATGCCAGAGATTGTAGGTATTATGTCTGGTGCAGTGACTAATACTCCTGTACTGGCGGCTGCTCAGAGTACATTGGCAGGCATAGACCCTGCAAGCACAGCCATGCAGTCCAATATGGCTTTGGCCTGTGCTGTGGCTTATCCCCTTGGTGTGGTAGGAATGATTTTGGCGATGGTAGTTCTTAGAACTATAAAGGATAAACAAAAGAGAACCTCAGAGGAGGCGGAGGGGCACTCACATGTCTCGTTTATTACGGAGTTCGAGGTGTGCAATCCAGCCGTTTTTGGATACACTTTAGAGCTATTAGCTCGACAAGAACCTTTTAGCTTTGTCATAACACGTGTTTGGCGTAGCGGTACCGTTTCTGTACCTACTTCTCAAAGTCGACTCTTAGAGGGAGATCATATCTTAGTCGCTTCCCATGAAGAGGATGTGGCACATCTGGAACGCCTCTTTGGAGCAAAAGTTTCAAAGGATTGGAATAGAGAGGATATTGATTGGGATACTTTGGATAATCGTCTTGTTTCTAAGAGAATTATTATTACCCGAAAGGATATTAATGGCGAAAAGTTAGGAGCTTTACGACTTCGCAATCTCTACGGGGTAAATATCACGCGTATAGATCGTTCGGGTGTAGAACTTCTTCCTACTCCCTCTTTACGCCTGCAGTTAGGAGACCGTTTGACGATTGTCGGGGAGGCTAATGCAATAGAAAATGTAAAAGAACGCCTTGGTAATGAGATTAAGTTGCTCGATGCGCCCAATCTACTCAGTATATTTGTGGGACTGCTATTGGGGTGTGTGGTCGGTGTGATTCCGATTTTTATACCTGGGATATCTATTCCTATTAAGTTAGGGTTGGCGGGAGGTCCTATCGTAGTTGGTATTTTGATGGGAGCTTATGGGCCTCGTTTTCATATCTGTACCTATATAACCAATAGCGCCAGTTTGCTTTTGAGGCAGTTGGGAGTAACGATCTATTTAGCATGCTTGGGTTTATCGAGTGGAGCAAACTTTTTCTCGATTATATTCAGAGGTGATGGATTGTTGTGGATTTTATTAGGCTTTGTAATAACCCTTTTACCTGTTTTGATTGTAGGTTGGTTGGCAGTTCGCTTTTTCAAACGAAGCTATGGAGCTACTTGCGGTATGCTTTGTGGTAGTATGGCCAATCCTATGGCTCTTGACTTTCTTGAGGGAAAGGTGAAAGATGACACCCATAATGTAGTATATGCCACTGTGTATCCTCTCTCCATGTTTGCCCGTATTATTACGGCTCAGATTCTTATCCTTTTGTTTGTGGGATAATCTTAAGGACAGCAAAAAAAGGGTAACTCTATTGTGTAACAGAGTTTTGCTATAATACAGAGAGGTGGGAGGTAATGGTAAAAGTAAGAGACGCGTAATAAAAAAGGGACTTTCCTCTTGCAAGTTTCAAAAAAAGCAGTACCTTTGCATCGTTGTTCAAAAAACAACACACTTTTTAGAGAATAAGTGTCTTGTCGCGTTTAAATGGGCCTATAGCTCAGCTGGTTTAGAGCACCTGCCTTACAAGCAGGGGGTCATAGGTTCGAATCCTATTGGGCCCACTTTTTGAACGCTATTTTTTTTGAAGATGTTAGGGCCTATAGCTCAGCTGGTTTAGAGCACCTGCCTTACAAGCAGGGGGTCATAGGTTCGAATCCTATTGGGCCCACTTAATACGTCGTACGGAGGATAGAGTATTCTATAGGAGATATTCCTTTGGAGTCGGGACAGGCTACTTTCTTTTAGAAGACAGTAGTCTTTTTGTTTGTAAGAGTCTATTCTAAATAACGATGGGTTGGAGCATTCTTATCGCGACTGATTAAGTTAGGTGTGATGGGAAGTTAGGAATACTAATTTTGAGTAACACAAAAGAAAATGAAAACATTTCAATTAGAAGCTGCATCTCGTGCAGATTTGGGAAAGAAGGCTACTAAAGCTCTTCGAAAAGAAGGAATCATTCCAGCAGTAATTTACGGAGGTTCAGAAACACGTCATATTGTTGTAACACAAGATGCTGTTCGTAACCTTATTTATACCCCAGAGATTTATGATATAGATCTTACAGTGGCAGGTCAACAGTGTAAGGCTGTTTTGAAAGATGTTCAATTCCACCCTGTAACAGATGAGATATTGCACTTGGACTTTCTTGAAGTAACAAAAGAAAAGCCCATCGAAATGGAGGTGCCTGTTGTACTTGAAGGTCATGCTGCTGGGGTACGTGCAGGGGGTAAATTGGTTCTTGAAATGAGAAAACTACGAGTTAAGGCTGCTTATGACCAGATTCCTGAGCGTCTCTCTATCAATGTAGAAGATCTTCAGTTAGGAAAAACAATTCAGGTGGGAGCACTGCACTTTGACGGCTTGCAGCTTATGAACGCAAAGAATGCTGTCGTTTGTGCTGTTAAACTTACTCGTGCTGCTCGTGGAGCTATGGCAAAGAAGTAATTTTTGCGATAACATTTGCTATAATACGCTCCTCATCTGTCTTTGGGCTGGTGAGGAGTTTTTTTTATTACTTTGTTAATCGAATAGAGGATTGCAATGAAATTTTTAATTGTTGGCTTGGGAAATATTGGAGTAGAGTACTATGGCACCCGACATAATATAGGCTTTCGTATGATTAATGCCGTGGCAGAAGCTGTTGGAGCCTCTTTTGTCGATTCTCGTTATGGGGCAATTGCTTTGGGGCGTATGAAAAACGCCGAGTTGATTTTACTAAAGCCATCTACCTACATGAATCTGAGCGGAGAGGCTGTGCGCTATTGGATGAAGAAGGAGAATATCCCTCTGGAAAATATTCTTGTCTTGGTAGATGATTTAGCCTTGGATTTTGGTACTATGCGCTTGAAGGCTAAGGGGAGCGATGCGGGACATAATGGCCTCAAGAATATTGCATTGCTACTGAATACAGTACAGTATGCCCGCTTGAGATTTGGCTTAGGCTCCTCTTTTTCTAAGGGCGGGCAAGTAGATTTTGTGTTGGGTAAATTTACTCCCGAGGAGGAAAGCGCGATGCCTCTCTTAATGGAGGAGGCGGTTGCTATAGTAAGAGATTTTTGTCTTATTGGAGTTGATAGGGCTATGAATCTGCATAATAAAAAGGAAAAACTTTCTTGAGTAAAAAGATTCTCTTGGGACCTCGTGAAAAAAGGGATATCCTTTTGTTTTGCCACTTTTCTTTAAAAGAAGAAGTAAAAGAAGGTATTTGTACAGTCTCAAATAGATTCATAATATATAGGTAGTTATGGAGGTACGTATAGATAGTTTTTTATGGGCAGTTCGTATTTTCAAAAGTCGTTCTATTGCCTCAGATGCGTGTAAGAAAGGAAGAGTTACTCTAAACGGACAGCTGGTAAAACCCGCCCGAAGTGTCGTTGTAGGAGATGTTATCGGAGTCCGTAAGGCTCCTATTACCTATACGTTTAAAGTTTTACAAACGGCCAAAAATAGGATGGGGGCTAAGCTTGTACCAGATTTCATCCAAAATATCACTCCCAAGGAAGAGTACGAAGTGTTGGAGTTGAAGAAAATAGCGGGCTTTGTGGATCGATCCAAAGGGGAAGGACGCCCCACGAAGAAAGAGCGCCGTTCCTTGGATGAATGGCATGGTATGAATGACTCTTACGCTCTTTTCGACGATGATTTTTTTGAGTGGGAAGAGGATTGAGATGATCCCTTTTGATGAGGCGTAAAAGTCTCTAATGTCTGGATATTATGGATAGTTGTGTTCTTCCAGATACTGCTATCCATTTTTTTTGTTTGAATCTATTTCGGAATGTTTTCTTAACTCAACTATTGCTCTTATTACACCTCTCTTTATAAAGCGATAAACCCCGAAAAATAACTCTTTAGCAATAACTCATTATGTTGGGAGTATCTTTTTTACTATTTAACTTACTGTTCTTCTACTTTTATTACCTATAACAAGGTATTTTGTCTATCTTTGCGGAGAGTATAGGGAGATTGTGTACTTTCGGAAAGGGAGTATGAGGGAGTTAAAGCTTTTACCCAGTGTTGCTTTTATCTTTTTGGGGATGAGTTTTTTGATTTCCAACCTCTCCTTTATCGTTTGGATGAAGTACTTTTCGAAGAAAGATTTAAGGTATAAAACAAGTATAAACAAAAAGAATCGCTTATGTGGTTATGTAATTCGTCCGTAGGTCGAAAGGTTGTAATGAGTATCACGGGGCTTTCTCTGATTCTCTTTTTGACCTTTCATATGTCCATGAACTTGGCGGCAATTTTCAGCCCAGAGGGTTATAATGCAATTTGTGCATTCCTCGGTGCCAATTGGTATGCTTTAGTTGCTTCTCTTGGGCTCGCTTTTTTGACTGTGGTGCACATTATTTATGCTTTTTGGCTCACAATCCAAAATCGTAAAGCTCGTGGAACCGATCGCTATGGAGTAGTTTCTCGCCCAAAAGGAGTGTTGTGGGCTTCTCAAAACATGCTTCTGTTGGGAGTTATTGTCGTTTTAGGTATTGCTCTTCACCTGTTCCATTTCTGGGCAAAGATGCAGTTAGCTGAGTTAATGCATATACACGACTTGGGAATAGAAGGCGTGAGTGGCCCTACGGATGGAGCAGGGCTTATAGCTTACACTTTTAAGAACCCAGTTTATGTGATTCTTTATCTCATTTGGTTCGTAGCTCTTTGGTTGCATATCAACCATGGCTTTTGGAGTTCTTTTCAGACCCTTGGATGGAATAATCTCAAGTGGCAGAACCGTATTAGAACGATCTCAACTGTTTTTTCTACAATCATTATGTTGGGCTTTACAATTGTGGTTGTCGTTTACTACCTTGCAAGCCTTGGATTTTTCCCTCATCTCAACGTATAAATCAAGTAAGCTATGTCTATATTAGATGCTAAGATACCTCAGGGACCATTGGCAGAAAAATGGACCTCGTATAAGGATCATCAAAAATTAGTAAATCCTGCCAATAAACGTCGTCTTGATGTTGTAGTCGTAGGTACGGGGCTTGCTGGAGCTTCGGCCGCAGCTTCTTTGGGAGAGATGGGCTTTAATGTCCTTAACTTCTGTATTCAAGATTCGCCCCGTCGAGCTCACTCAATTGCAGCTCAAGGGGGGATTAATGCGGCGAAGAATTATCAAAATGATGGAGACTCTGTTTTCCGTCTCTTCTATGATACAATAAAGGGTGGTGATTATCGTGCTCGAGAGGCAAACGTGTATCGTTTGGCCGAGGTAAGTAATGCCATCATAGACCAGTGTGTAGCACAAGGAGTTCCCTTTGCACGTGATTACGGTGGTCTTTTGGACAACCGTTCTTTCGGTGGGGCTCAGGTGTCTCGTACTTTCTACGCCCGAGGTCAAACGGGACAACAATTGCTTTTAGGAGCTTACTCTGCACTTAGCCGTCAGGTAGGTAAGGGAAGTGTTAAGCTTTATACACGCCATGAAATGCTTGATGTTGTCTTGATTGATGGTCGTGCCAGAGGAATTATTGCTCGAGACTTAACAACGGGAGAGATTAAACGCTTTGCAGCACATGCGGTTGTTATTGCTACGGGAGGGTATGGAAACGCCTACTTCCTCTCGACCAATGCTATGGCATCTAACGGTTCTGCAGCTTGGCAATGCTATAAGAAGGGAGCTTATTTTGCTAATCCTTGTATGGCTCAAATCCACCCAACTTGTATACCTAAGCACGGAGATTATCAGTCTAAGTTGACACTCATGAGCGAATCGCTTCGTAATGATGGACGTATCTGGGTGCCTAAAAAGATAGAAGATGCGAAAAAGCTTCAAGCGGGTACCCTAAAGGGCCATCAGATACCCGAGGAGGATAGAGATTACTATTTGGAGCGTCGTTATCCAGCCTTTGGTAACCTTGTGCCTCGAGATGTAGCAAGTCGTGCTGCAAAAGAGCGTTGTGATGCAGGTTTTGGGGTAAACAATACAGGCTTGGCGGTTTTCTTGGATTTTGATGACGCTATCCGTCGTATGGGAAAAGATGTCGTAGAGCAGAAGTATGGTAACCTGTTCCAGATGTATGAAAAGATTACCAACGACAATCCTTACGAAACACCAATGATGATTTATCCTGCGATTCACTACACAATGGGTGGTTTGTGGGTAGATTATGAACTGATGACCACTATACCTGGACTATTTGCTATCGGAGAAGCGAATTTCTCGGATCATGGAGCCAACCGTTTGGGAGCTTCGGCATTGATGCAAGGCTTGGCGGATGGTTACTTCATCTTGCCTTATACGCTTCAGAACTATTTGGCAGATCAAATCCGAGTACCACGCTTTAGTATAGATGCACCCGAGTTTGTCGAGGCGGAAAAACAGCTTCAGAATCGTATAGACCATTTGATGCAGTGCAAGGGCAAGCGTTCTGTAGATAGTTTGCATAAGGAATTGGGTAATATCATGTGGGAATACGTTGGTATGGGACGTGATAAGGCTAATTTGGAAAAAGGTATAGAACTTTTGGCAGAACTCAAGAAAACGTTCTGGAAGGAAGTGTTTATTCCAGGAGAGCCAGGAGAACTCAATCTGGAGTTGGAGAAAGCACTCCGTTTAGCGGACTTTATAGAGATTGGAGAGCTTATGGCACACGATGCTTTGGATCGTGAGGAGAGTTGCGGTGGGCACTTCCGATTGGAACATCAAACCGAAGAGGGAGAAGCTTTGCGTCATGACGATCAATTTGCATATGTTTCCTGTTGGGAATATCAAGGAGACGACAAAGCACCTGTCATGTATAAAGAGCCTCTCGAATATGAATTTACCGAGCGTGCAACACGTAATTACAAGAACTAACATCGTTTCAAAGGAATTATCATGGATAAGAATATAAATATAACCGTACGTGTTTGGCGGCAGAAGGGTCCGAAAGAGAAAGGTCGCTTTGAGACTTATTCACTCAAAGAAGTATCGCAAAGTGCTTCTTTCCTTGAAATGATGGACATTCTGAATGAACAGTTAATTGCCGAGGGGAAAGACCCCGTCGCATATGATCACGATTGTCGTGAGGGTATTTGCGGAATGTGTTCTCTCTATATTAATGGTCATCCTCATGGTCCAGACGATAGCATTACTACTTGTCAGTTGCATATGCGCCGCTTTGACGATGGAGATACTATCACGGTAGAGCCTTGGCGTTCGGCAGGTTTCCCTATTATCCGCGACTTGATGGTAGACCGCTCTGCTTATGATAAGATTATTCAGGCAGGTGGTTATGTGTCGGTTAATACGGGTGGAGTTATTGATGCAAATGCTATCCCTGTCCCCAAAGAGAAGGCAGACGAAGCTATGGATGCCGCTTCTTGCATTGGTTGCGGAGCTTGTGCTGCTGCTTGTAAGAATGGTTCGGCAATGCTGTTTCTCAGTGCTAAAGTGAGCCAGCTGACTCTTTTACCCCAGGGGAAACCTGAGGCTGCAAGACGTGCTAAAGCCATGTTGGCGAAGATGGACGAGTTGGGGTTCGGAAACTGTACGAATACAAGAGCTTGCGAATTGGAGTGTCCTAAGAACGTATCAATTACGCATATAGCTCGTTTGAATAGAGAGTTTATCAAAGCAAAATGTAGAGACTAAGTTTTTGAGAGACTATTTCTTGAGAGATTCTCTCTTCTTTTGGAAAGAATTTTTTCGGAACTGGAATAGTAAAGAGGGTGAAGTGTAATTATCATTTCACCCTCTTTTTGTTTGATTTATAGATATTTTCTTATTGGTGTCCGATGAAAGTCTTGAGGTTATAAAATCAAGGGTGGGCTACTGTATCAGGTAGTCATCCCTTTTTTTGCTACTTTGGAATCACCCAACTAACCATAAACAACAATGGGTAGAAGTAAGCATTTTACGGAGCAGTATCCATCTATACTCTGTTACTCTACCTTTTAGGCAAGTCTTAAGTTCTCCAATGCAGGGTAGTGGCTACCCCAAAAGTGGGTGATTTAGGTTGTTCGTCTCAGAGTTCTGGGTTGTGGTTGCTCTGTTTATTTGCCATTTCTCTCTAAGTGTCTTCTTTACGGCATTTACACACGAGATAAGCATTTCAAAAAGGAGCGTTTCACACGCTGACAATTATTTTTTTCTTCTTTTAATAGGTTTTTGATCTATGAAAGTCTGTATCGACTTTATTTCGATAAGATGAGGATAACCTCATTGAACATCTTCAAAAAGTAGTTTTTACAGGTGCAAAAAATGCTTAGACTACACATAATTCTTTATTTTTAATCTGCGTATATGTATATTTAGATTGCGTTTATATATATTCAAGTTGCGTATATGTATATTCAATTTTAATATAAAGAATTTTGTGCGATGAAAGAAGAAAGTTAGCGAGATAAAAGGATTAAAAGAGAGCCTACATAGAGAAAAGTCCATCTATGGGAGTTTCTGTTGCCTCTCTCAACCCTAAAGATAAGAGATAGGGAGCAGACACATTTTTTCGATATTCGCTACTTTTTCTTTGGATTGTTGGCAGAGCACTAACTCTTATTCACCCCCTCTCTATAAATCTACTATCGTGTATCTTGGGTGAAGAAGAGTCCAATCAAAAAAAGAAGATAGGCATCCTATCAATCTACTATCATGTATTTTGGGAGACAAGTGGGAGTTTCTGGTTTATATTTCGGAAAACTTTGTACTCGGTACTGCAGTCTGCATGTTCCAAAATTATTTTTTTTGCTAGAGTTTTTTGTTGGTTTTTGGGTTATATTTGTTCTCGATAGCGTCTGAAGCAAATACCCCTCTCTTATGAATGAAAGTACTATAGATAAGCTGAAAACTCTTGCAGAAGCGGCCAAGTACGATGTATCTTGTGCATCGAGTGGTTCTTCTCGTCGCAAGGCTAAGGGCGGCATAGGTACTACCTCGGGGTGGGGTATCTGTCATAGTTTCACCCCCGATGGTCGCTGTATATCTCTTTTCAAAGTTCTTCTTACGAATTACTGTATTTACGATTGTGCTTACTGTACTAATAGGCGAAGTAACGACGTTCGTCGAGCGATGTTTACACCCGAAGAGTTGGCAGATCTTACAATCGAGTTTTATCGTCGTAATTATATCGAAGGTCTTTTTCTGAGTTCAGGGGTTGTACGTAATCCAGACTATACTATGGAGCTGATGTTACGCACGGTCAGGCTCCTTAGGGAAGTTCACCAATTCAATGGTTACATTCACATGAAGAGTATCCCTGGAGCAAGTCAAGAACTTGTAGCAAAGGCTGGTACCTATGTCGATCGTATGAGTGTGAATCTTGAGATTCCTTCTGAAGAGAACCTCAAACTTCTTGCCCCTGAGAAGGACTACGCGGGAGTTTTTGCTCCGATGCGCTTTATTCAACAAGGTATGCTGGAGAATATCGAAGAGCGGAAAAAGTTTCGATATGCTCCGAAGTTTGTCCCTGCTGGTCAGAGCACACAAGTTATTATTGGTGCTACTCCCGACAGCGATAAGCAGATTCTTACTCTTGCCTCGGCTCTGTACCGACGTCCCTCTTTTAAGCGTGTGTATTACTCTGGATATATCCCTGTCAATAACAATGACAATCGTCTCCCCGTACTTCTTTCTCCTCCGCTTGTTCGGGAGAATAGGCTCTATCAAGCTGATTGGCTGATGAGGTTTTACCATTTTGATGCTCGAGAGATTGTAGATGATCTTCATCCCGATTTAGATTTGGATGTTGACCCTAAAATGGGTTGGGCTCTTCGACACCCCGAATACTTTCCTATCGATCTCAATACCGCTCCCTACGAAATGATACTGCGTGTCCCAGGTATTGGTGTTAAGTCCGCCAAACTTATCCTCGCTTCACGGAGGTTCGGCACACTGAGTTCCCACCAACTCAAGCGTATAGGTGTTGTGATGAAGAGAGCTCAATATTTCATTGTATGTCGCGATTTGCCGATGAGGACTATTAACGAGGTTACTCCCGAGTATGTACGTAGGCAAGTTTCGCAGAGGAAAGCGCAAGAGGCATCGCCCGAGGAGATGCAACTTCCCTTAGACTTCTCTTAATAAGGACAGAATGAAGCTATTCATCTACGATAAGACTCTTGACGGTCTGCTTTGTTGTGTTTTCTTTGCCTATGAGCACAAGATACAACCTGATTATATCGTTGCAGACACGGCTCAGAGACCGCTATTGATGGAGGCCTGCTACTCGATAAAGACCGACACGGCAAAGTCTAAACGAGTGTGGAGAAGGTTGGAGGAAAAGCTCTCCAAGATTGCGCAGAACATGTTTCTTTTGGTATGGTTGTCTGAGCTTCCCGAGGTCGAAATGCTTCTCTTTAGATACATCTGTAAGATGGTAGACCACCCCAAAGGCTTTGAAATGAACTTTGGCGACGAAGATGTTGTAAGGGTTAAGGAAATTGCCGAGAAGGTTGCAGGAGAGTCGAGACAGATGATTCAGTTTGTCCGATTTCAACAAACGACCGACAATGTATACTTTGCCCCGATTGCTCCCAGATTTAATATTCTCTCGCTTATTGCATCCCATTTTGAAGAACGCTATGCCAATCAACAGTGGATTGTTTACGATACCAAGAGAAACTTAGGACTCTACTATGACAAGTTAAGCGTCCGATACGTCTCTTTTTCGGAAGAGGATTTTGAGGGGCTTAGAAGGGGAAAAGTAGAGAAAGAAAAGCTTTCGGACGAAGAGCTTTTCTACCAAGAACTTTGGAGGGAGTATTTCAAGAGCACCACTATTCGCGAGCGCATCAATCTCTCTCTTCAGCGAAGACATATGCCTAAGCGTTATTGGCGATATCTCACAGAGATACAGTAACTCTCAGAGGCAAAAATAGCTCAATCTACGACCGTTCTCAGAAACCTTGCCTCTTGCCTATCTCCTCTAAGCCTTTTGTTTTTCAACCCAAAAAGAGGAACCTCTCTGTTGAAGATGAGATTCCTCTCTCTGTATAGTGTTCATTACCGCAGCGAAGCTTATCGAATCGGTAGTATCGAGATATTGTACAGCCCGATACTGCGCGCTTTCGGATAAGTTCCCTGTGAAGAGGTACTACTCTTTTTGGCTTCTTTCCCCATCGAGGGTAGTGCCCACTCTTTGAGAATCAACCTGTTAGAGGGTTCGGTTAGTATGACCTCTTGCGTATACTTTGTGTAAAATTTTTTCAGAGAGAGGGCTACTCTCGCTTGGTACCCCCATCTACGATACGATTTAATCGTGAGTACATGACGTCCCTTTGTAAGAGGTAAAACAAAGAACTGCTTGTGGAGAAGATCCGTTTCGCTTGGACGTGCTATCTCTCCTGCTATATACTTGCCGTTCAGAAAAAGCATCATACCCTCGGAATAAGCTATCTCTAAGGGCATATTTGTTGCCTCTTTTACCTCTATTGTATAGCGCAGATATTCTGCCTTTCCCTTTGAGGTCCTTTCCATAGAGATGGGTTGTTCCTCCCAGTCGGAGGCATTGTAGGTTTTTGTGTCGATAAAGGAGGTGCGATGTACACCGAAGCGTCCTCCCTGTTGGGCAACTTCCATTTTTACCCAAGTTATTCCGTCAAGGTTGATTGGAACCTCCTCGGTATGAGCCTTGGTAGGAGATAATTCAACGGCTTGCTTGTTAAATAGTAGTTGATGACCTTGCTCTGCCTCTGTAAAGGAGCAGAGAAGTTTTTGAAATACTTGCTTACGTCCCCACTTATAGCCCACGATGCTTTTATATCCTGTGTAATAATCAATTGCCGAATGGGCGTATAGCACCTCTGCGTTATAAGGAGTAAATTGCTTCCCTTTTGTATAAGGAGCGTCTGTGGTAAAAGGCTCCTTGAAAACGATCTTGACAACCGTGAGGGGAGCATTGGCCACTGTTTTACTTACCCCCTGTAAACGGAGTTGTAGACCAGAAGAAGTTTTTTTTACCGTAACGCTACGGCTATCATTGAGTAGTGTAATTGTACTATACTTAGCTTTTGGACAGGGGATATATATCTCTTTTTCTGTTGTAGGGACAAAGAGATAGAGCTCTTTACCTCCAGCAGAGAGAGTTGCCCAGGGAGTACCTTCTCCAACTGAGAATGGGGCTTTTACCGTGTTGTAGATAGCCTCTTTTATGGGCTCTATCATAGCTCCTATTTGTGAGATTACTTCTTCTTCAAAGGGCACAAGGCTTCCATCTCCTTTGGGACCTATGTTCAAGAGGTATTTACCTCCGCCCGTTACTACTTTAACGAGAGCGGTGAACTTCTCGCGAGCCTTCTCTTCTGCCGAACCTCTCTCTTGCCAAGAGCGATAGCCCCATGTTTCGTCAAACATAGAAGCGGCTGTTTGCCACGGAAGTTCCATTGCATAATCGGGGTATTCGTTGTCTGCCATCACAGAAAAATCGGCATAATCATTGCCTACTCTCCCGCTTACCTGACAAGAGGGTTGGAGGGTGTGTACCAATTCGTATAACTCTTTACTTTGCTCGGGGCGTAGAGAACCCATGTCAAACCAGAGTTCATCGACTTTCCCATATTTCGTTAAGAGTTCTTCGACCTGTTTTTTGTTGTATTCGTGATGGGGAGGCGTTATGGGGTCTGCGTTGTGTGAAGAAAAGGGCATCGCATAAGGATAGTGCCAGTCTATCAGGGAGAAATAAATCCCAAAGCCTATTCCATTGCGATGACATGCCTCTGCTAACTCCGCAATTAGATCTCGCTGAGCGGGTGTTGCATCATAGGCATTATATTCGGTCGTTTGTGTGCGCCATAGACAGAAGCCATCGTGGTGTTTGGCGGTCATAACTACCGAACGCATTCCCCCTTTTTTTGCTAATTGCACAATCCTCTCAGCATCGAACGCAGAGGCATCGAAGAGTTGGGTATAAGCTTCGTACCAATCGGAAAAGCCTATGCCGAAGGTTAGTATCTGCTCGGAGTAACCTTGTGTTACAGGCTTTCCATCCCACACCCCTGCGGGTATGGAGTAAAGCCCATAGTGCACGAACATGGAGTACTTGTCTCCATACCAATCAGCTCGAATATGTTGTGTGAAAAGTAGTGCTATGAGTAGTAAAACGGCTCCCTTTATTCGTCTCATAAAACCCCTTATTTTTCTATAATTGATCTCTATATCTTCTCTTTATGACAAGTCTCTTCCTCACTTTACGAAAGGGACGAAAGTCTGTTGCGTAAAGTGGCAAAATAATCTTTCAACTCTCGAATAGAAGAGTGCGCCTCGATTGCTCCCCGAACGGCTCTGAAATCTGCCTCGAACCCCCCTTTCTCCTCCGCTAAAAAGCCAAAGTTCATTGCTCTTTGGGGCATAAGCTCGCGGGTGGCTTCCTTTAATACTAACTTTTCTATGTGTAGAGCATCCTTTAGAGCTTGTTCCTTGAGAAGAAATTTCCATGCGCTCTCGGGGAGTGTTGAGTACTCGGGATAGAGTGCAGAAAGAATGGTACTTAAAAGCAAAGTATCTTGCCTATCGGAGCCCTTGCTAATGGTATCAAGTCGTTTTTTTAGTTCTCTAATGGTAGTAGAGGGAGAGTTTTTTTCCTGTTCGACCCAAGCGTTGTAGTCAGAAAAGGCTACGGAAACACCTGCAAGGTCTAAATATCTCTTTTCTGTAATAGAGGAGCTTTCGGAGAGTGTCGTATCTTGTAAAGAAAGGGCAAGTATTATGGTTAGTAGGCGACGATAGAGTTCTTTTCCCGTAGCCATGTCTCCAGCGGTTACGGTTACCCTATAAAGATTGAACATCTCCTCGGGAGTATGGTGCGCAAGAGCACTCCAGCCTCGGAAGCAACTCTCGACCAAGAAAGGTTGCTCCCAACGGAAATCAATATTATCGAGCCATTCTTCTGAAAAATCTTTGTTTCTACGCTCTCTCTTAGGCCACTTAAAAAGGTCTCGCCATGTGCCTACTTGCACGAGTGTTAGAGCTGGGTACAAGTGAGCCTTATTGCCCTCTCCGCGTACCTCTGAGAAGGGAAAGTCCGACGTATTGGGTAGGGCATAAATACGTCCCATGATTTTAGAAAAAGCTCCTATGTGAGCAGGCCAGAGGATATAGGCATCGCTGGCAAACTTCACTCCACGTTCCAAAACACCGTAGTGCATGGCACCAAGTCGGTAGTGATGGTTACTTTGATTGGTCCCGCTTCCCGCATTGAAGAATGAAAAGAGCCCGCCGATAAGTAGCGTAGATTTATGCATGGAAACGGTGTAAGGAGCCAAAAAAGCTGCCGCAGCTTCTCCGTTGGCAAGGGTGCTATTGGCAAAAATCAACGAATCGTGAGCATAGAATCCACCCGATATATGACATCCCTCACCTACGAAAGTATGCAATAGAGTAGAGCCTTGGAGTTGAGAGTCTCGTCCTATCCAGAAAGTATTGCCTATACTGTTTCCCTCTATATGCACACTGTCGCCTATGATACCATCTTTTAGAGAGACGTTTCCTTCGATATAGGTATTCTTTCCGATGCAAACATTATGATAAATACCTCCGTACAAGAGGGTGGTACCTGCTCCGATATAAGCTCCTTGTTGGGCTACATTCTCGGCTTCCTCTCGGATTAACGTGTCGATTCTTTCCTGCAATACGGCATCGTGTTTGGCGAAAGCTATGATATAGGCCAATTGTGCCGAGAGAGAACTGCTAATGGATACTCTACGTCCCCCTGTTTCATCCAATACAGAGATGGGGAAGCCAATTCCAAAAGAGGCTCTTGGATCGGCTTTCAAAGAGGCAATATGAGCTATTGTAACGTTATCACCAATTTTGTACCCTCGAATACTTCCATCAACATACTCTATGAGTACATCTCGCCCCAATGTACACTCTTCTAAAACCACGTGAGATACCCCCAACGTACGAGGAGCATAAGCCTGTGAACGATATACTCCTCGGCAGGTTCCTAAATGGCATTTCCCCTTGAGTGTTACGTGGTGATAGCTTGCAGGATAGAAGTCGTCGTCGACGGTGATTAGAGACCAGTCTTCGGCACTACACCCCAAAGCTTTCATTTGTTCTATCTCTATATTTTTCAGATTACGCATAGTGAAAGGTCGTTAGTGTGCTTTGAAATAGCTTTCTCTCTCTGTTTTGTTGTTTTTACCACTCTTCTTTGTAGGCACCGAGTGCCTCATGGCGGTTGCAATTCTCTTATAGTGCGATTGGGATGTACTTATCTATATGAAGAGATACAGGTAAAAAAAGAGATCTCCAAAGCAGAAAGCTATAGACTTCTTATTGGAAAAAATCTATACCCTTCTCTCTGGAGATCTGTAGTGTCAAGTTTAGATTAATGCTGCGTTAAGCTTTGCTAAGCTATCTTTTGCATCTCCCGTAAGGAGCACGACTCCTTCTGAACGTGTGTAAAGAGGATTCTCTACGCCAGCATAACCAGGGTTCAAATCGTAGTTGCAAATCACGATATGCTCGGTTTGGTCTACATTGAGTACGGGCATACCGTAAATAGGTGTCCCCTCGGCATCGCGAGCAGCAGGGTTCAAAACGTCGTTAGCACCCACTACGATGGCAAGATCGGCTTTGGCAAAATCTCCATTGATTGCCTCCATTTCATAGAGATCTTCATAGGGAACATTCGCTTCTGCCAAAAGAACGTTCATGTGTCCTGGCATACGACCTGCCACGGGGTGGATGGCAAAGCGTACATCGGCTCCACGGTTGCGCAATTTATCGGCTAACTGTTTTACCTCATGCTGTGCTTGTGCCAATGCCATACCATAGCCTGGTACGATAATCACATTCTTAGCTTCTTTCATCCACATCTCAAAAGAGTTTGGGGAGGAAGTAGCTTTTGCTGTGGAGGGAGTATGCTCTTTCCACTCATCAATTTGCTGAGATAGTTTTGCCACACTCTCTTTGGCATCGCCCGTCATAAGAGCAACCCCCTCGGAACGTGTATAGAGCGGATTTTCTACTCCTGCATAGCCAGGCTTCAAGTCATAGTTACAGATTACTATATAGGGAGCTTGGTCTACATTGAGTACGGGCATACCATAGATAGGAGTACCCTCTGCTTCTCGTGCCGCGGGGTTCAAAACGTCGTTGGCTCCGATAACAACTACGGCATCGCAAGTAGCAAAATCGTCGTTTATGGCCTCCATCTCGTATAAATCTTCATAGGGCACGTTAGCCTCTGCCAAAAGCACATTCATGTGCCCTGGCATGCGACCTGCTACAGGGTGGATAGCAAAGCGCACATCGGCTCCATGAGAACGAAGTTTATCTGCTAACTGCTTTACTTCGTGCTGTGCTTGTGCCAATGCCATGCCATAACCAGGTACAACGATAACTCGCTTGGCCGATCGCAAATACCCTCCAGGGGTAATTTCGGTTGTGGCTGCCTCTTCCTGCATGTGAGGTATAGCCCACTCGCCTTGTACGGCATTCAAAAGATGTGCAAGGCTTTCTTTAGCATCGCCTGTGAGTAGCCAAATGCCTTCGGAACGTGTATAAAGAGAGTTATCAACTCCTGCATATCCTGGTTTTAAGTCGTAGTTACAAATAACCACAAAGGGAGCTTTGTCTACGTTCAGTACGGGCATACCATAGATAGGAGTACCTTCTGCCTCTCGTGCAGCAGGGTTTAAAACGTCGTTAGCTCCGATAACTACAACAGCATCGCACTTGGCGAAGTCATCGTTGATAGCCTCCATTTCGTAGAGATCTTCATAGGGCACGTTAGCCTCTGCCAAAAGCACATTCATGTGTCCTGGCATACGACCTGCTACAGGGTGGATAGCAAAACGCACTTCTGCACCATTGGAGCGGAGCTTGTCTGCCAGCTGTTTCACCTCATGCTGTGCTTGTGCCAATGCCATACCGTAGCCAGGAACGATAATAACCCTCTTAGCATTTGCCAAACGATTGGCATCACTTACGCCCGTTTCTTGTTTTGTCTTGGGAGCTTCTTTTCGTTTAGCTTGTTGTAACAGAGTAGTGAGTTGAGCAAGAGATTCCTTGGCATCGCCTGTCATAAGAGCAACGCCCTCTTTTCTGAAGTATAATGGGTTATCAACTCCTGCATAACCTGGTTTGAGGTCATAGTTGCAGATTACAACAAAAGGAGCTTTATCTACATTGAGTACAGGCATTTCGTAAATAGGAGTTCCCTCGGCATCGCGAGCTGCAGGGTTCAATACGTCGTTAGCTCCGATAACTACGACAGCATCGCACTTGGCGAAGTCATCATTGATAGCCTCCATTTCGTAGAGATCTTCATAGGGTACGTTAGCCTCTGCCAAAAGTACATTCATATGTCCTGGCATACGACCTGCTACAGGGTGGATAGCAAAACGCACGCGAGCTCCTTCGGAGCGTAACTTGTCTGCCAACTGCTTTACTTCGTGCTGTGCTTGTGCCAATGCCATACCATATCCTGGTACGATGATTACCTCTTTGGCGTGTGCCAATACAGCTCCTGCAGAAACTTCTTTTTTCTCTGCTACTGTATTTGTCGTCGATGGAATTCCTGTTTTGGGGGCAGAAGTAGGTTTCTTAAGAGGAGCAGAACTTTTGCCACCGAGCAGAATGGAGAGAAGACTACGGTTCATAGCTCTACACATAATTTGCGTTAAAAGCAATCCCGATGCTCCAACAATACCTCCCACTGCTACCAAAAGTACGTTGTTGATAGCCATACCTGCTATGGCTCCTGCCACCCCACTTAAAGAGTTGAGCAAAGATATAGTGATAGGCATATCTGCCCCCCCTACACGGACAGAGAAATAGAGCCCGAAGATAGAAGAGAAAAGAGTAGTACCTATAACGAGCCAGAAAAGAGGAGTATCTTTTGCTCCACTGAAAGTCCCCACCAGTATGAATATAGCCAAAACTGCCAAAGAGAGCATGGTCACCATGGAGTGATAGGCCCACACTTGAGGTCTTTGAGACAGTAAACGGTGTAATTTCCCCGCTGCAACAAGGCTGCCCACGAGGGTAATCATACCCACACCGATGGCGAGATAACCTGTTAGGAGTTCGAAAGCTCCCTGTTGCTCGGAAGATATATTGCCAATACCTGCTACTGAGAGGATACCTACCAGTGCCGAAGCCGCCCCTCCTAATCCGTTAAGTAAAGCAACCAATTGAGGCATCTGTATCATTCGCACACGCTGTGCAAAAAGCCCCCCGATGAGAGCTCCTATGATAATAGAGGGGTAGAGTGTCCACGCTGTAATAATGGGTGTGCCATCACTGTTTTTTGTAGTTAAAAGAGTAAACACAACACCGAAAAGTATGGCAAAAGCACTCAATAAATTCCCAAAGGAAGCACGAGGTACCTTGCTCATAAAAGATATGCCGAGCATCACCAAGAGAGAGAGTACGGCACAGATAATGATATATAGAGTATCCATAAAAAATCTTACTTATCGGTTTTCTTTTTCTGTTTGAACATGCGGAGCATACGGTGCGTTACACCAAAACCACCCACCACATTTATGGTGGCCAAAATTATGGCTAAGCCTCCTATAACCTGCCCCCATACGGAGTGGTCTAAAAGTACTGCCAGACCAGTTGCTGCCAAAGCCCCCACCAATGTTACTCCAGAGAGTGCATTCATTCCAGACATAAGAGGGGTGTGCAGAAGGCTTGGAACATTTTTTATGAGAAAATAGCCAACGATAGTGGCTACCAGAAAGACAAGGATTAATATCAACGGACTCATTTCTTTACTTCTATGTAGTGATTTTTCCCTTTACTGTAAAATAAAAAGAACGAACCATCCCCCATAATTAAAGAAAAGGAGGGGATGATTCGATCTTTAGTTATAGTGCATAGGGATCAAAGTTATTGACCCATTGCTTCGAGTGTTCCTTCATGAACCACTTTTCCGTCGCGTGTAACCAAAATCTTACGGCATACTTCATCTTCCATATCGAGATGCATCTTACCGTCTTTAACGAGATATTTAACAAGGTTGTACATGTTTTGAGAGAACATCCATGTAGAGCTCTTGGGCAAAAGACCTGGGATGTTTTTGATACCCTCCAGAACCACACCATGTTTTACCTCACGCTTACCAGCAGGCGTAATAGCACAGTTACCACCTTGGTCAATAGAGATATCAACGATTACAGAGCCAGGTTTCATCTCTTTTACCATCTCTTCGGTGATGATGATAGGAGCAATCTTACCAGGAACGAGGGCACTACAGAAAACTACATCCATTTCCTTAATAGCATCTCTCAAGGCTGCTCTCTCTTTTACCAACCATTCTTCGGGTAGGTGTTTAGCGTATCCACCCTCTGCAATAGCCAAGTCTGCAGGTACTCCTGTCTCTACGATTTTGGCTCCCAAGCTGGTTGCTTGTTCTGCCGCAGCGGGGCGAATATCGGCAGCATAGGTAATAGCTCCTAAACGCTTCGCTGTAGCCAGAGCTTGTAATCCTGCCACACCGACACCGATAACCATAACTTTGAGAGGCTGTATCTGACCTACCGCTGTAAACATCTGAGGGAAGAAGCTTGCCACATCGTTGGCAGCCATCAAAATGCCCTTATAACCTGCACATGTACTCATAGAGGTAAGAGCATCTAAGTTTTGTGCACGTGAAATACGTGGTACACCATCCAATGTGAGACCGATAACTCCTTGAGCAGCCATCTTGCGTACCATATCGTGGTTTACAGGAGAGGCAGGGTGGATAAACGTAATGATATACTGCCCTTTGTGCATCATATCGATTTCGTGAACGTTCAGCTTTTCGTTGAACAAAGGTTCTTTTACCTTGATGATAATATCGCTACGATCGTACACCTCTTTGGGTCCGTCGATTAGCTGTGCGCCAGCCTTAGCATACTCTTCATCGTGATAGAAAGCACCTTCTCCAGCTCCTTTTTCAAACAATACAGTAAAGCCATCTGCAACATATTTTGCTACAGCCTCAGGGCTAGCAGCTACACGAGCTTCCTCGTGCATAATCTCTTTTGGAACACCAATGATCATGATTTTATTCTTATATAGTTAATTATTGAATTGTATAAAAACTCGCGTACTCACAGTTCGCAGCTCTTCAAAACAAAGTGAGGGCATCGTAAAAAGAGCTCTTGGTTTCGAGGCAAAGATAGTACATTTATTGGTAGAGCGTATTCCCGAGAGGAGCAAAAATCTACTTTTCTTCTTCTTGCTAAGGCTCAGCAAAAATGATAGTGTGGTATAGCCTCTCAAAAGTTGCATTAAATAGAGCTTTTGCGGGGTTGTGCAGTATGTTGCAATCGTAATAGTTGCCTTGCAGAGGGTAGGGTAATACAATGCCTTTGGATAGATGGAGGCTAAACGAGAACATAAGCGAACTCGTAGGTTGAGGGTAATCTAAGTGAAGGGAGTACTGCTGGATAGCTGTGTATCTTATATTCTCCAGAGATGTAACACTGCTAATGCTATGCTACATGCTTGTTTCAAAACTGTATCGAACGGATAGAAAAAATACTTTATACATAGCCTAAAAGTCATTTACTTACATCTATTTTTCTATACGTAATCTGAATATACATATATTCAAGTTAAATATATGTATATGCAATCTGTAAATATATATACGCAGATTGCGTATAAAGAAATACATATGTCTAAAACTGTTTTAGCACGTGCCTTTTTCGCTTTTTAGTACTGAAAAGAGATTTTTCTTGTGAGGCGATACCGCATTTAGTGGCTTAGCTGTTGAGGAGAAGTGCATAATGGATTGTCTGTTGTGCCATTTTTGTTTTTCCAGTTTGTTAGCCTCTATATTATCTGACCCATTAGGTACTCCTTTGATGCAACTATTACGATGGTAGCATGCAGTGGAGTGATACCCAAAGTTCTCTTTATGGAGATTAGAGCTTTTTTGTACTATATTTTAGGAATGGGAAGAGTCTCCTTTTATTTGGAACTATCTAATCTGGGAAGATTCATTATTCTTAGGTATATCTTCTCTTTTTAAGACAATTAGCTTGTTCTCTATAATATTAGTTTATATCTTTGCTTTAGAGTAGGGCATTTATTAGGTGGGGAAGTAGAATCGTTTTGATACTTTTCTGTTCGTACAATAATGTTCTATATTTTTATTAGGAATATGTTTAGGGATTTAGGTATTAATTAATCGTTGAAATACTATGAACAAAGAATTACTTAAAAGAGTGTGCACTACTTTGCTTATGAGTGCAGTTGTCTTGTTCGGACTCTCTGCTTTTACCGCTCATGCAGAGAACCAACCAGCCGTTGTTACGCTAAAAACAACTAAGGCTTTGGGGGAAAAGATAATGCTACAAATAACAGCTCTTGAAGATGATGTTACTATTACGGGAGTTCAGGACGATGTCCAATGGGAGAACTCACGTTATATATGGTACAAGGTAGCGGATGAAACCATTGTAATTAGGGGAAGTATCAAAAAGATAAAGACCTCTACACTCTCTTTTTCTGAGGCAACGTTTGAAAATTGTGCCAATCTACAAGAGTTCGATGCTGGCGAGAACTTTTTCAAGGTACTCGACTTTAGCTCTTGTCCCAGTTTGCAAGAGTTGTACTGTGGCGGAAGCGACAAAGCGAACAATTTGGAAGAAATAAATGTCTCTGGTTGTTCAGAACTTTCTCGTCTTTACGCTCCCAAGAATGCGCTCAAGAAAATCAATTTGACAGGGTGCACAAGTCTTGAAGTATTGACTTGTTCCGACAATAAACTGGAGAGTTTAGATTTGTCTCAAGCGACGGGGCTACAAAGTTTAATCTGTATAAATAACCGTCTCTCGAGTTTAGATTTGACAAACAATAAGGCCTTGAAAGAACTCCGCTGCTCCAACAATCGCCTTACGGAGCTTTCTTTGAAGTCTTGTCCCTCGCTTAAAGATGTTAGCTGCTCAGACAACCAATTAGAAGCGATAGATCTGAGTGAAAATAAAGCACTTTCCTCTTTTAGTTGCTACAATAATAAGCTTAAGAAGTTAGACTTGTCAAACAATGCTGTTCTCTCTTCTTTGAATTGCTCCAACAATCAGATCGAAGAGTTAATCTTGAAAAATGTAACGGCGATAAATCAGATTTACTGTAGTGATAACAAGATTAAAGCATTGGATTTAAAGAACATAACAGGAGCAGTTCTTCTCGAGTGTAATGAGAATCTTTTGGAAGATTTAGATGTTTCTTCTATCATAGAGCTTCAAACTTTATCTTGCTCTAACAACAAACTAAAGACCATAAATCTCTCCTCTAATAAAAAATTGACCGACCTCTCTTGTGCCAACAATGAGATTGTTTCATTGGATTTGAGTAGTAACAAGACTTTAGGTACGCTCTCTTGTGCGGGAAATAGGATTAAACGTTTAGACCTCTCTCAAAACAAGGCTCTTACTTCTCTAAATTGTAGTCGCAATCTTCTATCATATATTGACTTAACAGCACAGCAAGCTTTGTCAGAGTTGATTTGTTACTCTAATAGAATAAAGTATGGTGCTATGGCTAAGATGGCAGAGGTTATTCGCAATCACCCGAGTCATTTTGGTATGAAGGGAATGCTCTATATCGTTAACGGGAAAGATGCTGAAGAGACCAATCGTTGCTTAAAAGACCATGTACAGCTCTTTACGGGTAAAAACTGGATTGTTTTCGATTGGAATAGTCAAACTGAAGTAAAAGATGAGGCTATCGAATATGCTGGGGTAGATTTGTTGCCCACCTATACTGTTACTTTGAAAGGAGATGATTGGGGAACGATTGCCTTAGAAGACGAGTTTGTAGACCTTACAGCAGTAGAGAAGGGGAGCATCCTCTCAATAGTGGCTACTCCTAAGGATGATAAACACGAGCTAAAGCAGCTTTTAGCAGGAGGCGTAGATATAACAGAGTCTAAGACTTTCAAAGTAGAGGCTAATACGGAAGTTATTGCCAAGTTTGGAGAGATAACAAGTGTAGAAGAGGTCGCAGAGGCAGGAGCTGTAATCTTGTATCCCAATCCAGCAACCGATTACATCGAAATAAACGCAACTCCCTATGCAGAAGTTTTGGTTTATTCGATGGAAGGATTGCTGCTACACAGAGGAGTTGTTGGTGCAGAAGGTACGCTTACTCTGGATACACGTGCGTTTAACTCTGGACTTTACGTAGTTACGGTAGGGGGAAAAGCTTTACGAGTATCTGTAAAACGCTAAAAGAGGGGCTATTGCTCCCTTTGTAGGGAATTTGTATACGATTCCCGTTGGTATAGTAAAAGGGTGTTGCTTAACGGCAATACCCTTTTCTTGTATCTCTTATCTGGATATAATGGAGATCTTTGGGAAAGCCTCTTTGGGGAAAAGGCTCTTCTTTTCAAGAGGGGACTTTGTAGGATGTCTTTAGATATAAGGCACCGCTCAAATAAGGTGTAAGAAGAGGAGGGTATCCTTATAGTCTCCCATCGTATTTTTTTGTTCCGAAGAAAGACTTCACGTCAAACACGATAGAGTTGGCACATCTAAAGAGTTCGATGTCGATTTCTGAAAACTCTTTATGAGCTACGGCAATTATAATGGCATCATATTTCTGCCGATGAGGTAGTTGGTTCATTATGTCCACATTATATTCTTGCTGGGCCATTGGTGCATCTGCACAGGGATCGTATATCGAAACATTAACACTGTATTCGCTGAGTGTTCTTACGATATCTATAACTTTTGTATTGCGTACATCGGGACAATTTTCTTTGAAAGTAAAGCCCATAATAAGGATGTGAGAATTAAAGACTTGTATCCCTTTTTTGAGCATTAACTTAACCACTTGTTCTGCTACATATTCCCCCATGCTATCATTCAAACGACGGCCTGCCAGTATGATCTCTGGATTATATCCGTAGCGTTGTGCACATTGAGCTAAGTAGTAGGGGTCTACCCCTATGCAGTGCCCCCCAACAAGTCCTGGCTTAAAGGGTAAAAAATTCCATTTCGTACCAGCAGCCTCTAAAACATCTTGGGTGTCTATTCCCATGCGAGTAAATATCTTTGACAACTCGTTTACAAAGGCTATGTTTATGTCTCGTTGTGAGTTTTCAATTACTTTGGCTGCTTCTGCCACCTTAATACTCGGGGCAAGATGCGTTCCCGCTTCTATAACAGAAGCATAGATGGCATCGATTATTTTCCCAACTTCGAGGGTTGAGCCAGAAGTTACTTTCTTTATCTTTTCTACGGTATGCTCTTTATCGCCTGGGTTGATACGCTCGGGAGAGTAGCCTGCAAAGAAATCTCGGTTGAAAACGAGACCCGAAACTTTCTCCACAACGGGAATGCATTCATCTTCTGTAACTCCAGGGTAAACGGTAGATTCATAGACCACAATATCTCCCTTAGAAATAACCTTTCCTACAGTATTGCTCGCTCCAATGAGAGGAGAGAGGTCTGGACGATTGTCTCTATCTACGGGGGTAGGTACAGCTACGACATAAAAATTGCAGGAGCGCAGTTGTTCGATATCTGAGGTACATCTAAAGCCATGTTTATCTATCGCTTCTTGCAAAAGTTCATCTGCAACTTCCAGAGTTGCATCATGTCCCTGCATTATTTCTTTACAACGAGCCTCATTTAAATCAAAGCCAATGGTAGGGTATTTTGTGGAAAAAAGACGAGCTAAAGGTAATCCTACATAGCCAAGACCTATAACAGCAATCTTTGTCTCGTTCATATATCTAAAACTATTTACTTCGAAAATACTTCAGTACAACTACAAACTATGGCGTAATCAAATCGAAAACCTTAAACTATAAACTCTTTAAGTTTTCCCAGTACCACTCACAGCAAGCCTCTAATCCCTTAGCCATGGAAAACTCTGGGGTATACCCCAAAAGAGTGCGTGCTTTCTCTATAGAGGCCAAAGAGTGGGGGATATCCCCAGTTCTATTGGGACCATGGATAGCCTCTATGCTCTTTATAGAGGTATCGAATCTCCCTAAATTCTTTTTGAGAAGAACTAAAAGCTGATTTAGTGTCGTCTGCTCTCCAAATGCCGTATTGTAGACCTGATTCACAGCGTTGGGATTAGAAGTTGCTATCGCAAGTTTGTTCATGAGTATCACGTTGTCTATATAGGTAAAATCTCTACTATACTCTCCATCACCATTAATTATAGGAGATTGATGGTTCATAAGCATTTTGACAAACAGGGGTATTACTGCGGCATAAGCTCCATGTGGGTCTTGACGACGACCAAAAACATTGAAGTAACGCAGGCCGATATATTCTATACCGTATGTACGGGCAAATACATCGGCATACAACTCATTGACATATTTTGTGATAGCATAAGGGCTAAGAGGTTTTCCTATAACTTCCTCTACCTTGGGGAGAGTGATGCTATCGCCATAAGTGGAGGAGCTGGCAGCAAATACAAACCGCTTCACTCCTGCATCTCGAGCTGCAACTAACATATTTAGGAAGCCCCCAACATTCACTTCATTGGTGGTTATAGGATCTTTTATGGAGCGAGGTACAGAACCCAAGGCTGCTTCGTGTAAAACGTAATCTACCTCAGTACAGGCTTTTTTACAATCTTCAAGATTTCGAATATCTCCTTCAATAAGAACGAAAGAGGGATTTCCCATAAAAGCTTCGATATTTTCTCTTTTTCCAGTGGAGAAATTGTCCAAACAAACTATTGTGTTACCCTCTTGCAAGAAGAACTCACACAAATTGGAACCTATAAAACCAGCTCCCCCCGTAATAAGTATTTTTTGCACGCCCTTCTGTCGTTTTTGATAAAACACGAAGATCCTATTTCAGAGAATAGAGATTCCTTCTGATTAAGACTTCCACGAAGGTAAGTATTTATAAAGGAAATAAGGCCGATAAGGAGGGTAGTTTTAGTTAGATAAATTCTACAGAAGAGGATAAGTTTCTTAAATCGGATTACTCCTCATTTGAAATAATCATTGCAATGCCAAGAATCTCTTCAGTGGAAAATGCTTTCTATTAAGTGGGAGGATAGCTCTTTTAATCCCCTTTGTCGTAACCTGTGTGGCGGTGTAGCACATCAGTTGTGAAGATATATCTATGAATTCTTCTTTTTTGGGAGGAAAAAAGAAAAAACATAGTTGTTATTTAGTAATAAAGTGTTTTCTTTGTGTCGGAATTTGCAAGGCGTGTTTTGCAAATTCAGCAACTGAGATGTTTTTTACAATTATATACTGATTGATTTTATGGATGTAATGGATTTTGTTGGCGGACTTTGGCAAAAAGAAATAAATGTCCGTGATTTTGTTTCTAAGAATGTGTCTCCCTATGATGGAGATGCCTCTTTCCTTGCACCCGCTACAGAGAAGACAAAAGCGGTATGGCAGAAGTGTCTTACAGCTCTTAAGGAAGAGCGCGAAAACAATGGAGTACGCTCCATAGACACCAAGACGGTTTCAACTATAACCTCTTTTGCTCCTGGATATATCGACAAAGACAACGAGGTTGTTTTCGGACTACAAACCGACGAAGTACTCCGCCGTGGAATGAAGCCTTTCGGAGGGTACAAAGTAGTAGAAAAGGCAGTTCAAGAAAATGGTCTCGAGGTAGATGAGCGTGTAAAAGATATTTTTACGCACTATCGTAAGACGCACAATGATGGCGTGTTTGATGCTTATACCGAAGAGATACGTCAATTCCGTTCCTTAGGCTTCTTGACAGGGCTTCCCGATAACTATGCTCGTGGTCGTGTGATTGGAGACTACCGTCGTTTGGCCCTTTACGGAAGTGCTCGTTTGATCGAAGCTAAAGAAGAAGACCTGCATAAGTTAGTAGGTCCTATGACTGAGCACGTTATCCGTTTGCGTGAAGAAGTTAGCGAGCAAATCAAGGCTCTTAAGGAGATCACACAGATGGCGGCTATGTATGGTTTTGATGTAAGTCGTCCTGCTCTCAACGCTACAGAAGCTGTTCAGTGGGTGTACTTTGCTTATCTCGCTGCTATCAAAGATCAAGACGGGGCGGCTATGTCTTTGGGTAATGTATCTTCTTTCCTCGACATCTATATTCAATACGATATGGATCACAGAGGTTTAACAGAAGTACTGGCTCAGGAACTTATTGACCAATTTGTTATCAAGTTGCGTATGGTACGTCACTTGCGTATGAACTCTTACAACGAAATCTTTGCAGGAGACCCAACCTGGGTAACTGAGTCTGTTGGGGGATGCCTCGTAGATGGTCGCCACAAAGTTACCAAGACTTCTTTCCGTTTCTTGCAAACTCTATATAACCTTGGCCCTAGCCCAGAGCCTAACCTCACCATCCTTTGGAGCCAAGACTTGCCACAAGGATTCAAGGATTTCTGTGCGCAAGTATCTATCGAAACCTCTTCTATACAGTACGAAAACGACGACCTTATGCGTGCTACTCGTTGTAGCGACGACTACGGGATCGCTTGCTGTGTATCTTTCCAAGAGATTGGTAAGCAAATCCAGTTCTTCGGTGCGCGTACCAACTTGGCAAAAGCCTTACTTTTGGCTATCAATGGAGGACGTTGCGAATTTACAGGCACTAAACTCATCGAAGGTATCCCTGAACTTAAGAGCGATGTATTAAACTTCGACGAAGTGTGGGCTAACTACCTCCTCGTACTCAAGCAAGTAGCTCGCGTGTACAATGAGTCTATGAATATTATCCACTATATGCACGACAAGTACTATTACGAACGTGCTCAGATGGCATTCATCGATACAGACCCTGCTATCAACTTGGCTTATGGAGTAGCTGGTCTTTCTATCGTGGCAGACTCACTCTCTGCTATTAAGTATGCAAAGGTTACAGCTAAGCGTAACGAACAAGGGCTTACAGAGGGCTTTGACACAGTGGGCGAATATCCATGTTACGGTAACGACGATGACCGTGTAGATACCATTGCTAAGGAGGTAACTCATACTTTCAGCCAGATGCTCAAGGCATTGCCGATCTATAAAAATGCACAACCTACTCTCTCTGTTCTTACTATCACAAGTAACGTGATGTATGGTAAGAAGACGGGAGCTACACCTGACGGTCGTGAAAAGGGAGTTGCTTTTGCACCCGGTGCTAACCCCATGCACGGACGTGATAACCACGGAGCGATTGCTTCTCTTACATCTGTAGCGAAGTTGAACTATGCCGATGCAGAAGATGGTATTAGTAACACTTTCTCCATTATACCTCACTCTTTAGGTTCTAATAGAGAGGAACAAATCGAGAACTTGACCAGCATGATGGATGGTTACTTCAGTAAGGGAGCACACCACCTCAATGTCAACGTGTTGAACAGAGAGATGCTCGAAGATGCTATGGAGCACCCAGAGAACTATCCACAGCTTACTATCCGTGTATCGGGCTATGCCGTGAACTTCATCAAGCTAAGCCGTGAGCACCAGTTGGAGGTTATCTCCCGTTCGTTCCACCAACGTTTGCGCTAAGCATGGAAGAAACGTTTCCCATTAGGGTACATTCTTTTGAATCTATGGGTACATTCGACGGGCCGGGTCTCCGGCTCGTCGTCTTCTTGCAGGGGTGTAACTTCGAGTGCCTTTACTGTGCCAACCCCGACACGATTCCCATTGGTTCGGGAGGGAAGATGGTACCTTCTGAAGAGATACTACGCCGAGCCGTTAGCGAAAAGCCCTTCTTCGGCAAACGTGGTGGTATTACTTTCAGCGGAGGCGAACCCACGGTACAAGCCAAGGAGCTTATCCCTCTGTGCCGTATGCTCAGGGAGAATGGCATCCACATCTGCATCGACACGAACGGGAGCATCGCCAATGACCACGTCCGAGAGCTCTTTTCGCTTGTCGATATGGTACTATTGGACTGTAAGGAATTTAATCCTACCCGTCACAAGGCCATCACACAGAGAGACAATGCGCAAGTCCTGAAGACCGCCGAGTACCTCGCCTCTATCCACAAGCCCGTTCGCTTGAGATATGTATTGGTACCAGGCTATACAGACTTTTCCGAAGACTTGGAGGCTTTGGGCGTACACTTCTCTCAGTATGAAAACATAGACCGAGTAGAGGTGTTACCCTACCACACGTATGGCAAACATAAGTATGAATCCATGGGGGCTACCTACCAATTGGAGGCAGTGAGGGAGCCTTCGCACGAAGAGGTAGAAGCTGCCAAAGCTATTCTATCGAAATACTTCAAGAACGTTTGGTCGCAATAAGAAGCCTTCAACAGTTCGAAAGCATTTAATAAAGAGAGAGGAGTCGACAAATTCACAACTGTTGGCTCTTCTTTTTATATCTAAGTTTAAGGAGTGACAAAAAAAGATACTTGCTTTGATTCTTTTTTTTATATATTCGCACAACAAACACTTATCAAAACAACATTATGAACACAAAAAAATCAATTAAGCTAATAGGGGGCTTTTTAGTTATCCTATTTACATTAAGTTCTTGTTGGTGGATTAAAGGTCCTAAACGCACCTATCGGATCAATGATGATTCGTTATTCTTTACTAAGATGCCTCCTCGTACACAGTCTGGAGCAGATATTATTGCTTTTGAGATTGATGGAAAGCCTTACGTTTTTCCAGCCAAAGGTTCCAATAAGAGTCATTTCTTTGCCCCCCCCACTTGGGTTGTCTCTATTTATCTAGAAAAAGGAGACCAATACTACTTATATTTTACGGCAGATAGAAGACGGAAGCGATTTAACCCTACAATATTTGTTTTTGGAGGTTCTTTCAAATGGGGCGATGAAGTTATTTCTATTATTCAGGGAGGAGCTACATTTGGTAGTTATGAGTCAGAAGAAGGGCAATTCTCTTGGACAATAGATCATATTGATAGTGTAAAGCGACAAGTAGCAGGAACATTTTCGGGAGAGGTAACTTCCATCCGTGATAGGACGAAAACGCTGAAGATTGAGAACGGTTTTTTTGACTTATTATATTCCAAATTATAAATAAAATAGCATGAAACAGAAAACTTTTATATCGTTCATTGTAGGTTGCCTATTTTTACTCTGCTCCCCCTATACAGGAGAAGGACAAAACGGAGCAACCGATTTCTTACAACAGCGAAAAGCTATTTTTGAAGATTTAGATAAGAGAGAAGTTACAACAGGGTTTCTGTCTGATTATGCTCTTGATCTCATCCCTTTAGACCGCTATAATGGGATACTCCAGGATAGTGCTTTTTCCTTTCAATTTCTTTTCCTCTCAATCTATTGTAATATAAAAGCCACGTAACCCTGAACTTTTAAATTGCCATTACGATAGACAACTCAAATGTTCAGGGTATACTCCTTATTTTCTTGTGTAAATTCTGTGACAGAAGTTACTTATGTTCTTGGATAAAACTATCCAACTGGTCAAGCACTTTACGAGTGAACCCGACTAATGTTTTAATCGTTTTTCCGTCTCTTGAGATGAGAACCATGGCTGGAATACCTGAGCCAAAATATTTGTTTATGGGGTTTAGAAGATTAGATGCCGCCACCCAAACTTCTCTATCCGTATCAATGTCTACTCCTATAAAATAGACTTCATCTTTGAGTTCTTTGGCTCTGAGCTCTAAATGTGGATAAAGAGCTTTGCAGGGACCGCACCAAGTTGCATTAAAATCTATTACAGCCAATCGATCTCCTTTGTAAACGAGTTCTTTAGGATGGGTCTTATAATCCCAGATATATTTTATTATATCTTTTGAAGAGAAGTGTGCTACTTTCCCTTCTAATTTGAGCATGGGACCTTCTGGCTCTGGTTCTGGTTCTGGTTCTGGTTCTGGTTCTGGCTCTGGAGTTGGCGTTACTATTTTGGGTTCTTCTTTTGTTTTTTTACAGGCAGGTAAAATAACTGTCCCTAAAAGTAGGCCCGTAAGTAGTAGGGCAAATGTTTTCAGCTTCATTTTGTTTGTTGTTTGAATTTGATAAAATGGTCTTGTGGTTTCATTAAAGAGAATTTTTCTCTTGGCGATAAAAACTCAAGAAAAAAGAGAGGATTACTCCCCAGCAAGGCTGTTGCCTCTCTTTTTTGTCTGTATTTAATAGGCTATTTAAATAATATGATAACTCTCCTCTATTTAGAGATTTACCTTGATAGACTGCTTCTTGCCTGATTGGGTTGTAGTTTTTACCAAGTAGAATTTATCTGTAAACGCAGAAACTGGAAGGTCGAGTTTATCTGTCTCTTGAGTTAGCTTGAAAATTCGTTTTCCATTCATGTTATAAATTTCTACATCTCTTATACCTACTCCTTCTATGGAGAGGAGGTTGCCGTTTTTATAAGCCTTTATACCTTCAGTTTTGAGAGCTATTCTCTCAGTTGGAAGTATTTCAGAGCTCAATTGGTAGTTGAAAACAATTAGTAAGCCATCTCCATAGTCTATTGAAGAGAGCCGAGGTCCAGGTTGGAGATAATATTTAAGCATTTGCATAAAACCTTCAATCGGGTTTTCCCTTTCATGATAGAAGATTGGGATATAAGTCTCCTCTCTTTTTTCATTTAAGTCGAAAGAGAAGAAAACTTTACCTCGACTATCATACTTTTTTTTAGAAGAATACCAGAGAAATAATTCATACGATTTTAAGACCCCATTCTCATATTCATGATCCAAATAGCGATTGATAGATTGCTCGGGATATGTTTTACTGTGGTAATTTTTTCTTCTAAGTAATCCTGTATCATCATATTCATAAGTTTCGTAGCTTTCTTTTTCTGCAATGCTAGGCTCAGGGGCCCAAAATTGCGTCCTTACAAGTTGTCCTTTCTCATTGTATTCCCAACTCCTATAGGCTCCCGAAGAACTCTGGATTTTGATAAGTCTTCCCTCAGTATCGTATTCAAAAATTCCCGTAACTTCTGGCTCCTCGAGAGATGCCGAAGCATCATAGACACTTCTCTTAGCTGGTTTCCCTCCGTTGTCATACTCGTACACAATCCGACCTATGTGTGGGTATGGTTCAATAGGTTCCGATACCGCATCAGGAACCTCGTACAAATCAATTTGTATGATTCGTCCTTGGTTATCAGTCTTAATTTTATTTCTTGCTACTAATTTAGGATTTGATAAATCCCCCCAATTGGCCTTCTGGAAGTCATTTCTGTGAGATGGAGCTTGTCGTTATACTCAAAAAATACCGCTTCCCCAGATGGAACTCCCTCGTAAATCTGCTGTACGCTTTTGAGGACGTACTTTTTTCCTGTGCTTTCTTGAGCATTTGCCATACTACCACTGATGAATAATATCAATGTAACGGCAATGGTTTTAAAAACTCTTTTGTTTTCATTTTGATTTTACTTTTACTATTCATTTTTTTCAATTATCAGCCTAATTCTACCAAGGGGAATAAAACCACCCTCTCACATAAGGCTTACCACAAAAATAATATTTTTCTTGTGTTATACAAATTAAAGTGTTGTGTATTGTTGTGGATATAATAATATTATTGTGTTTAGTGTGCTTTTGTTGTGAGTAAATTTTGAAACAAGTCCGAGATTGTCATTTCTTAGAGTGGTCTTATCTTCATAGCACTGAAGATAAAGTTGAATATTTCTTCTATGGAAAAATTGTTAGAGTTAGAAAGAAGGAGTGGATGAAAAGACTCATTTAAAAAGAGAGGAGCAAAAGAAAGATAGAGCATCATTACTTTTTTAAGGCAGTATATAGATACGATGGGTGCCTTGCCCCTCGACAGCAAGCAGGCCTTGAGATGCAAACTTGCGTAGCTCGACAGAAGCTGTAGTTAAGCTAACCCCAGTTAGTGACACATAATCTTTTAGGGTTAAAAAAGGGTTGTTTTTTAGGAAGTTCTGTACGAGGGTAAGTCTTCTTTCCAAATCGACATTCGGTTTGCTGTACGTATTGCTGTTCGCACGCTGCAAATCGCAGTAACGATTGGCTGTATTGAGTAGGCGTTTATCGGGTCGGAAGTGCACATTGCAGATTTCGATGCTTTGAGCATTGCGCTTGCCTGCTCCCTTTTCCTCTCTTTTTACGTCTTGTTTGAGCCCAAGTTTTGCCGAGAAAGCACCTATTCCCTCTATTTTCAGACAATTTCCATCAGCAATAGCTCGTCCGATTTCTTCGGCAACCATACCTACGATCGCCTCGACTTCGCCAGCTGCAAAAGTTGTATTCTCAGCTATTTTGTCGGCTATGGAGCTTAAATTGACGGTTCTTTCAATCAGCATACGAGGGTATTTAATTCGTTCCCCTTTGCCCTGCATATCGGGCATCTCTTGCATAATGTACTTTGCCATAATGTTGTGTTTAGTAATACTTAGAATAATGTTCGGATAGGACGATGATCTCGTATCAGAAAATCGTTTACTACAAGCACAAAAGTAGTTTATTTATAGGTATAAAATGCAAAATGTATATCCTTTTCTTTATATGCAATCTAAATATACATATATTGAGGTTGAATATACATATGTGTAGATTGAGAATATATATATTCAAATTGCATATAAAGAAATGCTGATACGTTTTTGAACTTTTACCCTATACGTTTCAAGTTTTTTCTATACTCCTCTGAAGATTTACCTTTGCATAGGACGGAGTAAATGGGTTCGAAAGAATAAATTGTCTCGTTTTTCTCCTTATGTAAATCTTTGGAGTACAATATTTTGGAAAGTTGGGCAAAAACATACCTTGTGTAGTTTATACAAGGAAACACCTTTGGCGAATGAAAATGTCGGAGAAGAAGGGAAAAAGAATTACCCTTAGGAGTAAAGAAAAAGTCCTACAACTCCAGCTAATAACAACAGGAGTATAGGGTGTATCCATCGTTTGATGCCGATGAATAACACTCCGAAGAAGATCAGAAAACTCCTCCAGTCAATGAAGTTTTCTTGGACTATAACCTCTCCGAATTTTAGGGCGCGTAGAGCATTGGGATGAAAAAGAAGGAAAAGGGCTGCCGAAGCGATCAAACCCACCGTAGCAGGTCGCAATCCACTAAAGGCAGCTTTTATCCAACGGTTTTCTTGGGCCTTAGAAAAGAGGATAGAGAGGATAAAAACCAGTATAAAAGAGGGCAGGGAGACTGCCGCAGTAGCAACGATGGAGCCCCATACGGAGTGCGTGACCTTATATCCCACGTAGGTAGCACTGTTGATACCTATCGGACCGGGGGTTATTTGGCTAATGGCGACAATATCGGTGAATTCTCCCATGGTAAGCCAATGGTTTTGGGTAACTACTTCCTCTTGAATGAGTGAGAGCATGGCATATCCGCCTCCAAATCCGAAGAGCCCAATCTCAAAGAATACCCAGAAAAGTCGCCAGTAAATCATAATTTACCCTCCTTGTTCAATGCAGGACGAATGCCCATACCGTATAGAATCCCTCCTAATGCCGACGTGACGATAATAACAATGGGAGATACCCCAAAGAACCAGACTAAGAGTGCTACTGCGATCGGGATTATGAGCATGCCACGGGGAAGTGCCATCTTGCGCCAAGTAGAGTAGACAGGGAGGGCTATTAAGGCTACTACTGCTGGGCGCAAACCCTGCATTATGGCCATTATGTATCTATTGTCTTGAATATTTTCAAAGAAGAGGGTAATGCTCAAAAGCACTATAAAAGAGGGGAGTATAGTTGCTATTGCTGCCACGAAACCACCACGAAACTTTCCTAAACGGTAGCCGATGAATATCGACATATTTACGGCAAAAACCCCTGGCAGGGACTGTGCCATGGCAAAGAGATTTAGAAACTCTTTTTGAGATATCCACTTATAACGCTCTACCACTTCGTACTCTATGAAAGGGAGCATGGCATAGCCCCCTCCAAAGGTGAAGAGACCTATCCGGAAGAAAGTATAGAATAGACGGAATAGCATAGCTCGTGGAAGGGGTATAGAGGGTAAATGGAAACAGACGCTACAAAAAAGAGTTGTTCCCGAAGCCCCCCTTCAGAAACAACTCTACATTTTAATGAAACATTGTACAGAAAAAAACAATCTTTTTCAGAAGCGATTACGTGCCGAACGCTTGGTGCTCGACGAGGTACTTTTCTTCGTTTTGGGTTGCTTGGGTGCTTTCGTCTTTTTCTTAGAGACTTTGCCCTCTTTTTGTTGTTGACGACGAGCACGCGCTGTCTCTCCCTCTTTGCTCTCCTTTTTCCCTTCGGTAGTGTCAGTGGTCTCCGAAGAGGTCTCCTCTGTCACACTTTCTTTTTGTTGCCATAGGGCTTTCTCAAAAGAGGCGAGTTCTTGCTCTATTCTCATGCGCTCTTTCTGCAAAGAGTCGGGCGTGGGGCAATACTGTACCAAAGCTCTACCCAGTCGGTTACGTGTTTTGTAGATCTCGCCCTTGTAGAGGCGCATGCGAAAGTAGTTGTCCATCGTAGACTGCATGGCGTTGTTTACATCGCTGAGCATGACAGGGAGGGTAGAGAGGTAGGGGCGGATACTTTCGTAAGTAACCCAGAAGAGGGGCAAGCGCAAGGTCTCTTCCAAATCTCCCGTCTCAAAAAGAATAGGGCAGAGTGCCAATACACGTGTATCTATAATACCTCGGATAGGATCAAAGTAGTATTCCTCTTTTATGAAGTAGGACTTAACCAAATCCGAAGGAATATCGGCGGGAGCTATCGTGTAGCGTTCCGCCTCCTGTGCATTGCTGTTCTCTGTGTAAAGGATGCCGAAACGATCTAAAAAGTCGCCAAGCTTTAGCTCATGTTGTGCGTCGAAAATTTCATAACCATCTACATAATCGTAGGCTTTTATCGCTCCCTTGGCGAGCAACTTAAATATCGTAGAGAATAAATTTTGTTCCTCTTGAGTGGGGCGAGGAGGATAGTAAAGAGCCGTATTGGCTGCACTGTCGAGGCTGAGTTCTCGATAGATGATGCGTTTCCACGGGGTATTACCACTGTCGTTACGCAAACGTTTGTTGAATTCTTGTGCTCTTACCGAAAGCCCTTCCTCCTTTGGTTGCTCTTTTTTCAGATCTCTACGGGCGGAGGTTACTCTACGCACTGCCGAGACCTTACTGCCACTATTCTCCGTGGCTAAAGTGTCTGTTTGAGCAAAAAGAGAGGAGAGAGGAAGAAAGGCCAGTAATGAAGCCAATATTTTTATGCTAAGATTCTTCATCTGTGTGTGAGAATGTCTATTTTACAATTACTTCGATGGGTGGAATTTTGCGCTCTACACCGTCAGGACCACGAGCTATAACTTCACTTATGTAGAAGCGTTTGCCTCTTGATAGGGCACGCATACTGTTGATTTGTCTTTCTGAAAAACGGTCTCCATTTGAAATCTCGGGCATGGCATTACCCATCTGGTCGAAAAAGGTGAGCTGAAAGCGTACTACAGAGTAGGATACCTCTAAGATATCATCATCAATTGCAGCCTGGATACCCTTGGCAGAGAGAAGATCTCTTTTCGAGAGAGACCCCCCTTTGAAACGCTTCATAGCTCCATTGGCATCTTGATACTCTATGAAAGGAAGAGGATCGGGTAGGGCACGTACACGCAATTTCTGTTCTGTGATGCGAGATACAACCCCATTGTTGCCTTTGGCAGAAACGGTAATAACCGCTTCGGTTCCTACTTTCTCGGGGCGTGCTACCCACAGATTCCCTCTGCGAGAGAGGGTGCCGTTACTCATAGTAGCCTGTATTTGTTCAGAGGCTATCCCAGGAACCGCTATGTTGATAGGGTTGTCAATACCTGCATAAAGTACATTCATCAAGGTAGGGGCAATGGAAGCCATTGGTTCCGTAACTACGTATTGAGAGGAAAACTCTCTGCGGATGGCGGTGCCATCGCCTCCCAATGTCTCGATATATCCCTTGATGGGGTAGGTGCCTGCAGTGTTTGCCGATGCTGTGAAAATCCCCCTGCTCTCAGCAGATAATTCTTTACCGTTTACCACTACTTTGGGTTGTGCTGTAGAGTCTACACTACTTAGCACGATTTGTGCTCTATAAGCTCCTCCACGCATTACGATTTGACTCTCGGGGATGACCTGTGCCTCCACTTTATTTACACGGATATCCGATACATCTATGCTGCGGATAAGTTCCTGCAATACCTCACCCTCTACGCTACGAACATCCGTTTGTAGTTTGGTCAAAAGGGTAACCGCTGCAATGGTAGGCATTCCCTCAAAGAGGCTTTCTTCCCAAGACTTCATACCCTTTCCCTCGGTAGAGAGTGTCTTCTCAATAGTTTGGCGTTTGAGGGGGCTTTCAATGTAGGATGAGGATAGTTGGCAGAAGAGTTCAATACGTTTACGAAGATGAGCTCCCCAAGGAGATAGCGTATTAAGCATTACTTCAGAAGAGGCGTTCATATCATCTTTTCGATTGATGTTGTGCACATCACCTTTAGCTCCATCGGTCTTTTTTACAATCTTGACCTTGAGTGTTTCTATAAGATTATAGAGAGAGTCTGCTTCTCGCTTAAGTACGTTGCTTTTATTGTATGCCTGTTTGGCTTTTGAGGGATTGGCGGCATAGGCAGAGTTGAGGGCTTGTTCGGTATACTTGTTGCGAGTTTCCGTGCCCTGCAACATAGAGTGTAGACTCTCCTCGACTTTGTCAAATCCATCTAATACTTCAGACGATACGTTTAATGCTACCATCGCAATAAATACGAGGTACATCAAACTAATCATCTTTTGACGATTTTTATTTCCTCCTGAAATAGCCATAGCTATTAATGTTGCTGATTATTAGGGGTAGAGTGTTCATCTCGTGGAGGGTAAGCCTCTCTGCGAGAAGGGGGGTAGTTATCTCTTGTCCCATATTGGGGAGTATAAGGATCGTAAGGACGCGAAATAGTCATATTAACTGTCATTGCATCCAGTAGTCGTGCATATACGGCATTGAGATCTTGTAGTTGGCGTGCCATACGTGAGTGTTCGCTGCGGAATATATTACCCTCCATGATACAACCATCGTACATTTGGCCCAAGCGGTCTAGCCCTCGATTGATATTTTCTATAGCATTTACCTGACCAGTAACGTCTCTCAGCTGTGCTTCATAGGCACTGCTAAGCCCTGCAAGGCTTCTGTTGAGCGTTTCTACCTGCTCTTTGTAGGCTTTAGTTTGTTGCTCTAAAGAATTACTATCTATGTGAAGGTTTTCCCACTGGTGTGTTAAGTCTGTAGTGAGTGTGGCCAAACGAGATAGTTGGTCTACGGCTTTTCCCAGACGACCGATGCTCGTAGCCAGTTCGTTGATTTGTTCTTCCGAAAGAACCTCTGCAAGGGGAGGAGTTTGTGTATTTGCTGCAATAACATTGCCCGAAGTAGTGTGGTGGGAATAGATAGGCGATCGTTCCCAACCTTCTACTCTCTTGTGAGCTTCTGCAGCTCTTTCAGAGATGTAGGAGCGGTGCTCTTCGAGTTCTTCGGGACTCATTTCATCATCTCTACGCAATTCAGGATAAACTCTCTCCCATTTGTAGGGCTCTTCTGTACTCTCAAATCCAGAGATGAAGAACACAAAAAACTCGGTCATCATACCGACAAAAAGCATTTCGTCGCCAAAAGACCAGTGTAAAAGCTTGAAGAGAGCTCCCAGAATAACCACTGCGGCACCCCAGCTATAGGCGATATTTAAAGCTCGTTTCCCACGAGGAGTGGCGAGAAAACGTGTAATCTTACTGTTTGCAAATGACTTTTTCATTGTCTTATAGATCGTAATGAAGAACTGTTTTTACTTGCGTTTTTTTGTCTTTCGAGGAGCTTCAAAAGAGATAGCTCTGCGAACACAGCGAAATCCAATATAGGAGCGGGGTTTGTCTTGTTGTTCAAAACTGCGAGTAGAAGATTGTATAAAGCGAGCAACGTCCTTCCAAGAACCTCCTCTTACTACTTTTCTTTGAAGAAGTGAGGGGTCTTTTCTGTCTGCCTTATAGTCCAACTCGGGGTTAATATCATCTACTTCTTTATAGCTCGATGAAGAGTAAGCAGAGGTAGTCCACTCCGCTACGTTCCCAGCCATATCATAGAGACCGAAATCATTAGGCGAATAGGTGGAGACTTGACTGGTAATCAAGTGTCCATCGGCAGTATAATTTCCCTCTCCTGGTTTGAAGTTACCCAAATAACAACCATTTTTAGAGGAGATGTCTTCACTGCTCCAAGGGTATCTTCGATTAGAGTCGCCCTGGCGAGCAGCATATTCCCACTCTGCTTCTGTCGGAAGACGGAACTCTTCCACAACAAGTCCTTCGGGTATATTCATGCCTTTACGGAACGAGTCAGAACGCCATGCACAAAAGGCATTTGCTTGCTCCCATGTTACTCCCACCACGGGATAATTGTCGTAACCAGGGTGGTTGAAGTATAGACGGCTATATTCGTCATTTGTAGAGTTGGGAAAATCTCGTACCCAGCAAGATTCATCGGGATAAATGGGCACGATGTAGGTGTTTAGAAAATCATATTCTCCACTCAGAGGCCTATTGATTGTGGTACGTACCAATTTATTATTGTCATCGATATAGGCCGTATCTTTCGCTATCATGGGACGTTCGCTGTTGGCAAACACCTCCTCGGGAGTCATGCGTTGTAGCAGTAAAATTTCATCTCTATACAAGGCAGCTAAACGATAGTCATATCTCTCGTATTTATAGAGCATTTGGTTGGGATCTAAGCGACGCTCTTTTGTTACGGGATTGGTATAGTAAACACTATTCATCGCTGCAAGCTCTTCGTCAAAGGCTTTTTTCGGATTTGGCAGTGGACGAGACCAGTCGAGATAGGGAGTTACAGGATCTCCAAACTTATCGGTAGTAATCTTGTAATCGGCATTGCCACCAAAAGCAGGGTCTGCCAAACGTTCCCTTATGATAGAGTCTCGTACATAGTAGACGAATTGCCTGTATTGGGCATTGGTAATCTCCGTACGATCCATCCAAAAGGCATCTACGGATATCGCTTTGGATTCTGCTGGGAACCCCCACAAGCTATCCGCTTCTGTATGCCCCAAAATGATTGTTCCTCTCGGAATTAATACCATGCCAAAAGGGGAGGGCTCTTGCCAAGAAGTTAAATGTGCTCCCACCAACTCTCCTCCTACACTGCTTCGAGAACGAGAAGAGGCACAGGAGTACATCAGAAAGGTTGTTCCCAATAGTAGGGTAAGAGCTAAGAGTTTCGAACTACTTATTTTTATCATACATCTGTACTATATCTCTGTCATTAACGCACCCCCTCTTTTTATTATTGTAAAATAGGGAGAATAAATTTGTCTTATATTCGTTTTTTCGCTCACAAAGATAATTATGCTTATCTGAGTAGTGTATAACCAGGTTATAAAAGTCGTACGCTTTTTGAGCGAGCAGACTTATTTTTTTTCTTATTCATTGGGATTAAGTAACTGAATAAAAGTTCGTGACTACCCCAATTACCTCTTACAAGTTCAGAGGTTGGCATCTCAAATGCATATCCTACGAAAAAGCTACTCCATCGCATACCTAAGTTAAAGCCCGCGGCACTTAGTACTCTGTACATTACCCCCGCAAAAAACTTATCGTTATAGGCGATGTTAAGATTGGCATCTATTCTGTAGGAATTTAAATCACTGATGGCAAAAAGGGAGGGATGCCATGAAACTTGGCTATCAAGGGGACGTATAGCGTATTCTGCTTGTACGATATAACTTCTTCGTAGGCGGAAGTAATGAGATTCGTTGAGACGTATTTCGGGTTGTAATAGATGTTGCGATGCAATGCCAACCGAGATGTTTTTATTGCGATAGGAAATTCCTACAGAAGCATCGAGAGTTTTTCCCCCGATACGTGTTAGAGGGATAGCAGGGTCATTAGGAGAGAGCCCCTCTCCGTCAGGGATAAAAACTCCAGCCCCATCAAAAGAGGATGAGATAAAAGAACCCTGCACTCCAATTGATAGCGTCCCCCTCCATAAAGGCATAAGAAAGGCATAAGCTCCGCTTAGTTGTGTGTGGAGAAAAAGCCCTTTTTTCTGTCCAGATATAGTTATGCCTACACCATGATCTCGTTCTAAGAATTTTATTGCTGTATTGCCAGAAAGTATAAAGTTTGCAGGAGCTCCTGGCATGCCAATCCATTGTTGGTGGTAGGAGGCTGTGAGGGTAAGCCATTCTTTCTGGCCACCAACAGTAGCAGGGTTATAGTAGGGAGAGAGTCGAGAGTATTGGGAAAAAACAGCATCATACTGTGCTCCAGCAAGCTGTGGAGTTAGTAAAAAGAGGACAAACACCCCCGTTATATAGGATAAGATACCTGTTTTAACTCCCATCTTTCTACAACGTTTTTTGTTTTCAGTTTAGTACTTTAAATAAGAGAATCAATGAAAGTTTCGAGGTAGAACTTTAGTCCTCAAGAGAGGATAGTAGTGGAGAAACAAGGGTATAAAGAGCAATACCTGTAGAGACACTCACGTTGAGAGAATGCTTGGTGCCATATTGGGGGATTTCTATGCAGCGATCTGCCAGTGCGATAACTTCATCGCTAACCCCATGTACCTCGTTGCCGATAACCAGTGCCACTTTCTGATTTTTTTGTAGTAGACTTTGTTCTGGGGGAAGGCTATGAGTTGCCAATTCAAGTGCCCATATCTCATAGCCCTCTGCTTTTAAAGCGAGAACGCGATCCAGAATAGAGGGGCTATACTCCCATTCTACACTTTCCTCAGCTCCCAATGCCGTCTTATGAATCATAGGGTGCGGAGGCACAGCTGTGATACCACAAAGAATCATCCTTTCTATACGAAAGGCATCTGCAGTCCTGAAAATAGAGCCAATATTGTTCATACTACGCACGTTATCGAGTAAGATTGTAAGAGGGATTTTCTTACGCTCTTTGTACGTACCTATGTCAAGACGGTTCATTTCGGTAATGTGCAGTTTTCGGGACATAGAAGAAAGGGTAAAACTTAATTCGTAAGAGAACACATAAAAACCCCGAAAAGAAGCCCTATATAGGGGGTCGTTTCGGGGTCTCGATTTAGATAGGACTATATATAATTATGAAAACTCTTTTATAGTTGATGATATAACGAGTAGAGGGGCTATTTTACTTAATAACACCTAACTCTTTACCTACTTTGATAAAAGCTTCGATACAGCGGTCTAAGTGCTCGCGTCTGTGTCCTGCTGAAAGTTGGACGCGGATACGAGCCTCACCTTTAGGCACCACAGGATAGTAGAACCCTGTTACATAAATCCCCTCTTCAAGCATACGTTTTGCATATACCTGAGATAGCTTTGCATCGTACAGCATTACGGCGCAGATAGCACTTTGAGTAGGTTTGATATCAAATCCAGCAGCGAGCATCTTATCACGGAAGTAAGCAACGTTTTCCATCAATTTGTCGTGCAATTCGTTGTTTTCTTTGAACATCTTGAAGGCTTCCAATCCTGCACCTACTACTGCGGGAGGAATAGAGTTACTGAACAAATATGGACGAGAGCGTTGACGAAGCATATCGATTACTTCTTGAGGACCTGCCGTAAAACCTCCTACAGCTCCACCAAAAGCTTTACCCAATGTACCTGTGTGGATGTCAATACGATCCCAACAGTTATATTGTTCTGCTACACCACGTCCGGTTTTGCCTACTACTCCTGCAGAGTGACACTCATCTACCATTACAAGGGCATCATATTTCTCTGCTAGAGCACAAATTTGATCCATAGGAGCAACGTTACCATCCATGGAGAATACACCATCGGTTACGATGATACGATGGCGTTGTTCTTGCGCTTCTTTCAAACAAGCTTCAAGTTCTTCCATGTTACCATTGGCATAGCGATAACGTTTTGCTTTACAAAGACGTACTCCGTCTATAATCGAAGCATGGTTTAGAGCGTCGCTAATGATAGCATCTTCTGCCCCGAATAGAGGTTCGAAAAGACCTCCATTAGCATCGAAACAAGCAGCATAGAGAATTGCATCGTCAGTGTGGAAATACTCTGCAATAGCACGTTCCAACTCTTTGTGTAGGTCTTGAGTACCACAAATGAAACGAACGCTACTCATACCATATCCGTGGCTGTCCATTGCATCCTTGGCCGCTTTTATAAGGCGAGGGTGGTCACTAAGTCCCAAATAGTTGTTAGCACAGAAGTTGAGTACTTCTTGTCCAGCATTTACTTTTATATCGGCACGCTGTGGTGTCGTGATAATGCGTTCTTCCTTGTAAAGACCGTCTTCCTTAATCTTCTTAAGTTCTTCACCTAAGAAGTTCTTCATGCCTTTAAACATATTGATTATGATTTAATTATTTATAGATGCTTTTATGTTCTAATCTTACTCGTTAGTTCCTTGCTCGTTGTTTCCTGTAGACTCTTTTTCCTCTTTTGTTTCCACAAAACGGTCGAATCCATTCTTCACGAGTAGGTTGTACCATGTAACTACCTTTTTCACATCAGTAGGATAGACACGATGTTTGTCATACGAGGGAAGTACTTTTTCAAAGAAAGCATAAAGACTTTCCTTGTTAGTACCAAGAGCTTTCAGGTCTACTTCTTTACCTTCAGTATGTTTATATATAAGATCTAAAACTTCTCCTAAGGGTTTTTCCTGTTCTGTAGTGTAGATGGCTACTTCGGCAAGAGAGACTACACGATCACTCGCATAAACAGGTGTACGACGGCCATCAGTCAAAGACTCTACAATGATAGAGCCTTTTGTATGTGAAAGAAGTTTGAATAATCCAGGACGACCCGAAATAGATAAGATTTCTCTAAGCATAGTATATACCAGTAACTGATTTTTATTTGATTATGAGCACTCTTTCTTAGAAAAGAATGCTCTTCTTTTCTTAATGGAAAGGCAGACAATTCCGCAGGGGCAAAAGTAACCATTTTTCTGCATAATCTAATCTTTTTCTTGGAGAGAAGAGGAGAGGTATTGTAGCGGTATTCTTAAAGGAAATAGATTGTTCTCGTGTAGTAGAAATAGTTTTATGTAGTAATACTTCGTTATCAGACTCTATCTAAGTCTTATTTTTCATTCTGTTATAGTGCGATTAGTACGGAACTTCAAGGAAAGGCTGATGTACTAAATAGCGTTTCAATTCTATTATAGTGCGATTAGTACAAAA